>NZ_CP076326.1:2653342-3316678 GCF_018771565.1 Thermoflexus hugenholtzii | reverse complement strand
CCTCCTCACCTCCTGCCCGTCCCTCTCCGCGGCGATGCCTATGGATCTCGAGGCCGCTCATTCGCGAACTGTTCCGCCTTTAACTATATGCGGAAGCCGGTTCGCCGGGAAGAATCCGGGCGGAATCGGAGGGCGAGCGGCCCGCTTCCCTCGCTTCCCCGGGGAGGAGCTCATCGAAGGGGGCGTTGGGCAGCCTGTTCGCACAGGCTGCGCCCGCCGGCCTCCAGCCACTCCTGGAGCCGGGCGCTCTGGGCCTGACCCCGGCGGGCGTCCTCATAGATGCCGAGGCCCCAGTAAACGTAGCGGCGGGTCTCCGCGCTCCATCGCCCCGGCTGGCCGATCACCGAATGCCCCCCGTTGTAGCCAGCCAGGGCCTGGGCCACATCCCCATTGGCCTTTCGCAACGCCTCCGCCAGGTAGGCGAGGCCGGCCCGGGCATTGGTCTCCGGATCCAGGGGGTCCTCCCCGACCCCGAAGTGGAAGGGCATCACCTGGAAGAGGCCCAGGGCCCCGCTGCGGGAGCGGGCCTGCGGATCCCCACAGGACTCGATCTGCATCACCGTGGCCACCAGATTGGGATCCAGACCGTAAGCCCGGGCCCAAACCCGGATGCGATCCGACCAGCGCTGCACCTCCGGCGTGAAGAGGGGCGCCAGGCCCTCCGGGGCCTCCGGAGCCGGGGCAGGAGCCCGCGCGGCGCGCTCCAGGACGGCGGCGGTCTCCTCGGGATGGAGCGAAAGGGCCACCACCCCGGCGAGGGGCAGCAGCAAAGAAGCCGCCAGGATCGCCACCCCCAGCGGCAGCCCCTGGCTCACCCAACGCTGCGCCCGAATCGCCAGCATCCGCGCGCTCCCCTCACGGATGCTTCATTCGGGAGCTCCACTCGTGCCGCGCTCGCGGACCGGACTCCACCAGGCGCGGCCCCATGCTGGCCGTCGAGGCCGCCTCCCCGGCCGCCTGGCTCGTTTCCTGCTCCGCCCAGGTCTGCAAGCGGAGGCCGAGCTGGCGCAGCACGGGCAACAGGAGGCCCATCATCGTGCTGACCAGCAGCACCCGACCGGTCCAGACCAGGAAGGCGATGGCCGTCGGGATGTAGGGCCCCACGGACTGAAAGAGGGAGGCCACGCGGGACGTCCCTCCCGCGCCGGGCTGGGCCAAGGGCGAGGCCATCAGGGCCAGGGTCACCGCCCACCACTTCAGGAGGGCGTTGGCCCCCGAGGCGAGCAACCAGGCCACCAGCACATACCAGAACCCCGGCTTCTCCCGCTCGCTGGGGAGCGAGAGGTAGAGCAGGCCCGAGAGATCCACCAGCCACAGCCCCAGCGCCAGCAACACCGCCCAGGACAACCCATCGGCCATCAGGTTCCCGAAGAAGACCGTAAGGGCATACTGGGAGGCGGAGTAGTTGAACCACTCCAGGGCCAGCCAGCCCCCGGCCATCATCAGCCCGACCACGAGCGGCACCCCCAGCCCGATCCCCATCGGCTCTTCCATCCCTTCCGGAGCCGCCGCCTTCCCCGCCTCCTCACGACCCGGCGAAAGACCCTGGCGCTCCGGCAGAACGCTCACCCACCGATGCCAGGCCATGGAGACCTCCTTTAGAACATTTGTTCTAATCGCCGCTTTCATCTTAACGCTCCCCACGCGAGGCGTCAAGACCCCGACCCCGGCCGCTCCCCCGGGTTCGACAGCGGCGGCGATCCGCGGGACAATGGAGGAGCGCAGCGCCGCTGCGCCTCTTATGGCCATGGATCGCCCGACGCTGTGAAGCGAGGAGCCCATGTCGATGTCCGAAGAGACCGTGCTGTTCTGCGAACGGATCGCTTGCCGGGCCCACGAAGGGATGCGGGTGCGCCGGACGCGCCCGGAGGAATGGGTCGTGGGAGCCACGGAGGAAGCCCCCGGTTTCGTCGAGAGCGGGATCTCCCCCCTCTGCCCCTTCTGCGGAGGCCCGCTCCTGTGGCCCTCGGAGCGCGCCGAAGGGACCGCGCCGGCCTCCCGGGAGGAGATGGAGGGGCTGGCCCTCTGGCTCTCCGTCCTCCCGGACTGATCCTTCCGCATCCGTCCCGACCCCAAACTCCTGCGTGTTACAATCTGGAATGAGGTAATCGCGCTTCGCTGCCCGACGGAGGGGCGATCGGATGGAGATCGAGATCCGACCGCTGCGCACGCTGGAGGAGATCGAGGCCTGCATCGAGCTCCAGCGCCGGATCTGGGGCTCAGAGGATCTGGACGTGGTGCCCGCCCACGTGCTGATCACGGCCGCGCACAACGGCGGGGTGCTCCTGGGCGCCTTCGCCGGGGGGCAGCTGGTGGGCTTCGTCTTCGGCTTCCTGGGGACCGACGAGCGTCGCGGCCGGGAGGCCCCCGCCGCTGTCAAGCTCAAGCACTGCTCGCATCAGCTGGGGGTGCTCCCCGAATGGCAGGACAAAGGCGTCGGCTACCAGCTCAAGCTGGCGCAGCGAGAAGCAGTCCGCAACCAGGGCCTCCGCCTGATCACCTGGACCTATGATCCCCTGGAGAGCCGCAACGCCTACTTCAACATCGCCAAGCTGGGCGCGGTGTGCAACACCTACCTGCGCAACGTCTACGGCGAGCTGCATGATGCCCTGAACCGGGGCCTGCCCACAGACCGCTTCCAGGTGGACTGGTATATCGCCAGCCGGCGGGTGGCCACCCGGCTCCGCCAGGGCCACTACGCCCTCTCGCGGGCCCTCTTCGAGCAAGCCGGCGCGGTCCTGGTCAACCCGTGTCGCTTCGATGATCGCGGGCTCCCCATCCCCCCGGAGACCTTCCAGACCCCCGACGTCGCCTTCTGGCTGGTGGAGATCCCTCACCGATTCCAGGAAGTCAAGCGTCAGGATCCCGGCCTGGCCCGCGCCTGGCGCTTCCACACCCGGGAGCTCTTCGAGACCGCCTTCGCCCTCGGCTACCTGGTGGTGGACTTCGTCCGCGAGCAGGAGCCCGGCGGACCCCCCCGCAGCTTCTACGCCCTGGTCCGGGCGCACCTGACGGGGACGGAGCCCTGGAGCATCTTCGCCCGGGACCTCGTCGACCTTCGGGACGCGGAGTGAGAAACGCATGCAAATGTGCATCTTCCACGACATCGCAGCCTTCGAGGAGCTGGCCCATCCGTGGCAGGATCTGCTCGGGCGATCGCCCGGGGCTTCCCCTTTCATGCGCCCGACCTGGCTGCGGACCTGGTGGGATCACTTCGGGGAGGGGGAGCTATACCTGGTCACGTTCGAAGCGGAAGGCCGGCTGGTAGGCCTGATCCCGCTGCGACGGATCGCTCGGGACGGCCGGTGGATCCTGGAGACCTTCGGCGAGGAGGTCACCGATTACCTGGACCCGCTGGTGGAGCCCGGGTGGGAGGAAACGGTGATCCACGCTCTCCTGGCCTGGTTGACCCGGCCGGAGGCACCCGGATGGGACACCCTCCTCCTCTGGAACATTCGGGAGGATTCGACCCTCTTCCCCCTGTGGCCCGGAGCCGCTGCCGCCCATGGCCTGACGGTCCACATCGAGCGGCTGACCATCTGCCCGATGCTCCCGTTGCCTCCGACCTGGGACGCCTACCTGCAGATGCTGGATCGCAAGGACCGCCATGAGCTGCGGCGCAAGATCCGCCGCCTGGAGGCCGTGGGGAACGTTCGCTGGTATCTCCTGCGGGAGGACGGCCCGGAAGCGGACGGCGCCATCGAGGCGTTCCTGGAGCTGATGGCGGCGAGCAACCCGGAGAAAGCCGCCTTCCTGCACGAACGGATGCGGGCGTTCTTCCGCCGGGTGATCCGTCAGGGGCTACGGGAGGGCTGGGCCCGTCTCTCGTTTCTGGAGATCGAGGGGGAGAAGGCCGCCACTTACCTGGACTTCGAGGATCGGGATCGGATATGGCTGTATAATGCCGGGCTCAACCCTCGTTACGCCGCGCTGAGCCCGGGCGTGGTCCTGCTGGCCTACCTGATCCGCCAGGCCATCGAGCAGGGCAAGCGGGTCTTCGATTTCCTGCGGGGCGACGAGCCCTATAAATTCCGCTTCGGGGCCCGGGAGGTGCCCCTTCACCGAATCCGGATCGCGCGCGACCGCGCGGCGGGGTGACCGGAAAGGCCCGCCCCGGCGCCCTGAAGGCGGGAAACTCAGGATCTCATCCCATCGCGCAGGAGGTGCCCCATGGCGCTCGAGCTCAAGGTGGTGCCCATCGAGAAGCCGGAGGAGCTCAACGTCATCCTGGGCCAGAGCCACTTCATCAAGACCGTGGAGGACATCCACGAGGCCCTGGTCAACACCGTCCCGGGGATCCGGTTCGGCCTGGCTTTCTGCGAGTCCTCCGGGCCGGCCCTCGTCCGCGCCAGCGGGACCGATCCGGAGCTGGTGGAGATCGCCAAGAAGAACGCCCTGGCTGTCGGCGCCGGACACTTCTTCATCGTGGTGCTGGGCAAGGGCTACTACCCCATCAACGTCCTCAACGCCATCAAGATGGTCCCCGAGGTCTGTCACATCTACGCCGCCTCCGCCAACCCCATGCAGGTCATCGTCGCCGAGACCGAACAGGGCCGCGGGATCCTGGGAGTGATCGATGGGGTGGCCACCCGCGGGATCGAGACGGAGGCCGACGTGGCCCACCGCAAGGAGTTCCTGCGCCGCATCGGCTACAAGATGTAAGGCGCAACGGGGGAAGGGCCGGGGCGGCGGGGGACCCTCCCCCGGACCCCCGATGATCGGGGTCGGCGAAGATGGGATCCGTGGTGCTGGTTTTCCTGGACGGCGTGGGGCTGGGGGAGGCGGACGGTCGGAATCCCCTTTTCGACCCGGGCCTGCCCCGGCTGCGCGCCCGGCTGGGCCGGGCGCTGGTGCGCGGCTGCGCAGGGGAGGACGGAGACCTCCTGTGCCGCGAGCTGGATGCCACCCTGGGCGTGCCGGGGCTCCCCCAGAGCGCCACCGGGCAGACCGCCCTCTTCACCGGCCTGAACGCCCCGGCCCGCATCGGCGGGCACCGGACCGGCTACCCTTCTTCTGATCTCATCGCGATGCTGAAGGAGCACAGCCTGTTCGTCCGGGCGCGCGCCGCCGGTTTCCGCCCCACCTTCGCCAACGCCTACTCCGAGCTCTACTGGGAGCTGGTCGCCCAGCGGCGGCTCCGGCCCTCCGTGACCACCTGGATGAACCGGCTGGCGGGCCTCCCTTTCCGGACCTTCGAGGACCTGATGGCAGGGCGGGCGCTGCTCTGGGACATCACCCATACCTTCGCCGGGGAATGGGCGCGCCGCCATCGCCGTCCGTTCCCGGAGCTTCCGCCCGTCGAGCCGGAGGAGGCGGCGCGCCGCCTGCTGAGCCTGCTCGGGGAGGCGGATCTCGTGCTCTTCGAAAGCTTCCTCACGGATCTCGTGGGCCACCGGCACCTGCCCCCCGAGCCGGTTCTCGAGGTGCTGGATCGTTTCCTGAGCGCGTTGCTCGCCGGCCGGCCGCCCGAGGCCACCCTCATCGTGACCAGCGATCACGGCAACATGGAAGACCTGACCACACGGCTGCATACCGAGAACCCGGTCCCCCTCCTTGTCGCCGGGCCTGGGGCCGCCGTCTTCCGGGAGGCGACCTCCCTCCTGGACCTCACCCCGGGGATCCTGAAAATCCTGGGCGCTGTTCGCGAAGGGCCGGAATGAGGAAAGAGGCGGGGGGCTCAGGACCTCCGTCGCACCCGCCCGGGTTTCTCATGGGCCCAGCGCAGCAGCCGCTCCAGGGGCCAGGTGTTGGCGATGCGATCCGGCGTAGCCCAGGCCCGCCGGGCCACCGCCACGCCGAAGTGGATCAGGTCCAGCTCCCCCGGGCTGTGGGCATCTGTGCTGATGACCAGATAACAGCCCAGCTCCAGGGCCCGCCGCGCCAGCGCGTCCGGCAGATCCAATCGGGCGGGGTTGGCGTTGATCTCCAGCAGGGTCCCCGTCTCCGCCGCTGCCCGCAGGATGGCCTCCCAATCCGCGTCCGCCCCCTCCCGCTCCCCCAGCAGCCGGCCGGTGGGATGGGCGATGATGTGCACGTGGGGATGGCGGATCGCCGCCAGGAAACGGGCGGTCACCCGCTCCCGGTCCTGCCGCAGGCCGGTGTGGACGGAGGCCACCACCAGGTCCAGGGAGGCGAGCACCTCGTCCGGGTAGTCCAGGCTGCCGTCGGCCCGGATCTCCACCTCAGCCCCGTGGAGGATGCGGAAGCCGTCCCCCAGCTCGGCGTTGACCGACTCCACCTCCCGACGCTGCTCCCGCAACCGCTCCGGGGTCAACCCCCGGGCCACCCCCAGGCTCTGGGAGTGATCCGTGAGCAGCATGTAGCGGTAGCCCTTCGCCTTCGCCGCCCGGGCCATATCGCGGATGGAAGCCTGCCCATCGCTCCAGGTGCTGTGCACCTGCAGATCCCCCTGCAGGTCCTCGACCGTCACCAGGCGGGGGAGGCGGCCCTCCAGGGCGGCCTCGATCTCCCCCCGGCCCTCCCGCAGCTCCGGCGGGATGTAGGCGAGGCCCAGGCGCTCGTAGACTTCCTCCTCGGCGGCGCAGAGGATCTCCTCCCCGCTCTCCACCCGGGTGAGGGCGTATTCGCTGAGGCTGTAGCCCCGCCGGAGCGCGTGCTCCCGCAGCTGGATGTTGTGCTGCTGGCTCCCCGTGAAATACTGCAGCGCCGTGCCCCAGCGGGCCGCCTCGATCACCCGCAGATCGGCTTGCAGCCCGTTCCGCAGGCGGACACTGGATTTGGTGGAGCCTTTGAGGAGCACCGTCTCCACGATGGGCAACGTGGTGAAGCGCTCCATCACCGCCTCGGGGTCCTCCGCCGCGACCAGGAAGTCCAGGTCGCCGATGGTCTCCTTCATGCGGCGGAAGGAACCAGCGGCCGCCAGGCGCTGCACCCCCGGGACCTCGTGGAGGGCCCGGAGGATCTCCTGGGCCAGGGGCCAGGCGGCGCCCAGGGGCACCCGCCCGGCGATCTTGCGACGCCTGACCGCCTCGATGCCGGCGAGGATCTTGCTCTCCAGCTTGGCCCCGAAGCCGGGCAGATCCCGCAGCTTCCCCGCCCGGGCGGCCTGCTCCAGCTCCTCCACCGTGGTGATCCCCAGCTTCTCCCAGACCGCTTTGATGCGCTTGGGCCCCATGTCGGGGATCTGACGCATCTCCAGCAGGCCGGGAGGGATCTCCGCCTTCAGGCGTTCGTAGAGCTCGAGGCGGCCGGTGCGGAGCAGCTGGTCGATCTTCTCCTCGATGGCCTCGCCCACGCCGGGGATGGTGCGCAACGCCCCTTCCTGCCAGAGATCGTAGATGTCCCGTCCCAGGGCGGCGATGTTCTCCGCCGCCCTCCGGTAGGCCATCACCTTGTAAGGGATCTCCCCCTGGATCTCCAGCATGTCGGCGATGTGCTCGAAGATCTCCGCGATCTCCTGATTGGTGAACCGTCGGGCCATCTCCCCTTCCTCCTGCGATCCCACGGGGACAGCGCATGCGCCTCTCCTTCCCACATCTTAACCAAAAAGCGCGCAGGCCGCCCACGCCGGCCCCGGAGGCATCCACCCCGGATGGGCCGCTCCCGATAGGAGCGGCGGATGGGCTTTAAAAATCGACCGGATACCTGTGGACGGATAGCGGTCGAAATGAATTTCGACCTATACCTCCGGCTCAGAGGCCGGGCTTTTCACCCCGCGCTGTCCCGATTCCGGCGAGATCCGACTGTCCGGGCGTCGGGGGTCGATGATCCGGAGGCCATAAAAAACCGCGGGACAGGCCCATCGTCGCCTGTCCCGCGTCGGAACGCCTCCTCGCGAAGAACGCGTGGAGACCGGGCCACCGGCTCACGCCGGGGTTTCCCCATCCCCCTCGGGGGCCAGGTCCAGCAGGCCCAGAGGCAGGCGGGGCAGCTTCGGCTTCTCCTCCTCCCGGCCGAAGCGGATGACCTCGCCGGAGTCGGTGATGGCCTCCACGGCCACGGCCAGGGACTGGAGCTCCTTGACCAGGACCTTGAAGGAGGCCGGCAGGCCGGGCTCCTCGATCTTCTGGCCCTTCACGATGGCCTCGTAGGTCTTGACGCGGCCCTGGACGTCGTCGGACTTCACCGTGAGCATCTCCTGGAGGGTGTAAGCCGCGCCGTAGGCCTCCAGGGCCCAGACCTCCATCTCGCCGAAGCGCTGCCCGCCGAACTGCGCCTTGCCGCCCAGAGGCTGCTGGGTGATCAGGGAGTAGGGGCCGGTGGACCGGGCGTGCACCTTGTCCTCCACCAGGTGGGCCAGCTTCATCATGTAGATGACGCCCACCGTCACCGGCCGGTCGAAGGGCTCCCCGGTCTTGCCGTCGTAGAGGATCATCTTGCCCAGGATGGGCATCGGCTGGCCGGTCTCGAGCATCACCTCGGTCGCCCGCCGGCGGACCTCCGAATCGGGGATGTCCCGGGTGTCCACGCCCAGGCGCTCCATCCACAGCCGCAGCCCCACCAGGATGGCCCGCTCGTCGGCTTTGCGGCGCTCCTCCGGCGGGCGGGGATCATCCTCGAAGACCAGGAGGGCGTCGGGATCGTAGCCCCGGTCGCGCAGCCACTCCCGCAGGCAGCTGCGGCGGGCGTAAACCTCATCGGTGGCCAGGCGATCCACGTCGTAGCCGCGGGCGCCCAGGATCGCCGAGAGGTAGAGGAGGCGCGCCTCGTCGTCGTCGCGGAGCTCCGAGAGGTTATACCCCTGGGCTTGCAGCCAGCTCCAGCACTGCCGGCGCGCGTCCTCCCAGGCGGTGTCGATCATCCAGGCCCGGGCCAGCTCCGCCTCGATTTCCTGCTCGTCGGCCCCGTCGAACACCGGGGTGATGGCCCGGAAGCCCAGGCGCGAGGCGGCCCAGCCCAGATGAGTCTCCAGCAGCTGCCCGATGTTCATCCGGCTGGGCACCCCCAGGGGGTTGAGGATGATGTCCACCGGCGTGCCGTCAGGCAGGAAAGGCATATCCTCGATGGGGACCACTTTAGAGATCACGCCCTTGTTGCCGTGACGGCCGGCCATCTTGTCGCCCTCGGTGATCTTGCGCCACTGGGCCACCGAGACCCGCACCACCGTGTTCACCCCGGCGGGGAGCTCCCGGTATTCGTCCCGGGAGAAGACCTTCACGTCCACCACCTTGCCGTGCTCCCCATGGGGCATGCGGAGGGAGGAGTCCTTCACATCGTGGGCCTTCTCCCCGAAGATGGCCCGCAGCAGCCGCTCCTCGGGGGTCATCTCCCGCTCCCCTTTGGGCGTGACCTTGCCCACCAGGATGTCGCCGGGGCCCACCACCGCGCCGATGCGGACGATGCCCTTCTCGTCCAGATCCCGCAGCTGCTCCTCGCCGACGTTGGGGATGTCGCGGGTGATCTCCTCCGGCCCCAGCTTGGTCTCCCGGGCCTCCGCCTCATGCTTTTCGATGTGGATCGAGGAGTAAATATCCTCCCGGACCAGGCGCTCGCTGATCACGATGGCGTCCTCGAAGACCTGGCCCTCCCATGAGAGAAAGGCCACCACCAGGTTGCGGCCCAGGGCCAGCATCCCCTGATCGGTGCTGCTGGAGTCGGCGATCACCTGGCCCTTCTTCACCTTCTGGCCCTTGAAGACCAGCGGGCGCTGATGGATGCAGGTGCTCTGATTGGAGCGCTGGAATCGCCGCAACGGATAGCGATACAGCTTCCGGTTGGTCCCCCGGATCACGATCTCATCGGCGGTGGCCTGGACCACCTCCCCGTCGACCTCGGAGAGGAGGACGTGCCCGGAGTCCCGCGCGGCCACCCGCTCCATCCCGGTGGCCACGATGGGCGCCTCCGGCCGCAGCAGGGGCACCGCCTGGCGCTGCATGTTGGAGCCCATCAGGGCCCGGTTGGCGTCATCGTGCTCCAGGAAGGGGATCAGGGAGGCGGAGACGCCCACGATCTGCCGCGGCGCCACGTCCATGTAATCCACCCGCTCGGGGATCTCCATCAGGAATTTGCCCATATGGCGGACGGGGACGCGGGCCTGCAGGAAATGCCCCTTCTCGTCCAGCTCCACGTTGGCCTGGGCGATGACGTAGCGCTCCTCCTCGTCCGCCGTGAGGTAGACGATCTCCCCGGTCACGAAGGGGCGGACTTTGATCTCCTGGAGGGGGAGACGGGCGATCCGCTTCGCCAGGGCGGCGTCCACCTCCGTCCCGGCGGGGGCGATCACCTGGCCGGTGGCCGGATCCACCACATCCTCCCGCAGGATCCGCCCCACCAGCGCCTCGGGCCGGTTGGGGACCACCCGAACCACCTTCCGGTAAGGGGTTTCGATGAAGCCGTACTCGTTCACCCGGCTGTAGATGGCCAGGCGGCCGATCAGGCCGATGTTGGGCCCCTCGGGCGTCTCGATGGGGCAGATCCGCCCGTAGTGGCTCAGATGGACGTCGCGGACCTCAAAGCCCGCCCGCTCCCGCCGCAGCCCGCCGGGGCCGAGGGCGGAGAGGGTGCGCTTGTGGGTGAGCTCCGCCAGGGGGTTGGTCTGATCCATGAACTGGGAGAGCTGGCTGGAGCCGAAGAACTCCCGCAGGGCGGCCACCACCGGACGGATGTTGATCAGCTGCAGCGGGGTGACCGTGGCCGGGTCCGCGATGCTCATCCGCTCCTGGATCACCCGCTCCATCCGGCGCAGCCCCACCCGCATCTTGGCCTGGATCAGCTCCCCGACCGTGCGCACCCGGCGGTTGCCCAGGTGATCCATGTCGTCCGGCGGGCGCAGCCCGTTGTTGATGCGGATGATCTCCTTCAGGATGGCGATGATGTCCTGCTTGGTGATGGTGCGATGGGAGATGGGGATGGAGAGATCCAGCCGGCGGTTGAGCTTGTAACGGCCCACCCGGTGCAGATCGTATCGGTGCGGGTCGAAAAGCTGAGAGACCACGAAGGACTGGGCGTTCTCCAGGGTGGGCGGGTCGCCCGGGCGCATCCGGCGGAAGAACTCGATCAGGGCCTCCTGAGCCAGAGTGCGTCCCTCTCGGGGCTCCAGGCGGCCCTCCTGCCGGATGGTGCTCAGGATGTAGGGGTGATCCGGATGGGTGTCCACGTCCTTGAAGAGCTCCAGCAGCTCCTCATCCGTCCCCTCCGTCAGGACGCGGCTGATCCCATCGTCGGTCGCCGCCAGGGCTCGCAGGAAGAGGGTGACCGGCACCGTGCGGCGACGGTTGAAGCGGAGGATGATCAAATCGTTCCGGCGCGTCTCGAACTCCAGCCACACCCCGCGGTCCGGGATCAGCTTGGCCATGGCCAGAGGGCGGCCCAGGAAGGGGTCCTCCTCCATATCGAAGTAGACCCCCGGGGAGCGGATCAGCTGGGAGACCACCACCCGCTCGGTGCCGTTGTAAATGAACGTCCCGTTGCGGGTCATCCACGGGATCTCCCCGAAGAACACGTCCTTCACCATGGGCTCCCGCCCGGCCACGATCAGGGCCACCTGGACCCACATCCCGCGGCCGTAGGTGAGGTCCCGCTCCAGGCACTCCAGCTCGCTGTATTTCGGCTCGTCGAACCAGTAGCGCAGCTTGAGCTGGCGGGCCACCGGGTTGTCGCCCGGGAAATACAGGCGCATCTGGCCGTTGAGGCTCTCGATGGGCGAGATCTCATCGAAGAGCTCCTTGAGGCCCTCCTCGATGAACCACTGGAACGAGCGGTGCTGGATCTCGATGAGGTTCGGCGGCTCCAGGATCTCCGGGATATGCGCGTAGCGCTTCTCGCCGCTTGTCCGGATCATCAGGATCATTCCCTCCTTCAGGTTTCCCCGGGATTCGGGGGCCGGGTTGAGGTGCGTCGGGCGCCGGGACGCAGCGCCTGAGGCTCCGATCGAGGCGCATCGAACGCGTCGGGGATCTCCCCGACGCCTCAGAACCTGATCCCTCTGGCGGTCTCAGGGCGGACAGGCGCGCAGCCCCTCATCCGGAGGACCACCGTCTGCCCTTCCCGAAGGGCGTTGCCGGATTCCACACCACCTCCCGCGGCCCCGAAGGGCCGCTCCGGTGTTCCAGAGATCGCAAACGTAGAGTTTACCGGCAGAGGACGGATCTGTCAAATCCAGGGCCGGCCTCCGCCGGCCTGGGTGTGTCCCAATTTTGTCGGGCCTGGCCGCTTTGTAGGACAACTGCGAGCAGTTGTCCTATGATTTTGGGACACACCCGCCGGCCTCTGCGGATCGATCGCCCCTCAGGCCCCGAACTCATCCGGGGAGGGCTCCAGGGGAAGCGCATAAGACCGGGCGTTCCCGGAGGTCAGGTCGATCCATTCATAGCGCGCCTCCCCGGGCCGCACGTGGAGGAGGCCCACCGCCGGCCCCGGCTGGACGTAGTAATCCGGCGCCACCGGGCCCGGGTTCAGCAGCCAGACCCCGTTCACCCGAACCAGGTGGGGCCGATGGGTGTGCCCGGAGACAATGAGATGGACCGGCTCGGGGAAGGCGGAGCGGGCGTAGCGCAGGTAACGGAGGGGCTCGAAGCCCAGGGTGGATTCCCGGATCTTGTTCCGCAGGTAAACCGCCCACCCCCCATGGCCGTGGACCAGGCCGATGCGGACGCCGTTGACCTCCACCACCTCCCGCCATGGCAGGGCCAGCCCCAGGTCGGCGTTCCCCCGGACGGCGACCACCGGAGCCAGACGGGCCAGCGCCTCCAGCACCGGCCAGCGGTTCAGATCCCCGGCGTGCAGGATCAGATGCACCCCCCGAAAAACCTCCGCCACCTGTGGCGGCAGGGCGGGCAGGCGCTGCGGCACGTGGGTGTCCGCGATCAGGCCGACGGTCATCGTCCGCATAGGGATCTCCGGTTCCTCAAGCCCGGGGGAGGCGCTCCGCGCCGGCCACCCGCCGGATGAAGCGGGCGATCTGCTCAAAGGCCTCCTCGCGCTCCACATCCTCCGGGATCACGTGGCCGCTCCGGATCAACCAGTGGATGGTCTTGTCCGCGCTCCCCAGCCGGTGGTAGATCATCCATCCCTGATCCGGCGGGACCGTGCGGTCCGCGTAGGAGTAAATGAGCAGCGTCGGGCAACGCACCTGCGGCAGGCCGGACGTGGCCGCGCGGAGGACCCGGAGCAGCTCCTCAACGGCCGAGAGCGGATATCGGGAGTAGGAGACGTGCTCCCTCTGGACTTCCGGATCTCGGAGATCCGAAGGGCCCTTGCCGGCATATGGGAACAGGCGCTTGAGCAGCCAGAGGAAACGCAGACGGACGTCCCGGATCCGATAGGGCGAGGCCATCACGATGAGGCCGTCGGGCGGACGCCGGGTGGCCTCATATAAGACCAGGAGGCCGCCCAGGGAGAGGCCGCATAAAAACACCCGGGCGCAACGTTCCCGCAGGAGGTCCGCCCCCCGCGCCACCGCCTCCACCCAGTCCCGCCACGTCACCCGTTCCAGGTCCTCCGGCCGGGTCCCATGGCCGGGGAGCCGGATCCCCAGCACGGTCATCCCATTCTCGGCCAGAAATCGGCCCAGCCCGCGCATCTCCTGAGGGGCTCCGGTGAACCCATGGACCAGCAACACGCCGATTGGGCCGCCGGCGAAAGCGAAGGGCTCTCCGCCCGGTCGCAGGGGCCCTTCCCCGGGCCGCGGCGCCCAGAGATCCAGCCATCCTTGAATTTCCTCTACACCAAAGGGAGCCATCGAGCCTCCGCGCACGAAGCGCAGCCGGATCCGATCTCCATCGTTTTCCAGCTTATCATGAACCTGAGGAGGCGCTTGGATGACCACGGATCGACCCCAGCAGGTCCGGGCGATGTTCGCCCGCATCGCCCATCGCTACGACCTGATGAACCGCCTGATGACCGGCGGCCTGGATCTGCGCTGGCGCCGCGAAGCCATCCGGGCCTGCGCGCTGTCCGGCCGCGCCCGGGTGCTGGATGTGGGGACCGGGACCGGTGATCTGGCCGCCGAGGTGTTGCGGCAGCATCCGGAGGCGCTGGCGGTGGGCTGCGATTTCACCCTCCCGATGATGCGCCAGGGACGGACCCGACCCGGGCGCCAGCGGATCCACTGGGTGGGCGGGGATGCGCTGCGCCTTCCCTTCCCGGATGATTGCTTCGATGCGGCGGTCTCCGGCTTCGTGATGCGCAACGTGGCCGACCTCCACCTCGCCTTCCGGGAGCAGGCCCGCGTCGTCCGCCCGGGCGGGCGGGTCGTCTGCCTGGAGGCCGTGCGGCCGCCGGAGCGCTGGTGGACCCCGCTTTACCGGTTCTACTTCCACCGCCTGGTCCCGCTGCTGGGGGCGCTGGTGGCGGGAGACCGCGCCGCCTACACGTACCTGCCCCAATCCGTGGCGGGCTTCCTCCGCCTGGAGGAGCTGGCGGAGGCGATGCGCCAGGCCGGCCTGATCGTGGAGGCTGCCCACACGTTCATGCTGGGGACGGTGGCCCTGGTGATCGGGCGCAAGCCCTCACCGTCTCACGCGGGCGGGAACCAGAACCGCTCCGCCGGGGTCCCCTCGCCGACCCGAAGGGCATAGGCGCGGATCCGTTCCAGGATTTCTTCCTCATTGAGGAAAAAGATGGGCCACTGGGAACGATAAGCGCGGATCGCCGCCGCTTTCATCCGGAGGTCCTCCTCGCCCAGCGCCACCCGGCATGGCTGCCACCCGGGGAGGTCGGCGAAGGGCTCGGTCTCCGCGTAGGGGAAATCCTCATAGAACCCCAGCCGGATTCCAGTCCGGGAAAGGCCTTCCACAGCGGCCCGGACCAGACGGTGATCCACATGCCCGCCCAGGGCCAGAGGGGCCAGGAGGAGATCTCCCTCCTCCCAGGGGAGGGCGTCCAGGGCCTCCCGGATCCGCTCGATCCAGAGCGCCTCGTCCGGATGGATGGGGCGGAAGAGATCCTCTCGACCCTGACAGAGGGGCTGGCCCTGAGCGTCCCGGCGATAGATGACATCCGGGAGGTCCCAGTGAATGGCCTGGGCGCCGAGCATGTCCAGCGCCTCCCGATCCTCCGCGCGCCGCATGGCCATGGCCTGTTCCCCGCCGCCCCACAGGGTGTGCAACGCCTGGGCGAAGGGAGGGATGGGATCCCTGGGATCCCCGGCGAAGACCGTGATCACCCGAACCGGTATGCCGGCCCGGGCCGTCCGGTAGAGGGTCCCCCCGCAGGAGAGGACGGCGTCATCCGGATGTGGAGAGAGCACCCACAGTGTTCCCATTGAGCACTCGAAGTCCATCATGGAGCCTCCTCCGCTCGTTTTCGGGAAGCAACGAAGAACCGTCGGGAGTCTTACGGGACTCAGGGGATCGACTCCTGGGCCTACGGCTGGATACCGGAGGGGATTTCCAGCGACTCTTCTTCGGGAGCAGCGGGGAACGTGCCCTCCTCCGGAGCCGGTGGTTCCAGGAGGCGGCGGGCGAAGATCAGGAAGCCGGTGTGGGCGACCATGCGGTCGGCGGGGCGGAAACGCCAGCCCACGGCGTGGTAGGGGCGCAGGAGGACCTCCACCGTCTCGATGAAGCCGAAGCCGTGCGCCGGAAGGGCCTCCAGGAGGCGGATGACCTGGTTGGCGGTGGGGAGGATCGCGCCGAAGAAGCCGCCGCTCCGCAGGGCGGCGGCCGCCTGGGGGAGATATGCCCACGGCTCCGGCAGATCCAGGAACAGGGCATCGGCCTCGGTCTCCTCGAAGCCCTCTGCGATGTCCCGCAGGCGCCAGGTGACCATCTCCGCCAGGCCCACTCGCTCCAGGTTGCGGCGGGCCAGGGCCTGCATCTCGGGGCGCACCTCATAGGTGACCACCCGGCCCAGGGGCCAGACCGCCTGGGCCAGGGCCAGGGTCAGCCCTCCGCTCCCGGTGCCCGCCTCCAGAACCAGACGGCCGGGGCGGACCGCCAGCTTCAGCAGGATGTAGCCGATGTCCTTGGGGTAGAGGATCTGGGTCTGTCGGGGGAGGTAACGGATCAGCTCCTCCGTGGAGGGCTCCAGCAGGTAGAAGGGCTCCCCCCGGTGGGAACGCACCACGCTCCCCCAGGGCCGGCCGATGCAATCCTCATGAGCCACCACCCCCCGATGGGTGTGCAGGCGTCCGCCCGGCTCCAGTCGGACCAGGAACGGCTTCCCCCGGGCGTCCAGGAGCAGGGCCAGATCGCCGGGTTTCGCCGCCTTGGAGGGCTCCTGCATCCCTGTTCCCCCATCCGCTCAGGATCCATACGCGCGCCTTTAAGGATCGCCGCACTCCGGGAGACCAGCAAGTTCGGAACCCATCCTCGCCCGGGCGAGGCGGCCGTTCCCTCTCAGGGGGGTCCAGCCTCCCAAAAGGAGCGAATCCCGCCGATTCCACCCCCCCACGTCAGAGCAGCTTTCGCCGTGACCTGCCGTGGGATCGAAGACAGGGGTTCAGGGTAGAAGCCCCTATGTAAGCCGAAATTCATTTCGGCATCCATTCCAATGTAGGAGCCGCGACCTGTGGCTTTCGCCGCGACCTGGGCCTCCGAGCTCGAGAGACGGAGGGGCAGATCAGAAGCCCTTGCGGCCGGCTGCAGGCCGGAATTCATCTCAGCCCTCCGCACCCCCTATCGGCCTCCCCGCTCTGTTCCATACGCAACAATATTGTGATATATAGAACAAATTGTGTCGGAAGGTGGGCGTTGCCGTCCTTGACATGAAGATTTCTCCCGATTACAATATGGGCGATCATTGTTTCGGTGGGCGCAGGAGCCTGAAGCGGGACAGTTGGGAGGGAGGGCCTGGATGCGGCCCCTGCGGGTGGAAGTGATCGCCTACGCGCCCACGGCGTTTTACCACTGTCTCCACTGCGAGCTGGTCTGGCAGCAGGCCGGCGTGGGTTCGGCCCTGCATGCGGAGCAGCTGGCCTCCGGCCTCCCCGAAGATCTGCAGCAAGCTTACCGCGATCTGGCGGCGTGGATCGCCCGGCTGATGGCGACCTACTGCGATCGGATCGCGGTGAAGGTGATCGATGCCGTCTCCCTGGAGGGGTGGTGGAAGTCCCTGCGCTACGGTGCCCGCCGCTACCCGGCCGTGATCGTGGAGGGCCAGGTGTTTGCGGGCGGGGACCTCGCGGGGGCGGAGGCGGCCATCGCCCGGCATCTGAGCGCCCCGCAGGCGACAGCCTGAACCCCGGCTGTCGCCTGCGGTTTTTCAGAGCAGGCGGCGCGTTCCCGATCCTGCGGAAGGAGGTGCAACAGGGGAAGAGCGGGGGAAGCCGAACGGACGCTTGCGGGACGCCGCGCCCTCCGGCGCGTGCCAGGATTTGTGCGGGGACCTCTCTTCAGATCCCATTCCGGAGGGAACGCCATGAGCGCCTTCTGGGTCATTATCATCGGCATCCTGGTCCAGCTGCTCATCTGGAACCTCTACGCCAAGCGGGTCGACCGGGAGATCATCCAGTCCGACCCGAAGCGGGCGACCCCAGCCCGCATGTATATGGACGGCGTGGATTTCGTCCCCACCAGCCGCAACATCCTGATCGGCTATCACTTCAAGTCCATCGCCGCGGCGGGGCCCATCGTGGGGCCGATCACGGCGGCCGGGCTGTGGGGCTGGCTCCCCGCCCTCCTCTGGCTGATCCTGGGGGTGTCCTTCATCGGGTGGGCCAGCGACTACAGCGCCATCATGCTCTCCGTGCGCAACGATGGGAACTCCCTGAGCGCCGTGGCTTACCGCCTGATCAGCCCCCGCACCCGCACCCTCCTCTTCGTGTTCATCTTCTTCTACCTGCTGCTGATCGCCGGAGCCTTCGTGAACCTGATCGCCGCCGTTCTCACGGACCCAACGGTTCCCCTGGGTATCATTGCCCTGGCGGTGATGGGCCTCCTGATGGGGCAGATGCTCTATCGGTGGAAGATGGATCTGGTAACGGTCACCGCTATCACCTTAATCATCACGTTACTGGCTATGGGGATCGGCCCGGTCGGGTTGCAGCAGGTGAAGGAGGGGGATCAGGTCAAGACCATCCAGGGGCCGGTGGGCCAGGTCTTCGCCCGCTTCAATGCGGCCATCGACAGCCTGGTCGGCGGCAAACCGCTCTACACCTACTTTGATCCTACGGCCAACCCAGACCCCAAGACGGGCCGTTTGTTGGGTTTGGATCGCCCGGTTCGCCTCTCGTTCGTGTTCTGGATGCTCTTCACCTTCGTGTTCTGTTATCTGGGAGCTAACCTCCCCATTTGGCGCTTCGCCCAACCCGTTAACTACCTCGGTTTCTGGGTGACCGCGCTGGTCATCCTCCTGAGCTATATCGGTGGCATCGTGGGTTTCTTCACCAACCCGCAGGCGGTGTCTTTCAAGCTCCCTGCGGTGCGAGGATTCCAGCCCGCCGCCGTCGGCATTCAACCCCTGTGGCCGATGCTATTCGTGACCATCGCCTGCGGCGCCATCTCCGGGTGGCACGCCCTCTTTGGCTCGGTGGGCACCGCCCGGCAGCTGGAGTATGAGACCGATGCCCTGCCGGTGGGCGGTGGGGCCATGCTCTTCGGTGAGAACACCCTGGGGTTGCTCTCCTTGATTGCAATCTCCCTGAACGCCCCTGGGGCTACCGCCCAGGAGCGCTTCGCCTCTGGCGTGGGCATCCTGCTCTCCCAGTTGTTCGGCGAGGGATTCTTCCTGTATGGCAAGGCCCTGGGCTTCGCGGCCTTCGTGGTCATCGTCATCACCGTGGTCCAGCTGGTCTTCCGGCTAATGCGGGTCACCCTGGGGGAGTGGGTCGGAGAGACCCAGCCGATCTTTAAGAACATGCATGTAGCCAGCCTGATCTCGATGGCGCTGGCGGCCTTCCTGGTGCTCACCGGGACCTGGATCTACCTCTGGCAGCTGTTCGGCGCGGCCAACCAGCTGATGGCCGGCCTGGCCCTGCTCATCGTCACCGTCTGGCTGGTCTCGGAGCGGCGGCCGGCCTGGTACGCGGGGCTGCCGGGGGTCTTCATGTATGTGACGACCATGGCCGCTATCCTGGTCACCCTCTATAACCAGATCCCGGCGCTGAACGCGGCCCTGGCCAAGGGGAACATCGTGGCCATCATCGGGGCCATCACCATGCTGATCCTGGCCGCCTTGCTCTTCCTCGCTGCGGCGTTCATCGCCTACGAGGGCTGGCAGGCTTTCAACCGCTGGCGGGTGGCACCGGCGCGCCCGGCCCCGGCCGGCGGCGGGGAGTGATCCCCTCACTTCCGCAGGGAAAGAACCGGGGGGCGCCCAACGGCGCCCCCCGGTATATTTCGCAGGCTCCGAAGAGGCCTCTATCCAGAGCACTCCGCGATCTGCTCCCCTACGCCCGGAACCCGAAATACAGCCAGATCAGCATCCCCACCAGCAAAAGCGCCAGGGGCCAGGGATAGGCGAAGAGCACCGCGTAGAGCCGCGAGTCGAACTTCAGGTGCATGAAATACATCAGGATGAGGAGCCCCTTGGCGATGGCGAACCCCAGCAGGAAGGGCAGCTGGGGCACCGGCAGACGGATGACGCTCACCTCCAGGATGGTGAGGAGGATCAGGACGATCCCCACCAGGACGTAGTTCGGATGCTTGTGGGCTTTCGCCTCCATCTTCCCTCCCGGACGGTCCAGGGTGGCGGAAGCTTCCCTCAGCGCAACAGATACACCACCATGAAGATCGCTACCCACACCAGGTCCACGAAGTGCCAGTAAAGCCCCACCGTCTCCACCAGGACATCGTTTTGCGGCGAGAGGCGGCGGCGCAGCCCCAGGGCCACGCTCAGGATCCAGATCACCCCCACCGCCACGTGGGCGGCATGGAAGCCGGTGACCGTGTAGTAGGCGGAGCCGAAGACGTTGACGCTGGGGGTGAGGCCTTCATGAAGATGCTGGCTGTATTCCACCGCCTTCAGGATCAGGAAGCAGATCCCCAGCCAGGCGGTGGTGAGCAGCCAGGCGATGGAGGCCCGCCGGTTGCCGTCCCGCAAGTGGGCCAGGGCCAGCACCATGGCCACGCTGCTGGTGAGCAGGATCATCGTGTTGATGGTGGGGATGGTCAGGGTGAGGGCCTCATGGGCGGTGGGACCGCTGGTGACCCGGTTGTGCAGCACCAGGTAGGAGACGATCAGGGAGGCGAAAAAGATCACCTCGGAGGCCAGGAAGACCCAGACCCCCAGCTTGCGGCTGTCCACCGCGATCTCGGATCCGACCGCCGGATGATGGCTGGCCATCTCTCACTCCTCCGCCGTTGCGGATGGAAAGGGCGCGGGACCCCCGGGCCCTTACGATGAGGCCTCGTGGGTTTCCGGGAACAGGGGCTGCTGGACCCAGCGGGCCAGCCCCAGGGCGAACAGGAGGAGCCCCAGGGGGATGAAGATCCAGTGGGTCACCAGCCCCAGGGCGAAGACCGTCAGCCCGGCCGCCAGGATCAGCGGCCAGAGGCTCGGCGCGGGCAGATGGATGAGCTCCGCCTCCGAATCCCCTTCGGGCCCATCCCCACCGGGGGCCTGCGCCGTCGGGGCCTCCGCCACCGGACGCGGATGGGGGTTCCCGGTGTATTTGCGGTCCCAGGCCGGCCGGCGGCTGTGAACCACCGGGACGCGGGCGAAGTTATAGGGCGGCGGAGGCGAGGAAGTCAGCCACTCCAGGGTGTGGCCGTCCCACGGATCGTCCGGGGCCCGCTCCCCGGCGACCAGGCTGCGGGCGATGTTGACGAAGAAGACCACGAAGCCCAGGGCCAGGATGAAGGCGCCGATGGTGGCCAGCAGGTTCAGGCTCTCCCAGCCCAGGCCCGCCGCGTAAGTGTAAACCCGCCGGGGCATGCCCATCAGGCCCAGGAAATGCATCGGGAAGAACGTGAGGTTGAAGCCGATGAACTGCAGGGCGAAGTGCAGGCGGCCCAGCCGCTCGTCCAGGAAGCGGCCGGTGATCTTGGGGAACCAGTAGTAGATCCCGGCCACGATGGCGAACATGGAGCCGCCGAAGAGCGTGTAATGGAAGTGGGCGACCACGAAATAGGTGTCCGTCACCTGCCAGTCCACCGGGACCGAGGCCAGGAACAGGCCGCTCAACCCGCCGATGACGAAGAGGGCGACGAAGGCGGCGGCGAAGAGGAAGGGCGCCCGATACCGCACCGACCCGCCCCAGATGGTGGCGATCCAGTTGAAGACCTTGATGGCCGTGGGCACCGCCACCAGCATGCTGGCGGCCGAGAAGAAGGCGTTCACCACATCCGGCAGCCCCACGGCGAACATGTGGTGAGCCCAGACGGTGAACCCGATGAAGCCGATGGCCACGCTGGAGTAGGCCACCGCCGTGTAGCCGAAGATGGGCTTGCGGGAGAAAACCGGCAGCACCTCCGAGACGATCCCCATGGCCGGCAGGATCATGATGTAGACCTCCGGGTGGCCGAAGAACCAGAAGAGGTGCTGCCACAGCAACGGGTCGCCGCCCGCCGCCGGGTTGAAGAAATGGGTCCCCAGATGGCGGTCCAGGAACAGGAGGAACAGGGCCGCCGAGATGCTGGGCATCGCAAAGAGAATGAGGAAGGCGGTCACCAGCGTGGTCCAGGCGAAAAGCGGCAGCCGGTTCAGAGTGAGACCGGGCGCCCGCAACAGCAGGATGGTAGAGACAAAGTTGATGGAGGAGGTGATGGAGGAGATCCCCAACAGCTGCAGGCCCAGGATCCAGAAGTCGATGCCGGCGCCTTTGGAGAAGGTTTTCGCCGTCAGCGGCGCGTAGCCGAACCACCCCGCGTCCGGCGCCCCGCCCAGGAGGAAGCTCAGGTTCAGGAAGATCCCGCCGAGCAGGAACATCCACACGCCGAAGGCGTTGAGGCGGGGGTAGGCCATGTCCCGGGCCCCGATCATCAGGGGGACCACATAGTTCCCCAGGCCCGCCAGCACCGGCATCACCACCAGGAAGACCATGGTCGTGCCGTGCATGGTCAGGACCTGGTTGTAAGCCTCCCCCACCAGCACCCGGTGGTTCGGGATCGCCAGCTGGGTGCGGATGAGCAGGGCCTCCAGGCCGCCGATCAGGGCAAAGAACCCGGCGCCCAGGATGTAAAGGATGCCGATGCGCTTGTGGTCGACTGTGGTCAACCACGAGAGCAACCCGCGTTCGGCATACACGCGGGGGAGCGCGACCGTCGAGCTGGCCATCGCCGCCTCCTTCATCACTTCAGGGACGAGAGATACGCCACCAGGGCCTGGATCTCCTGCGGGGTCAGGCCCAGGCGGGGCATTAACGAGCCCGGCTTGATGGCCGGGGGATTATCGAGCCAGCGGGCCAGGTTCTCCGGAGTGTTCTCCAGAAGGCCCGCCGCGATCGTCGTCCGGCTGCCCACGTGGGTGAGGTTCGGCCCGACCTTCCCCTGGGCGGGCGTGCCGTTGATGGTGTGGCAGCCCACGCAGGCCTTGCTCATAAAGACCTGATAGCCCTGCTGCGCCAGGGGCTCCGTCGGAGAAGCCGCGGGCGCCCGCTGGGCTTCCACCCATCGGTCGAAGGCCTCCCGGGAGACCGCATGCACCCGCAGCCGCATGTTGGCGTGGGAGGCGCCGCACAGCTCCGCGCACTGCCCGTAGTAGGTCCCCTCCGCATCGGCCTGCAGCCACAGGACGTTCTCCCGGCCGGGGATGGCATCCATCTTGCCGCCCAGCTGGGGGACCCAGAAGCTGTGGATGACGTCGGCGGAGGTGACGGTGACCCGAAGGGGCTGGCCGACCGGGATCACCAGCTCATTGGCGGTGGTGATCCCCAGGGTGGGATATTGAAACTCCCACCACCACTGGTGGCCGATGACCTTCACCGGCAGCGCATCCGCCGGCGGCGTGGAGGTCGCCGCCATCGTCCGCCAGGTCATGGCGAAGATCACCGCCAGCCCCAGGGCGGTCACCGTGGTCCAGGAGACCTCCAGCGCGCGGTTCCCATGGATCTGAGGGGGGATCGCCCGGGGATCCCGGGCCCGGAAGCGGACGACGGCGTAGAGCAGCAGGGCTTCCACCACGATGAAGACGAAGGCGGTGATCGCCAAAATGAAGCCGAACAGATCCGCCTCGGCGCGCCCTTTGGGGGAGACCGGGCGCAGGATGGAGGGGCTCTGGGCGGCGCATCCGGTCAGGAGGCCCAGCATCACCCCCATCACGACCCTTCGATCGAGGGCCCATCCCTTCCGTCGATCGCATGCGGATGGCATCCGATGCTCCTCCCGCTTCACAGACTCCTAAGGGATCAATCCGCTCCTTCAGGAGGACCACACCCCATCGCCCGTTCCTGAAGAAGGGGCCTTAATAATAATGTGATCAATCATCGAAATTGTCAAGGAAAAGCCTCTTTCCGGCCGAATTTCTGGATAAGGGAATCAACTTTTGGCCGAAGGCCTCCCGGAGCCTCCGGCCGGTTCCGACGGAGGAAAGTGGGGCCGGGCGCCCGAACCCGGCCCCGGGCGGGGACGGTCCGGCGGATGTGGGGGGACGGGGTCGTCGCGGCGCTCAGGCGCCCAGCAACAGGCGCCGCAGGATCGGCTCGCTCTGCGGGGTGGTCACGGCGAGGAGCTCGTCCTCGGCCTGCAGGACGGTGTCCCCAGAGGGGATGAAGGTCTGGTCCCCGCGCACCACCATCACCACCAGGGCGTCCGCCGGGATGCCCAGCTCCCGGATGGGCCGCCCGTCGGCAGGCGCCCCGGGGGCGACCTTCCCTTCCACCAGCTGGATGCCCCCGCGGCGCAGGGCCAGCAGGTGCACCAGGGAGCGCAGGGGCAGGGCCCGCTCGATCTGGGCCTGGATGACCTCTGTGGTGGAGACCGTCACGTCGATCCCCAGGCGGGCGAAGATCTCCGCGTTGCGCGGGTTGTTGATGCGGGCGATGGTCCGGGGGACGTTGAATTTGCGCTTGGCGAGCAAACACACCACCAGGTTGTCCTCGTCGTCCCCTGTCACCGCAATCACCGCGTCGGCCCGGTTCATCCCCACCTGGGCGAAGGTGCTGGAATCGCAGCCGTCCCCCACCCAGACGTGGTCCGTCCCCAGCTCGTCGATCAGGAAGGCCGCGCGGCGGGGGTTCTTCTCGATCAGAAGCACCTCGTGCCCCTCCGCCAGCAGGGACTTGCTCAGGTAATAGCCGACCTTGCCGCCGCCGACGATGATGAGATACATCCTCTAATCCTCCAGGCACTTGCGGATGGCCTCCGCCGCCAGGGCGGTGGGGGAGATGGTCTTCAGCCCCAGCTCCTGGAAGATCTCCGCCCGCAGCGGATCGTTCAGCCGGGTGATCACCCGGGGCACGCCGAAGATCTCCCGGGCGACCTCGGCGGCCATGATGTTGGTGTTGTCGTAGCCGGTGACGGCGATGAAGACATCCGCCTGTTCGATCCCGGCCCGGCGCAGCACCTCCGCGTCGATGCCCATCCCGACCACCGTCTCCCCCGGGAAGTCCGGCCCCAGGGCTTCCAGGGCCTCCCGCTCCCGATCGATCACCGTCACCGCATGGCCCTCCCGCGCGAACTGACGAGCCAGATACGCCCCCAGACGACCGCAACCCAGGATCACGATGCGCATGGCGTTTGTTCCTCCCGATGCTTCCGCCGTCCCACGGCCCGGATCACAGCGGCTCCACCGGCTCCACCAGCACCCCCTGCTTCTGGATCCAGGCCAGCCCCTCCTCCACGCGATCGGGCGGGCCCTCCAGATCGACCACCAGCCAGGCCTCGGTGGCCTCCACATGGGCCCGACGGATGTTGACCAGCAGGCCGAACCGCTGGATGAGCCGGTAGAGCAGCGGCTCATCGATCAACGCCGGGGGATACACCAGCTTCACCCGCCGCAGGGTCGTCTGGTCCATGGGAGCCTCCCCTTCGTGGATCCGAAGCGGAAGTCCATCCCCACTCTCATTCCCGCATGGGCGCCTTGGCCACGATCACCTCGCAGGCTGCCCGGCGCATCACCTCCTGCACCGTCCGCCCCAGGCCGTCGCCGGAGGGTCGGTGCTTCAGCCCGATCCCCATGATGATCTGATCCGCCCCGACCTGCCGGGCCACGCTGAGGATCCCCTCCGGAGCGGAGCGATGCCGGATCAAATAGATCTCCGGCTTCATCCCGTGCTGCATGGCGATGAAGCGGGCGGTCTCCAGGGCCCGCTGGCCCCGCGCCTCCAGCTCCGGGAGGGGGGTGTCCAGGGGCACCGTGTAGGGAACCTCCAGGACGTGGACCAGGACCAGGCGGGCGTGCTGGGGTTCCCCCAGCCGACAGGCCAGCTCCACCGCCCGCTCGGAATAGATCCCCTCCACGATGGGAACCACGATGCAGCGGGCGGCCTCCACCGAGTAGACCGCCCGGGCCACCTCCGCCGGGACCGGTCGGGGCACCCGCAGCATCCAGAACAGGGTCGCCGAGACGATCACCAGGAACACCAGCGCCAGCGCAACGCCCAACGGATGTCCCATCGGATGCGATGCCTCCGAGATCCTGAATTAGAGGATCTGCCCTTTTCGCATGGCCCACCAGGCCCGCCAGCGCTGGACCCCCATCCCGATCATCAGCCCTCCCACCAGGATGGGAAGCATCAGCGTGCTCCACCCCATGCCTCGCTCCAGGACGACCCACAGGCTGCGACCGATGAGGAGCGCCCCCAGGATCATCAGGATCGTCCCGCTTGCCAGCCGGAAGCTCGTCATGCCCGTCCCCGCTCCTGCTGTCGGCGCATCCGCTCGATGCGGAAGCGCTCCAGCAGCTCGTATTCCCCGGTGTCCTCCAGGATCTTCAGCTGCTGGGCGTCCCAATCGCGAGGGAGGCTCCCCCACACCGGCCTGCCGGTGCGCCGGCGATACCACGCGTAGTAGAGCACCCACAGGCCCACCCAGATCGGACCGGTGATGCGGGCGATGTCGTGGGTGTAGAGCACGATGAGGACCATCAGCCCGGTGCCGATCACCCCCAGGACCCCCGGGATGGGGATCTCCACATCACGCCAGCGCAGATTTAAGGGAACCCGATACGGGCGCGGGACGTGGGGCTCTTTGATCCGCAGGGCCACCAGGGCGATGGTGCTCAGGAAGTAAGCCAGCATCGCCCCGAAGGCATACATGTTGGCCATGGTCTCCAGAGCCCGGCGCCCGCTCAGGAAAGCGAAGACCGCCTCCGCCGCGGCCACTCCGGAAAAGACCAGGACGGCACGGACCGGGGTGCGGAAGCGGGGGTGGACCCAGGAGAGCCCCTCGCCGATCAGGCCCAGCTCGGCCATGCTGTAGGCCAGGCGGCTGGCCCCCATCACCCCGGTGTTGGCGGAGATCAGGACGATGGTGGCCGCCAGCACGGCCGCCATGGGGCCGGCCAGGAACCCCACCATGGGGAGCTGGCTGGCCAGGCGGGCCACCGGGTCTCCCTCCCGGGCGGCGATCTCCTGCCAGGGCAGGATGCCCAGGGACACCGTGGGGAAGGCCAGGGCGAAGAGGAGGACGATGACGATGAGGGCCAGGGAGGTGCGGGGGATCACCGTCGCCGGCCGGATGGTCTCCTGGGTCGCCTGGGAGACCGACTCCAACCCCACATACGAGATCACCGCGATGGAGACTGCATAGAGCAGCTGCTCGGTGGGGGGGAACTGGGTCCGCCACTGATGGAGGAAGAGCTCCGGTTGCCAGGCGAAGGCGAAGCCGATCACGATGATGCTGGACTCCATCACCAGGTCCAGGGCCCCCAGGACCGAGTTGAAGAGGGAGGACTCCCGGATGCCCTTCACGTTCAGCAAGGCCAGCAGCAGGATGAGGACCAGCGTCTCGGCCAGCCAGATCAGGTTGACGTCGTGGAAGGGCCCCACCGTGGTCCGAAACTCCCGGAAGGCCGGGAAGAAGAAGTTGATATAACCCGCGGAGGCCATGGCGAAGAGGGCGACGTCCACCGTGTAATCGAGCATCAGGGCGGCCCCGGCCACCAGGCCCCAGAAATCCCCCAGCCCGCGCAGGGTGAAATAGTGACCTCCCCCCGCTGAGGGATAGGCCGCGGCCATTTCGGTATAAGCCAGGCCGACCATGATGTAAACGATCCCGGCGATCAGGAAGGCCAGGGGGGTGGCCCCTTGAGCCGCCGCCATCACCAGGCCGAGGGCGACGTAGACGTCCGCCCCCACATCGGCATAACCCCAGGTGAAGGAACCCCAGACGGTGACCTCTCGCCGTAAGCCGACATGCTCCCGTCGAGCAACCGCCTCAGAGGCCATCGGGCACTCCATCGCAAAGCGATTGGATCGCTTGAGCGCTGCAATCCCCTCTCAACAGATCCTAATTGTATGAATCGGGACATTCCCTGTCAAAAAGAAGCCCCCGCCGGTGGAGCGCCTCTTCCCAGGCTGGCGGGCCCTCCCGGAACCCGGTAGAATGAGGAACACCGCCTTCGGGATCCCTCAACGGGCTCCCCGTTTCGTCTCCGCCCTCCGGTTCCTGCGGGAAGGGTGGTGGGATCGCCGGAGGCGGATGGCGGATTTCCGCGGCAGGAGAGGGAGGATCCATGGCGACGTCCAACGTGATCCAGGTGGAGATCGAGGAGCAGCTCAAAGCGGCTTATCTGGACTACGCGATGAGTGTGATTGTGGCGCGGGCGCTGCCGGACGTGCGGGACGGGCTGAAGCCGGTGCAGCGGCGCATTCTGTATGTGATGCACGAGATGGGGCTGCATCCGAACGCCCCTTACAAGAAGTCGGCCCGCATCGTGGGG
This sequence comes from Thermoflexus hugenholtzii, assembly GCF_018771565.1. Lineage (NCBI taxonomy): Bacteria > Bacillati > Chloroflexota > Thermoflexia > Thermoflexales > Thermoflexaceae > Thermoflexus > Thermoflexus hugenholtzii. The sequence goes on along the minus strand of NZ_CP076326.1, from coordinate 3,289,078 downwards.
GAGGTGCTGGGCAAGTTCCACCCCCACGGGGATATGGCGGTGTATGAGGCCCTGGCCCGGATGGCCCAGGACTTCACCATGCGCTATCCCCTGGTGGACGGGCAGGGGAACTTCGGGTCGGTGGATGGGGATCCGCCGGCGGCGATGCGGTATACCGAGGCGCGGCTGACGCCGATGGCGGAGGAGCTGCTGGCGGATCTGGAGAAGGAGACGGTGGAGTGGGTGGACAATTTTGATGGTTCGCTGCGGGAGCCGGTGGTGCTGCCGGCGAAGGCGCCCCAGCTGCTGATCAACGGGGCTTCGGGGATCGCCGTGGGGATGGCCACCAACATCCCCCCCCACAACCTCCAGGAAGTCTGCGATGCCCTGATCCATCTCATCGACCGCTGGGAGGAGCGGGATGAGATCACGGTGGAGGATCTCATGCGCTTCATCCCGGGCCCGGACTTCCCCACCGGCGGGCTGATCCTGGGCCAGGAGGGGATCAAAGCCGCCTACGCCACCGGGCACGGGCGGCTGGTGGTGCGGGCGGTGACCCGCATCGAGGAGATGAAGGGCGGGCGCTGGCGCATCGTGGTGACGGAGCTGCCCTATCAGGTGAACAAGGCGGCCCTCATCGAGCGGATCGCCGAGCTGGTCCGCGAAGGGCGCATCGAGGACATCGCCGACCTGCGCGACGAGTCCGACCGCCACGGGATGAGCATCGTCATCGAGCTCAAGCGCGGCGCCCGGCCCCAGACGGTGCTCAACCAGCTCCTGAAGTTCACCCCCCTTCAGACCACCTTCGGGGTCCAGATGCTGGCCCTGGTGGACGGCCAGCCTCGGGTCCTCTCCCTTAAGCGGATGCTGCAGCTGTTCGTCGAGCACCGGATCCAGGTGGTGACCCGGCGGACGCGCTACGACCTGGAGAAGGCGAAGGCGCGGGCCCATATCCTGGAGGGGCTACGGATCGCCCTCCAGTTCCTGGACGAGGTGATCGCCCTCATCCGCAACGCCCCCGATGCGGAGACCGCGAAGACACACCTGATGGCCCGCTTCGGGCTCACGGAGGTCCAGGCCCAGGCCATCCTGGACATGCCGTTGCGGCGTCTGGCGGCGCTGGAGCGCCAGCGGCTGGAGGAGGAGTATCAAAGCCTGCAGGCCCGCATCGCCGAGCTGGAGGCCCTGCTGGCCGATCCCCACAAAATCCGGATGGTGATCCGCGGGGAGCTGCAGGAGCTCAAGGAGAAATACGGCGATCCCCGCCGCACCCGCATCCTCCCCGAGGCCACGGCGGAGTTCACCGTGGAGGACCTCATCCCCGACGAGCCGGTGCTGGTGCTCCTGAGCCAGCGGGGCTACATCAAGCGGGTCCCGGTGGCCGCCTACCGGCCCCAGGGCCGCGGAGGGCGCGGGGTCACCGGGATGACCACCGACGAGGAGGACGCGGTCGCCCGGGGGCTGGCCTGTCGAGCCCTGGACTATCTCTTCCTTTTCACAGATCAGGGCCGGGCCTATCGGATCCGGGTCTACGAGGTGCCGGACGCGGATCGGGCGGCCCGGGGCCTCCCCATTGTGAACCTGATCAACCTGGCGGAGGGAGAGCGCATCACCGCCCTGGTGGCGGTCCCGCCCGCCTGGATGGAAGGGGCCGGCGATGGGGCGGACCGTTACCTGGTGATGGCCACCCGCCTGGGGAAGATCAAGCGGGTCCCCCTGAGCGAGTTCCTCACCGTTCGCTCCTCCGGCCTGGTGGCGATCCTGCTGGAGGAAGGGGATGTGCTGCAGGACGTTTGCCTCAGCGACGGCCGTGGGGACCTGGTGCTGGTGACAGCGCGGGGTCAGGCGCTGCGCTTCGAGGAGGCGGAGGTGCGCCCGATGGGCCGGGCGGCGGCCGGCGTGCGGGGCATCCGGCTGGAGGAAGGCGATCAGGTGGTCGCCCTGGATCGGGTGGATCCAGAGGGAGAGCTCCTGGTGGTGACGGCGGGAGGTTTCGGGAAGCGCACCCCCTTCGCCCAGTATCCCCAGAAGGGCCGGGCCACGGGGGGCGTGCGGACGGTGGCGGATCGACTGGAGGAGATCGGGGAGATCGTGGCGGCGCGGACGGTGCGTCCGGAGGACGACCTCGTGCTGCTGACGGTCAGCGGGATGGCCATCCGGATCCCCGTCCGGGAGGTCCCCCAGGCCGGCCGGGCGGCCCGCGGCAGCCGCCTGATCGCCCTGGCGGAAACCGACCGGCTGGCCTCCATCGCCCGGATCCGCCCGGAGAGCGCCCCGCATCCGACCGGGGGATGAGCCGGCTTCGCCGGCCTCCCGCGTTCCCGGTTCCTCAGGAGCCGGGGAACCCATCCCATCGAGATCTGCGTTAAGATCAACCTGGCAGTTGTGCAGGAACGGAGGCATTCATGCGGTTCCGGGATCGGCGGGAGGCCGGACAGCGGCTGGCGGAGGCGTTGCGGGACCTGGAGCCGGAGGCCCGGGCCGGACAGGTGGTGGTGCTGGGGATCCCCCGGGGGGGCGTGGTGGTGGCCTACGAGGTCGCCCGGGCGCTGGGGGCTCCCCTGGATGTGGTGCTGGCCCACAAGCTGGGCGCCCCGGGCAACCCGGAGCTGGCGATCGGGGCGGTGGCCGAGGATGGAACCCTCTGGATCGATCCCCTCGCGGTCGCGGAGCTGGAGATCCCCCCCGATTACATTGAGGAAGAGACCCGCCGCCAGCAGGAGGAGCTGCGGCGACGGGCTGCCCGCTTTCGCGGGCTCCGCCCGCCGGTTCCGGTGGAAGGGCGAACCGTGGTGGTGGTGGACGATGGGATCGCCACGGGGGCGACGATGCGGGTGAGCCTGCGCTCGCTGCGCCATCGGGGCGCGAAGCGGCGGATCGCCGCCGCCCCGGTGGCGCCGCCGGAGATGCTCCCCCGGGTGGAAGCGGAAGCCGACGCGGTGGTGGTGCTTTACACCCCTGCCCTGTTCTGGGCCGTCGGGGCCTTCTACGAGCAGTTCGAGCAGGTCTCCGATGAGGAGGTGATCGCGCTGTTAGAAGAAGCCATGGCCTGGGGGGCGCGCTCATGACTTCCTCCATCCGCACGGAGCCGACGCCGGAAGCGATGATCCAACGGCTTCGGGAGGCGCTGGCCCGGCCGCTCCCCGGGCCTTCTGCCCAGTGGGAGATGGCCCCGCCCTATCGTCGGGCCCTCCTGGAGCAGACCGGGGGGCTTCCTCCGGAGGCCCGGCCGGCGGCCGTGCTGATCCTCTTGTATCCCCGGGGCCGTGACCTCGCCTTCCCGCTCACCCGACGGACGGATCATGTGGCCCATCACAAGGGGCAGATCTCCCTGCCCGGGGGCGCATGCGAGCCGGGCGAATCCCCGGAGGCGGCTGCTCTGCGGGAAACCGAGGAGGAGCTGGGCTTTCTGACAAGCGCAGTGGGCCTCCTGGGCCATCTCACCCCCCTCTATGTCCCCCCCAGCGGCTTTCTGGTATATCCGGTGGTGGGCTATCTCCCGGAGCGCCCCGTGTTCCATCCCGCCCCCCTGGAGGTGGCGGAGGTGCTGGAGGCCACCCTCTCCTGGCTGCTGGATCCGCGCCATCAGGGTGAGGAGGAATGGGAGCTTCACGGCGCGCGGTGGCGGATCCCGGTGTTCCGGCTGGGGGGGCACGTCATCTGGGGGGCCACGGCGATGATCCTGGCGGAGTTCCGGGCTGTGGCGCGCGAGGCCCTTGACCCCCTCAGGGGATCCCACGCCGGCGCCCGGGATCTCGCGCGTCCATCCGGAGGCCTTGTCGATCCGGCGGGGCTGGGGGAGAATCCCCAGCGGGAGGAAAGGACAACGTGAAGGGCACCTCCGATTTGCCTCTGATCGGACGATCTGACCGGGAGGTTGCAGCGATGCGGAACTTCATCGCCCAGCGCGTAGCTTCCATCCCTCCGTCCGGGATCCGCCGCTTCTTTGATATCGCGGCGACGATGAAAGACGTGATCAGCCTGAGCATCGGCGAGCCGGATTTCGTGACGCCGGAGCCGATCCTCAAAGCCGGCGTGGAGTCCCTGCTGCGAGGGGAGACCCATTACACCAGCAACTCCGGGCTGATCGAATTGCGGGAGGCGCTGGCCGAGCATCTCTACCGGCTCTACGGCGTCTCCTATGACCCGGAGTCGGAGATCCTGATCACGGTGGGGGTTTCCGAGGCCCTTTATCTGGCGGTGAACGCCATCCTGGATCCGGGCGATGAGGTGATCATCCCCCAGCCGTGTTTCGTCTCCTACGCGCCGGAGGTGACCCTGGCAGGGGGCGTGCCGGTGACCTTCGCCACGCGGGCGGAGGAGGATTTCCAGGTCAACCCCACCGACGTCGAGGCCCGCATCACCCCGCGCACCAAGGCCATCCTGATCGGCTACCCCAATAACCCCACGGGGGCGGTGATGCCCCGGGAGAAACTGATGGCCATCGCCGCCCTGGCGGAGAAATACGATCTCCTCGTGATCTCCGACGAGATCTACGACCGCCTGGTCTACGACGGGACGCACACGTGTTTCGCGGCGTTGCCGGGGGCCCGGGAGCGAACCATCCTCCTCGGCGGCTTCTCCAAGGATTACGCCATGACGGGGTGGCGGATCGGCTATGCGGCGGCGCCCCGGGAGATCCTGGCGGCCATGCGCAAGATCCATCAATACACCATCATGTCCGCTCCCACCCCTTCCCAGTATGCTGCCCTGGCCGCCCTGCGCATCGGGGAGGAATACGTGGAACAGATGCGCCAGGAATACGACCGGCGCCGGCGGCTGATCGTGAAGGGGCTCAACGAGCTGGGCCTGACCTGCTTCGAGCCGAAGGGCGCCTTCTACGCCTTCCCCTCCATCGCCCGCACCGGCATGAGCGACACGGAGTTCAGCGAGCGTCTGCTCATGGAGGAGAAGGTGGCCGTGGTCCCGGGGAGCGCCTTCGGGCTGGGGGGCGAAGGGCACGTCCGCTGCTCGTATGCCACCGCCTACGAGAAGATCGAGGAGGCCCTGGAGCGCATCGCCCGCTTCCTGAAGCGCTACGGGTAGATCCCGGAGGCGCAGCCACAGCGGGCTCCACCCGGGCGGGGCGGGGCAGCCTTTCATACGGCTCCCCGCCCCGCCCGGAGTCCTTCGGAGGCCGAGAGGGGCGGCTCACCATTCCTCGTCCTCTTCGTCCTCCTCGAGGTCGATCTCCTCCCACTCCTCGTCGTCCAGCTCCAGCTCCTCCTCTTCCTCCGGGACCACCTCTTCCTCCTCCCACTCCTCCTCCTCGGCCTGGGTGTAGGTCAGGCAACCCATCTCGGGGTCCAGCTCGATCTCATCGGCCGTGCACATGCCGGCCTCCAGGTAGACACAATCCACATAATGGCAGCGAATGCGCGGCATGGGATCCCTCCTGACGGAATGTTAAAAGATTGAGGAAGATCTCGGAGGCGACGTCATGCTTCCTTAATTGCGTTTACCCTTCCTCCCGGAACGTCTGATAGAAGCGAAGGCCGCACACTCCCAGCAACAGGGTGATGAGGATGGCGGAGGTCACGCACCAGCTGCACCAGGCGTGGAGGACGAAGGCCTCGATGGCCGTGAGATACATCGAGAACAGCCATCCTCCCAGGGCGAGGGCGAAGGAGAGGGTCACCGTCCACGGCCGGAGGGAGGCGCGGTCGACCCATGAGAGGCCGCCGAGGAGGGCCAGGGCCAGATAGGCGCCCAGCCCCCAGGCGGCCACCGGGATCCCGAGCAGTTCCGCGTAGGGGCTGTTGTTCACCACGTCGCAGCCCCGGAACCCGATGCAGACCAGACCCTCGCCCTGGAGCTTGGCCCACGTCAGGTAAGCAGCCACGCCCGCCCCCATCAGGGCCAGCCCGCTCTGGGCCAGGGCGAGCCGATCTTTCGCCGCCGCCACCCTTGCCTGCGCCATCCGCCTTCCCTCTCACGGGCCCTTCTGCAGCAGGGTGTCTAGGTAGGTCTCATAAAACGTCACATCGTATAGCCCCTCGATCTTCTCCCCGTTGATGAAGATCGTCGGCGTCGCGCGGACGCCTCGCTGGCGCCCGGCCTCGGCCGCCTGGCGGATGAAATCCCGGTATTTGCCGGAGAGCAGGCAGTTCTCGAACCGCCCTCGATCCAGCCCCACCCGCGCGGCGAACCCGATCAGCCGGTCATCGGAAAACCAGCCCAGGTTCTCCCCCCGCTGGTTGGCGAAGACGACGTGCTCATATTCCCAGAACCGGCCCTGTTCCGCCGCGCAAGCCGCCGCCTCCGCCGCCCGGAAGGACTCCGGCCCCAGGAAGGGGAAATACCGGAAAATATAATACACTTTCCCGGCCTTCACGTATTTCGCGTCCAGCCGTGGGGCGACCTCCCGGGTGTAGCGGGCGCAGACCGGGCACTGGAAATCCGAATACTCCTCGATCACGATCTTCGCCTCCGGGTTCCCCTTGTAGGGATAACCGTCCGGGGTCAGGCCGCTCGGGTAGTCCACCGCGGCAACGCGCTCCGAAGGGCGGCTGGCCCACCACTGATAGCCGATCAGGGCCAGCACCCCCACCAGCGCCGCCGCCACAATCAGGATCGGCAGGCCGATGGGTCGCCGGGTCGGGGTGGAACGGGCCGTGCGCTTGCTCATCGAAGCCTCTCCTTACGGGGTTCCGGATGCGCTCATCAGATCCTGGAGGTCTACCCACACCTCGGCCATCGCCGTCGCCCCCTCCGGGAGCGCCGGCACTCCCTCGGGGAGGATGACCAGGCCGTTCGCTCGGGCCATCGCGCTCAGGATATGAGAGCCCTGCAGCCCACTGAGGCGGGCCCAGAACCGGCCATCCTCATAGAAAATGCGCGCGCGGAAATACGTCTCCCGACCGTCGCTGGAGATCGGCTCGGCCAGGTGCACCGGGATGCGGGGCCGCTCCCAGCGGGGATAGCCGCTCATCCGGCGCAGGACCGGCCGGACGAACTGGTCGAAGGTGATCATCGCGGAGACCGGGTTCCCGGGCAGGCCGAAGAAGGGGATGCCCCGGTAGTGGCCGAAGGCGAAGGGCTTCCCCGGGCGGATGCGCACCTTCCAGAGCCGGAGCTCCCCGTGCCGGCGGACCACTTCCTTCACCCAATCGTAAGCGCCCACGGAGGCGCCCGCGGAGGAGAGGATGAGATCCGGATGGTGAGCAGCCGCTTCGTCCAGCAACCGCTGCAGATCCTCCGGATCGTCCCGGGCGATCCCCAGCAGCAAGGGCTCCGCCCCGGCCTCCACCGCCTGGGCCGCCAGGGCCGTCCGGTTGGTCTCGTAAATGCAGCCCGGGGGAAGCGGACGGCCCGGCTCGATCAGCTCGTCGCCGATGGCCAGCACCGCCACCCGCGGCCGGCGGTGGACGGGCACCTCCAGGCGTCCCAGGGCGGCCAGAAGGGCCAGGGCCCCCGGAGTCAGGATCGTCCCCTGCTCCAGCGCCACCGTCCCCCGGGCCACATCCTCCCCGGCCGGGCGGATGAACTGTCCGGGCTGCGCCGGCCGGAACACGGCGATCTCCGGAGGAAGAGGACGGCCCGGCCCGCCCGCATCATCCGTGTCCTCCACCGGGATCACCGCATCCGCCCCGTTGGGAAGCAGGGCCCCGGTGGCGATGCGCACCGCCGTCCCGGGCTCCACCACGCCGGGGAACGGACGGCCCGCCGCGGCCTCCCCCCGCACCCGCAATCGGACCGGCCGCTCCCGGCTCGCCGTCCGGACGTCCTCCGCGCGGACCGCGTAGCCGTCCATGGCGGAGTTCGGGAAAGGAGGCAGATCCCTCTCCGCCCGGATGTCCTCCGCCAGGATGCGCCCGAGGGCCCGGGAAAGGGGCACCGACTCCGACGGCAGCGGATGAAACTCCGCCAGGATCAGCCGGCGGGCCTCCTCGACCGACACCCATTCCTGGGTCTGAAGCATCTTCGCTGTTTCTCCCGCCCGGGGGCTGCCATTCCCTCCGGCCTCCCCCGGGATTATACCCCGGGTTTGGGGCGCGGGGCTTCAATCCCGAAGGCGGCTGCGCCCGGGATCCCAAGGGGCCGATCCGATCTTCGCATCGGGGTCCACCTCCAGGTCGAGGGAGGCGAAGTGACCGGCCCGGGCGTGGAGCGCCGCGGCGGCGCCGATCATCGCCGCGTTGTCCGTGCACAACCAGGGTGGAGGAGCCACCACCGGGACGGGGGCGCGGCGGGCCATCTCGGATCGGAGCAGCCGGTTGGCGGAGACTCCGCCGGAGATCAGGATCGCCCGGGCTTCGTAGCGGCGCAGGGCCTCCAGCGTCTTCGTCACCAGCTGCTCGACCACCGCCGCCTGGAAGGAAGCTGCCAGATCGGCCACCGGGAGGGGCCGTCCCTGGAACCGCTCCACGGTGCGCAGGACTGCGGTCTTCAGCCCGCTGAAGCTGAACCAGAGGGGATCGTCGACCTTCGGCAAAGCGGGGAAGGGGAAAGCTTGGGGATCCCCTTCCCGGGCGATCCGCTCGATGGCGGGCCCGCCGGGGAACCCCAGGCCCAGGAGCCGGGCGACCTTGTCGAAGGCCTCCCCCGCCGCATCGTCGATGGTCCAGCCCACCCGGCGGTGATCCAGGAGATCCCGGACCCAGATGAGCTCGGTGTGGCCGCCGGAGACGATGAGGGCCAGGAACGGCGTGGGGAGGTCCTCCGGGGGGTTCCCCTCCACCCGGAGGCGGTGGGCGTAGAGGTGGCCTTCCAGGTGATTGACGGCGATGAGGGGTTTGCGACGGGCGAAGGCCAGGGCTTTCGCGAAACTCACCCCGACCACCAGCGAGCCGGGCAGGCCGGGCCCGTAAGTCACGGCGATGGCGTCGATGGCCTCCCATGAGAGGCCGGCCTGAGAGAGGGCCTCGCGGGTGACCGGGACGATGGCCTCGACATGCATCCGGGCGGCAAGCTCCGGGAAGATGCCGCCGTATTTGGCGTGGAAGGCGGCCTGGGAGGCCACCACGTGGCTGCGCAGGGCCCGGCCGTCCTCCACCACCGCCGCCGCCGTCTCATCGCACGAGGTCTCAATGGCCAGGATCCGCATCGGGCCCCTGCTCCACCGGGCGATCCTCTACCGTGAACGCGGCGACCGTCCCGCCGGTGATCCGGACCAGGTCCGTGAAGGTGATGGGGAAAAGGGCGTTGCGCGCTCCGGCGGCCGCCCACAGGATCTCGTAACGAGCGAGGGAGGCGTCGATCCAGACCGGGAGGGGCGTGGCGTGGGCGACGGGAGGCACCGCGCCCACCTCGAATCCGGTCACCTGTTGCACCGTCTCGGGGTCCGCGATGCGGATGCGCTTGCGGGAGATCCCCCACAGCCCCGCCAGGAGGCGCTGATCAGCTTTTCGATCCCCGGCCACCAGCACCAGCCGTGGGTCCCCATCGGCCAGGAAGAGGAGGGACTTCACGATGGCGCCCAGGGGGCATCCGACCGCCGCCGCGGCCTCCGGGGCCGTCGCCGTGCTCTGCTCCAGCACCCGCACCGCGGTTCCGGGGAGATGTTGATCCAGGAACGCCTGCACATCCTGAGGACCTCGTCCGGACATCGATCCTCCTCCCTGTCAGGCTCGACCTCTGCGTTTCATTTTAGGTAGGAGTTACGCAGTTGGCTGTGCCCTTCTCTTCACGCGGCGGACGGGGCTATCATTATGGATGGAGGCGGCGACGATGCCGACGGTCTGTCTGCGGTTCCGATTCGAGGAGCATCCCAAAATCCGCGCTTTGATGGAGGCCTGCGCCGACATCCAGCGGCAGGCCGTCGACTACGCCCTGGAAAACGGCAAAACCGCCACCTTCACCCTCATCAAAGCCCTCTACCCCTCCCTGCGCGCGCAGCATCCGGATCTCCACTCCAGTCTCATCTACGGGGCGATCCGATCCGGCGCCCGGATCGTCCACGGCTTCCGAAACCGGCAGCGGAGAGGGAAGACCCGGGCGGACCGGCCGGAGATCCGGCGTCCATCGGTCTACCTGGTCCAGCAGACGGTGAAGATCGAATGGGACGGCGAGACCCTGACCGTCACGATCCCGGTCTCCCCCCGGGATCCGGAGCCCATCGTCCTCACCTTTCGCCCTCACCACAAGTATCGCCGGCTGCTGGACGAGTGGAAGGCGGGGCGGGCGCGGATGGGGGAGCCGACGCTCACGGCCCATTCCCTCTCCATCCCCTTGAAGTTCCCCGATCCCATCCCCTATGAGCCGGAGGGGGTGATCGGGATCGACAGCAATGAGGGGAATCTGACGGCTTTCGTGACCTCCACCGGTGAGATCCGGGAGATCGACACGGGATATGTGGGGAAGGTCAACCGGGACCATCTGCGGCGCGAGATCAAAGGGACAAGAGGGAAGCACAACCCGAAGGCGAAGAAGAAGATCGCCTCCAAGCACCGAATGATCCGCCGGGAGAAGACGGAGAACTTCTGGCATCATCTGGCCCTGGCGCTGATTGCGTGGGCGCTTGGAATGAAAGCAGCCCTGGTGCTGGAGGACCTGAAGGGGATGAAGGAGCGGATCGGGAAGGGGAAGTCCAGGAGGATGCGGCAGCGTTTGCTCAACTTCTGGAGCATTATGACTTTCCATCGGATTCTGGTTCACAAGGCGAGGTTTTATGGGGTTCCGGTGATTTGGGTGGATCCGCAGAACACGTCCCGGGCGTGTCCGGTATGCGGCAGGGTGGTAGACCGGCTAAGGGGACACGCCCTGGCGTGCCCTTGCGGGGTGAGGATGGGCCGTCACGAGGCGGCGGCGGTGAACATCGCCCGCAGGGGGGTGGAATTCCTCGAGGGCTCCGGCCTTCGAGGCAGGGGTCGGTGGGCGACCCCGGTGGCCGGTCCTCTGGCCTCGGGATAAAACCCAAGGCCACGACCGGAATACGCAGAAAACGGCGTAAGTCCTATTTAGGGGATAGCCGCCCCCGTTCAAGGTTCTGCCTCCGCCCGGAGGCCGCTCGGAGCGCTCCGCCTTGACAGCCCATGGAGCCCTGGCTATACTTTAGAAGTGGACGTGGGCCGTTAGCTCAACTGGTAGAGCAGGGGACTCTTAATCCCAAGGTTGCAGGTTCGAGTCCTGCACGGCCCACCTCACCGCGCCCCGGGGGGCAACCCCGGGGCGCGGTTTTTTATCCGGGCGGATCCGGGTTCGGAAAGGGGTTCACAGCCGGAGGCTCAAAATTCCACCCCATGGAAGCAGGGTTACAATAGAACCGGAACGACATGATTGGAATTCCCTTGCGATCCCGTATACCCTGAAAGACGCTGTTCCGTTTCTTGCCGATGAAGTGATCAGCCATCGATCTTCACCGACCGGTCGGGCAACTGCGTCCAGGCCGATAGAGGCACGGCGCGAAGGCGCCTAAACGAGCTGCGAGCAGCCGGGTGGGCGGCTACCCCTCTGGAAGCGAAAGGGATCTCGCTCATGCCTGGGCCAGGTGCGTTATTCATATTCTCCCTGTTCGGAGCGGCCCTCATCGCCCTGGGGCTGGCTGGATATACCTGGAAAACCCGGTCAGCTCCCGGCGCGGCAGCTCTCTGCGTCATGAATCTGCTGATCGCCCTGTGGACCTCCAGCTACGCCTTCGAGCTTTCCCGGGCCAGCCTGACGGAGAAAGTTTTCTGGGCCAAAGTCCAATACCTCGGGATCGCTTTCATTCCCACCGTATGGTTGATCGTTGCCCTTCACTACACAGGCCACGAGCGCTGGACCTCTCCCCGGCGCCTGGGATGGCTGGTCCTGGAGCCCCTGCTGACGCTGGGGCTGGCCTGGACGAACGAGCGACACGGGTGGATCTGGTCGTCCATCGCCTTAGACGTGCAAGGCCCCTTCCCCCGCATGGCCGTTATCCACGGGACCTGGTTTTACATCCATGTCGCATACGCCTACAGCCTCATGCTCCTGGCCACCATCCTGTTCCTGCGCTTCTTGCTCCGTCGCCCCTCCCTCTATCGGGGTCAGGCCGGGATGATGATGCTCGGCCTCCTGGCGCCCTGGGCCGCCAACGGGTTGACCGCTCTCCTGAACCCCTTCCCCACCGTGACGTTCGATTTCACCCCTTACGGCTTCGTCGTGGGCGGGCTCGCCCTGGCCTGGGGGGCTTACCGGTTCAGGCTCTTAGACATCACACCGATCGCATATGAAACCATCATCGAGAACATGGCGGATGGGTTGATCGTCCTGGACGCCTCCCACCGCCTCGTCGACCTCAACCCGAGCGCCGCCCGCATGCTGGGGCTGGATCGGGATCGAGCGCTGGGACGCCCTGCCCGGGAGATCCTCGCCCTCTGGCCGGACCTGGCAACCCGTCTCCGAGAAGCGACCGAGACGCGGGAGGAGATGGTCCTGGGGGAAGGGGAAGCACGGCGTTTCTATGAGCTGCAGATTTCACCGGTGCGGGATCGACGGGGCCGGATGATCGGCTGGGCCCTCACCCTCCGGGACCTCACCCGCCGTCGGGAGATGGAGCTCATCCTGGAGGATCGGGAGCGGTTCCTGCGCTCCCTTTATGAGATCCTCGGGACTGCTCTGGAGTCGCCAGATCTTCCGTCCATGCTTCAGGTGCTGGCCGATCGCCTGGGAGCCATCATCGGGGCCGACGGTTGCTTCATCACGCAGTGGGACGAGCGGTCCGGCCAACCGATTCCCATGGCGGCCTATGGCCCCTTGCGGGAGATCTACCCCACCTTGCGGGCCCAGCCCGGGGAAGTCACCGCTACGGAATCCGCCTTACGGGCCGGCCGGCCCCTTCCCATCGAGGATGTGTCCAACACTCCTTACCTCAGCCCCCGCATCGCGGCGCAGTTCCCCACCCGATCCCTGCTGGCCCTCCCCCTCATCGCCGGAGGGAAGTGGCTGGGGGCCCTCCTGATCGCCTACAACACCCCTCATCGGTTCACCAGCGAGGAGATCGCCCGGGGGGAGATCATGGCGCGCATCGTTGCCCTGGCGATCGCCAAAGCGCGCTCCCTGGAGGAGGCCCAGGCCCGCTGGCGGGAAGCAGACACCCTCCGACGGGCGATCGCCGCGGTGGTGGAGGCCCCCACCCTGACCGTGATGCTCCGGCGCATCCTGGAACAACTCCGCACCCTCATCCCCTATGACAGCGCTTCGGTCCAGTGGCTTCGAGAGGGATATCTCGAGATCGTCGGGCAGAGCGGCCTCCCGGAGTCCGTCCTGGGCTTCCGATTCCCGATCCCCGGGGACAACCCGAACACGCGGGTCGTCCTTGAGCGAAAGCCCCTGATCCTTCCGGACGCGCCAGCGGAGTATCCGATCTTCCGGGAGCCTCCGCACGCTCCCATCCGATCGTGGATGGGGATCCCTCTCATCGCTCAGGACCGAGTGATCGGGATGCTGGCGCTGGACAGCTACCAGCCCGGCTTTTTCCATGAGGACCATCTCCGATTGGTCATGCCCTTTGTGAACTCGGTGGCCGTCGCGCTGGAGCGGGCGCGATGGCTGGAGGAGGAACGACGGCACCGGGAGGAGCTGAGCCGGCTGAACCAGGACCTGGAGGCCTTCGCCCATACGGTGGCTCATGACCTTAAACAGCCCCTGGGCGTGATCCTGGGAGCAACAGAGTTCCTGGAGAAGGATCTGGAGACGCTATCCGTGGAAGAGCTCCGGGAGCATCTGCGCTGGATCCGCCGGGTGGGTAAGAAAATGCATCGGATGATCGAAGAGCTCCTGCTGCTGGCCCGCGTCCGTTACACGGAGGTCCCTCGCGAGCCGGTGGCCATGGGGACGATTGTGGAGGCGGTCCTGGAGCGGCTGGCCCCCCTGATCACCGAGACCGGCGCCCACATCGATCTGCCGGAATCCTGGCCAACCGTCCTCGGGTATGGTCCATGGCTTGAAGAAGTGTGGGCGAATTACCTGAGCAATGCCCTGCGATACGGCGGGCGGTCTCCCCGGGTGGTTCTGGGGGCCGATCGCCTTCCGAACGGCGCGCTCCGGTTCTGGGTGAAAGATAACGGGCCGGGGATCCCGCCGGAGGAGCAGGCCCGGCTCTTCGCTCCCTTCGGGGTTCGGGATCGACGGCCCGGAAGCCATGGCCTGGGGCTCTCCATCGTGCGGATGATCGTCGAGAAACTGGGCGGGGAGGTGGGCGTGGAGAGCACACCCGGGCGTGGCAGCACCTTCTGGTTCACCCTGCCCGCGGCGGATTCCGCACAGCAGCCGGGACTCCCTCCTCTCCGGAGCGGAGAAGGGTCCTACGGATGAAACCCGCGCGGCTCGCATGGGTTCCTCTGGGGCTTGCGGGCCTGCTCCTCCTGAGCCTGTGCCGGAGCAGGTCCTCTCCCCTGTCATCGATCCCTACCCCCACCGCTCCACCCGCCGCGCCGCTCCCTATGTCAAGCCCGTCCACCCTGCCCGCTCCGTTCCTCCGCCTCACAGAACCGCTGCCCTCTCCTCTTGGGCCCATTGTCTGGCCCCGCACCGATGGCCTCTGGGTGACGGATCCGGAAGGGGAGACCCTGTGGCGGGTCGATCGAGAGGCCATCACGGGCTTATGGTCGCCCGATCAGCGGTTCCTGGCCCTGGTCCGGCCGGATCCGGCCCGGCCGGAGCATCTCCTGCTCGATTTGCTCTTCCCCCTGGCAGGAGAGCGCCGCCGCTTCCCGGAGCTCCGGCTCACGCGCGCGGGCGGGATGGCGTGGGCACGGGCGATGGGATCCCTCCGGCTGTGGTTCGTCCCGGCGGAACGTCCCTTCTGTCTGGCCCGCCTGGATCCGGAATCCGGAGGGCGGGACTCCGATCTCTGCTTCGATCCGGCCAGCCGGGTCCGGGCGATCCACAGCCTGACGATGATGCCGGATGGGCGCCTCGCCTTTGTCGCGCATGACGTCGACGGCCGGTGGACCCTCCATCAGCTGGATCCGATCACGGAACAGATCCGCTCGTCGTCCCTGCCGGTGGAGTCCCGCTCGCCGGAGAGGGTTCGGATCCGCCTCCTTCCCTCGCCTACCGGACGGGATCTGGCGATCCTGATGGATGCGGAGGCCGATGAGGATCGGTCGGGGCTCCATCTTCTGGACCTGGAGGCTGGGGCCTTCTGGCTGTTCGTGCCCTCGCCGCGGCCGCGCGAGGCGATCTGGGCTCCGGACGGCCGGCGCCTGCTCCTGATGCGGCCCGGGGATCACGGGAAGGGGCCCGGCGGATGGCTGCGCATCGACCTGATGGATCGATCGCGGCCGGTCTTCAGCGCAGAGGGGCCTTCGCTTCCCTGGTGGGATCCGCTTCTGGGGTGGGAGGATAGGATATTCTTCTCCACCCGGTTGTGGCTCGCTGAGACCGCGGTCTGGCTTCCGCTGGCATGGCGATCGGAGGCCTCCGGCCGGAGCGATCGCGTCCTCATCGGATGGGAGGGCGGGGGCGAGGAGCCGTGGCAACGTCTGGGCCGGCTGATCTGGCTCACCGTGCCGGGAGGCAGTTTCGCAGGGTTCGCCGGCCTCCTGGGGGAGAACCCCATGGCCTGGCCGGTCCTCCACATCCCGGAGGCCTCGCTCTCCGTGCGCTATCCCCCGGGCTGGATCCCCCGGGAGCTTCCGCCGGACGAACACGCGCGCCGTCGCGTTCGGTTCATCCCGCCTCTTTATGCGAGCCAGCCCCCCGGCGAGGCGCCGGGGATCGACTGCATCCTCTATCGCTTCCCGATCACCGGCACTCTGGAGGAGTGGGCCCCGCGCCGCGAGGCTCCGCGCACGACCCTTCCGACGTCGGCCAGCGGGCTTCCGGCGCTTCACGTTCGGCGGGACGGGGAACCGGCGGAGGAAACGTGGATCGCCGCGGGCCTCCATGGGATCGGCCTGGGGTATACCGATCGCGGCGCCGTGGACCTGGGGAGCGCCTTTCTCCTGATGCGGGAGGGCCTGACGTTCACCGCCGCGCGCCTCCCGGCGGGCCTGATTTACTGGAGCGGGGGAGCGCTGTGGCGGATCGATCTGGATGGCCGGGCGCGCCCCCTCGCCCGGCCGCCGGATCCCCCCATCGATCCCTTCCGGCCTATCCGGCTTTCCCCCGACGGTCGTTTCATGGAGAGCATCCGGGATACGGATCTCTATCAGTGGGATCTCCAGGGGAACGTCGTCCGGAACCTCACCTGGGAGGTTCCGGAGCTCGTGCTGGCTGCATATGAATGGCCGGCCCGCCCGGAGTGGCTGATCCTGGAGGTGATGTCCCCAAGCGCCTTACCTCCCCGTGTCGCCCTCGCGGCCATCCGTCGGGATGGCACCGATTACCGGATCCTGGATCCTGATGCGGGCGGGATCGGTCCGGCTGCCCCCGGCCCGGACGGACAAGCGATCGCCTATGTGCGAGGTGAGGTTCCCGCGCTATATGTCTGGGAGAAAGGCCCGATTCTCCTGGACTGGTTTCCATCCCGTTGGGATGGATGGCAGCGGGTTTCCGTCTCCCATCCGGCCTGGGCGCCGGATGGCCGCCGCCTGGCATGGTCGGTGTATGCGCGGCGAGAGCGCGAGAGTCAATCCGCCATCGTGATCACGGACCTGAGGACACGCCGGGCCCAGGTGCTGCCGCTCTGGACGCGGCCGGAGCCTTATCCTCCGATCCCCTCCGGGATCACGTGGAGCGCGGATGGACAATGGCTCGCCTTCTTGGCTCCCTCTCCGGATCCAAGGTATGGGGATGTTTGGGTGCTCCGAGCGGACGGGAAGGAGGGGCGGCATCTTTTTGCGGACGTGAAGGAGATCGCCTGGAGCCCCCGAGAGCCTCTTCTGCTCGCTCTCCGTCCACGCTGGGATGGCCTGTGGAGCGTCCGCCTGGTGGAGCCCGGGACGTGGCGGCTCTGGGAGGCGCCCTGGCCCCCCGGAGCCCGACCGGTCGACTGGCGCCCGTGAGCGCCCTTGCCCGATCTCGCAACGCTCGCCGGAGGAGAAGCCTATGGGAACCAACCTCTTCGCCCTTCATCCGGAAGAAGGGGACGAATGGAGCGGGTGGTGCTATGGGAGCTCGTGGCGGATGGCCCGGGAGCTGGAAGCGCTGCTGGCCAACGAAAGCCTCCCGGTTTTGATCCGCTGGGAAGACTTTGATGTCCTGGAGCGGAGCCGGGGCTCCCCGGAGCCCGTGCGGGTCCGGTTTTTGCGGCCGGAAGCGCGGGAGCGATTGCAGCAGGAATGGGCGGATCGTCAGGAGAAGCTCCGAAGGCGCCTCCAGGAGGCGGAGCGCGAGCTGGAGGAAGAGCTACAGGAGGAGATGAGCGCCGCGTCCCGGACGGATCGCCGGTTGTTGCGCTGGATCCGCTCCCTTCGGGATCGCATCGAGGAAGGGGCGATCCTGTTCCGGGAGGTGCGAGTCGTCCTTCCTCGGGGCGGACGCGAGCCCGGATAGGGGAGCCTTCATGGCTTCCGGACATCCATGCGCCGGCGAGAGCCGCTTCAGGGCGATCGCCCCTGCAGCGGGCGGGAGCGTTCATTCGAAAACGCCGAACCCTTCCCGAAGAGCGCGGAAGTCCATTTCCGGAAGGCTGGGAACACCCAAACCGCGAGGGCTCGATAAATCCCAAGCCCCAGCACACTCCACCCCGCCGTTTGATACATGACCCGAACGCCGGCCCTGGCCGTATCCGTGCCGCTCATCAGCCCGTGGACTGTGACCATCAGGAAGACCACAAAGCTCAGGTAATGGATCCGCCGCCACGTCGCATGACCGATGCGCCGCCGGACATAGAAAGAGAGCGTCACCAGCGCCAGCAAATACAGGCCCAGCTGCCCCCACCCCACCCAGAACGGCCGGTAGTCCACGCTAAGACGAAAAGCTCCCTTTGGGCTTCCGGCTCCGATCGGGCTAATCCTTTCGCTCGATCTCCAGAGCGACGAGCGTTCCATCCGGCTGGCGCCGCGCCTTGACCTCCACGCGATCGCCAACCCGGGGACTGCCGCGGATCCGGGTATCGCTCGTGACCTGCACCGCGCGGCCGTCGATCACCCAGGTGGATCCGGCGATCGCCTGGAGGATCCCCTTCCATTCCACGGTATCTCCCTTGTCGTGATCCTCCGGCGTCGGCGTGGGCCGCGGCGTCTCGGTCGGCCGAGGCGTGGGGGTGGACGTCTCCGGCGCGGTCGGCGACGGGGTGGCCGTGGGAGCGGGCGCAGGGATCGGCGTCGCCGTCGGCCCGGGGGTCCGCGTCGGCGGACGGGTCCGCGTCGGGGTTGATGTGGGCGTGGAGGTCTCCTGGATCTCCTCCGGCGTCCGGGTGGGCTCCGGAGTCCACGTTGGGGTCTCCGGGATCGCCTGGATCCGCAGGGCGATCCACCGTCCTTCCGGCCCCAGAAAGGCGGTCACCATCGCCCGCTGGTCCAGGGCCACCGGCCCCACGATCTCCGTCTCGGGGAAGACCTCCACCGGGATCCCCCCGATGCGCCAGGTGGTCCCCTCGATCCCCTCAATCCGGCCCTCCCAGGTCACCGTCCCCGAGCCCCGGCGCTGCGCGAGGGCTCGGTATTCCTCCCAGCGGCGGGCGGCCAGGGTCTCCTCCACCAGACGCCGCTCCACCGGGTCCAGCGTCAGCGCCAGCCAGACCTGCTCCTCCGCCCGCTTCAACCCGTAGAGGGGATCCCCCGGAAGGCTCTGCTGGGCCAGGAGATGCAGCATCCCGGCGATCAGCAGGATGCCCGCGAGGACGGCGCCGGCCCGAGCATACCGGAGCCATCCGAACAGGATCCCGGCCCAGGGACGGCGAGCGGCCCGAAGCTCCTCCGCGCGCCGGAGGAAGGCGGCCCGGGAGGCCAGTTCCGCGCGCAGGGACGGCCCCGGGGGGCGCGCCCGCTCCAGGAGATGGGCGGCGCGCAGGGCCGGAGCCAGCTCCGGATAGCGGGCCGCCACCGCTTCGAGCGGAGCTCCTTCCCGGAGCAACCGCAGGGCTTCTTCCAGCTCCTCCTCACGCTGCGCCATGGTCGCTCCTGAGGTCCTGTAATCGTTTGGCGAGGGCGGCCAGGGCCCGATGCTGCAACAACTTCACCGCCCCCACGCTTTTCCCCAGCTCCCGGGCGATCTGCGCCAGGGGGAGATCCATCCAGAACCGCATCAGGATCACCGCCCGCTGATCGGGCGTGAGGTGCTCCAGAGCCTCTCGCACCCGCTCCTGGACCACCACATCGCTCCGCTCCTCCTCCCTCGCGGCTGCCCACGCCTCCTCCAGCGCGACCTCCGGGCGCCGGTAGCGGGCGCGGTGGTGATCGGCCACCAGGTGATCCGCGGTCCGAAACAGCCAGGCCGTCAGGTGCCGCTCCGGCCCCCGCCCCCGATGGAAAGCCTCCAGGAGGCGCGTGAAGACCTCGGCGGTGAGGTCCTCCGCCGCCATCCGTTCCCCGACCCGGCCGAGCACGTAGAAATACAGCATTCGGTAATACCGCTCGTGCAGCTCGGCCAGGGCCTCCGGATCCAGGGACCGCGCGCGGGCCAGCAGAGCCTGTTCGTCCGTCACCGTTCCGGATCGCTCAAGAAAAGTTTCCACCGTCGATCGACCCCATCGTATCCGCTCTGGGGGAAGGATGCCATCGGGTCCCCGGCTGAAAAAGGCTGGGCAGAGGACCATTGTGCGCGGCCGGTCCTCCGCCCCACCCTCTTCCCGGTCCCACGATTCGGGAGGGCCGCGCGTCCCCCGGATCGTGTCACCCCATTGTTGGGATCGCCCTCCGGATGCGAGCCGCCATCCTTAATCGTCATCATCCTTGTCCTTTCCGGACCGATCCTCCTGCTTGTCCTCGCCTTTCCCCTTATCGCCCTTCCCGGACTTCTCCCCCTTCCGTTCCTCGCCGCTTCCTTTACGGTCCTTCCCGGACGGATCACCGCCCTTCTTCCCCTCGTCACGTCCGGCCTGAAGGCTGCCGGAATCCTTCCCGGAGCGGTCCTCCCGATGGATCCGCGAGGCCAGGATCGTGCCGTCCGCCTGGAGGACCCCCTTCACCTCCACCAGGTCTCCCACCGCAATGGGGCCATCGATGCGGGTGGTCGCGGTCACGATGACGGTCTGCCCGGCGATCTGATAGCCGTTCGGGAGGACCTCCTCCACCACGCCCTTGAACTCGATCTCAGCGCCCTTCCGCTCCGCCTCCTCCACGTGGATTCGCGAGGCCAGGATCGTGCCGTCCGCCTGGAGGACCCCCTTCACCTCCACCAGGTCCCCCACCGCAATGGGGCCATCGATGCGGGTGGTCGCGGTTACCACCACCGTGCGCCCGCTCACCCGATAGCCGTTCGGGAGGACCTCCTCCACCACCCCCTTGAACTCGATCTCAGCGCCCTTTCGCTCGGGCTTCTCCACGTGGATGCGGAAGGCCAGGACCGTGCCATCCGCCTGGAGGACCCCCTTCACCTCCACCAGGTCCCCCACCGCGATCGGGCCATCGATACGAGTGGTCGCAGTCACCACCACC
Organism: Thermoflexus hugenholtzii; assembly: GCF_018771565.1. Classification (NCBI taxonomy): domain Bacteria; kingdom Bacillati; phylum Chloroflexota; class Thermoflexia; order Thermoflexales; family Thermoflexaceae; genus Thermoflexus; species Thermoflexus hugenholtzii. The sequence continues at coordinate 3,268,709 of NZ_CP076326.1, read as the reverse complement.
GTGATCCCGGCGATCCGGTAGCCGTTGGGAAGGACCTCTTCCACCACCCCCTTGAACTCCATCCGAACCGGCCCGGGAGCCTTCTTCACCTTGATCTCGCGGGCCAGGATGCGGCCATCGGCCTGAAGGAACCCCTTCACCTCCACCCAGTCTCCGACGGCGATGGGGCCCTTCACCTTCGTGAAGTCCGTCACCACGACGGTGCGGCCGCTGACCCGATAGCCGTCCGGGAGGATTTCCTCCACCAAGCCCGTGAACTTCACTTCCTCCCGCAGGCGGATGCGGGTCGCCAGGATCGTCCCATCCGGCTGGGGGATCCCCTCGACCTTGACGAAATCCCCCACGGCGATCGGACCCTCGATGCGCGTGGTGGTCGTCACGATCACCGTCTGGCCGGCGACCCGGTAGCCGTTGGGAAGGATCTCCTCCACCATCCCCTCGAACTCAACCCGGGGTTGTCCCTCCTCCTCCCGATGGATCCGCGAGGCCAGGATCGTTCCATCGGGCTGGAGAGTCCCCTTCACCTCCACGAACGTCCCCACCGCGATGGGGCCATCGATCCGTGTGGTGGCGGTCACGATGACGGTCCGCCCGGCGATCTGATAGCCGTCCGGCAGGATCGCCTCCACGACGCCCTTGAACTCCACCTCGGCGGGCGGGGCCTCCACCTCGATCTGAAGCGCGAGGACGGAGCCGTCGGCCTGCAGGATTCCCTTCACCTTCACGAAGACGCCCACCTCGACCGCGCCTTCCACTCGAGTGGTGGTCGTCACGATCACCGTCTGGCCGGCGACCCGGTAGCCGTTGGGAAGGATCTCCTCCACCACGCCTCGGAACTCCATGCGCGGGATCGGCGTGGGAAGCGGGGAGACGAAGGTCCCGGCGGCCCCGGGGCCCATCGCCGTCGACTCAGCGGAGGAGCGGACCCGGATCACCATCGCGCTCAGCGCTCCGTCCGCCTGCGTCCCCTCGATCTCCACCTGCGAGCCCACCTGCACCGACCCCAGGATCTGCGTGTCGCCGGTCCAGCGGACCCGTTGGCCGGAGACCTGGAGGCCATCGGGGAGGACCGCCTCCACCGTCCCCTGCCAGCGGATCGTCTGCCCATCCCCGGCGGCGGGAGCGGTCGTGCAGGCGGTCAGCGCGAGGAGCGCCAGCCCAAGCCCGAGGATCCCCAAACGAAAGATCTTTTGCATGGAAGCACCTCCCTGACGGTTTGAACGGAGCGGATCGAGCGGCGCGCCGTGATCCGCCCATCATGTCGGCGGTGGACGGCAAAAGGTTACGGGGTTCCGGGGAGGACTGGCCGATCGCCGGATCTCGTGTTATACTGTGCAGCCGGTATCCCATCCCACACACCCTGGACCGGAGGGGCGTGCCGGGCGCGGCCCGGCTCCCGGCCGGGAGGAAGGGGTGGAGGAGAAAAACGCATTCGGAGGAGCGCCTATGCCGCGTGTGACGATGAAGGAGCTGCTGGAAGCCGGGGTGCACTTCGGCCACAAGACCAACCGCTGGCACCCCAAGATGAAACCCTATATCTTCACGGAACGCAACGGCGTCCACATCATCGACCTCCAGCAAACCATCCGCGCCATCGACAGCACTTATGAGCTGGTCCGGGACAAGGTGGCCCAGGGCGGCGTGATCCTGTTCGTGGGGACCAAGCGGCAGGCCCAGGAGACCATCGCCGCGGAAGCCCAGCGCTGCCAGATGCCCTATGTGAACTACCGCTGGCTGGGCGGCACCCTCACCAACTGGCGGACCATCCGGGAGCGCATCCGCTACTACATCCAGCTGGACGAGATGATCCGCAACGGCGGGCTGGAGACGATGCCCAAGAAGGAGGCCATCCGGCTCCGTCGCAAATACGAGAAGATGCGCCTCAAGTTCGAGGGGCTCCGGCCCCTCAAGCGCCTCCCCGACATGCTGTTCGTGGTGGACACCATGCGGGAGGCCACGGCGATCCGCGAGGCGAACGCCCTGAACATCCCCGTCATCGCCATGGTCGACACCAACTGCGACCCCGATCCCATCGACTACATCATCCCGGCCAACGATGACGCCATCCGCTCCATCAAGCTCATCACCCGGTTGATGGCGGACGCCGTCCTGGAGGGCCTGCAGCTGCGGGAGAAGATCGGCGTGGCGGAAGTCCCGACTGAGGAGGAGGAAATCGAGGAGGCCGTGCCGGCTCTGGAGCCCCGCCGCGTCTTCGAGGCGGAGGAGGAAGAGGCCGAGGAAGAGATCGAGGAGGAGATCGGGGAGGAGCTGGAGGAGCTCCCCTGAGCCGGCCCCTGCCCGGGCCTTTTCGAACATCCTTCGATGGAGGGAAGACCCTTGAACATCACCGTCGATATGGTCAAGCGCCTGCGGGAGATGACCGGCGCCGGGATCCTGGATTGCCGGAAAGCCCTGGAGGAGACCGGTGGGGATTTCGAGAAGGCGATCGATTACCTGCGGGAGAAGGGGCTGGCCCGGGCGGCCCGCAAGCTGGAGCGAACCGCCCGGGAGGGCCTGGTGGTGGCCTACGTGCACCCCGGCAATCGGGTGGGCGTGCTGCTGGAGCTGAACTGCGAGACGGATTTCGTCGCCCGCACCCCGGAGTTCCAGCAGCTGGCCCACGACCTGCTGCTCCAGATCGCCGCCACCAACCCTCGCTACATCCGCCGCGAGGACATCCCGGCGGAGGTCCTGGAGCACGAGCGGCAGATCTATCTAAAAGAAGCCCTCAACGAGGGCAAGCCCCCGCACATCGCTGAGAAGATCGCGGAGAACCGGCTGGCCCGCTTCATCCAGGAGGTCTGCCTGCTGGAGCAGCCCTTCATCCGGGATGAGAACCGCACGGTCAACGAGCGGATCATGGAGGTCATCGCCCGCGTCGGGGAGAACATCGTGGTCCGTCGGTTCGCACGATACGAACTGGGGGAGACGGTGGAATGATGAAGAGGGCCGGGCCCTGAAGCCCGGCCTTCTTGATGAAACCCAGCCCCTCCGATCAGGAGGCGCGTGGACCACCTGAGCCGAACGGGAAGGAGCACGCGATGTCCGGTCCGAAATACCGGCGGATCCTGTTGAAGCTGGGCGGGGAAGCGCTGGCCGGGCCCGGGGGATTCGGGATCAGCCCGGAACGGGCCACGGAGCTGGCCGCCCGCATCAAGGCGGTGAAGGAGATGGGGGTGGAGATCGCCATCGTCATCGGCGCCGGCAACCTGTGGCGGGGCCGGGATGGGATCGCGCATCGCATGGACCGGGCCACCGCCGATCAGATGGGGATGCTGGCCACCGTGATGAACTCCCTCGCGCTGCGGGATGCCCTGGAGCGCCTCGGGGTGCCCACCCGCGTCCAGACGGCCATCGAGATGCGCGCCATCGCCGAGCCCTACATCCGGCTCCGGGCCATCCGCCACCTGGAGAAGGGGCGCGTGGTCATCCTGGGGGCCGGGACCGGGAACCCTTACTTCACCACGGACACCGCCGCGGCCCTGCGGGCGATGGAGATCCACGCTGACGTCCTCATCAAGGCCACCAAGGTGGATGGGGTCTACGAGGAAGATCCCATGGTCAACCCCAACGCCCGCAAGTTTGATAAACTAACATATATAGAGGCCCTGAACCTGCGGGTGAAGGTGCTGGACAGCACGGCCCTTTCCCTGTGCATGGATCACAACCTGCCCATCATCGTCCTGGATCTCTGGCAGCCGGACAGCCTGGAACGGGCGGTGCGAGGGGAGCCGGTGGGCACGCTGATCGATGGCTGAGCCGCATCCGCCCGCCGCTTGAACCTGGCGGAGGTGAAAAGGCGCGATGATCCCGAAACAGGTCTTCCGCGACGCCGAAGAGCGCATGCGCAAGGCCATTCGGGTGTTCGAGGACGAGCTCAAGGGCATCCGCACGGGGCGCGCTTCCCCCGCCCTGGTGGAGCGGATCCCGGTGGAATACTACGGGACCCAGGTCCCGCTGGAGCAGCTGGCCATCATCCGGGCTCCGGAGCCGAACCTGCTGACCATCCAGCCCTATGACCCGAAGGCCCTGCCGGAGATCGAACGGGCCATCCTCAAGTCCGACCTGGGGCTAACTCCCAGCAACGACGGCCGGATCATCCGACTGGTGCTGCCCCGGCTCACCGAACAGCGCCGTCAGGAGCTGGTGAAGCTGGTGCACAAGCGGCTCGAGGAGACCCGCGTCGCCATCCGCAACATCCGGCGGGATGCCCTGGAGGAGCTGCGGGCCCGCCACAAGAACAAAGAGATGTCTGACGATGAGCTGGAGGAGGCCAAGGAGGAGGTTCAGAAGCTCACCGACCGCTACATCGAGGAGGCGGAGAAGGTCGCCCAGGCCAAAGAGAAGGAGATCATGTCCTTCTGAATCATGGCCGGGAGGGGGAGAGATCCCCGCCCGGATTCGGAGAGGGCCCGGAAGGAGGAGTCCGTGAGGCAGCAGAACGGTCAGGTCGCAGAGATCGCGCTGAAAATCCCCACCCATATCGCCATCATCATGGACGGCAACGGCCGCTGGGCCAAGGCCCGCGGTCTCCCTCGCCTGGCCGGGCATCGGGCCGGCACGGAGAACCTGCGCCGGGTGATCGAGGCCTGCGCCGACCTCGGGGTCCGCATCCTCACCATCTATGCCTTCTCCACCGAGAACTGGCGCCGCCCCCCGGAGGAGGTCTACGGCCTCTTCGGGTTGCTGGAGCAGATGATCGATCGGGAGCTGGACAACCTGGACCGCAATGGGGTGCAGATCCGCCATCTGGGCAGCCTGGAGGGGGTGCCCGAACGGCTCCAGCGGAAGATCCGCATGGCCATCGAGCGGACGAAGGGGAACTCCCGGCTCATCCTCTGCGTCGCCTTCAACTACGGAGGCCGCCAGGAGATCGTGGAGGCCGTCCGCCGCATCATCGCCGACGGCGTCCCCCCGGAGGCGGTCAACGAGGAGCTGATCTCCCGCTACCTGTATACCGCCGGGCTGCCGGATCCGGATCTGATCATCCGCACCAGCGGGGAGATGCGACTGAGCAACTTCCTGCTCTGGCAGGCCGCCTATGCGGAGTTTTACGTAACGCCCGTCTACTGGCCCGACTTCGACCGGGAAGAGCTGCTGAAGGCCATCGAGGCCTACAGCCGCCGGGAGCGTCGGTTCGGACAGATCAGCGAGCAACTGGCTCCCCCCGGATAACCTTCCTGATCCCGCCGTGCTGCGCCAGCGCCTCCTCGTCGCCCTCATCGCCATCCCCCTGCTCGCGGCCCTCATCCACCAAGGCGGGTGGATCTGGGCGGCGACGGTGGCCCTCGCCCTGGGGCTGGCCGCCTGGGAATACACCGGCCTGATCCGGCGCATCGGCTTCTCCCCCTCCCCGGGCTGGGTCGGGTTGATGATCCTGGGCTTCCTGATAGACGGGATGTTCTCCGCAGCCAGCCCCCGGCTGGCGGAGCTCACCCTGACCCTCGCGCCGCCCTTCGCCCTCGTGTGGTTCTGGTGGATCCGGCGCACAGAGCATCCCCTGATCGACTGGGCCTTCACCGCCGCCGGCGGGCTGTATCTGGGCTGGCTGGGGCGCTCCTTCGTCTGGCTCCGGAACCTCCCGGAGCCCTACGGCCGCGGATGGGTGGTCTTCGTCCTCTTCGTCACCTGGGGGGCCGACACCGCCGCCTACTTCGTCGGCCAGCGGTGGGGGCGACATCGCCTAGCGCCTCGTCTGAGCCCGGGCAAAACCTGGGAGGGGTTCCTCGGCGGCTGTATAGCCGGCCTCGTGGTGGGCGCTCTCCTGGGCCTTCTGATCGGGATCGGAGCCGGGCCCGGCGCCCTCCTCGGCCTGCTGGCCGGCAGCCTGGGGACCCTGGGGGATCTCTCGATCTCGGTCCTGAAGCGCCGGGCCGGGGTGAAAGACTCCGGGAACCTCTTCCCCGGGCACGGGGGCGTGCTGGACCGGCTGGACAGCCTGCTCTGGAATGCGATGATCGCATACCTATATGCTCACTGGATCCAGGGGTTTTAAGATGCGCGGCCTCCTGATCACCTTTGAAGGGCCGGAGGGATGCGGGAAGACCACCATGGCCCGCTGGCTGGCCGGCGTCCTGCAGGAGAAAGGGCTTCGGGTGCTGCTCACCCGGGAGCCCGGCGGGACCCCCGTGGGGGAGGCGATCCGGGAGCTGCTCCACGCCCATGAGCAGGCGGATATGACCGCCCGGGCGGAGGCCTTGCTCTTCTGCGCCGCCCGGGCCCAGCTGGTGGAGCGGGTCATCCGCCCCTTCCTGATGGCGGGAGGCATCGTCATCAGCGATCGCTACGCGGATTCCACCCTGGCCTATCAGGGCTACGGCCGGGGACTGGATCTGGAGGAGCTGCGCCGCCTGAACCGGTTCGCCACCGGCGGCCTGCAGCCGGACCTCACCTTCCTGCTGGACGTAGAGGTGGAACAGGGCCTGGCCCGCCGCCGGGCCTCCGGCGAGGCCTGGACCCGCCTGGACGCCATGGACCTGGCCTTCCATCAACGGGTGCGGGAGGGCTATCTCGCCCTGGCCGCCGCCGAGCCCGCCCGATGGGTGGTGATCGACGCCTCCCAGCCCATGGAGGCGGTGCAGGCGGCGATCCGCGCCCACCTGGCCGACCGCCTGGGCCTCCGCATCGAGTAGAATGAAGGCGAATCCCTTTCCCCATGAGGAAGCCGATGGGCGAGTTCGACCCCCGACGTCCTTCTCCCTTCACCGCGTGCGAGCGGCAGCCGGTGACCGATGCGGGCGCCCGGGGCGCCTCCATCCGGTGGATCATCGACACCCGACACGGCGCCCCGACCTACCGCCTGCGGGTCATCGAGCTGGAGCCGGGCGGCCACACCCCTCTCCATGCCCACTGGTTCGAGCACGAAAACTTCGTCCTCAGCGGGGAGGGGGAGGTGCAGATCGGCGATCAGGTGTATCCGATTCGGGCTGGGGATGTGGTGTTCGTGCCACCCCACGTAACGCATCAGTACCGCAACACCGGGCAGGAGCCCCTGCGGTTCCTGTGCGGCATCCCCGCCGAATGGGTCCGGGCAGCGCGGCCCGATGTGTATGGGGAGCCCGGGAAGGGGCCGCCCGAGGGCTGAGGAGAGCCCTGAGGAGGGCATCCCCTTCATCCCGGGATGTCCTTTGAAGCGCAACCCGAGGGCATAGGAGACCAAACCCTCAGGGGATTCGGAGCACCACCTTGCCGAAGACCCGCCGGTCCTCCAGGTCGCGATGGGCTTGCGCGGCCTCCTCCAGAGGGAACACGCGGTCGATGACCGGCTGGAAGATCCCCTGCTCCACCCGCTCCATCACCGCCTGGAAATCCGCCCGCGTGGCCCCGAAGGAGCCCAGGATCTCCGCCTCTTTATAAAACACCCCCCACAGATCCGTCTCGCCCCAGCGGCCGGTGGTGGAGCCGCAGAACACCAGGCGTCCTCGGAAGGCCAGGGAGGCCACGCTCTCCTTCCAGGTGTCCGAGCCCACGTGCTCGAAGACGATGTCCGCCCCGCGCCCGCCGGTGGCCTCCATCACCGCCAGGCTGAAGCGGGGCTGCTGGCGGTAGTTGATGAGCACGTCCGCCCCCAGGGCCCGCGCTTTCTCCAGCTTCTCCTCGCTGCTGGCGGTGGCGATCACCCGGCACCCGAAGTGCCGCGCGATCTGGATGGCGGCGGTGCCGATGCCGCTGCCGGCCGCCAGCACCAGCACCGTCTCCCCGGGCCGGATCCGCGCCCGGGACACCAGCATGTGCCAGGCGGTGCCGAAGGCCGCCTGGACCGCCGCCGCAGCCTCGTAGGAGATGTGGGGGGCCAGACGCATCAGGTTGGCGGCCGGGGCCACCACATACTCCGCGTAACCGCCCCAGCGATCCACCCCGATGATCTTGCGCTGCCGGCACAGGTTGTCCATGCCGGCCCGGCAGAACTCGCACGTCCCGCACACGATGAAGGCCCCTACCAGCACCCGATCCCCGACCCGCCATCCGGTCACCCCCTCCCCCAGGGCGACGATCTCCCCCGCCGGCTCCAGGCCCAATATATGGGGAAGCTTCGCCTTCCGCCCCTGGGCCCCGGCCCGGGTGTAAAGATCCAGATGGTTCAGACCGCACGCGTAAACCCGCACCAGCACCTCCCCCGGCCCCGGGACCGGGGTGGGCACTTCCTCCACCTGCAGCACCTCCGGACCTCCCCGCCGTCGCATCACCACCGCTTTCATCGGACCTCCTCAGAACGAATAGATGCGATGCTGTGAGGTAAACCGAAATTCATTTCGGTCCACATCAACCCTCGAAAAACACCCGAAGGAACCAGCGGGGATCCGGCTCGGAGGAGCCTGCGGGACCCCGGCGCTCCAGCTCGTGGAGCAGGCGCTGGGCGTCCTCCCGCAGGCGGGCGATGTCGATCCCCTGGCAGCGATCCGGGGCCCGGCGCAGATGGGCCAGCCCCCGCCGCAGCATCTTCAGCGCCCCAGCGTAATTGCCCCGCTGGATCTGATAGCAGGCCACGCCGATCTGCAGGATGCCCTGATAGATCTCCCGCACCGGCCGGCGCTCCGCCCGCCACACATGCTCCAGGATCTCATGTTGTTCGAAGTATTCTCCGGCGTTAAACCGCTCCAGGCCATGCCGCACCATCTCCGGCAGCGGCTCCTCGCAGCACGCCCACTCCCCGCTCATCTTCCCCCCTGCACCGGAGTCTGGATCCTTGCCCTATCCATCGATCCGACGGGGGACGATCACCAAGCCGGTCTCCAGATCTCCGATCCGCTCATAGCCCGCCGGGCCGTGGAACCAGACGTAGCCCGCGATGTAGGCGCAGAAAGCCGCATCCAGCTGATCCTCCCACGCCTTCCACATCCGTCGGGTCCCCCCGCGGGGCGGCTCGCGCCAGGGCTCCGGCCAGCGCACTGGAGGCCGGAAGGCCTCGAGGGTCAGCAGCCGCTGATGCCACCGTCGCAACGCCTGCGCCCATTGATCCCGGCCCAACCGTTTATACCGGAGGATCCGTCGCAGGCCAAACAGGACCACGGCGGCCGGATGGGGGAACACCTCCAGGACTGCGCGGACCGGGAGGCGGGGGGCTTCGGGAGGCTCCAGGATCAACCCCCGGGCGCATAAGGCTTGCCTCAGGGCCTCCCCTCGCAGCCCTCCGAAGGATCGCAGCCAGCGACGGTTGACCAGGTAGCCACCCGCGTGATGGCGGCCGAAGCGGGAGGCCAGGATCCGATCGCAGGGCCGGGAACCCGTCTCGTTGGGGACGATGAGGGGCGCGTCGATCCCGATCACACAGGGGGCGTCCAGATAAGGCTCCAGGAAGGCCAGGATCTCCGCATCGGCGCCCAGCTGCGCCTCCCAGGCCACCACCTCCCAGTGATCCTCCGCCCATCCCAACACCACCCCGGCGCTCGGGTTCCGGGGCGACCACGCTAAATCCAGCCCGATAGCCCACATCGCCGCGACCCTCCCGGGGGATCGCCACGCCCGCTGTCTGGACCTGCTCCTACTCTACCTTCACGGCCCGGGTAAAATGAACTCCATCGGAGCTTCGAATCCTGCGCCCGGGGAGGCGACCGATGACGACCCTGCTGGTGCGCCACGCGGAGGTGCTGGTGACCATGGACGACGCCCGGCGGCGGATCCCGGACGGGGGCCTCTTCGCCCGGGACGGCGTGATCGAACAGGTGGGGCGGACGGAGGAGCTGCCTCGGGAGGCGGACCTCGTCCTGGACGCCCGGGGGATGGTGGTGATCCCGGGCATGGTCAACACCCATCATCATCTCTATCAGACCCTCACCCGGGTCATCGCCCAGAACGCCAAGCTCTTCGACTGGCTGCGCACCCTGTATCCGATTTGGGCCCGCATGGACGCCGAGGCGGTCTACGTCAGCGCCCTGGTGGGGATGGCGGAGCTCCTCCGCTCCGGCTGCACCACCACCAGCGATCACCTGTATCTGTTCCCCAACGGGGCGAAGCTGGACGACGAGATCCGCGCGGCGCAGGAGATCGGGATCCGCTTCCATGCCACCCGTGGGGCCATGTCGCTGGGGGAATCCCGGGGCGGCCTCCCGCCGGACTCCGTGGTGGAGGATGAGGAGGCGATCCTGAAAGACATGCAACGGGTCATCGAGGCCTATCACGACCCGAAGCCCTACGCGATGTGCCGGGTGGCCCTGGCCCCGTGCTCCCCCTTCTCCGTCACCCCGGATCTCATGCGGGAGGCCGCGGCCATGGCCCGCCATTACGGGGTGATGCTCCACACGCACCTGGCGGAGACCCGGGACGAGGAGGAATACTGTCTGGCCCGGTTCGGCAAGCGCCCCGTGGCCTTCGCCGCCGATTTGGGCTGGGAAGGGCCCGATGTGTGGTTCGCCCACATGGTGCACGTGAATCGGGAGGAGATCGCCGCCCTGGCCCGCACGGGGGTGGGCGTCGCCCACTGCCCCACCTCCAACATGCGGCTGGCCTCCGGCGTCGCCCCAATCCGGGCGATGCTGGACCAGGGGGTGAAGGTCGGGCTGGGGGTGGATGGCAGCGCCAGCAACGATTCCTCTCATATGCTGGCGGAGGTCCGGCAGGCGATGCTCCTCCAGCGGGTGGCCCTGGAGCGGCCCGACGCCCTGACCGCGGAGGAGGCCCTGTGGCTGGCCACCCGGGGCGGCGCGGCGGTGCTGGGGCGGGATGACATCGGGCAGCTCGCGCCGGGGAAGGCCGCCGACTTCGCCGCGTGGCGGCTGGATCGTCTGGATTACGCGGGGGCCCTGCACGACCCGGTCGCCGCCCTGGTGCTCTGTCAGCCCCGCCCGGCCGATTGGGTGGTGGTCCAGGGCCGGGTGATCGTTCAGGAGGGGCACCTGCTCCCCGTAGAAGAAGGCCGCCTGATCGAACAGCACAACCGCATCGCCCGGCGCATCGTGCGGGGAGAGTAGGGATGCCCGAGCGATACGCGCACTTGCCTTCGGGAGCCGGGAAGCTCCTCCCGGCTCCTTATCCCGTCGGGGGAACGTGGCCTGAGGCCCAGTCCTCCAAGATCTCTTTCAATTTGTCCCCGCAACGATTCACAATAAGCCAGAGCCGCTTTCCCCGGAAGGGCAACGGCTGCTGGAGATGATGCACATTCGCGCTACGCATATGCCCACTATGGAGGATAAGGGCATGGACGTAAGCACGGGGTCCTCTGTTAAACTGAGCGAGATATCCCTCCAGGATCCGAAGGCCCGCCGCGATCTGATCCCGCTTATGGGGCTCCACCGCTCCCCGGGTGAGCTCCAACACGACAATCAGCAGCTGTCCCGGACGTTCCCAGAAAAGGAGAAAGTCTGGTCTCTTGCCGCCCTGCCCCTGCCGGAAGTCTGGGCATTGATCGCAATCCAGGATACGAAAAGCCGAGTCCTTCGGCCACTGGATGGAGCACTTAATGTTCCATCGTCGGGGAGTAGCTGTTAAACAACCGTGGGCATCGTGGTGCGTCAGCAGCCAGTTCAGGAAAGGATGCATGCCGAGCCCCTCGCACGCTATCCCTCCCCCAGCTCTACGGTCAGGGGGCCGGTCAGGCGATAGGTTTCCTCACCGATGGCCTCGGAGACGCGCACGAATTCATCCTCCGGGATGCCGAAGTCGGGCTCGATGCGGAGAGGTTGGATCTCGCTCCCGCGTCCGTCCTCCCGCATCCGGAACAGGTAGGCCCCCACCTCCTCCTCGCGGAGCAGATCCTTTTCGGTGAACCCCAGCTCCTTCCGGCGCGCGGGGTCCGCCCGGGAGGCCAGGATGTGATTGCTGACTTGATGAAGGATCAGGGGGCTATGGGTGGTGCAGAGGACCGTCACGCCGGCCCGCACCAGCCGCACCAGGGCCCGGGCGACCCGACGCTGGTTCTCCGGGTGCAGATGGGCCTCGGGCTCCTCGATGACCAGCATCCCTCCCGGCCGGAGCAGATACTTGATCCAGAGGACCAGGGGGGCGAGCTCCCCGACCGTGGAGGAGGCGCGTTGGATCGGGATCTCAAGTTTCTTCCGTTTTACCCGGGTTCGATAAACGATCTCAGGGACAGGCACCCCATCTGGATAGGAGAAATCCACCGTGCCCTTCAGAAGATCCCCTTCCAGCACCTCCAGGGCGCTTTGGAAAGGAGAGGCGCCTTCGCCCACCCGGGACCGTCGCCTCAGGCCCTCGGATGCCAGGCCCTCGGATGCGTGGATGAGCTCCTCCAGGAACTCTCCGATCAGGCCGGGCAGCGCCGGCACGCGGATCTCCTCAATGCCGGCCCAACGGGAGACCCGGCGCACAGCCTCAGCGGTTAGAGCTCGCCATCCCTGCAACACCCCCGAACGGGCCGCTGGGAGGTAGTAAGAGAAATTCGGCAAGCCAATCGCTTTGGTCACGGGAAACCGGACAATCGGTAGTTTGCCTGTAAGCACCTCTTCTTCATACTGCAACTCGATCTTAGCCAACCCCGAGGCGTTCACCTCAACTGACCAGCGAGATCCATTCCCTTTAAGAGAGGCCCACCAATTCTCCGAATCGCGACTGTAGACATAAACATGGGCCTTCTCTTCCGAAGCAAATCGGGAAATCAAATCCCGAAGATTCTTGCAATTGAAGTAGACATAAAGGCGATCAAGCATCTCTTCTTTCAGGTATTCTGATAGAAACTGAAATAGCATTTCTTGAATTGGGAGCGATATCTTCCTTTTGTCAAGGACCATCATGTTTGGAACTGTTCGAACAATAGAATGCGCCAGCGTGGCGGCGTAGGATTTCCCCGTGTTGTTAGGCCCGATGAAGAGCGTCAGAGGGCGCAGCTCGAAGGATCCCGAGGCGATCGGGCCGAAGTTCTCGATTTCGATGCGCAACCGCCCATGATCGGACATCGCTTTACACTCCTTTCCACCTGCCGGCCATATGGCTATCTTGAGTATAGCGCTGGTCTCTAAGGGAGAACTCCGGTTTTCTACGCGCCAACCCGGAAGGGATCTACCGGGAGCCCTGTCCGGATGCGGCGCCCATGCGGGCTTTCACGAAAGCGATCTCGTCCTCCCGAGTTTGCACCTCCCCATCCAGGCGAGCAGCCCGGAGGGCCCGCAGCATCTCCCCGATGGCTGGGCCCTCCGGCACGCCCAACCGGCGCAGGTCGTCCCCCCGCAGCAGCGGCCGGACTCCCCGCCAGACATGCGCATACCGGAACAGGTTATCGCGGGCCCGGCCGGGCGGCGCGGCCACCCATACCACAAAGAGGGCGATCAGGGGATACGGATCCAGATGCTCGGCGACGGTGCTGGGCTTGAGAGGCTCCGCGAGGCGCTCGAGCTTCCCCCGAACCTCCAGCACGGCCCGCAACGCCTCGGCCTCCCGGCCCGGGAAGCGCAGGCGGCGGATCCCCTGCTCCAGCTGGGCCGGGGTCAGCCGATAGGCCATCAGCCCCCACCCGGCCAGAACCCGCCAGCGATCCAACGGAGTCCCCTCCCGGGCCTGCCACTCCCCATCCTCCAGGGCCACGCGCATCGCGCGAAAGCGCTCCCGCAACCAATCATCCGCCCGGAGGCCCGGCATCACGAACGTCAGGGCCTTCCATTCCTCCAGCCGGGCCAGGATCCGCTCCGGCTCCGGCTCGGCCAGGATCAGCTCCATCTCGTGCCGGATCCGCTCGCCGCTCACCCGGGCCAGCAGATCCACCGCATGCTGGATGAGCTCCTCCGTCCGGGGTTCCACCCGGAAGCCCAGGCGGGCTTCCAGGCGGGCCGCCCGCAGGATCCGGGTAGGGTCCTCCACGAAGCTCAGGGAATGGAGGACGCGGATGAGGCCTCGTTGCAGGTCCTGCAGGCCCCCATAGAAATCGAGCAGCTCCCCGAAGCGATCGGGGTTCAGGCAGACCGCCAGGGTGTTGATGGTGAAATCGCGGCGGTGCAGGTCCTGCTTGATGGAGCTGGGCTCCACCTGGGGGAGCGCCGTCGGGTGGGCGTAGAACTCCCGGCGGGCGGTGACGAAGTCGATGGCCTTCAACCCCTCCACCGGCCCGGCCGGGGTGGTGATCACAGTCCCCTCCAGCAACCATTTGGCCGTCCCGAACCGCCGGTGGGCGACCACGCGTCCGCCGTAACGCGCCCGCATCGCGTCCGCCAGGGCGATGGCATCCCCCTCGACCACGATATCCACGTCCACGATGGGGTGGTTGAGGATGAGGTCGCGCACCAGCCCGCCGACGAAGTAAGCGGTGAAGCCCATGGCCTGGGCCGTGGCCCCGATCTCCCGCACCAGGGCCAGCCAGGGGGGCGGGAAGGCGGCCTCCATCGCCGAGGTCACGCTGAAGCGCGGGCGGACCTTCCGACGTTCCCCCCACAGCTGGATCAGGTCGGTGCGGGTGACGATGCCGACGACCTCGCCGTCCTCCACCACCGGGATCTGCCCCCAGCCGGTTTCGATCATCAGGCGCTGGACCTTCTCCACCGGGTCGGTGGGCAGGACGAACACCTCCCCTTTCTCCATCACCCGCTCCACCGGCTGGCCGCCCAGCCCGTGCTGCATGGCCCGATCCACCGCCCGCCGGGTCAGCAAGCCCACCACCCGCCCCTCGCGCACCACCGGGAAGCCCTCGTGGCCGGTGCGCTGCATCTCCTTCGCCGCCTCCCGGATGGGGAGATCCGGCGGGAACACCCGCACACCGCGGGACATGATCTCAGCCACCGTGACCGCCGGCCGGATGTGTCGGGGCAGGATCCGCACCAGCTCCTCCCGGATCTCCTCCAGGGAGCGGCCCCGGATCACCGCGGCGGCCGCGCGGGCGTGGCCCCCGCCCCCGAAGTGGGCGGCGACGCCGCCGGCGTCGATGTCGTCGGTAGTGGTGCGGCATACCAGCTGGACGTGCCCGTCGAACTCCACCAGCACGAAGAGGGCGGAGGGCTCGAAGAGGTCGCGCAGGCGATGGGCCACGCTGGAGACTTCCTCCAGGAAACCATCCGCCCGCGCGGCGGCGATGATCACCGTGTGCCCCTCCAGCTCCAGGGTCTGCGCGGACTCCAGCAGGCGATCATACAGGCGGCGCTGGGCCTCGGAGAGAGGATGGTGCAGGAACTCGCTGACCACGGCGAGATCCGCCCCCCGCTCCATCAGCCAGGCCGCCGCCCGCAGATCCCGCGGCGTGGTGGAAGGATAGGTGAGGGATCCGGTGTCCTCGTAGATCCCTAACAGCAAAAAAGTGGCCTCCACCCAGCTCAGGGCGATCCCCCGTTCAGCCAGCCCCTCCACCAGGAGCGTGGTGGTCGCCCCCACCGGCTCCCCGTGATAGGTCCAGCCCGGAGGCAGATCCCGGGCCAGGGGATGGTGGTCGATGATCTGCACCCGGGTCTGCGGCCCCATCCCCCGCACCGTGGCCATCGTCTGGGTGTCCACCAGGATCACCATATCCACCGGGCGGCGGATCAGCTCATCCGGGAGCATGAACGGCAGCTGGTCCCCGTAGAGGTTCAGGAAAGCCCGCACGTTCCGGTTCACCCGTCGGGGGAGCACCGGGATGGCCCGCGGGTAAAGCCGGGCCGCCGCCAGCTGGGCGGCCACGGCGTCGAAATCCGCGTTCTCATGGGTGAGGACCAGCGTCAAGCCCGTTTCCATAACCGTTTATGCTCACCCGCAAGACGTTGTGCCGATCCCGGCGATGGGACCGCCTCATCCGGAGGGCGCATCCCGCGGGCTCCCCGCCTTCAGGAGGCCGCGGGCGGGGTTCCCTGACGTCGGAAATGTTCGGCCATCGTCCGGACGTGATCCTCGATGGCCAGGAGCAGCTCGATCAGCTCCCCGGCTCCGTAGAGGAGCAACGCGTAGAGGAGCCCCGCCCCCAGCAAGAAAACTCCTTCCAGCGGAGAGGGCATTCGGAAGAAGCCGAGGCCTCCGGGGATCAGCGCCGAGCAGAGGGCGAGCCCGACCCCGATCCCCATCAGCAGGCCCGCCGCCCGCAACGCCCATGCGATCACCCGCAAGCTCATGAAGCGTCCCATTATGCGCCTCCTGCACGCCCGGCCCTGGAAAGATCGCGAGGCGATCCCGATTTGCCTTGCGCCTTTGAGGCGGCCGGCTCATCCGGTTCCGAACTGGCGGTCGCCCGCGTCCCCCAGGCCCGGCACGATGAAGCCGTGGGGGTTCAGATGGCTGTCCACCGCCGCCACATAAACCGGGACGTCGGGATGCGCTCCCCGGAAGCGCTCCAGCCCCTCCGGGGCGGCGATCAGGCCGACGAAGACGATATGGGGAACCCCCCAGCGCTTGACCATGTCCACCGCCGCCACCGCCGAGCCGCCGGTGGCCAACATCGGATCCAGGATGAAGCACCAGGTCACGGTGGGCTGGGCGGGCAGCCGGTTGTAATAGGCCACCGGTTGCAGGGTGCGCTCATCCCGGTAGAGGCCCAGATGCCAGACCTGGGCCTCGGGGAAGACCTGGAGGGCGCCCTCCACCATCCCCAGCCCGGCCCGCAGGATGGGCACCAGGCCCACCGCGCCCCGCAGCCGCTGCCCCCGCCCCTCCCCCATCGGGGTGCGCACCGGAACCTCCTCTACCTCCAGATCCCAGGTGGCCTCATACAGGAGGAGTGGGGTGATCTCCCGGAGCAGCTCCCGAAACCGCGGCGGGGGCGTCTGGAGATCCCGCAGCTCCGTCAGCTTGTGCTGAACCACCGGATGACGGATGATCCGCACCTGATCCATGGACGCCGTGCCTCCGAGGAAGTGAACGAATCTTTACTGCGGTCAGGGCGCGACGCGGAGATGCGGCGAGGGATCCAGGATGTCCCCGTAGGGGCCGTTCCGCGCCCCCTCTTTCTTGAGCATAAAGTGCACGAACCCCTCCGGACCCACGCGGCCCAGCATCCGGCCGGCCTGAACGAACTCCCCAGCGCGGACCACCAGGCTGCCGGGCATCAGGCGACCGTAGACCGTGACGTAAACGCCATCGGGCCTCCGGTGCTGGATCCGCACCTGGGTGCCATAAGGATGTTCAAGGCGATCCCCGGCCTGCAGGACCCAGCCGTCCGCCGCCGCATAAACCGGATCGCCCGGCCGGGCGGCGAAATCGATCCCCTCATGCCCGGGCAGACCCCACACGGCGAAGGCCGCCGGATCCGCCCCGAAGGGCCGCTGGATGAGGGGCGGCCGCACCGGAGGCTCCAGCCAACGGGAGGAGGCGTAGACCGGCAGGCCCTCCAGCGCCCCGGCCTCCACCTCCAGGTCCGCCCCGCGCACCCAGCCCGGATGGGCGGCGTCCGGGAAGGCGATCTGCACCCATTCCCCCTCTTCCGTCCGCCCCAGGGCCTCCCGCTCCGCCCCCGCCGCGAGCCATCCCACGACCGGCGATCCGGACTCTGGCGCCCGATGGACCGGGAGCACTCGGCGGGCGCGAACCCGCGGGGGAGCCCCGATCCAGATGGGGAGGGTCTCCGGGATCCCCCGCACGATGCGGGTGTAGGCGGCGGCAATCCATGCCCGGCCCCGCCCGCCGGGATCCCGGATCGCCCACCAGGCGCCGTCGGCGCTGCGTCCGATCACCTCCACCTCCACTCCGGCCTCCAGGCGGCCGACGATGGGGGCCGAACGGCTCGGACCGCTCCGGACGTTCAGACGGTCCGTCGTGACCACCCGGAGCCCCCGGCCCAGCCGGTCCCCCTGGGCGGCCCGTGCGTCCAGGATCCGCTGCAGGTGCTCCGGGGTGGGGGCGAACAGCACGTCCAGGAGGATGGAAGGACGACGCTGGCGGAGCCAGGCCGCGGTGTGCCCGGGACGTCCGTCCGGCAGGACCAGGGAGAGAAGGAGGGGATCCCCGGGGAGCGCCACCGCCTGCTCCGGATCCCATGCCCAGAGGACGCGGAAGCGCTCCACATAGAGGCGGGCGGCTTCCACCCACCGCCAATCCGCATCCGCTGGGAGCAACAGGACATGCCATACCGGTTTCATCGGCGATCCGAGTCCGGGATCGGCCTGCAGGCGGATCCCTCTCTTCCGAACAAGGCGGCGTCCGCTCCGTGCCGGAGGGCGTCAGGCCCCCGTTCGTCCTTGAAGCGCCGCATCCATCGGTGGGCGTTGATGATGCCACGGGGTGGCCTGCTCATAGGCGTAGGCGACGCGCAGGATCTTCTCCTCCCCCAGGGCAGGTCCCAGGATCTGCAACCCGATGGGCAGGCCTTCCCCATCGAAACCGCACGGGACGCTGATGCCGCAGATGCCGGCCAGGTTCGCGGTGATGGTGAAGATATCCGCGAGATACATCTGCAACGGGTCGGCGGTGCGCTCGCCCAGCCGGAAGGCCGTCGTGGGCGAGGTGGGGCAGACGATCACGTCCACCCGCTCGAAGGCCCGTTCGAAATCCTGCCGGATCAGCGTGCGCACCTTCTGGGCCTTCAGGTAGTAGGCATCGTAATAACCGGCGGACAGCGCATAGGTCCCCAGCATGATGCGCCGCTTGACCTCGGGCCCGAACCCGATCCCCCGGGTGAGGCGGTAAGTGTCCCAGATGGTCTCCCCCTGGATCCGCAGGCCGTATTTGACGCCGTCGTAGCGGGCCAGGTTCGCCGAGGCCTCCGCCGGGGCGATCATATAGTAAGTCGGCAGGGCGTAGCGGGTATGGGGCAGGGAGACCTCGATCACCTCCGCTCCCAGCTCGGCCAGGACCTCAATGGCCTCCCGGACGGCCCGCTCCACCTCCGGCTGCATCCCGGGGATGAAATACTCCGGGGGAACCCCGATCCGCATCCCCCGAAGATCCGGGATCAGGGCCTGGGTGTAATCCGGGACGGGCGCCGGCCATGAGGTGGCGTCCCGCGGGTCCGGCCCCGCGATGATCTGCAACAACAGCGCCGCATCCCGCACGTCCTTGGTGATGGGCCCGATTTGATCCAGGGAGGAGCCATAGGCCACCAGGCCGTAGCGGGAGACCCGGCCGTAGGTGGGCTTGAGGCCCACCACGCCGCATAGCGCGGCCGGCTGGCGGACGGAGCCGCCGGTGTCGGTGCCCAGGGCCCCGGCGCAGAGGTCGGCCGCCACCGCCGCCGCACTGCCCCCGGAGGATCCCCCGGGCACCCGCTCGGGGTTCCAGGGGTTGCGGGTGGGCCCGAAGGCGGAGTTCTCCGTGGAGGAGCCCATGGCGAACTCATCGGTGTTGGTCTTCCCCAGGAAGACCGCCCCGGCCTCCCGCAGCCGGGCCACCGCGGTGGCCTCATAGGGTGGGATGAAGTTCTCCAGGATTCGGGAGCCGCAGGTGCAGCGCACCCCTCGCACGCAGATCACGTCCTTGATGGCCAGGGGGATCCCGTTGAGCAGCGGGAGCGGCGTCGAAGGATCCCGCCGCCAGGCCGCCCAGCGGGCGTCCGCCTCCCGGGCCTGGGCAAGGGCTTCCTCCGGCGTCACCGTGAGGTAGGCGTGCAGGAGGGGATCGAGGGCCTCGATGCGATCGAGATACGCCCGGGTGACCTCCACCGCGGAGATCTCGCCGCGCCGCAGATGCTCCAGGGTCTCGTGAATCGTCCACCGCCAGGGGGCCACGGCCTGCCTCCTCAGTCGAACTCCAGGATCGGCTGCACCTGAAAACATCCGTCCGCCTGGGCGGGGGCGTTCCGAAGCAGCTCCTCCCGGGGCATCGGCTCCCCCGGCTCATCGGGCCGGAAGACATTGCGGATCGGCAGGACGGTGGCCGTCGGCGGGATCCCCGAGGTGTCCACCTCCTGCAGCTGGCGGAAATACTCCAGGATGGCGGAGAGCTGTTCCGCGTAGAGGGTCTTTTCTTCTTCCGTCAGGGCCAGCTTGGCCAGCTCGGCGATGTGCTCCACTTCCTCCCGGGAGATCGGCATGATTGCCTCCAGCGCCCATCGCAGATCAAGGGCCTGATTCCGGATCAGCCAGCTGCCTTCACTGAATTATAGTGCAGCGCGATCCGTCGCTTCAGGCCGGAGGAGCGGTGAGGCTCGGGGTCAGGGCCGGGTATAGAGCTCCGGCTCCCGGACCAGCCCGCGCATGCCGAGGGTGGCCAGGCCGCCCACCGCCACCATCAGGAGGCCGGCCCCCAGGAGCACCGGGCGAGGCCCCCACAACTGCCCGAAGAGCCCGGCGCTCCCCTGGGCCAGGGCCAGGGCCCCGTTGACCGAGAGGTTGATCAGGCTGTCCACCCGCCCGCGCAGGCTATCCGGGGTCAACTGTTGCATCAGGGTGGCCAGCCCGGCCCGGGCGATCACCACGCACAACCCCATCGCCAGGGCAGCGATCAGGACGAAGGCGAAGGTCTGGGCCTGACTGAAGAGCACGGTGGCCAGGCCGGCGGCCGCCAGGGCCAACCCCACTGCCCGGTGCGGGGGAAGCCAGCGGCCCAGCAGCGGCATCCCGCCCAATCCCAGCGCCAGGCCCACGCCCATCATCGCCATCGTCCACCCGAAGCCTCCCGCTCGCACGTTCAGGACCTCCGCCAGGAAGGCCAGGCCGAGGACCTGGACCGTCCCGATCCCCACGGTGGCGAAGGGAGTGATGGCCGTCACCCGGCGGAGCGCCCGTTGCTCCCAGACGAAGCGAAGGCCCTCTAACAGATCCCGGCCGGGGGAGTTCTGCAGGGCAGGCTGGGGGCGATTGACGGCCGGCGGCAGGCGGATAAAGGCCAGGCTGAGGGCGGAGATCAGGAAGGTGAGGCTGTCCAGAACGAAGGCTGCGTAGGGGCCGAAGCGATCCACGAAGAAGCCGGCTGAGATCCCTCCCACGATCAGGGCCAGGATGTAGCTGGCCTGGAGCACCGCGTTGGCCTGAAGCAGGTGGGCCGACGGGACCAGGGCGGGGAGCACGGCGTTGCGGGCGGGGTAGAAGAAAAGCCCGGCGATGGCCAGGGCCGAGGCCAGCGGATACATCCGCCACAGATCGGCGTTCGTCTGCACCGTCAGCGCGCCCAGGACGATCAGGGCGCGGGCGATGTCCGAGCCGATCAGCACGAAGCGGCGGGGCCATCGATCCACGAAGACCCCGCCCCACAGCCCGAAGAGGATCTGAGGGACGGTGATGGCCAGGGCCAGCCCCCCGAAGGCCGCCCGGGAGTCCGTCAGGCGGTTCAGGAGGCTCAGGCCGGCGATAAACAGGAACTGATCGCCCACCTGCGAGAGGAACTGGCCCAGCCAGAGCAGAGTGAACGACCCCCCGAAGGGCCAGAGCGCCCGCCCCTTCCGCCAGAGCGTCCGGGCCGACATCACAGCGGCAGCTCATACATGCGGTAGATCTTATACAGCCGCCCGCCCATCGTCCGGATGTCCCGGTTCATCATCAGGTTGTTCTCCAGGATCCAGGACATCTCCGCGCGCCGGTAGCCCTTGGGCAGAGCCGCCTTCGCTGTCTCGTAGTAAAACAGGGCGCTCACCCCCTGGGCGCGCCAGCTCTCCACCACCCCCATGGCCAGCACGCGGATGGTGTCCACCACCCGGCGCACTTTCCAGTAGTAAAGAAGCTTAATCAACGTCCACCACTCCGGCACCCCGGGCCGCGGGTAGGCTTTGCGCAGGGCCTGGTTCAGATCCGGCAGGGTCAAGGAGAAGCCGATGGGCTCGTCATCGACCTCGGCGATGAACACCAAATCCGGGTCCACGAAGCGGATCAGCTGGGCCGCCATGTGCTCGATCTCCGCGTCCGTCAGCGGCACGAAACCCCAGTTCCGCTCCCAGGCGGAGTTGTAGACTTTCTTGATGCGATCCAGCTCCTCCCGGAAGCGCCGGATGTTCCCCGGGCGAACCCGGAACTTCGCCCGGCTCTTCAGCTTCTCCACCACCCGGACCAGCTTCTCCGGCCAGTTGAAGACCTCCACCGTGAGCTCATAGGCATAGAGGTCCATCGCCTTCTGAAAGCCGAAGCGCTCGATGAAGTCCCGATAATAGGGAGGGTTGTAAGCCATCAGGATGCGCGGGGGATCGTCGAAGCCCTCGATGAGGAGGCCGCACTCCTCGTTGGTGCTGAAGGTGGCCGGGCCCCGCAGGGCCGTCATCCCCCGCTCCCGGACCCAGTCCCGGGCGGTGGCCAGCAACGCATGGGCAGCCTCCCTGTCCGGCAGCACCTCGAAGGCCCCGAAGAACCCCACCTGCTCGTTGTGGAAAGCGTTGTGCTGGTGGTTGATAAGGGCGGCGATGGTGCCCACCGGCTCTCCATCCCGCCGGGCCATGAAAAGGGCCACCTCCGCGTGCTGATAGAAGGGGTTCCGCTGCGGGTCGAAGAAGGCCATCCGCTCGCTGATCAGCGGAGGCACCCAGTGAGGATCGTTCCGGTAAACCCGCCAGGGGAAAGTCACGAAAGCCCGGCGCTCCGCCGTTGTCCGGCATTCCTGGATGGTCAGCATACCGGCTCGGCTCCTCCACAGGATGCAAGGCGCGGAGGCGGACGTTGCCCTCAGGCCAGGAAGGGCAAGGCCCGGGGGAGGAGGCGGAAGGCCGCGGGAGCCTCCCCGATGAGCTCCCCCTCCGCCTGCAGGAACATCCGCTCCTGGGCTTCCACATGGACCTCCCGGGCGCGCCGCCAGGTGATCTTCGGATGCGTCAGATGGGTTCCCCGATACACCCGGGGGAGGTTCCAGACGATCTCCCCCTTCCCGAGATCTCCCAGCACGATGACGTCGAACCAGCCATCGTCGACAGCGGCCTGAGGGGCGATGAACATCCCGCCCCCGAAGTAACGACCGTTGCAGACCAGCACCGAGTTCATCCGTCCGGCGCGCTCCTCTCCGTCCAGACGGAGGCGGACGGTTTTGTTCTGATACAGGAGGAGCGTGAGGAAGAGATAGACCAGATAGGTGCCGGTGGCGCCGAAAGCCTTGATCCCCCGGTTGGTGCGATCGGCCACCTCCCCATCGAAGCCCAGGCCGGCGGCGTTGACGAAATAACGGGTGACGGTCTCCCCGGCCCGCCGGCAGGTCACCTGCCCCACGTCCACCCAGTGCACCCGCCCCTCCCGCAACCGGAGGGCCGCCGCCACCGGGTCCCGGGGCAGCCCGAAGGTGCGGACGAAGTCGGAGCCGGTGCCCAAGGGGAGCATGCCCAGGCGGATCCGCTGCATCCGCTCGGGATCCTCCAACGGGAGGCCGTTGAGGATCTCGTGGAGGGTTCCATCGCCGCCCACCCCCACCACGGTGGTGAACCCGGCTTCGATCCCCTGACGAGCCAGGACCGTGGCGTGGCCCGGCTCCTGGGTGAAGACGACCTCCATCCGGATCCCCTCCACGCGCAGGCGGGCCTCCAGCCCGCCCCACCGGCGCCCGGTGCGGCCGTTGCCAGCCACCGGGTTCACGATCACCCACCAGCGCTCCTCCACTGCCCCTCGCTCCGATGATGATTTGGCTCACCGATTGAAATCGGCCCCTCAAGGCGCTCCGCGCCAGGCGCCGGCCTCCGCCGACGCAGGACCTCCTTTCGGTCGGCGCAGGCCGACCGTTGGCCGGAGGCCCCTTGAGGCCGAATTCATTCGGCGCTCCGCGCCAGGCGCCGGCCTCCGCCGACGCAAAGGACAACCTCCCGGTCGGCACAGGCCGACCGCCGGCCGAAGGCTTTCACGCCGATTGAAATCGGCCTTCAGAGGCGCTTTGCGCCAGGCGTCGGCCTCCGCCGACGCAGGGCCTCCTTTCGGTCGGCGCAGGCCGACCGTTGGCCGGAGGCCCCTTGAGGCCGAATTCATTCGGCACACCCCGCGCCAAGCGTCGGCCTCCGCTGACGCAGGACATCCTTTCGGTCGGCGCAGGCCGACCGTTAGCCGGAGGCCTCTCGAGGCCGAATTCATTCGGCGCCCAGGCCGACCATCGGCCGAAGGCCTCTCAGGTCGAACCCATTCGGCGCGCTCCATCCCGGGCGTTGACGGCCTGGGGAGGCCATGGTATGCTCAGAGCGGTAAATCCTCAAGCCGTGGAGCGGCTCCGATGGCCAGGTCCCGCACCGAGCTGATCGTGCAACGACTGAAGGACCTCCAGGCCAGCACGCCGGACATCGAGGCCTCGGCCCTGGTTTCCGTGGATGGGTTGATCATCGCCTCCGCGCTCCCCCGGGATGTGGAGGAAGATCGGGTCTCCGCCATGTCCGCGGCCATGCTCTCCCTGGGGGAGCGGATCGCCAGCGAGCTGGGGCGAGGGACCCTGGATCAGGTTTATGTGCACGGCTCCAACGGCTACGTGATCCTGATGGCCGTGGGCCAGGAGGCCGTGCTCACCGTCCTGGCCCGGGAGAACGCCAAGCTGGGCCTGGTGTTCCTGGACATGCGCCGGGCAGCCCAGGATCTGGCCAAACTGATGGGGTGAACCGGCGATGGGATCCGGAAGCTCACGTCGATGGGGAGCGGCCCAACAGCCCTCCCCATCGACGTTTATAGGGGCCTGGGAGGAGGAAGCGATGACCAAATACATCTTCTGCACCGGCGGCGTGGTGAGCAGCGTGGGCAAGGGCGTGGCGGCGGCGGCCCTGGGCCGGGTGCTCAAGGCCCGGGGGCTCCGGGTGACCATGCAGAAGCTGGACCCTTACATCAACGTGGACCCAGGGACCATGAACCCCTTCCAGCACGGGGAGGTCTTCGTCACCGAGGACGGCGCGGAGACGGACCTGGACCTGGGGCATTACGAGCGGTTCATCGATGAGAACCTGACCCGGGCGAGCAACGTCACCACCGGCCAGATCTATGCGGAGGTGATCGCCAAGGAGCGCCGGGGCGACTACCTGGGCGGCACCGTCCAGGTCATCCCTCACATCACCAACGAGATCAAGCGGCGCATCGGGCTGGTGGCCAAAGCCCACCAAAACCCCGACGTGGTGATCGTGGAGGTGGGCGGCACGGTGGGCGACATCGAGGGCCTCCCCTTCCTGGAGGCCATCCGGCAGATGCGACGCGATGTCGGCCGGGACAACGTCCTTTACATCCACGTGACCTGGCTCCCCTACATCGGCGCCACCGGCGAGTTGAAGACCAAGCCCACCCAGCACAGCGTCAACACCCTGCGCAGCGTGGGCATCCAGCCCGACGCCATCATCGCCCGGGCCGATCACCCCGTCCCGGATAGCCTGCGGGAGAAGATCGCCCTGTTCTGCGACGTGGACCTGCGGGCGGTGATCCCGCTGCCCACGGCGAAGATCCTCTATGAGGTCCCCCTGATGTTGGAGGAAGCCGGGCTGGGGGATTTCGTGGTGGAACGCCTGAGCCTGCCGGCCCGCGAGCCGGACTGGACGGAGTGGTCCCGCATGGTCAGCGAGATGCGCCGCCCCAAGGAGAAGCTGCCCATCGCCCTGGTCGGCAAATACGTGGACCTCCACGATGCCTACATCAGTGTGCGCGAGGCCCTCATCCACGCGGGGGTGGCCCATGGGGTGGACGTGCAGATCGAGTGGATCGCGGCGGAGGATCTGGAGCACGGCCGTGGCTGGGACCGCCTGCAGCGCGTCCACGGGATCGTCGTGCCGGGCGGGTTCGGCTATCGGGGGGTGGAGGGGAAGATCCTGGCGGCCCGCTACGCCCGAGAGAACCGGATCCCCTACCTGGGTCTGTGCCTGGGAATGCAGGTGATGGTGATCGAGCTGGCCCGCTACGCCCTGGGCTCCGACGAGCCCAACAGCACGGAATTCAACCCCCACACCCGCTACCCGGTGATCGACCTGCTGCCCGAGCAGCGGGACATCACGGACCTGGGGGGGACGATGCGGCTGGGAGCCTATCCCTGCGTGCTGGTGCCGGGGACCCGGGCGGCCCAGGCCTACGGGGTGGATCTGGTCTACGAGCGGCACCGGCACCGCTTCGAGTTCAACAACGCCTATCGGGATCTCCTGCAGCGGGCGGGGCTGGTGCTGAGCGGCCTCTCCCCTGACGGCCGGCTGGTGGAGATCGTGG
Source organism: Thermoflexus hugenholtzii (assembly GCF_018771565.1). Classification (NCBI taxonomy): domain Bacteria; kingdom Bacillati; phylum Chloroflexota; class Thermoflexia; order Thermoflexales; family Thermoflexaceae; genus Thermoflexus; species Thermoflexus hugenholtzii. The sequence goes on along the minus strand of NZ_CP076326.1, from coordinate 3,242,889 downwards.
AGCTGGCCGATCACCCGTTCATGCTGGGGACCCAGTTCCACCCGGAGTTCAAGAGCCGGCCCAACCGCCCGCACCCGCTGTTCAAAGCCTTCATCGCCGCCGCGGCCGCCCGCCTGGATTAACGGGGCCGGACGCCGGGATCCGTCCTTTCCTCCTCACACGCCCGAAGGCGTGCTCGCAGATCCGCGTTGGCGTCCCGCAACGTCCGAAGCTCGGCCTCCAGACCGCTGAGCCGCAGCTCCAGGGCCTGCACCGTCTTCAGGAGCGTGAAAGCGCGATAGCGCATGACGGCAAGCTCCGCTTGAAGCCGCAGCGGATCCCTTCGCGGATCCTCCGAGGCCTCAAGGGGCTCACGATTCGCGCGTTCGCGGAGCACCCCCATCCCTTCGATCAAGGCGATGCGGGCGATCTCCTCCGGGCTCCGCCCATAAGAGTCCGCCAGGGCGTGCAACTCCTCGACGGTCTCGGAGAGCAGAGGGATCGAAAGCGTGACGATGCGAGCGTCCGGGAAAAACGTCCTCTCAAAATCCTCCAACATCCCTGCCTTCCCTCCTCAATGGGCTCAGTTCCGGGCCCCGGAAGCGAATCCTCCGGCGATCATCCCGCCGCGGCCTCCACCGGTTGGGGTCCTTCACCCCCCTTCGCGCGCCGCGTAAAGCCGGACGGCGTGAAGGATCCGCTCCCTGGCCCGATCCGCGTTCTCCCACCCCAGCGTCCGCACCCGCCCGCCCTCCAGATCCTTGTAGACCGCGAAGAAATGCGCAACCTCTCGGAGGAAATGCTGGGGGATGTCCGAGATATCGTGGTAATCCTGGAACAGCGGGTCCATGGCAGGGACCGCCAGGATCTTATCATCCGGCACCTCCCGATCCATCATCCGAAACAATCCGATGGGCCGCGCCACGATGATGCACCCCGGGAACGTCGGCTCCGTGACCATCACCAGAACATCCAGAGGATCTCCGTCCTCATAAAGGGTTCGAGGAATCAGGCCGTAATCCCCCGGATAGTGAATGGGGGAATAAAGAACCCGATCGAGGCGGAGCAGGCCCGTCGATTTGTCGAACTCATATTTATTCCGAGATCCCTTGGGGATCTCCACCACCACATGGATCATATGGGGCACATCCGGTCCGGGCAGAAGATCCTTCCACAGATTCATCGCTTTCTCACCTCCGGATGGAGAGGATTCCTTTTGAAGCCCAGGGCGTTTTCTCATCTCAGATTGAAGTCTTCAACTGTTTGCTCGAGGGCAAGCACCCCGATGGCGCCGATTTGCAACCCTGCGGAGACACCGGCCATGACCGGAACGGATCGGTCGTAGAGCCATCCCAGCAAAACGCTTCCCAGCATCCAGGCCGTTCCGTAAACCAGGTAGAAGAGACCATAAGCGGTTCCCCGGCGGCTCCGGGGGATCTGCGCCGCGATGATCGCTCGCAGGATCGATTCCTGGGCGCCTGTGCCGATCCCCCACAAAACCACCCCGGCGATGACCAGGAACGGATCTCCCAGAAAGATCAGAGGGGCCGCCATGGCCGAAAGCATTATCGCATCCCTCAGCACCCGTACTCCCCGACGTTCATAGGCCCATCCCAGGACGAGGGCCGCCAGCGCATCCACACCCATCGCCAGCGCGTAAGCGATAGGGATCCAGGGTCGAGCCACCCGAGCGCCTCGCTCCAGGTGGAAGGCGATGAGGGCGAAATCCACATACCCTGCAGCCAGCAAGGCCACTCCGGCCAGATAAAGCCAGAAAGCACGCGAAAAGGCCTGCGAAGGCTTCCTGGGCCCTATCGGCTCCATCCGCTGAGGATGCGAATAAGCCAAATGCGCGCGAAGGAGGACGAGGAGAGCCATTCCGGCAGGGATCGCCAGGATGCCGAAAGCAGATGGGTAAGACGACGTTCGCAGGAGCATCGCTGCCACGATCACGGGCCCCAGAACCGCTCCGATTTGATCCAGCGCCTCATGGAGGCCGAAAGCCCATCCACGTCCCACAACGCCGGAGGCGTAAGAGAGCATCACATCCCGAACAGGGGTGCGGATCCCTTTGCCGATCCGCTCTAAGATCAGAAGCGCTGCCGCGATCTCCCAACGGCCGGCCAGAGCCAGCAAGGGGATCGCCACAAGGTTGACGAAATAACCTATCCACATGAACAGCCACAGCCGTTGAAGCCGATCGCTCAAAACTCCGGAAAGCAGGCGGCTTCCATACCCTGCCAGCTCCCCCATCCCAGCGATCAGGCCCACCACGGTGCCGGTGGCCCCCAGGACGGCCAGATAGGAACCCGCGATGCTCCGTCCTCCCTCATAGGTCACATCTGCCAGGAGGCTGAGGACTCCGATCCAGATCACAAAGCGAAGCGCGGGACGAGCGGAGAACCAGGCCGCGATGGTCCTCATCTCATCCCTCCTCCTGGCTCACCAGGTGGGAACCGGCTTTCCACGCTTCCCGGGCCGCCTGCCGCACTACCCCGGAGGGGTCGTTCAGCGCGCCCCGCAGGGCTTCCCGGGCTCGAGGATCATCAAAGGCCGCCAGGGCCTCCACCGCCGCCAGGCGCACAGGGAGGGGGCTCTCCATCCGCAACAGCAACGCCAGGGCGGGGATCGCCCGCGGATCCCGCAGACGCCCCAGGCTGCGCACCGCAGCCTCCTGGACGCCGAAATCCCGGGCGTGGAGCGCCACCTCAATCAAAGGCGGCACCGCCCGCGGATCCCCCAGCTGCCCCAGGATGGCCGCCGCGGTCGCCGCCCGGGTCCGCTCCGGATGCCAGAGGGCACGGAGCAGCTTCTCAAAGAAATCGCGCTCCTCCGTCAGGGAAGCCCCACAGGCCGGGCAAACCGCCTGCTCCGCCGCGGGCAGCTCCGCCCAGCACTCCGGACAGAACCGGGTGATTCGTTCCATCTCGCGCCCCCCGCCGGACGTTCAGGCTCCACCCGCTCCGCCTCCGGGATCCATCGCCCCGGCCGCCGAGTCCCCCTGCAGACGGCGCAAGGCCTCGCGAAGCTGGGCGTTCTCCTCCCGGAGGCGGCGGACCACCTCCTGTAGCCCGGTGCTCATGGTCTCAATGGCCCCATGGCTGAGCTCCCAGCGCTGGAGGGCCTGCTCGCACTGGAAGAGCCGGAACCTCACCACCGCGTGGCGTCCTTCGAGCTCCACCAGGCGCCGGATCAGGCGCTCCACCTCCTCCGCGGAATGGGTCCCGGCGGCCACCCCGGAGAGGACCGCCTGACCCTCCGCATACGCGGCTCCCAGCCCCAGGAAGAAGAGCAAACCCTCCGTGGGGCTCAGGCCCCGGGACGCCCAAAGGGCCTGCCAGCGCTGCGCGGTCTCCTCATCCACCTCGATCGTCCAGCGAACCATCCCCTTCTCCCTCCCCGACGAAGAAGGCGACCGCCCGGATCCACGAACGGCGCTCCTCCGGGCTCATCGGCTCATGGCGATAGTTCCAGTCGTGCTTGCGGATGTATTCCCGCAGCGCTCCGAGCAGACGTTGAAGGCGTCGGGCGGCGTCGCCGGCCAGATCCGCCAGAGCGTGGGGGGCACGCGCGCGGGCGCAGATCAGGGCCATCCGCAGGTGAGGCAGGCACAGCCCATCCGAAGCCGCGTAGCGCGCCCGAACCTCAGCGTCCTCCAGCCCTTCGACCAGCCATTCCGCATACGCCCGCGCGGTCTCCTCCCCCAGTCGGCACACCCGACAGCGCGCCCGCCCCTGCAAGCCGGGGATCCCTTCGGGATCCCCTGAGCGGGGAAGACGGAGGGCGTGAGCCAGCCGCCGGTGGAGGGGGAGCGGATCCATGGCTGGCTCCCGGGCCATCGCCTCCAGGACGGGGATCACCCGCTGCAGGAGATCCTCATACAGGATGGCGTTCCCCAACCCATCCCCGTAGCGGCGGGCCTCCAGGCGCTGCAGCTGCCAGGCGTGCCGCGCACAGAACCCCAGGCCGGCCGCCCACTGCTCCCGCGTGGCCGGATCGTTCACGTTCTCCCAGAGCAGGTTCTCCAGGTAACGCGCCTCCGCCTCCCGCTGCAGACGACACAGCGGGCAGCCCGGCTGTCGCATCGCATGCTGCAAAACCGCCAGACCCCAGCTCATCCGTTGACCCTCCAACAAAAAAGCCTCTATCCCGCTTTCGGGATAGAGGCTATCAGCCATGCTTCGCATGGCAGTTCGCGGGGATCCCCGCCCGGCGAGCCTCATCGCCGGATTCGTTCCTGCGTATTATTCTATACCCAATCTTCCTGCACTGTCCAATCGGTCCCCGCGCCACTGCCCCATCTGAACATCTCCCGAACACCCTCTGTGCTAAACTCAAAACCGCGCTCCAGCGCTGCATGGATCCCGTCCGCGGGAGGGAGTCGCGATGCCCGAGCGGATCAACCTCTGGAACATGCCCGCATGGGCCCAGCCAGCCGTCTACGCCTTCCACGCCCTCTGTCTGGCCATCTTCCTTCTTTCCTTTTATCGACGCATTCGGATCTGGTGGGCCGTCGGCCGGCCGGAGATGCGCTTCGATCGCCTTCCGGAGCGCCTGAAACGGGTCCTGATCTACGTCCTGGGGCAGCGCCGGGTGATTCGGGACCCCGTTGGGGGCCTCTCCCACGCCTCGCTGTTCTGGGGGTTCGTGATCTTCTTCATCGGGACCACCCTGGCCTTCATCGACGCGGACCTGTTCAAGTTCCTGCGGGGGGAGATCTATCTGGTCTATGAGTTCGTGCTGGATCTCTTCACCCTGCTCGCCCTGATTGGGATGGGGGTCCTCGCGTGGCGTCGATACGCTGCCCGCCCGCCTAAGCTGAGCTACGGCCGCCGCTTCGACCTGGCCCTGGCCTGGCTGACCGTCCTCATCGTCACCGGCTGGCTCCTGGAATCCTTCCGCATGGCTGTGCAGCGCCCCCCCTGGGGGCCCGCTTCCTTTATGGGATGGGGGTTGGGCCAGCTCTGGATCGCCATGGGCCTGGGGGAAGAATTCCTACGGCCCCTCCATCAGGCGACCTGGACCTTCCACGCTGCCCTGGCCGGCCTCACCTACGTCTTCATCCCGGTGGGCTTCCTGGTCCACATCGTCTCCTCCACCCTCAACGTGTTCTTCTCCCGCCTGGACCGGCCCAACGGGGCCCTGACGCCGATCCCGGACCTGGAGACAGCAGAACGGCTGGGCATCGAGACGTTGCGGGATCTGACCTGGGTGCAGCTGCTCAACGGGGAGGCCTGCACGGAATGCGGCCGGTGTCAGGCGGCATGCCCGGCGTATGCGGCCGGGACGCCCCTCAACCCCAAGCAGGTGGTGCTGGACGTGCGGAACACCCTCCACGCCCTGCTGCCGCCCACCTTGAACCCCTTCGCCCCCATCCGGGTGGATGAGGAACGCATCGTCCTAACTGGGGCGGTGACCCCGCGCGAGGCCCTGTGGGCCTGCACCACCTGCTACGCCTGTGTTCACGAATGCCCGGTGCTGATCGAGCATGTGGACCTCATTGTGGGCATGCGGCGCTACCTGACCCTGATGGAAGGGAATGTCCCGGCCTCCCTCTCCAACACGTTCCGCAACACGGAGCGGACGGGCAATCCGTGGGGGCAACGGACCTCCCGCCTGGAATGGGCGAAGGGCCTGGACGTCCCGGTGATGGCGGAGAAGGGGGAGGCGGAGGTCCTCTTCTGGGTAGGCTGCGCGGGGGCTTTCGATCCCGGCGGCCAGCGCACCGCCCGGGCCATCGCCCGCCTGCTCCAGGCCGCAGGGGTGGACTTCGCTGTGCTGGGGGATGAAGAAACCTGCACGGCCGAGTGGGCCCGCCGCGCAGGCCACGAGGCGATGTATGTGGCGGCCACCGAGGCCATCCTGGAGACCCTGCGCGCGTATCAGTTCCGTATCCTGTTGACCATGTGCCCGCACTGCTATAACACCTTCCGCAACGAATACCCACAGTTCGGCGGGCGCTTCGAGGTGGTCCACCACACGGAGTTCCTGGCCCGCTTGCTGGAGGAAGGCCGCCTCCAGCCCCGGCGCCCCGTCTCCCGGCGGCTCACCTTCCACGATTCCTGCTATCTGGGCCGTTACAACGGGATCTTCGATGCGCCGCGGCACCTGCTACAGAGGAGCGGGACCGAGCTGGTGGAGATGGCCCGGAGCCGGGAGCGGGGGTTCTGCTGCGGCGCCGGCGGGGCCCAGGTCTGGATGGACACCCCCCAGGCCCGTCCGATCCACCTCCAGCGCCTCGATGAGGCGTTGGGGACGAGCCCGGAGGCGGTGGCGGTGGCCTGCCCCTTCTGCCAGCTGATGTTGACCTCCGCCGCCCAAACCCGGGGCGTCGCCGAGCGGCTCCCGGTGCGGGATGTGGCGGAGATCCTGGCCGAAGCCGTGATCGAGCCCTAATCCTAAGGAACCCGAGCGCTGCTTACGGCGTCGCGATGGAAGCGCTGCTCCGACGCCTGGACTCCACGCTGGAGGACCTGCGCTGGGCCCTCGCCCAGGTCCCCCCGGAGCGGGAGGCGCGCCGCCCTCCCTCCGCCCTGGGCGAGTGGTCCGTGCGTCGCCATCTCTACCACCTCTGGTTCTATGAGCATCACATCGCCCTGCCCCAGATGCGCTACGCCTTAGGCCTGCAAGGCCCCCTCCTTCCCGGTGAGGTCCCGGATGAAGATCTCGCCTGGCCCCGGGAGATCCCCGCCGCCCGCTGGCTGGAGCGGCTGGAGGCCGTCCGCCGGGAGACCATCGCTCTGGCCCGTCCCCTCCCGCCTGAGGTCTGGACCCGGCCGGTGTCGGGGACGGTCTGGGGGACGCGGACGCTGGCCTGGATCGTTACCAAGACCCTCCAGCACACCTATGAGCACATGACCACGATCCTCCAGATCGCCCTCTTCTGGGAGATGGCAGCCGCCTTCGAGCCGCGGTGGATGGCAGAGTGAGCCCCGGAGTCGATGAGGACGACGATCCGCACAACGGATCTCACACGTCTTCGAACCCTTGTTTTGTGTTACAATATCGTGTTGAAGGAGGCGCGCGATGGCCCTGACGGCGGAAGACCTGCGGGATCTGGTCGCCCTCTTGCAGGCCCACCCCGAATGGCGGAAGGTCCTCTGGGCCCTCCTGGCCTCGGAGGAGGTCCTCCGCATGCCCACCGGGCTGGCGGATCTTCGGGACGAGCTGGCCCGGCTTCAGGTGGAGACCGAACGTCGCTTCATGGAGCTGGCAGAAGCCGTTCGCCGTCTGAGCGAGGCCTTTGTGAACCATCGTCAGGAGTTCCTGGCCCACCAGGCCCAGGTCAACGCCCGCTTCGCAGAGCTCAGCGCAGAGGTCCGCGCCCTGGCCGAGGCCCAGCGCCGCATGGAGGAATTCCTCCAGCGCCTGGTCGAGGTCCAGCGCCACACGGAGGAGTCCCTCCAGCGCCTGGCCGAGGCCTTCGCCGCTCACCGTCAGGAGTTCATCGCCCATCGCCAGGAATTCCTGGTCCATCGAGAGGAAACCAACCGCCGCTTCGCCGAGCTGACCGAGGCCCAGCGCCGCACGGAGGAATCCCTCCAGCGCCTGGCCGAGGCCTTCGTCGCTCACCGTCAGGAGTTCATCGCCCATCGCCAGGAATTCCTGGCCCATCGAGAGGAAACCAACCGTCGCTTCGCCGAGCTGGCCGAGGCCCAGCGCCGCACGGAGGAGTCCCTCCAGCGCCTGGCCGAGGCCTTCGCCGCTCACCGCCAGGAGTTCATCGCCCATCGCCAGGAGTTCCTGGAGTTCCGCGCCGAAGCCGACCGCCGCTTCGCCGAGCTGGCCGAGGCCCAGCGCCGCACGGAGGAGTCTCTCCAGCGCCTGGCCGAGGCCTTCGCCGCTCACCGTCAGGAGTTCATCGCCCACCGTCAGGAGTTCATTGCCCACCGCCAGGAGTTCCTGGAGTTCCGCGCCGAGACCGATCGCCGCTTCGCCGAGCTGGCTGAAGCCCTCCGGATCCTGACCGAGCGGGTGGACCGGGTGGAGGCCCGCCTGGATCAAGTGGAGGTTCGCCTGGACCGGGTGGAGCGCCGCCAGGAGGACCACAGCCGGGACCTGGGAGAGCTCAAGTCGATGCGCCTGGAGGCCCTCTACGCCGAAAAGCCCGCCGTCCTTTTCCGCTCCCTGCTGCGGCGGGCCGCCATCGTCCCGGACGCGCGGCAGGCCGAGATCCTGGAGGAGGCCGTGGCCGCCGGGCGCATCACGATGGAAGAGGCCGACCGGGCCGCCCCCCTGGACGCCCTGGTGGAGGGCTTCCACCGCCGGGAGGACCGCCGGATGTATCTGGCGGTGGAGATCTCCTGGCAGGGGACGACGAAGGATGTGGCTCGGGCGGCGGAGCGGGCGGCCGTTTTTGCTCAGGCGCTGGGGGCGGAGGTGATCCCGGTGGTGGCGGCGAAGGAATTGACGGCGCCGGCGCGGCGGATGGCCCGGGCGCGGGGGGTGTGGTGGCTGCAGGACGGGAGGGCCTTCGCCCCCCAAGAGATCCCCGAGGAAGGACCGGGGGAAGACGACGTGGAAACCCCCACATAAGGCCTGGCGGATCCTTCCCCCAGGCCTCATACCTCGAAAGGCGATCCCACCAGGCCCGCCTGCCTCAGGAAAGCCAGGGAGGCCTCGGCGGCATCCAGACTCAGCTCGAAGATCACCGGCCCGGTGAACCCATGCGCCTCCAGGGCCTGGAAGAGCTCCCCCACCGGGACTGCTCCCTCCCCGAGGGGAAGATGATCGGCCCAGGCGACGGAGCCATCAGGCCGCTCGCGATAATCGCCATCGTGCAGGTGCACTTCCGCCAGTCGGGGGAGGCAACGCGCCAGAGCCTCCCCGAAGCTCACCGGGCCCGGCTGCCGAGAGATCACATGGCCGGTGTCAAAGCAGATGGAGAGATCCAGCGCCTCCGCCAGCTCCAAGGTGAGCTCCAGAGGGAACTGGATCGTCTCCAGGGCCAGGGAGCGGGAGGGCAGGCCGGTGCGTCGCAACAGCTCCTCCACGCTGCGCGCAGCCTGTTCCTGGAACCGGCGCATGAGCGCCAAACGGGCGCCTTCCGGAAGGCCCGGCAACGTGAAGAACTCCGCGGCCAGAGGCCCCGCCCCGTGAAGCACATAGACCTCCGGCTCCAGCGGGGCCAGACGGAACACCGCTTCCACCAGCACATCCACCGAAGCGCGACGGATCCCCTCCACCGGGCTGGAGGGATCCAGCGTCCAGAGCGGAAGATGGACCGTGTAGCGCAGGCCCCGCGTTTGTTTCAGGTCCTGCAAACGGCGAAGCGCGGGGAGGGCAAAGGACTCCGGGAGCACCACCTGAAGGTCGGGGTTCAGCTCGATCAGATGGAACCCGCGATCCGCGATCCGCCCCGCCAGCTCCGCGGCATCCACCCGGGTCCCCCCCGGGGCACCCGACGCTGGGGGCCACAGGAGCTCCAGGAGCAACGGAGCCTGAAGGAGCTGAACACCGAAGCGCCAGGGCATCGCCCTCCTCCTGAAGCGAAACGCTGGATATCCCCTCCACGCGGGGTGCACGACACAGCTGCCCCCCCAAGGAGGGCCGGCCTGGAAGGGGCATCCTCATTTCCCACTTCTCATTATGGCTCAGCGGCCCTGACCGACGCCTGTTCCTCGATGCGCACCACCGCGGGGATCCCCAGGCCGATCCCACCCGCCAGGGCGCAGGCCAGCCCTCCGGCCACAAACCAGACGCGCACGCCCAGGGTATCTGCCACCGGCCCGGCGAGGACCATCCCCAGAGGAGAGATGAGACCGACGACGCTGGAGACCACCGTCAACACCCGACCCTGCAGGGCAGGTGGCACCACCGCCTGGAGGATGGCCAGGATCGGCCCGTTCGTCAGCACGTTCATCAGGCCCCCCATGAACATCACACCCAGCGCGAACGGAAAGGCCCCGGCGGGAAGAAGCCCCAGCGAGAGGATCGCTGCTCCCATCCCGATCAGCCCGACCAGGGTGGTGTGAATGCGCCGGCGGAAGCCTCCCCACGCGCTTAGAAGGAGCCCGCCGCTGATGATCCCAGCCCCCCAGGCGGATTCCAGAGCGCCCAGCTCCAGGGCGCCGCCCCGGAAATGCCGGATCACCAGCAGCGGAAGCAGCGCAAACGCCGGGTTCACCAGGAAGTTGATCAGCGCCCCCATCCCCATCAGGATCAACGCCCCTGACCATCGCCGCACATACTCCAGGCCTTCCCGGATTTCTTGCCATCCCACAGGCCGCGCCGGGCCGAAGCCCCCCGGACGAGGGATCCGCACGAACCCCAGGGCCAGCATCGCCAGCGCCGCCGTCACCACATCCACGAGCAGCACCCCCGGGAGGGGAAGGAGGCCCAGCAGGAGCGCCCCGGCAGGAGGAGCGACCATATTCAGGGCCCCGCTCAAGGCCTGGTTCAGCCCGGCGATGCGAGCGAGATGACGCTCCGGGACCAGCAGGGCGATTGAGGCCTGAAGGGCGGACCAGTGGAAGGTTTCCAGGATGGACCGGAGGAACAGGGCAGCGTAGATCGGGCCCAGATGCAACATGTCGGCCCGGGCGAGCAGGATCAGGAGGAGCGTGACAGCCGCCATCCCCCCATCGGCTCCCAGCATGATCCCCCGCCGATCCCAGCGGTCCACCAGGGCACCGATCACCGGCCCCAGCAGGACTCCCGGCAGGAGAACCAGCAACGTGGCGATGGAGAGGGCGGTGGCGGAGTCGGTGGTGCGGGCGATCCACCAGACCAGAGCGAACTGGACCAGCATGCTCCCGAACAGCGAGAGGGCGTGAGCAGCCCAGACGGCCCAGAACGCCCGCGAGATGCCGTCCGGAGATCGCATCGAAGCGCTCCCAAGCTGAGATCCTCGCGCTCACTCCACGGTGATCTCCACGCGCTCGCCCTCCTCCTCGTCCAGGACCTCCACCAGCTTCCCGCTGCCGCTCGCCCGCAACTGTTCGAGCCACTTCTGGAGGTCCAGCCCCGCGATCTCCGGCGCCAGCCGCCCACCGATCCGCAGCCCCAGATCCAGCAGGCGCAGCGGGACGTTCACATGCACCCGGGGGCGTCCGGTGGCCACATCGGTGACCCGGATGCGCAACCAGCGGCCGGCCGATGAAGGAGAGCCCTCCGCCTCCTCCGCCTCCTGGAGAGCCCGCAGCAGCTCCAGGCCCTGCTCGGCGGTGATCTGCCCGGCTTCGATCATCTTCAGGATCCGCAGCCGCTCCGCATCCCGCGTCATCGGTGCCTCCTGATGAAAAGGGTCGTGCGCGGCGTTTTCCCATCAACGCAGAGACGCCGCGCTCAGGTCGCAACCCATGCCGATCAACGTGCGCGCCGGCCGGAACCCGACGGCCAGCATGGCCGCGGAGAGGACGGGCTCCCCGCCAGTGAGGGCCCCGAGGGGGACGCCCGGAGGAGCCTCCTGCAAAGCGGAGGTCACCAGCCACTGGGCTTGCAGCGGCGTCGCCGAGGCATCCACGAAGGGCCGGAGCGTCCAGCGGCCCTCCCGCCGCGTCCACGCTGCCAGGCCCAGCATCCTGCCATCCTCCGCCTCCAGCACCCAGAGCCCCCTCCCGCGCGGCCGAAGAGGTCCCAAAACCAGAGCGGTCGGGAGGAGATCCAGGGGCTCAAACAGGCGCATCGCCGGGTTCTCCCAGGCCGCGACATGCGCCATCAGAGGGGAAAGCTCCGCCGCCCGGGCGGGGCGCACCCGGCATCCCGGGATCTCCAAGGCGGCCGCTCCCAGCTGTCCCGCATGCCCTCCTGCCTCCCGCCGCCAAAGCTGGATCCGCCCGATCTCCTGAAACCCCAGCGACCGATATAGCCGGAGAGCAGGCGTGTTGTCCGCCCGGACCTGAAGGACAGCCCGACGGGCCCCGGAAGCCCGGGCGTATTCCAGACACGCGGAGACCAGGGCCCGGCCGATCCCCCTCCCCCGGAACCCCTCCGCCACCGCCACATTGGCGATCAGCCAGTCCCCTGAGCCCGGCCGGAGGCGGCGGACCATCGTGTAACCCACGATGCGGCCGTCCTCCACCCAGACGTAGCCAGGGGCGAAGGCCTCCCCGGGAGGGAGGAACCACTCCAGCACGCGCAACAGCCATCCCAACCGCGCCCAGAAGCGCATCTCCCGCAGGATCCGCCAGCCCGCCTCATCCAGCTCCCCCGCGAAGGCCTCCGCCAGCAAATCGGCGATCCCTCCCAGATCCCGCCGCACGTCGGCAGGCCGCAACCCTCGATCCGCTCCCCGGCGGGCCGTGATCACCATCTCACGCCTCCGGAGATCCCGGGCGGCCGCGGAGCCGTCGCAACGCCTCCTCATAGGAAATCCGACCCGCCGCCAGCTCCTCCAGGATCTGTCGCCGCTCCTCCGGGCCGGGGGGCGCTTCCTCCTCCGCCTCATAGCCCATCGCCCGCAGGATCTCCTGCAACCGCTTGCGCAGCGTCGGATACGAAAGCCCCGTCAGGCTCTCCAGGCGGGTGAACTTCCCCTCGCTCCGCAGGAACAGCTCCACAAAGGCCAGCTGCTCCGGCGTCAGCCGCGCCAGCCGCCCCAGATGGAACCGGCCCTCAATCCGCGTCTCGCAGGCCGGACACTGCAGGGCCACCACCTCCAGCCCCGCCCCACACACCGGACACACCCCCAGCCACCCGTTCATCCTCCATGCCCTTTCAGGAAATTAAACATCTTTGTTTAGGAATTTTAAGCATGTCTTTCAAAAAGTCAAGTCCAGGAGGCTTCGGTGCGGGATGCGGGATCGGTCCGGTGGGGGGTGCAGTGGGCGGGGCCGGTCGGGGAGGACGATTTGCGTTACAATTAAGGAAGATTTCTTGCGTCCGCTCCGTCTGAGGGGGCGGGATCGTCGAAAGGAGGGAGGCAAGGAGGCGATATGGCGAACGAATCGCGCAGGCTCAACCGATCCGCTGCGGACGGCGCTTCCGCGGCCGTCTCGACCTATGACGCCAGCCAGATCCAGGTCCTGGAGGGCCTGGAGGCGGTCCGCCGGCGCCCCGGGATGTATATCGGCTCGACGGACATCCGGGGCCTGCATCACCTGGTCTACGAGGTGGTGGACAACGCCGTGGACGAGGCGCTGGCGGGAGTGTGCACCCACATCCTGGTGGAGATCCTGGAGGACGGCAGCGTTCGGGTGACGGACAACGGCCGGGGGATCCCGGTGGACGTGCATCCGCAAACCGGGCGGCCGGCCCTGGAGGTGGTGATGACCACCCTGCACGCCGGCGGCAAGTTCGGGGGCGGCAGCTACAAGGTCGCCACCGGCCTGCACGGCGTCGGCGTCAGCGCGGTCAACGCCCTCTCCGAATGGCTCGAGGCCATCGTCCAGCGGGACGGCTACCGCTATCGGCAGCGTTATGAGCGGGGCCGGCCGGTGACACCGGTGGAGCGGGTGGGGAAGGCGGACCCCCAGGGCTGGTATGCCCATCCGCGCTTCCCTCCCGCCCTGCAAGGGACCATCGTCCACTTCAAGCCGGATCCCGAGATCTTCCGGGGTGGGATCGATTACAAGTTCGAGACCCTGGCCCAGCGCTTCCGGGAGATGGCCTTCCTCACCCGGGGCCTTACCATCACCCTGGTGGATCAGCGGGAGGACCGGGAGATCACTTTCTACTTCGAAGGCGGCATCCAGTCTTTCGTCCGCTACCTGAACCGCAACCGCCAGCCCCTCCACCCCATCTGGTATGTGGAGAAGACTGTAGGGGACATCCTGGTGGAGGTCGCCCTGCAATACACGGACGCCTACAACGAGACGGTGCTGGCCTTCGCCAACAACGTGAACACGGTGGATGGAGGAACCCATCTGACGGGCTTCCGCGCCGCCCTCACCCGCACCCTGAACGATTACGCCCGCAAGGCCGGCCTGCTGAAGGAGAGCGACCCCAACTTCACCGGAGAGGACGTGCGGGAAGGCCTCACCGCGGTCATCAGCGTGAAGCTCCCCGAGCCCCAGTTCGAGAGCCAGACCAAGAGCAAGCTGGGCAACGCCGAGGTGAAGGGCGCGGTGGAATCCGTGGTCGGCGAGGCCCTGGCCCGCTGGCTGGAGGAGAACCCCCGGGAGGCGAAGGCCATCATCCAGAAGTGCCTGACCTCCGCCCGCGCCCGGGAGGCCGCCCGCCAGGCCCGTGAGCTGGTCATCCGCAAGAGCGCCCTGGAATCCCTCACCTTGCCCGGCAAGCTGGCCGATTGCTCCGAGCGGGATCCGGCGAAGGCGGAGCTGTTCATCGTGGAAGGCGATTCGGCCGGCGGCTCGGCCAAGCAGGCCCGCGACCGCCATTTCCAGGCCATCCTTCCCCTGCGGGGGAAGATCCTCAACACCGAGCGCGCCCGCCTGGACAAGATGCTGGCCAACGAGGAGATCAAGGCCCTCATCTCCGCCATCGGCACCGGCATCGGGGATCAGTTCGACCTCTCCCGCCTCCGCTACGGGAAGATCATCATCCTGGCCGACGCGGATGTGGACGGAAACCACATCCGCACGCTGTTGCTCACTTTCTTCTTCCGACACATGACCCCCCTCATCGAGAACGGCCACGTCTACATCGCCCAGCCCCCCCTCTACCGCATCGAGGTGAAGAAAACCAAAGAGGTCTTCTACGCCTACTCCGACGCCGAGCGGGACGAGATCTTCGCCAAGCTGCGCAAGCGAGGCATCGACCCCTCCGACGAACGCCAGGTGGTCACCCAGCGCTACAAGGGACTCGGCGAGATGAACCCGGAGCAGCTGTGGGAGACCACCCTGGACCCGGCGCGGCGGATCCTGCTCCAGGTGACCATCGAGGACGCGGCGGAAGCAGATCGCGTGTTCGATATGCTGATGGGCGCCGCGGTGGAGCCCCGCCGCCGCTTCATCCAGGCCCACGCCAAAGAGGTGCGCAACCTCGACGTGTAAGGCGCATCCCAAAGAGCCAGATCCATACGCTGGGCGGACGCTTCGGGCGTCCGCCCAGCCTTTATGAAGAAATCAGTCTGGAGGATTAAACCATATCCATGGAAGACCGGACAGCGGTTTCCGTAACAGCCAGGGGTTCAAGCGGGCTTCCGGAGCGCGTCCGTCTTGCCCAACGCGAGGAAATTTGCGGGCCCATCGCCGCAGCATCGCCATATCCTGAGAAGATCTCGAGGAGATGAGAACGATGGTCGGCAGGCAGGGGACAGAGGTGCTCCACTTGTTGTTGCAGGCGCGGACCGACCTCATCCAGTGGGTGATGCTGGCTCTGGCAGCGGCCCTGGGGGCGTTGCTGACGCTGCTGATCCCGTTGCTTCTCCATCGCGCCGGGGCCTTCCTGAGCCGCCGGGTCGGCAGATCGTTCCGGGAAGGGAGCCTCCGGCGGGTCGCGGCGCGCACCCAGCCGGTCCTCCCCCACGCCACCGGGCCCCTGCAACACCTCACCGATCCGATCCCGCTGGAGCAGGTCTTCGTGGTCCCTCCGCTGATCCTCCGCCAGCCCTCTTCCGCCAACGTCCCCACCGCGATCCGCTGGTGGATCGTGGGCGGACCGGGATCCGGGAAGACCACGCTCCTGCAGATGCTGGCCCTCCGCTGGTCGGAGGCCGTCCGGGGACGGCCGCAGGGCCTGCTGGCGCTGCTCCGGACGCTGGCCCCGGCGGACCGGGTGCCCGCCGCCGCCACCTTCACCGCTCAACTCCCTTTCTATTTATCGGCCGCCCACTACCAGCCTCACCTCCCCCTGGGCCCGCAACTGGCGGGGCTCCTCTACCGGATCAGCCGGGGAGCACTCTCCCTGCCTGCGGATCAGGTGGAACGCTGGCTACAGCAGGGCCGGTGCGCGCTGCTGGTGGATGATCTGGGGCAAACGGATCGCCCGGACGCGGAGGCCGCCCTCCTGGAGGCGCTGGAGGAGCTGGCCGCTCGAACGCGATGCTCCATTGTGATCGCGGGGAACAACCCGGCCCTGCGGCTGGAGGGCTTCGACGGCTTCGACCTCGCCCCCTGGTCGGATCCCCAGATCCAGACGCTGATCGAGCGCTGGCAGGCGGCCCTGGGCCGCCGCAAAGGGCCTGCCCTTCCAGATCCCCAGGCGTTGCTGTCGGCGCTGCGGGAGAATGCGGAGCGCTGGGAGCTGGCCCGCCAGCCCGGATTCCTGAGTGGGCTTCTCGCCCTCGCCGTCCAGAGCGGGGGCCTGCCTGCGCGTCGCTCCGCCCTCTACGCCCAGCTCGTCCCGATCCTGATGGACCGCCCTCAGGCTCTCCCCCCGGAGGAGGATCTCCCGGCCTCCCTCAAACGGACGGCCCTGGAACATCTGGCCTGGGCGATGCGCTGGCTGCGCCGCTCCTCCTTCCCTATCGGATTCATCGAAGAAGATCTATCGGATCTCTTGCGTCAGGATCCCCGCTTGGAGACGGCCCAGGTCCATGCCGCCCTCTCCTGGCTGCGGGAGCGCTGCGGGCTGATCACCCCCGGGTCCACCATCGCCTTCCGGCATCCGGCCTTCGCCTCG
Source organism: Thermoflexus hugenholtzii (assembly GCF_018771565.1). Lineage (NCBI taxonomy): Bacteria > Bacillati > Chloroflexota > Thermoflexia > Thermoflexales > Thermoflexaceae > Thermoflexus > Thermoflexus hugenholtzii. The sequence goes on along the minus strand of NZ_CP076326.1, from coordinate 3,226,446 downwards.
GCCCTGATCGCCCAATCCGCCCTGGTGGATCCCTCGCGGCAGGCCCAGCTGCTGCAGCAGGCCGAGGAGCCGGAATGGCAGGAGGCGCTGGTGATGCTCGCCGGCCTGAGCGAGCCTGCGGCCGCGCGGCGGCTCTTGACGGAGCTTCTGGAGCCGGAGGACGACTTCTTCTACACCCGAACCCGGCTGGCCGGCCGATGCCTCATGGAGGCTCCGCACCTTCAGACGGAGATCCGGGACGCGATCGTGGGGCGCCTGCGGACGTTGCTGACGGAGGCCCCCTATTCGTTCCTGCAACAGGAGGCTGCCTCCATCCTGGCCGGCATCCCGGGCCAGCTGGAGTGGCTGGCGGATCAGCTCCGCCGTCCGGATCTGCCCTTCAGCGCCCGCGCGGCCATTGTGGAAGCCATCGCCCGGGAGCAGGGCCCCCGCGCCGTTGGGCTCCTGGCCCTGGCCCTGCGGGACGATCGCATTCCGCTTCCGATTCGAGAGCAGATCGCCGAACACCTCGGGCATCTGGGGGATCCCGCCATCGCTCGGGACCTCCTGGATCTCATCGGGGATGAGAGCCTGGGGGTGGAGCTGCGGCGCAAGGTGGTGATGGCCATCGCTCGCATCGGCGATCGATCCCTGGGCCCAGCCCTGGTCGAGCACCTGGGCCTTCCCTGGCTGAACCCCATCGTCCGCGAGACCCTTCTGGATGCGCTGCGCACCCTGGGCGATAGCCGCGTCGTGGAGGAGCTGGTGCCCCTGATCCGGGATCCTGACCTGCCGCTGGAGCTCCGGCGCCGAATGATCGAGACGGCGACGGCTCTCGCTGAGGCCTCGCATCTGGAGACCTTGCTGACCCTGGCGGAGGATCCAAACCTGGAGGTGAGCCTCCGGGCGGCGATCGTGAACGGCCTGGCCGAGGCCGGCTTCCGGGAGCTCGGCCCGTGGCTGATAGGCCTGCTCCGGGAAGGCCCCCGCCACCGCCTTCGGGCACGGGTGAGCACGTGGATCCTCCGCTCAGGCAGCCCCTTCCGGCCGTGGCTCGAACGCCTGGGCCGCCGGCTCGGCCTGGCCGGCGCGGAGCAGGAGGAGTTCGCCCGCCTGCTGTTGCAACGGCAGGCGATCATCGCCCTGGGCCGGCTGAAGGAGGCCCGCGCAGTCCCCCTGCTGCTGCGGATCCTTCAGGACCCTCAGGCCCATCCCTCCCTGCGGGCGCTGGTGCCGGACGCCCTGGCCGCCATCGGGGCCCTCCGTGTGGTCCCCCAGCTGCTGGAGGTCCTGCGAGACCGCCACGCCGATTCCACAATCCGCGAGCGGATCGCCCTGGCCCTGGGTGCGATGCGCGCGTCCGCCGCCATCCCGGCCCTCCTGGAACGGCTGCGCGATCCCACTGAAGATCCCTTTATCCAGGCCCGGGCGGCCCTGGCCATCGGGTTGATCCGCGATCCCTCCGTGGCCCCCGAGCTGATCCCCCTGCTGCGCGCGGAGAACCTCCCGGTGACCGCTCGCCGGGCCATCGCCGACGCCCTGGGGACGCTCCGGGCGCGCGAGGTGGTGCGTTCGCTGATCCAGCTGTTGCCCGATGAGCGAATCCCCTCCTCGGTGCGGCAGGCCATCGCCGAAACCCTCGGCGTCCTGGGCGCGGCGGAGATCGGCGAGGAGCTGATGTGGCTGGCGCGCGACGAGCGGATCGATCCGCACGTGCGGGGGGCCATCGCCCTGACCCTCGCCACACTCCATCATCGCCCGGCAGCCCCGGAGATCCTCGCCATGCTCCCGGACGTCCGGATCGATCCGGCGATCCGCCAGGCCCTGGCGGAAAGCCTGGGGAACCTGTGGGATCCCACCCTGATCGCCCCCCTGGCCCGGCTGCTTCTGGAGAGCGCCCTGGATCTCCCCGTCCGCCAGGGGATCCTCCGGACCCTGGAGCGCCACGGCGGGCCGGAGGCCTTCCCGACCTTCTGGATCCTGGTTCGGAATCCAGAGACCCCGATGCCGTTGCGGCGGGCGGCCGCGGATGCCCTGGTCACCTGCGCCGGGCCGGAGTTCGAGGAGACCCTGCTGACCCTGGCCCTGGACCCCGAGATGCCGCCCTATATCCAGGGGCGCGCTCTGGAGGCGCTGCGTCGAGTGGGGAACGATCCCGACACCGTGCAGGCGCTGATCCGGGCGCTGCCGGCCTCGGAGATGCCCAACGCGGTTTTCCTCACTGTGATGGAGATCGCCCAACGGGCTCGGGTGCGGTTGCTGCTCCGGGAGACCCTCTCCCGTTCCGCCCCTGAGGAAGGGCATCTCCGGCCGCCCGAAGGAGAAGGCCGATCGGCGGGTTAACCGCGGACGAGGCGTTGCGGAACGGTTATGGGGACCGGGCAGAGCGCCCGGCCTCCTCCACCGGAACGGCGACCGCCTCGCCGCCTCCCCGAAGTGGGAGGCGCGCGCCGTCCTCCCACCGGTAAAGGCCCACCCAGACCCTTAACGGCCCCTGAAGGAGCGTCTCCGGGAGCGGGATGACCCGAACCTCCCGGATGCGGTCGCCGGGTCGCCAGACCCCCGTGTTGTAGGCGCCCTCCGCGATCCCGCCATCGCGCTGGGCCTGCGGTGGGATGGCCGGCGGCCACCGGAGCGCCTCCGCCTCCCGATAGACGTGGACGAAGACGCTATAATCCCGGGAGGGCTGTCCAACCGCCTCCCAGTCCAGCGTCACCGTGAGGACCCGTCCCGCCCGCACCGCCATCCCTCCCTGCAACGCGATCCCGTCCTCGAAGACCGCGCGCAGATTCGAGCGCATCCGATCGGGCGGCTCCGCCCGCATCACCCGGTAGCGGGGGACGCTCTCTCCCGGCCACGGGGGCGGCGCCCGCACCGAAAGCAGCGCGCCCGGAGGAAGCCACCGCCGCAGGAGTGGGACTTCCTCATATTGCCAGCCGATGACCATCGCCGGAGCCGGGGGCGGATCGGGAGGATCCTCCGTCAGCCGCCGGATCCGCACGCCGGATTCCCCCCAGAGGAGGTAGCGCATCTCCGCCCGCCCGGCCCAGAGGCGCTCCGAGAGCACCACGGTGCCAGAGGGCTCCGCGCGCCGGAAGGCGCGGATCTCCTGGGCCACCTCCCACGAATCCAGGGAGAAGGCCCCGCGCACCTGGGCCTGGGCCCACCATCCCGGATGGAAGTAAGCGACGGCGTGCCAGGGGAAGCTGAGGCCGAGCCCGCCCCCGAGGAGGAGGGCCGCCGCCCAGGGCGTGCGGGCCCAGCGGGCCGCCGCCTCCGCGAGGGTCCACAGGCCGAGGGCGGCCCAGAAGACCACCACCGGCAGCGCTCCGCTGGCCCGCAGGTAATGGGGGGCTTCCGCAGCCAGGAACGTGGGCAACAGCATCGCTCCCCCCCAAAGGGCCGTGAAGGGCGCCTGGCGGAGGGCCTGGATCCCACCGACCAGGAAAACGACAGTTAGGAGGGGATCGAAGACCGGGCGGCTCTCGGTGTTGTGGCGCGGAATCGAGTCGCCTTGCCAGAAAAACATCCCGCCTACCCGCAGCGCCTGTTCCTTGGCCACCCCCAGCCAGGGGCGCCCGCCCTGGAAGGCCGCCGTCTGCTCCCCGCGGAGGGTGAACTCCGCCGGGTGCGTGAGGAAATAGGCGATCAGCGGCGAGGCGGTGAGCAGCGCGCATCCCAGGAAGGCCCCGACGGCCCGAACCCGGAAGCGATCCGGCGCCCGCCAGCGACCGAGCAGCAGCCCCAGGGCGATGGGGAGAACCGTCATGCGGGCGGCCAGGTAAGTGTAGAACCCCAGTCCCCAGATCCATCCCGCCCGCGCCCAATCCCGCTCCCGGCCGCTGCGGGCGGCGCGGGTGAAGGCCCAAAGGGTGAGGGCGGCGGCCATGGGGAACAGGCCGGCCCGGAACCCCACCCGGCTGAGGTTCAGGGGCCAGAGCAGAAAAGCCATCAGCGCCCCGCTCAGGGCGCCCACCTCCCAGCGCCGGGAGATCGTCCACGCCATCCGGAAGGTCGCGGCCACCGCGAGCAGGCCGATCATGCTGGCGGTGAGCCGCAGCGCGTAAGGGGTGGGCCCCAGGATGGCGATGGCGCCGGCCACCAGATAGACGAACAGGGGCTCGCGGCCGTTGTTCTCCGGGAAAAAGATCCGCACCTCCCCCTGCAGCACCCGCAGCGCATCCAGCCCGTAATACGCTTCGTCATACCAGAGCCCATAGGGGATGTGAGGCAGGTCCAGCCAGCGGAGCAGAGCGGCGAGCCAGAGCAGGGCGACCGCTGCCAGCCATCGCATCCGGGTTCGTCGGGGCATCCCGCAAGCTCCACACAGCCAGGAATCGCGCGGAGGATTCCTCCAAAGGGCTGAGCGGGGCATCGGTGCGCCCGCTCAGCCCTTGAAGGCGCCCGTTCTCCGAGCACGAAGGCTCAGAACAGGGAGACCTCGCCGGCGATGATCTTACGGCGGACCTGGTGGATGTTGGAGAGGTGTTCATCCACGATCGCCCGCACGGCCTCCTGGATCCCCGGGGTGAGCGGGCCGGAGCGGACCCGGACGGCGGCGTTGGCGATCAGCGGCTGATCCAGCGGCTTGCCGATCTGGGAGAGCAGATACACGGTGGCTTCCCGGATCTCCGGCAGACGGGCGACGATGTCCCGGGCGATCTCCAGGGCCAGCACGTTGTAGACCTTCCCGACGTGGGAGATGGGGTTCTTGCCCGCGGCGGCCTCCAGGCTGGAGGAGCGGAAGGGGGTGATCAGGCCGGTGATGCGGTTCCCCCGGCCGACGGCGCCATCGTCGCCCATCTCGGCGCTGGTCCCGGTCAGGGTCAGGTAGAAATCCCCCCGCTTGGCGTGATCGGCGGTGTTGACGTCAACCCGGACCGTTCGTCCCTCCAGGGCGGGGAGGCTGGAGACGAAGCGCTGCAGCGCCTCCTGCACCCCCCGCTTGGCTTCTTCATACTCCGCCGCATCGTGCACCCGGGTGGCGATGAAGGGGACGGCCACGGTCAGGATGACCTGGTTCCCCTGGCGCAGCCCCATGACCTTGACGTCCTCGCCGATGGGGAACTGGTTGATCAGCTCGTAGTTGAGATACTGGGCGGCCTGGTAGACCGCCTCCTCCAGGCCGCTGCGGGGCCAGTGGGCGACGCCGAAACTGGTGTCGTTGGCGGTCACCTGATGGACGATGTCGATCAGCTCGCTGGCGCCGCGCCCGGCGAAGCAGTCGATGATCACATGCTTCACCGGATCCAGGTAGCGCATGGTCTCCCGCAGATAGGCCCGGGCGGCCTCGATGGCGATGGTCTCCATCGGGATCGCCTGGCCGTTGTAGTAGGGGGTGCCCCGGCCGGCGATCTGGATGCGGATGGGTTTCAGCAGCTCTCCGCCGCCGAAGCGCACCGAGACCTCTCCGGCGACCAGCTGGACCTTGTCAAAGTTGTGGTGCAACGCGCCGCCCAGGTGCTCCTCGCACCAGCGGGTGTATTCCCGGCTGATGCGCTCGGCAATCCCATCGCACAGGCTGTCCGGGTGCCCGATGCCCTTCCGCTCCACGATCTCCACCGGAAGGTCCTCGATGTAAGGGCCGCCGGCTTCGGAAACCACGATGTTCCGCATCCGGGTCCTCCTTTCATAACGGGTTCAGGGTGCCTGGATCCCACGGAGGAAGGTGCCCGAGGGGCCTTCCTCCGCCTGTTCGCCGCTCGCCGCACCGCACGGCCCCCGCTTCCCCCGACGGGGTGTGAACATAAAAACACCCCGCCGGGAGGAGGGGCGGGGCAAAACAAAAGCCTCTTCTGGGAAGAAGAGGCACATCGCCGCTGCGGGCCACCTCATCTCCCAGACCGAACCGTCTGCCGGATTTGGCACCATCCCCGGGAGCGCTCCGCCGGGGGGCGGCGTGCTCCCCGGTCGGCCCTGATGCTCCACGGGAGGTTGCCGAGGCTTCGTCGGGCCGGGTCCCTCCGCCTCTCTCGATGAGTGCCACGCTCTATTCAGTTGTCCCGGGATGAGGCGTCGTCGCTTTCCACGACGCCATCATCCCTTTTGCGTTTATCTTACCACAGTAAAAGGAAATGTCAACCGTCCGAACCCCAGGATTCTTCCCGCCATCCCGCCATGCCGGGCTTTCCGAGCGAATCGGGTGAGGACGACCCGGCGGGTCACCTTCACCGGCCGGCATACATATCCGGAACCCATCCTCCGGCGCCAGGAGCCGCCCCGGGGCTTTCCGGTGTCCGCACGATGGATGCCGCCACTACTCCCGGGTTGGGGGATGGGCCTCCAGTTCGGCGAAAGCCTCGCGGAGAAGGCTTTCGACATCCGTCGGCCCCTCTCCCTTCTGCAGCCAGAGGAGGAACTCCACGTTGCCCGCCGGCCCCAGCAGCGGCGAGGGGATCAGCCCCCGGGGCCACCAGCCATGCGCCCGGCTCCACTCGATCAGCGTCCGCAACACCCGTTCGTGGACCGCGCGGTCGCGCACCACGCCCCGTTTGACCTCAGCGCGCCCGGCCTCAAACTGAGGCTTGACCAGCACGATGGCGTGGCCCTCCGGGACCAGCCAGCGATGAGCATTGGGAAGGATCAGCCGGACCGAGATGAAGGAGACATCCATGGTCACCAGATGCACGGGCTCCGGCAGTTCCGTGAGATAACGGGCGTTGGTCCGTTCCATCACGATCACCCGCGGATCCTGGCGCAGCCGCATGTCCAGCAGGCCGTAGCCCACATCGATGGCGTAGACCCGAACGGCCCCGTGCTGGAGCAGGCAATCGGTGAAGCCCCCCGTGGAAGCGCCCACATCGGCGCACACCGCCCCCCGCACGGGGACCGGGAAGCGGGCCAGGGCGGCGGCCAGCTTCAGGCCGCCGCGGCTCACGTAAGGGAAAGGCTCGATGATCCGCACCGGCGCGTCCGGCGGCACCAGGGCCCCGGGCTTGTCCACCACCCGATCCCCCACCCGGACCCGGCCGGCGCGGATCAGGCGCTGCGCCCGCTCCCGGCTCTCCGCCAGCCCTCGCTCCACCAGCAGAAGATCCAGACGAACCCGACCCATCGCCCTCTTCCCCTAAACCGGATCCGCGCGTCTTGCCCCCCACAACTTCTCCGGGCAACATGAAAGCGCAGAAATCTCTTCTATGGCGGAGGTTTCATGGGTTTCCCTCTCCGCCCGGAGGGATGGCGGTGGCTGGGCAACGGGCTGATCCTCCTGGGCGTGCTGGTCTGGGTTCCCTTCCTCACAGCGACCGCAGCGGGGGAGGACTGGCCGATCCTCCCCTTCCTGGCGGCGCATCTCGCGGGCGTGCTGGGCGGGTGGCGGCTGCGGGCCCGGGCGGCGGCAATGGAAGGACGTTCCGGCGAGGCGCGGCATGGTTGGCGGCGGCGCTGGCTCAGCCGGGTTCTGATCTATCTGGGCGTGCTGGCCTGGGTCCCCTATTTCTATCAAACCCGGATCCTGGGGCGGGAGCTGGACATCTCCCCCTACCTGGCCGCGCACCTCACCGGGGTCCTCAGCGGGGTCGCCCTGCGGCTCAGCCTCGAGCTCGAGCGGCTCCGGACTCGCCGGTGACCAAGCCCCGCACTCACTCCGGCGCGCGGATCCCGGCCTCCAGAACACGTCCGTCGGTCCACGCCCAGCTCATATGAGGCGTGTTGTGGGCGATGCCGATGCGGCCCTCCCGGTCGATGGCGATCAGCCCGCCCCGCCCATTCACCCGCTCCTCCAGCAGGCGGATGGCGGCGGTCACGGCGCCCGAGGCGGAGAGCCCCAGGGCCATGAAGTCGCAGGCCGTTTTGGCGATCACCACCCGCATCAGGGTCTCCCCCCACCCGGTGGCCACCGCCGCTCCGCTGTGATCGTCGGCGTAAGCGCCGCAGCCGATGAGGGCCGAATCCCCCACCCGGCCCGGCCATTTGTTCGACATGCCGCCGGTGGAGACCGCGGCGGCGAGGCGGCCAGCGGCATCCATGGCTGCTGCCCCGACGGTGTCCATCGGCTCGGACAGGGCCCGCGCCAGGACCTCCCGGAGATCCACGGGTCCGTCCGCCCGGAGCAGCGCCCCGCCCACAGCGTCCCGAGGGGCAGCGAGCTCGGCGTCATCGGCCATGGGCAGCCCCAGCAACTCCGCCAGGGCCTCAGCCGCCGGGCCCACGAGGAGGACATGGGGGGTGCGCTCCATCACCGCCCGGGCCAGGACGATGGGGTGGCAGACCCGACGGACGGCCGCCACGGCCCCGGCGCGCAGGGTGGTCCCTTCCATGATCAGGGCGTCCATCTCCACGGTGCCCGCCCGGGTGCGCACACTGCCCCGTCCGGCGTTGAAAGTGGGGTCCTCCTCCAGCGTCCGCACGGCGGCCTCCACCGCGTCCAGGGCGGAGCCGCCGGCCTCCAGGATCGACCATCCCGCCTGCGCCGCCCGGCGGCATCCCTCCACCGCCGCCGCGTGGCGCTCCTCCGGGATGGTCCCCGCGCCTCCGTGAACGATGAGGATCGGTCGCGGCATCGGAAGGGCTCGAAGAGCGGGATTTCTGTTTTAGATGCGTTGAAGCCTGTTGCTGTCACCGCGCCCGCTGGCTCGAGCTCCCACTACGGCTGGAACGGGAACTGGCAGGAGCCAGCCAGGCCTTCAGGGAAGCGAACGCCGCACCACTGCGTAACGGCCTGCCTCCGCCACCACCGTGAAACCAGCCCTGCGGAACATGTTCAAGGTGCCGTGATAGGCCTCCGCGTCGGATTGCGGCGCAACAGCGGGATACCCTTCGGCCCAGCGCATACCCAGCTCCGCCAAGAGCGCACATGCCGCGTTCAGAAGAGCCGTCGCCACACCGCAACGCCGGTAGTGAGGATGAACAATAAAGCAAACGATGGCACCGACGTCGCCGCTATCTGAGGTGATCAACCACGGTAACTGGCTAAGTAAAGGAAAGGATCGGCGGGGCGCCGCGTTGCACCACCCGACCGGACGGCCACCGACATAGGCCAGGATCCCCCGTGCCACTCCGTCCTGGACGGCCTGGGCTATAGCCGTCCGGTTGGCATCAGGGGAGCGGTGCTCCCACTCCGTCCGTGCGCCCGAAAAGTAGTAGTAGAAGCAGTAGCAACCTGCCCATTCCGGTCGATGGGAGAAAGTTGCCGGATCGTCGAAGAGGTCCAGAAAGTCAGAGAAGGTTTCAGTGGTTAGAGGCCTGACGATCACCGGTTGCACGGGATTTCCTCCCGGATTTAAATGGTGGAGAGCTATGTGTTCGGGGACACCTGTCGTTGCCATGGTGCGCTGCCTGAGCGTTGGCTCCCCGAGCACTTCGCCGCGGGAACCTGCCTGGCAAATCCATCCACCGACCTCTTTATGATAGTCCAGGAAGGGCTCCGGCCGCCAGCTTGAACCCGCACCCACTGCAGGCGAGCGCTTGCCCCTTCACCGACCATTCGGATGGTCTCCGCACCACTGTGAACAATGTGAGCCGGCCGCGGCATAGCAGGGGCAGGGAGTTTAAGGGCTGGTATGGAAAGTATCGTCAGGGACAGGAGCTGGCGATCAGGGGGAGGAACTGTCGATAAGGCCCGGGCGGAGGCAAGGAGGGCACAGCAGGCCGCCACCGGATTGCCGCCTCCGCATCCACCCGACCATACCCATAGAACGGATCCCACCCGGGATCCCCCAGATCACGCGCAGTGGAGAGAAGGATATCCAAGATCATTGTGGCAGGTGCCCGACACCAGACAGTCCACACCAGCCCCGCCACCCCGGCCACATGGGGCGCGGCCATGGAGGTGCCGCTTTCATAGTGATACCAGCCCCACTCCGTGGAAAAGATAATCACCCCGGGCGCGGCGATGTCCACGTGGGATCCAGAGTTAGAGAAAGACGCACGCTGATCCGAGGAATCCGTGGCGGCCACCCCGATCACCCCAGGATAGGCCGCCGGATAGAACAGCTCATTGATGCCATCGTTCCCCGCCGCCGCCACGATCAGGGCGCCCTTGCCCTGGGCGTAGGCGACGGCGTCGGCGACGACGCTGCTGGGATAGAGGCTCCCCAGGCTCAGGTTGATGACTGTGCGCTTTCCGAAAGCCGCCCCCCAATCGGCGGCATACCGGATCCCATTCGCCACCCAGGACACCAGACCCCACCCGTCTGCATCCAGCACCTTCACTGCAAGCAGGCCGCACCCCCAGCAGACCCCGGCGACGCCCTGGTTGTTGTTCGTGTTCGCCCCGGCAATCCCCGCCACGTGAGTGCCATGACCATGGTCATCCATGGGATCGCTGTCATTGTTGGCGAAATCCCACCCCAACCACAACCGGGAGGAGGCGAGATCCGGATGGGTGTAATCCACCCCCGTGTCCACGATGGCGATCCAGACCCCGGTGGTCCCGGTCACCACGTCCCAGGCCTGGGGGGCGCGGATCTTCGGGAGGTTCCACTGATCAAGGCCATAGTAAGGATCATTGGGCGTGAAGGCGATGCGGACCGGGCGATCGACCTCGGCGGTTTCGACATCGGGGCGCTGGCGGAGCCGCGCCGCCAGGGCCTCGGGGTCCTCCCCCGGCGGCACCGGGATGCGCCACCAGCGGGGGACGGCCAGGGCCTCGGCACCGGGGAAGCCGGCCGCGGCCAGGCCCGCCCGGAAGGCGCCCGGCGGGACGTTCGCTTTACGCTTCACCAGAACGCCGGGACCGCGGGAGGCCGGAGCCGTTTGCGCATCCGCCGCAGGCGGCGGGGCGGAATCGGCCGGGGTCGGTGGGGGAAGACAACGGCCATCCTCCAGCGGGAGGAAACACGCCGGCGCGGCGGAGGTGCCGGATGCGCCCGGCCATGGTCTCGCGACCGGCAGCCCTCCCAGGACCCAGGCCAGCACCAGGACGAGCCGTCTGGACCGTCGCATCGTGCACCTCCCTCCCCTGGTGTCGTGCGCAATTTTAGACCTCATGTCGATATGTGCAATTTTAGATCCGAGGCGGACTCCCCGAACCGGCGGCATCTGCGCGCGAGTCAAAAGAGGGTTTGAGGAGAAAATGGGTTTCGGGGCAGCGGCGGATGTTCGGGGATTCGGCGGACTTCGGACCTCCGATCCTCGGCCATCCCGCAAAGGGCAGAGCGCAACTCGTGCGAGGCAAGCCGGATCGCCTCAGGAGGCCGGATGTTCTCGGACACCCATCCGAAGATCCGGGCCCTTCAAATCGAATGGATCCGACGCATGCCGCCGTGGAAGAAATTCGCGATCGTGGATAGCCTCAACGAGACCGTCCGCACGCTGACCATCAGCGGCATCCGACAGCGCCATCCGCAGGCCACGCCCGAAGAGGTGCGCCGGATGCTGGCCGAGATGCTGCTGGGAGCCGAGCTGGCCGCAAAGGTGTATGGCCGTGCCCGGTGAACGGACGATGTCCTCCGATGGGAGCGCGCCGCGGGGGAGGTGGAAATCAAGGGAGGGTCGGTCGCCCGGCTCCATAGAAGACCGGATCGACACGCCCCCTCTCCGCAGCGCGCTTCCTACGATTCCCCAAACACCTCCGCCTCGAAGCGGAAGAGGCGGGCTTCCGGCCATCGCCAGGCGTCCTCCGGAAGGCCCGCTTTGAGGCAGATGGCCCGCAGGAAGGCCTCCCGATCCCATCCCTGCTCCACCGGGACCTGGGGGAGCAGCAACCCCGTGCGGCCCCCCGCCAGGATGAAGAGGCCGTCCCGCCCGATCACGATCTCCTCAGGGTCGGCCACCGGCCGCAGCGGGGAGAGGACGCTGATCTCATATTCCAGATGGGGCAACTCCTCCTCGGTCACAGGAGGGAAGCGGGGATCGTCAAGGGCGGAGAGCACCGCCACCCGCTGCACGGCGTGGGCGAGATCCGAGCGCGGCCAGACCTCCCCCCGGCATCCCCGCAGGTGGCCGCCCCGGGTCAGGGTCACGAAACAGGCGCGGGGCAATTGCAAGGCGGGGGACGAAACCGACAGCTCCGGCAGGGGCCGCCCCTGCACCGCGTGGGTCACCGCCTCCCGGGCGATCTCCAGAAGGGTGCGGCGGTCCTCCGCCCCGAGGGGCGGGTCCGGCTCCCGGGCGAAGCGGATGGCCGCGTAGCCCACCACATGGTCCTTGCGCCCGTAGGGGACGTCGCTGGAGTTGGCGTAGCGGAGCAGGGTCGTGTGGACCGCGCCGGTGCGCCGGGCGTAGGCCATGGCCGTGCGCACGGGCCCCTCGCCGCACATCAGCGTCGCCAGCCCCGGGATCCGACGGGCCATCCACTCCGCGATGGTGTGGCGAAGCAGCTCCTCATCCAGGGAGAGGATGGCGCCGATGGCGCTGAGGTCCACCTGACGGGCGTGCTCATCCCGCGGGTAGTGGGAGAGGTCGCTGCTGGCGATGACAATGGCCCGCCGGCCGGCCAGGGCCCGGGCCAGGGCCTCCGCGAGGGCCTCGATGTTCTCCGGGGAAGGCTCCCCGATCATCACCGGGACGAAGCGCAACCCGGGGAACAGCCGCTGCAGGAAGGGAAGCTCCACCTCGATGGAATGCTCCTCCAGGTGGACCTCGGGGACGAAGCGCAGCGGCGGGCCTGCGGCGAGCAGGGCGTCAGCCAGCTCCTCATCGATGGGGATCTCCCCCAGAGGGGTCCGCCACGCCCCCCGCGCCCATACGGAGATTTCGTGGAAGAAAGGCTCGACGTGGTTGGTGCCCAGCACCACCACCGCGTCGTAAGGACGGCCCTCCAGCTGCCGGAACCCCCACGCGGCCACATGGCCCGAGTAGATGTAGCCGGCGTGGGGGACGATCAGGGCGGCCGGCTCGGTCTCGTAGCGGGGCGCCTCCGCGAGCAGGCGATCCACCATCTCCTGCAGCGCCCCCGGGTCTGCCGGGTAGAAGGCGCCGGCCACCGCAGGCTCCCGGACAAGCGTGGTCCGATACGCCATCCCAGGCTCCTTTCCCTGTGAACGGGCGAGCGCCCGCGGGAGCGTTCACAGGATCGCGATCTCCCAATCCACCACCATCACGTCCGGCCGATGGGCCTGGATCCAGCGGACGGCGCCCTCCAGCGTGGCGTGGATGTGGCCGGCGTCGTTGGAGATGGTGGCCAGGCCCAGCCGGGCCGATTGCGGGAAGTCCTGATGATCGATCTCCGCCGCCGCCACGTTGAAGGACTGGCGCAGATGGGCGATAAGGGATTTCATCACGCTGCGCTTGTCTTTTAACGACAGCGCCTCCGGCAGATGCAGCTCCACCGTGCAGGTGCCTACGACCATCGCCACGCTCCTTGCCGGGGCTCCCCTTCCCGCCTCAGGATGGCCACGCGATCCCGCCACGCCGGGATCCGCGCCGCCTCCGCCGGGGTCAGGTCCCCCGGAAAGACATGGATGTTCAGGAGCTCGCGGAACGCGATCAGGATCGCCTCCGCCGCCGCCTCGAAAGCCACCGGGTGCCCCACGGCCTCCCGGAGGGTGATCGCCCGCCGACGGAGCCGCTCGGGATCCGGCCCGCGGCGCAGATACCGGGCGATGGCCCCCGGGTCGCCGTCCAGGGGCAGGGAGCCGTGCTGCAGCACCACGCCGCGATGACGCCACTGGGCGCTGCCCATGATCTTGCGCCCGCCCACGGTGAGCTCGGAATCTGTGGGCACCTCGAAGCAGACGAACCCCTCGCCCCGGACGCGCGGATCCAGCGGGGGGGCCAGGGCGACGTCGGGGACGCCCAGGGCGCGTAAGGCGGCCGCGAAGGCCTCGGCGAACCGGCGGAAGGTCTCCGGTATACCCCCCGCCGCCCGAGGGTCGGCCTCCGGGAAGATCACGCTGTAAGTGAGCTCCTCCGCGTGAAGGATGGCCCGCCCCCCTGTGGGCCGCCGCACCACCTCGACCCCATCGGCCCGACAGCGCGAGAGATCCACCTCCTCCACCGGCTGGCTCCGCCCCAGGCTGAGGCAGGGCGGATCCCAGCGGTAGAACCGCACCGTCGGCGGGGCCTCTCCGGCCGCCACGGCCTCCACGATGGCCCCATCGATGGCCATCTGAGTGGCGCCGTCCGCAGGAGGCGACCACAGCAGACGCCAGCGGGCCGGTGGGAAGGTCACGGGCGGGACAGGCGATCCTGCAGCCACTCGATCAACACCTCTTCCAGCTCCCGGCGACATTCTTCCAGGGTCGCTCCGGTAGCGTAGACCTCCGGGTACACCTCGATCTCTCCGTAATAGGTCCCGTCCTCCAGCTGGCGGAAGCGGGCCTTTTCCATCGCGGCCTCGACCAATGCGGAAAACATCGATTCGCTCCTCCCGGTGGCTCAGGGAAACCCGTGGGGCGCCCACGCCCCGGAGCGCTGTCCTCGCGGATAATCCCCATCGAGTCCCCTTCTCTCACTTATTTTAACGCATCCGGGCGGACCGAACGCCCGCATCCTCACGCTCCGGGAAAGTCTGGAGGCCCAGGGCGGCGAGTAACTGAAGGAATCCTTCGGGATCGGGGACGGCGAAGAGATGGGTGGGGCAGCGGCAGTCGCTGCTGCCGAAGTGCGGGATGGCGGGGGGCAAGTGTTCGGCCAGGGCCCGGGCCAGGGCGCACTCCGCAGCGGGATCCTCCGTTTCCCTCACGAAAGCGCCCCGCCATCGCCCGACGGCGAGCAGGTAATCGATGTGCCAGCGGCGTGTCGAGCTCCGGCCCTCCGCCACCCTCCGGTGGCGCTCCAACCGCTGGAAGCCTCCGGGCCCCCGGGCCGAGCCCACGTAGGCGTAGGTCCCAGCGAGCGGCCAGCGCCCGAGCCGGCCGACAGTCACTTCCCCCCACACCTCCAGCGACAGCACATAAACGCCCCGCGCGGCTTTCATCCCGGACCCTCTAAAAGGACCTGAGCTTCCTCCATCCGTTCCAGAGCCCATGCGGCGTGCTCCTGCAAGATGGGGTCCTCATCGGCCCGCCAGCGCTCGAGCAGCGGGCGGAGCGAACGCGCCCGCAGGTTCCCCGCGACCACCAGGGCGTTGCGCACCAGCCCCCGCCGTTTGGCCCGGCGGATGGCGCTGCGGCGGAACCGCGCCCGGAACGCTTCCTCATCCATCCTTAGGACCTCCGCCAGGGCCAAGCGGGGGATCCCTTCCCGGGGCTGGAAGGCCGGCTCAGCGGTCGGCCGGGCGAACCGCCGGTTCCAGGGGCAGACTTCCTGGCAGATGTCGCACCCGAAGATCCAGTCCCCGATCGCTGCCCGCCGCTCCGTCGGGATCCCCTCCCGCCGCTCGATGGTCAGGTAAGAGAGACAGCGCTCCGCCTCCAGGGTGCGATCGAGCCGGATACAGCCGGTCGGGCACGCCTCGATGCAGCGGGTGCAGGTGCCGCAGTGGTCCGTTGGGAAGGGCGGGTCGGGCTCCAGCTCCAGATCCACCAGCAGGATCCCCAGGAACAGGTAGGAGCCCAGGCGCGGGTGGATGAGCATGCTGTTCTTGCCGATCCATCCCAGGCCGGCCTGGACGGCCCAGGCCCGCTCCAGCACCGGCCCGGTGTCCACGTAGATCCGTCCCCGCACCGGGCGGCCGGCCTCCCGGTTGAGGAACGCCAGGAGCGCCTCCAGGCGCTCCCGCAGGACCTCGTGGTAGTCCTCCCCCCAAGCGTAGCGGGCGACCCGTCCCTGCGGCACATCCTCCCGGGGCGGCGGGGGATCCCCGGCGTAGTAGTTCATCGCCACCACGATGACGGAGCGGGCCTCCGGCCAGAGGTTGCGGATGTCCCGGCGTTTCTCGATGGCGTCGGGCCGGGTGAGATAGGCCATGGTGGCCGCGCGGCCCGCGCGGACCCATTCCTCATAGCGATCGGCGGAGGGCGTGGGGCCCGCCGCGGCCACCCCGATCAGATCGAAGCCGAGGGAGCGGGCATAGGCTTTCAGGCGCTCCTTGAGGACCACGGCTCACACCACATCGGCGGGGAGCGGCTCCGCGCGGACCAGCCCCAGGATGTGGCGGGCGATGACCAGGCGCTGGATCTCGCTGGTGCCCTCCCCGATGGTCATCAGCCGGGCGTCCCGGTAGAGCCGCTCCACCGGGAACTCCCGGCTGTAGCCGTAGCCGCCGTGGATCTGGATGGCGTTGCGGGTCACGCGCTCGGCCATCTCGCTGGCGAAGAGCTTGGCCATGGCCGCGGCCTGGGTGTAGGGGAGCCCCTGATCCCGCAGCCAGGCCGCCCGATACACCAGCAGCCGGGCGGCCTCGATCTCCACCGCCGCGTCGGCCAGCATCCACTGGACGGCCTGATAAGCGGCGATGGGCTGGCCGAAGGCGGTGCGCTCTTTCGCGTAACGGACCGCCTCCTCGAAAGCGGCCTGGGCCAGGCCCACCGAGAGGGCGCCGATGCCGATGCGCCCCCCGTCTAAGACCTGCAGGGCGTAAGGCAGGCCTCGCCCCGGCTCCCCCAGGAGGTGATCCAGGGGCACTCGCACATGATCGAAGGTCACGGCGTGGGTGGGGGAGCCGTGGAGCCCCATCTTTTTCTCCGGCGGGGCGATGGAGAGGCCCGGGGCGTCCGTGGGGACGAGGATCAGGCTGAGGCCGCGCTTGCCGGCCTCCGGGTCCGTGCGGCACAGGGTGACGATCACCTCGGCGATGCCGGCGTTGGTGCACCACATCTTCTGGCCGGTGATCACCCACTCGTCCCCATCGCGGACCGCGGTGGTGCGCACGGCGCCTAAGTCGCTGCCGCAGTGAGGCTCCGTCAGGGCCAGGGCGGCCAGTCCGTTGCGGCCGCTGGTCAGGGCCGGCAGCCAGCGCCGCTTCTGGGCCTCGCTGCCGAAGAGGAGGATCGGTGCCAGTCCCAGGCCGTTGTGGGCCGCCAGGGAGAGGGCGGTGGAGCCGCATCCCCGGGCGATCTCCTCGATGGCGATGGCGGCGCTCACATGGTCCAGCCCCGCCCCGCCGTAGTCTTCCGGGACCGTCAGGCCCAGCAGGCCCAGGGAGGCCCCTTTGCGGACTGCCTCCCAGTTGAACTCGCCGCGCTCATCCACATGGCGGGCGCGGGGCTTCAGCTCCTGCTCGGCGAACTCCCGCACCGCCTGTCGGAACAGCCGTTGCTCCTCGCTCAGGCGGAAATCCATGGCGCCTCCCGGAAACGCAAAGCTCGGTCTCTTCGCTTCACGGCCTTCCTCCTCTACGGGAGGGGCATGCCGGGCCACGCGGGGACGCTGCGGCATCCCTCACGGCGCCGCCGGCTCCGGGAAGTCCGCCCCCAGGCGGATGACCAGATCGCAGGCGCAGGCGAGATCCGGCGCGGGCTGCACCGCGGTGAGGGGGAGGCCCAGCCATCCCGCCACCTGACGGCCGGCCTCCAGGGCCTCCGGGCGGGCCAGGATGCGGGTCTGCCCGTAATCGGAGCGATCCGCGTTCCCCACCTCCACGATCTCCGCGCCGAGAGAGCGAAGGAGCTCCGCCACCCGACTCGCCAGGCCCGGCCGCATCGTCCCGTTCTGGACGGAGATGCGGGCCTTCAGGCGCATCGGCTGGGGCCCGAACAGGTCCGTCAAGGCTTCCTGGACCTTCTCGGGGATGCGAATCAGCACCTCGGCCCCGTCGGGGGTGGTGGCCGGGATGGTCATCGAGGGGCCGATGGTCACCATCCGGATCCGGTCATCGGGGATGCGGGCGGCCAGGCGGGCGAGGGCGATCATCTCCTCCAGGGAGAGGTTTGTGCGGACTCCATCCTGAACCGTCTCCCAGAGCGCCGGGGCCCGGGCGATCAGCTCCGGCAGCATGTTCAGCCGAAGCACCCGCTCCCGCACCGCCTGGATCACCTGCTGCTGGCGGCGCATGCGATCGAAGTCCCCCCCACGGGTGGCCCGCGTCCGCGCGTATTTCAACGCCGTCCGCCCATCGAGATGCTGGCACCCTGCCTCGATGTGGAAGGGCTCATACCCGTAACGGGCGTCCGGGTAATGGGGATCATCGATGGCCTCCGGGACGCAGAGATCGATGCCGCCCAGCAGATCGATGGCCTTCTCAAAGGCGGTGAAGTTCACCCGCACGTAATAGGAGGTGGCGATCCCGAAGTTATAGCGCAGGGTCTCCTGGGCCAGGGCGATCCCGCCGCCCGGGTAGCCGTAGGCGTCCCCCAGAAAGTGGGCCGTGTTGATGCGGTTCTCCCCGAAACCGGGGATCGTCACCCACAGATCGCGGGGGATGGAGAGCACCCCGGCGGAGAGACCCACGGGATCGATCGTCACCACCATGATCGTGTCGGTCCGCCAGGGGCCTGACTCCCCCTCCCGCTGATCGATCCCCAAAATCAGGATGTTCACCCGCTCCTTCCCGTTCCACTCCGGAAGATGGAGGGGGCCGCTGTGGGTGGTGGGAGAGGAAGAGACGGAGGCTCCGGGGGGCGGGAGGATGGGGACGGCGCGCAGGGCCTCCTGGAAGGCCAGACGATACGCCACGAGGCCCAACCCTGTCCCGATCCCCAGCACCCCCAGCGCCCAGAGGAGCCCGAGGAGGGGGAGCCGCCGCCATGGCGTCTGGATCCCGGGTGCCATGCCTGTCTCCTCAGCGAACCGCCTGGAGATCCCGGGGCCCGAAGGGTTCCGGCAGCAGGGCCCGCAGGGAGGTCTCCCGCACGTGTCCTTTCGCGTCGACCAGGAGGATCCGCAGGTCCGGGGAGAACTCGGAGAGGACCTGGCGGCAGGCTCCGCACGGAGTGCCGCCGTTTTCGGTGGCGACCGCGATGGCGGTGAAATGATGCTCCCCTTCGGAGATGGCCTTGAACACGGCCACCCGCTCCGCGCACAGCCCAAGGGGGTAGACCGCGTTCTCCACGTTGCATCCGGTGAACACCTGGCCGGAGGCGCTCAGCAGGGCAGCCCCCACCCGGTAGCCGGAGTAAGGGGCGTAGGCCCGCTCACGCATCCGGAGGGCCAGCTCCACCAGCGCCCGATCTTCCATCCGTGGGGTTCCTTTCCGCTGGAAGTTCATGCACGGGAATTATAGCGCAGCCGCCTCTTCCGATCGGGGGCTGGCCCTATCCGCGGTGAAGCCCCAGCTGGCGCTCCAGCGTCCCGGCCAGCCGGCCGAGGGTGTAGTTAACGAGGAAATAGATCACCGAGACCACGTAGAGGGTTTCCATGGGGTTGCGCTCCCCCTGAAAGAGGATCACCCCCCGCCGGTAGAGCTCGATGAACCCGATGATGGCGCCCAGGGAGGTGTCCTTCACCAGGGTGGCGAACTGGGCCACCAGCGGGGGAAGGGCTCGTCGGAAGGCCTGGGGGAGGATGACCAGGCGCATCGCCTGGCCGTAGGTCAAGCCCAGGGAGCGGGCGGCCTCCCACTGACCTCGGGGGAGAGAGAGGATGGCCGCGCGCAGGGCCTCGCCGTTCACCGCGCCCGTGTAGAGCCAGAGGGCGGCGATCACTGCCGCGTCGGGCCGGGTCAGCGCCTCCATCCCCAGCTGCCGGCCCAGGGCGCTCAGGCGCAGGAAGAGATAAAACATCAGCCCCAGGAGGGGGAGAGCCCGGATGCCTTCCACCAGGGCGATCACGGGGTAACGGAGCCAGAGCGGGCCGCTCAGGCGGGCCAGAGCGAAGAAGAGGGCCAGGGGAATGCTGGCCAGGATGGCGATGGCCGAGGCCTCCAGGGTGAGAAGCAGCCCCAGGGCCAGGAACCGCCAGGTAGATCCCTCGAGAAACGGCGCGAACCGCGCCGGCTCCATGCGGAAGGCCAGGGGGATCAGGGCCAGCACGATCCCCACGCCCACCAGGGTCTGCCAGGGTCGCTCCGATGCCTGCATCCCCTCCGCCTCAGAAGAGGATCCG
This sequence comes from Thermoflexus hugenholtzii, assembly GCF_018771565.1. Lineage (NCBI taxonomy): Bacteria > Bacillati > Chloroflexota > Thermoflexia > Thermoflexales > Thermoflexaceae > Thermoflexus > Thermoflexus hugenholtzii. The sequence goes on along the minus strand of NZ_CP076326.1, from coordinate 3,206,721 downwards.
CAGACGGCGCTCCAGAAAGTTCACCAGCCCGCTGAGGGGCACGGTGATCACCAGATAGAGAAGAAAGGCGATCAGCATCGGCCAGTCGGCGAAGGTGCGGCCGATGACGAACTCCGCCTGATACAGCAGTTCCTCGACAGCGATGGCCGAGGCGATGGAGGTGTTCTTCACCAGGGCGATGAACACAGTGCCCAGGGGCGGGATCATCATGCGGAAGGCTTGAGGCAGCAACACCAGGCGGACCATCTGGGGGAAGGTCATGCCCAGGGAGAGGGCGGCCTCGATCTGACCCCTGTGGACCGACTGGAGGCCGGCCCGCACCACCTCCGCGACGAAGGCGGCCGTGTAAACCCCCAGCCCGGCCACCGCGCTATCGAAAGAAGTGGGAAGCCGGATCCCCGCCTTGGGCAACCCGCTGTAGACGAAGACCAGCACCGGCAACAGCGGGATGTCCCGGAAGAACTCCACATACCCGGCGGCGAACCAGCGAAGGGGAGGCACCGGGGAGACCCGCAACACCCCGATCAGCGTCCCCAGGGCCAGGGCCACCCCCATGCTGGCCAGGGAGAGCCGCAGGGTCGTCCACAGGCCCAGAAGCAGGTAATGCCAGACGTCCGCCGTGCTCATGGTTCCACCCGAATGGGGGGCCTGGGATCCGTGCGGATAAGAACCGGCGGGGCGCCGTGAGCGCCCCGCCGGCGGATCTCCCTATCGGAGGGGGTCACGGCTGGCTCACCGCCCGCCAATCATCCGGCGGGGGTTCCGGCACCGTGTCGCTGGGGATCCACTTCTTGTAGATTTCCTTCCAGCGGCCGGAGGACTTGAGCTCCCGGATCACCGTGTTCACCACCTCCAGGAGCTCCTTCTCGCCTTTCTTCACCCCCACGCCGTAGGGCTCCACCGTGAAGCGCCCTCCGACCACCTTCCACTTATCCGGCTCCTGGCGCACGAAGCCGTAGAGGATGATGTCATCGGTGGTCACCGCGTCCACGCGGCCGGCGTCCATGGCCGCCACCGCCTCCGAGTAGGTGTCGAAGAGCACCACCTCGATGTTCAGCCCCTTCTGATCCGAGATGGCCCGGATGTTCTTCTCCGAGGTGGAACCCTTCACGGTGCCCACCCGCTTGCCTTTGAGGTCATCCAGGCCGTTGATGGGGCTGTTCTTGGGGACCAGGAGGGATTGGCCGGCGACGTAATAGACGACGGAGAAATCGATCTCCTTCAGGCGCTCCTCGTTGATGGTCATCGTCGAAGCCACGATGTCCACCACGCCCTCTTTGAGGAAGGGGATGCGGTTCTTGGAAATGGCCTCCTTAATCTCCACCGCGTTGGGATCGCCGAAGATGTATTCGGCCACGGCCCGGCAGATCTCCACGTCGAAGCCTTCCACCTGATTGGTCTTGGGGTTGAGGTAACCGAAGGTGGGGATGTCATACTTGGTGCCGCAGATCAGCTTGCCGCGATCCTGGATCTTGCGCAGGAGGGTCCCTTCGGGGGCGAGGGGGGCGCGGCCCTTTTTAGGGGCCGGCGTGGCCCCGGGCGCCTGACATGCCGCCAGGGCCAGGGCGAGGGCGAACCCGAGCAAGGCCGTTCGGAACAGTCTGAGCGCCATCGTCCACCTCCTGAGAGAAAGATGGCCTCCCGCCGCGGCTTCGCGGGCGTGGCAGGAGGCCTTTCTCGCTAATGACGCAGGACCTGGCTCAGGAAGACCCGGGTGCGCTCGTGCCGGGGGTTCTCGAAGATCTCATCGGGGGTCCCGACCTCCACAATCCGGCCGCCCTCCAGGAAGACCATACGGTCCGCCACATGCCGGGCGAAGCCCATCTCATGGGTGACCACCACCATGGTCATCCCTTCCCGGGCCAGATCCTCCATCACGTCCAGCACTTCCTTGATCATCTCGGGGTCCAGGGCGCTGGTCGGCTCATCGAAGAGCATGATCTTCGGCCGCATGGCCAGGCCCCGGGCGATGGCCACCCGCTGCTGCTGTCCGCCCGACAGCTGGGCCGGGTAAGCGTGGGCCTTCTCGGGGATCCCCACCCGCTCCAGGAGCTGCATGGCCAGCCGCTCCGCCTCCGCCCGGGGGATCTTCTTCACGTGCACCGGACCCAGGATGATGTTCTCCAGCACCGTCAGATGGGGGAAGAGATTGAACTGCTGGAAGACCATCCCGATCTCCTGGCGGAGGCGGTTGACGTTGATGCGGGGATCGTGAACCGGGATGCCGTCCACCCACAGCTCGCCGGAGTCGATGGGCTCCAGCCGGTTGATGGTGCGGATCAGGGTGCTCTTCCCGCCCCCGCTGGGGCCGAAGATCACCACCACTTCCCCTTCATAGATGTCCAGGGTGATGTCCCGCAAAACGTGCAGATTCCCGAACCACTTGTTTACCTGCCGGAAGGAGATGATCGGCCGGGACCCCATCCGCGCTTTCCCCACATGGAGTCGCTCCCCGCGAACACGCCGGAACACAAAGCCGGGCGGAACGCCCGGCTTCTTCTCAAGTGCCCCCGGCGGGATTCGAACCCGCAACGCAGGACTTAGGACGCCCTTGCTCTATCCAGTTGAGCTACGGGGGCCTCTCATCTCCCATTATAGCACATCCGTAAGGATGCGGGGGCGACTTGATGAGCGGGAGACGATGGGGAGGGTAAAGAAGAAATGGGAGCCCCGGCCGGGCTGGCTCTCGACCCCGATGCGCCCGCCGTGGGCCTCGACCAGATGGCGGGCGATGGCCAGCCCCAGCCCCGACCCCCCGTCCGCCCGGGCCCGGGATTTCTCCGCCCGGTAGAACCGATCGAAGACATAGGGCAGATCCTCCGGGGCGATCCCCACCCCGGTGTCGCGGACGCTCACCTGCACCTGATCCCCGAGGGGCTGGGCCTCGATGGTGATCCGGCCGCCGGCAGGCGTGTAGCGGAGGGCGTTGGTGAGCAAGTTCATCAGCACCTGCCGCAGGCGCCCCTCATCCCCCCACGCCGGCGGCAGCCCTTCCGGAAGATGCACCTCCAGCCGGATCCCCTTCTCCGCCGCCTGCAGCGCGATGCGGTCGGCGGCCTCCTCGATCAGGGATCGCAGGTCCACAGGCCCCCGCTCCAGCCGCAACTGACCGGCCTCCGCCAGGGCGAGGAGCCGCAGGTCCTCCACCAGCCGGGCCAGGTGTCGGACCTCGTCGTGGACCTGGGCGATCTGTTCCGGCGCCAGGGGAAGGACGCCATCCAGCAGCGCCTCCAGCTGCCCCTGCAGGATGCCCAGAGGGGTGCGGAGCTCGTGGGCGATGTCCGCCAGCATCTGACGCCGCTGCTGCTCCGCCCGGGCCAGCGCCTCCGCCATCTGATTGAAGGCCCGGGCCACCTCCCCCAGCTCCCCGGCCTCCTGCGCCGGGATGCGCGCGCCGAGATCCCCCCTCGCGATCCGCCGGGACGCCTGCTGGAGGGCCTGGAGCGGACGCATCAGCCGGAAGAACACAAAGGAGCCCGCCCCCAGGGCCAGGGCGATCCCGAGCAGCGTGCTGAGGGCGATGGCCCGCCGCACCTGAGCCAGGAACTCCGCCGAGGGCCCGGTGGGGCTCTCCACCTCGCCGATGAGCAGCCACCCCACCGTCCGCCCCGCCACGCGGATCGGGACCCCCTGGTCCCGCGCCGCCGGGAGAAGGGTTCCCACTGCGCTCCCCTCGGAATCCAGCCGGACCCGCCCCGCCTCGTCCGTCAGGATCAGGCGGTGGCCCATCATCCGCCACATCGCCCGGTTCATCCCCATGGGCGGATGCATGGGCCCCATGCCGGGCATGGGCATCGGCATGTCCTCGAGCACAGCCTCCACGCCCTCCCAGCTCCCAACCCGGGCGTAATATGCGGCGAAGAGCGGGGCCAGCCCCTCCGCCCAGCGCCGGTTCCCCCGGGCCACGTAGATCCGGAACTCCCCCGCGGTGGCCAGAGCGATCAGGAGGGCCGTGGTCAGCAGGCTCAGGACGACCACGCCGACGAAGGCCAGGGTCAGCTTCGCCCACAGGCTCCGCATCCGGATCCCCTCGCTCACTCCTCCCGAAGCTTGTAGCCGACCCCATAGACGGTGAGGATATACTGCGGGTTGCGGGGGTCCGGCTCGATCTTCTGGCGCAGGTTCTTGATGTGCGCGTCGATGGTCCGCTCATATCCTTCGTAGGCCACGCCCTGGATCCGCTCCAGCAGCTGTAACCGGGTGAAGACGCGGCCCGGATGACGCGCCATCGCCGTCAGCAGCTCGAACTCCGTGGGCGTCAGACGGACCTCCCGGTCGCCCACCCGCACCTCCCGACGCTCCAGGTCGATGACCAGATCCCCCACCCGGAGGACGGCGGGCGGGGAGATCTCCCCCTGCGCCCGCCGCAGGACCGCGCGAACCCGCGCCACCAGCTCGCGCGGGCTGAAGGGCTTGGTGATGTAATCGTCCGCCCCCAGCTCCAGGCCCACCACCCGATCCTCTTCCTCCACCCGCGCCGTCAGGATGATGATGGGCACCCCGGACTCCCGTCGGATGGTGCGACAGACGTCGAAGCCATCCATGCCCGGCAGCATCAGGTCCAGGACGATGAGGTCGGGCCGCTCCCGCCGGAAGGCATGCAACGCGCTGGGGCCATCCCCCACCGCGATCACGCGGAACCCCGCCTGCTCCAGGTAGGCCCGGATCACCTGGCGCATCCGGGGCTCGTCCTCCACCACCAGCACCGTCCGCATGCCGACCCTCTGCTCCGCCTGACTCCGTGGGCCTTCAGCCCTGCCGCGCCGACCCGCTGGTCAACGAAGCCCCACAGTAGGGGCAGTGGGCCCAGTCCGCCTGGACGGGGCGGCCGCACTGCGGACAGCGAGCCGCCGGAGGCGCAGCGGGGGGCAGGCCGCCGGCCCGGGTCACCTGCTGGATCCCCCAGACCACCGCGGCGATGATCAGGCCGAAGAACAGCAAGGGGAGCAGCAGGCCCAGCAACATCATCAACAGCCCGAAGCCCCAGCCCATGCCACCCCAGCCCCAGCGCCCCATCATCGGGCAACCCGGGCACCCCCAGCCCCAGCCCCACGCCGGGCCGGCCAGCAGGCCCAGGGCACCGACCAGCAGGACCAGCAACACCAGCGCTCCGATCAGCAAGCCGATCCAGTTGCGGCTCATGGTTTTCCTCCTTCACAGGGAAATTATGGACAGGAACGCGATGGTCGCGCCATCGCCCCCGAAGGATCCGTGCTCCCCCTCATGGCCATAGACCATCTGCAGGAAGCTCCCATGCCAGGTATGCACCCACACCTGGCCGGTGCTGCCGTGCACGCTGAGCATCCCAATGATCCGGCCGTCCCGCAGGATGTGCAGCGTGTAGTAGCCATAGAAAGGATCGGCCTCCTCATCTACCGTGGCCCCCGGCATCGCCTGATCCAGGTAAGCCTGAGCGATCCGCCGTGCCTCCTCCGGCGAGAGGCGCATCTCCCCGGAGACGCCCCACCCGCTCCCCATCATGCCGTGGTTCCTCATCATCCCGTAGCGGGCGTTCCACATCATGTTGGGCCCCGGCTCCGGATGGGCAGCCCCGGTGAACCGATCGATGAGGAACTCGAAGGCGTAGCGGCCGGTGGAGCGCTCCCGCGCCTGGGCGTAGAAGTGGTTATCGAAGGCCATGACCTCAGCCAGCTCCAGGTCCGGGTTCCCATAGGCGGCGATGACGTCGCGGGCGATGCGCACCGCCTCCTCATCGGAGAGGGGTGTCCCCGGGATCGTTCCCCATCCGATCCCGCCCCACGGACCCATCCTCCCGCCGGGCCACCTGCCCGGCCCCGGAGCCGAGGGGACCGGCCCGGCCCCGCCGAAGGTGGGAAGGGTCCACCCCATCGCCGTCCGTGCGATGCCGATTCCGACCCCCACCATCCCGATCAGAAGCACCAGCAACACCAGTGCCCCCACGATTTTCCAGCGCTTCATCGGCTTCCTCCCGCCTGTGGGTCTCACTTCCACCCTGGATTCTGCCCGGGTCCTGTGAAGATCCTGTGAAGATCCCCCGGAGGAAGGATGAAGGCGTCGGGACTCTCCGGCATCCCTCCCGGAGGCGCGGCGATCTCAAACAAAAAGGGGAGGAGGCCTCCTCAGGCCTTCCTCCCCGGCGTACCGCATCCGCCCGGGACCGGCTTCTGGCTTTATCCTTCCGGATGCCAGAGGAGCGGGGCGAGGACCACCCGCACGGTGACGATCTCCTTGGGGCGGGCCCGGAAGGTCAGAGAGGACCCCTCCGGGCGAAGGGGCTCCTGGGGACGCTCCATGAGGTCCGCCCGCCAGGCCGCCTGAACCGGCCGCCAGAAGGTAAGCCGGACCTGGACGACCTCCTCGGCGGCGTTATACCCTCGCACGATGAGGCCCTCCCCCTCCTCGGGGGCCTTCACGGCGGTCAGGACGAAGGCGGCCGGCTCCACCTCCAGGAACAGCCGCTCCGGCAGACGGCCGGGGCCCGCCCCCGCGAGGGGCGGCGCCAGGAACCGCTGGGCCTCCCGGATCGCCTCCCAGCGGTCGGTGTAAGGGATCAGGCTGTAGCGGAAGGCCCAGCGCCCGATCATCTGCGCGGAGGGCGTGGGCAGCGGCGGCCCCGCATGCCCCCGCCGGGATCGCAGATCCCCCCGCGACAGCCAGCCCACGCACCGCAACAGGGTGAGGGCCAGCTCCACCTGTCCCTCCGCGTCCGTCCGGGCCTCGATCTCCGGGAGCCCCTGGTTCGCCACCAGGAGCCCGCCGGCGGCGTCCTCCACGAACGCGAAGCCCTGCTGGGGGGCGGCAGACACCGGCTGCTCCACCCAGGAGTCATCTGCCCGGACGCGGAGGCCCACCGGGCGGACCACGAGGTCGAACGCCCCCTCTGTCACCCAGGTCTCGGACCGGATGCCGGTGGGGAAGACCACGCGCAGGCGGTGATCGGCCGCCCGATTGTCCACCACAACTTCCATATCGACCCGGGGAACTCCCGGTCGCAGCCATGCCCGCACAGCGATCGACAGCGGGACCGTCTCCGCGGAGCGTCCCCGGCGGTCCGGCCGCAGCCCGGCCGGGATCTCATACGGCAAATCGACCTCCAGGCACTGACCGAACGGCTCCTCCTCCCAGGCCTCGACCCGGGGCGGCGCCGCCGGGCGGTCCACCCGCCGATCCTCCGCCGGCGACTCATGGTTGTAGACATCCCCGGCATCCCCTTCATCTTCGAAGCGGTTCAGGCCGCGCCACCGCCGGCCCGTTCGGAGATCCTCCAGTTGCAGGGTCCCATCTGAGGGATCCGCGGTGAGGCGGAAGAACTCGTTGGCGATCTCCGGCTCCGCCCGGGGACGTCGGGAGATCGCGCGCGGTGTCCCGGGGCGGATCTGCAACCGATAGGTCTGGAGGCCGACCCCCCGGCCCTCGGGGAGGACGAAGGCCCAGCGGGAGGCTCCTCCCATCGCCGCCGAGACCGTCCATGGGGCTGTGAGGGCCGGTTCTCGCTCTCCCAGCTGGCGGGCCACTTGAAGGACACGGGTGATCATCCCGTGATCCATGTCCGCCGAGGCGTCCGCCCACTCCGCCCAGAGCTGCCGCCTCTCGAGATCCACCCACACCCGCTTCGCCGCATAGGGGCCCACGTGGATCCAGAGCAGGCGGTTCAGGAAGCCCGGCCACTCCGCCGGGGCGACGGTCCAGCGCGCCTCGTCAGGCGTCCCCCGCTCCACCTGAAAGAGCGGGAGCTCACGCCCCTCAGGGTCCAGGAGGCGATACGTGAGGCCCGGCGGGAGGGCAGGAAGGGTCACCTCCACCGGCCCCCGGACGGAGCCCGGGATCGGGCAGTAGACCAGCAACGCCTGCTCCATCGACGCCGGGTCCGAGGCCAGCCAGCCGGGTGGGGCTTCGGCTGCCTCCGGCCGCAGGAGCCGCTCCAGGGATTCCCGACTCACCAGGCCGGCGATCTGCTCGGCGTGATCGAAGCGCGGCCGCATGTCTTCATGGGCCGCGTCCACCCCCGTCCCGCAGATCGAATCGTGGAAGTGATTTTGAAGGAGGAGCCGCCATGCCTCGAAAAGGAAGGCCCGTCGGTCCAGGCCGCAGAGAAGATGCGCGAAGGCCATCAGGGGCTCCGCGTAGCGCTCCAGCGCGGTCTGGACGGCGGCGTTGCGCTGCTTGATCCAGATGCGGGTGGAGAGCACGCCGGGCAGGACCGGATGGCGTCGGCTGGAGCGCAGCTCCCCGTGAACCACGGGGAGATCCGACAGCTGTTGGCCGAGAGCAGTCCGCACCGCGGCGATGTAATCCGCCAGGGAAGCGAGGCGCAGGCGGAGATCCGGGAGATGCGCCTGGGCCGCCCGGAGCCACTCCGTCAGCCGCGGATGGGGGAAGAGATGATCCGTCCCGTTCATAAGCAGGAGGAGGGGAACCGGCGTGTGGGGCGCCAGGGAGAGGGCCTGGGCCTTCAGGTAGGCCGCCAGGGCCTCCGCGTCCTCCGGGATCCAGGCGGCGTTCCCGTAGCCGTCCCGGAGATACACGGTGAAGATCCGGGTGCCGTCCGGGGCTTCCCACCAGAGGAGCGTCGGCTGCTCGTCCAGGCCGCGCTGGAACACGGCGGCCTCGATCCCGAACCCTTTCAGGATCTGGGGCAGCTGCCCAACGTGGCCGAAGGGATCCGGCGTGTAGCCGATGGGCATCTCGCCGCCGAAGCGGCGGGCGATGCGGATCCCGACCTGGAGGTTGCGGACGAGCGCCTCCCCGCTCACCAGGAACTCATCGGGGAGCACATACCAGGGGCCGATCCAGAGGCGGCCGGCCTCCACCGCTTGTCGGATCCGCGGCTCCAGATCCGGGCGCACCGTTAGGACGTCCTCCAGGATCACCGACTGGCCGTCGAGCAGGAACCCCCTGAAATCCGGATCCCCCTCGATCATCCGAAGGACCTGTTCGACCAGGTCCACCAGACGGTAACGAAAGGCCTGGAAGGGACGATACCACTCCCGATCCCAGTGGGTGTGGGGGACGATGAAGGCTTCCGGTTGCATCCGTGCGCCTCCATGTGAAGATAACCGCGTTTCGAGGCCGCTTCACGGCCCCTCCGAACCCGGGCCTCCCCAGATGGGGTTGGTCATCGCGACCATCGGCAGGTCATCCGGGGTCTCCTCCGCGAAATGCCGCACGCCCCGTAGCTCCGCCCGGACGTAGCGATGGCGGCCCAGGTCGAGCTCCAGCACCCCCTCGAAGGGAGAACGATCCACCGGGAGGAAGAGGAGCTCCCCTTCCCGGGAGAGCAGCCGCAGGTGCAGGCCCTTCCCTTCCCACACCCGATAGCGCACCCGGACAGCGCCGCCGGGCGGGACGGTCTCCCCAACCATCCAGGTCGTATCCCCGCGCTCGGCCGTGAGCTCCAGCCACGGCGCGTCCACGTCCGCGGTGATCACCACCCGGCCGGAGCGGATGGCCTCCAGGATGGCCGGGATCGTCCGATCCGCCGCATACACCCAGGTGGTGGGGTGGCCGACCTGATAAAAGGGCGTGCCCTCGCCGGGTCGGTCCTGGTGTTTATCGCTGCCTCCCACCGCCGTCACCCGGCGCCCGGCCCGCAACAGCCGGTCCCAGAAGGCCAGGGATTCCCGGTTGCGCAGGGGCCATGGCCCCTGCCAGGCCTCCACGGCATCCACCGGGAGGTCCGGGGGATACTCCCAGGGTGGCCCGTCGGTCTTGGGGTGGTTGATGGAGACCAGGGCGCCCATGGCGTGGGCGGCGTCGATGACCGCCTGCAGCTCCTCCGCCGTCCGGCAGCGGAAATCCAGCCAGCGGGAGAGGCCCCAGGCGTTCATGTGGCCGTAATACGTGGTCACCTCCTCCCCCGGGATGAGCAGGAGATCCGGCCCGCTCCAGGCTCGCAGATACGGGAAGTGGCTGACGGTGTTGTGCTCCGTCACCGCCAGGAAATCCAGTCCCCGCCGCCGGGCGGCGGCCACCAGGTCCTCTAAGGAGCCCGGCGCGTCGCTGTGATGGCTGTGGCTCTGGAGGTCCCCCCGCAGCCAGGCTGCTCCGCCGCCGGGCCGGGAGGGAAGCTCCCCGGTTCCCCCCTCCGGGGGTGGGGGATGCGGGAGCGGCCCTTCCTCCTCGGAGGCCAGAACGGTCACCGCGCAGGCGCAACCCTGGGGGGCGATGCGGTAGAGCCCCAGGATCACGTGCCAGCGGCCGGGGAGGAGAGGGCCGGGCAGATAGCCTGGGGTGGCCGCCCGGGGCGTGAGCACCGCCTCCGTTCGGGCGCTCCCGCTCCAGCCCCGGAAACCCTCCCCGCGCAGGAAGTCGGCCCCTCGCGGGTCGAACAGGCCCAGGTCGATCACGTTCGGGCTCTCCGGCTGGCCCTGGCCCTCGAACGTGTAGCGGACCTCGAGGCGGGCGACGCCGGGGGGCATGTCGAAGGGCAGGAGCACATAATCCGAAGCTGCCTTGTCGGCCGGGGTGAAGCGGCCTTCCCAGCGAAGCAGGGTCTTCATCGAAGGCGTCCTCCTCATGGGGATGGAGAGCGATCCCATCATCCGGAAAGGACCGGCCGCGCCCTCACAGGGCCAGCTCCCCGCTCTCGCGGAAGAAGAGCGCTCGCTCCATCGGCACCCGCACCCACACCTGCTCCCGCAGCACCGGCGGCTCATCCACCGACAGCCGCAGGGTGAGGCGCTCCTCGTCCACCTGAACCGTCACCAGCGTCTCCACCCCAAGGGGCTCCACCGCGTAGACCCGGGCGGAGAGATGGGTCGGCCCGGGTCCCTCGGCCAAAGCCAGGTGCTCGGGACGAACCCCCAGCCAGACCCGCTCGCCCTCCCGGAAGGCCTGGCGCAACGCCTCGACGCGGTCGGCCACCGAGAGCGCCTGGCCGTCCGTCAGGATCAGGGCGGACTCGGCCAGGTGGAGGCGGCCGGAGAGCAGGTTCATGGGAGGGCTTCCGATGAAGGTGGCGACGAAAGTGTTGCGGGGCCGCCGGTAGATCTCCAGGGGCGTCCCCACCTGCAGCAGGCGGCCCCGATCCATCACCCCGATGCGGTCCGCCAGGGCCATGGCCTCCGCCTGGTCATGGGTGACGTAGACAGTGGTGATGCCCAGGGACTTCTGGAGGTGCTTCAGGAAGCTGCGGGCCTCCAGGCGCAGCTTGGCGTCCAGGTTGCTCAACGGCTCATCGAAGAGGAACGCCTGGGGGTGGTAGACCAGGGCCCGGGCGACGGCGGCTCGCTGCTGTTGCCCGCCCGACAGCTGCCCCGGCCGCCGGTCCAGCAGATCCGCGATCTGCAAGACCTCCGCCACCTCCCGGACCCGGCGGTGGATCTCGGGCTTGGCGTAACGGCGCACCTTGAGCGGGTAGCCGATGTTCTCCAGGACGGTCATGTGCGGGTAGAGGGCGTAGTCCTGGAAGACCATGGCTACGTCTCGGGCCTGCGGAGGGAGCTCGGTGACGTCGCGCTCCCCGATGAAGATCCGCCCGCGGGTGGGGCGCTCCAGCCCGGCGATGAGACGCAGGGTGGTGGTCTTCCCACACCCGGAGGGCCCCAGCAGGGCGAAGAACTCCCCGTCCTCAATGTCCAGGGTCACCGCGTCCACCGCCACCACCGTTCCGAACGCCTTCGTCACCCCCTCCAGCCGGATTCGCGCCATGGCCAGCTCTGCCTCCTCAAAAAAAGTCCTGCAGATCCCATCCTACCGGATCTCAGCGCTTGATCCCCCCGAAGAACCGGAACCCATAACGGGCGTTGACGAAGAGATAGAGAGCCAGCACCGGGAGGGCGTAGAGCAGCGCGTAGGCCGAGGTGAGGGTGAGGATGGGGGTGCCCGCCTCCGTGTAGAAAGAGTAGATGGCGATGGCGGCGGGCATGCGCGCCGGGCTGCGCAGCAGCACGAAGGGGATAAGGAAGGCCCCCCAGACCTGCACGAAGGCCCAGATCCCCACCACCATCATCCCCGGCCGCAGCAGCGGCATCACCACGTCCCATACCATCCGCCAGGGGCTCGCCCCGCAGACCATGGCCGACTCCTCGTAGGACCGGGGGAGGCCCTCCACGAAATCCCGCAGGATGAAGATGGCCGTGGGCAGCAGCCCCCCGGTGAAGGCCATGATCACCCCAACGTAAGTGTCCACCAGCCCCAGGGCGTTGGCCAGGAGGAAGATGGGGACCATGGCCGCCGTGCCGGTCACCACCGAGGAGAAGAGGATCAGGCCGTAGGTGAGGAGATCGTAGTAAGGCACCTCCGCCCGGGAGAGGGCGTAGGCGGCCAGGGTGGCCGTCAGGGTCACCACCAGCATGGTCCCCCCCGCCAAGATGAGGCTGTTGCCCAGGGCCCGCACGGCGAAGGCGTTGGCGAAAACGGCCTGGAAGTTGGCCAGGGTGAAGGGCCGGGGGATCTCCACCGCCAGGGTCCCCCGGGCGTTGAAAGGAGCCAGGGTCAGCCACAGCATGGGCAGGGCGAAGAAAGCGCCCACCAGGGCGGCGAAGCCGGAGAAGAGGATACGGGAGAGAACATGGCGGATCACCGTCATCGGGCGCGGGCCTCCCGACGCAGGGTGGAGAGATAGGCCAGGGCCAGAGTCAGGTTGATCAGCATCATCACCACGGCCACCGCCGCCCCGCGGCCGAACTCGAAATGCTGGAAGGCGACCCGGAAGGTGTAGATCGAGACCACCTCCGAGCGGAAGGTAGGGCCGCCCCCGGTGATCAGATACGGCGTGAAGGTGTTGAAGGTCCACAGGGTGATCAGGATCAGGTCCGTGACGATGTGGCTGCGGATGGAGGGAAGGATGATGTCCCGGAAGGCCTGATACGGGCGGGCCCCGGCCACCGCCGCCGCCTCCAGATACGAGGGAGGCAGCATCGCTAAGGCCGAGGAGAACAGCAACATCGAGAAAGCGGTTCCCCGCCAGGTGTTAAAGATGATGACCGAAAGCAGCGGCCGTTCGATCAGCCAGTCCACCCGCCCCAGGCCCAGGGCCGAGAGGAGGGCGTTCAGGGTCCCCTGATCCCGGTCCAGGTAAGCCACCCACATGAAGGCCACCACCACGTCCGGGATGATCCAGGCCAGGATGACCAGGGTGTAGAGGACCTCCCGCAGCAGGCCCCGGCGTCGGTGGAAGGCCCAGGCGATGGCCAACCCCACCCCTGCCTGGCCGATCAGGCCTGAGCCGATGACGAAGAGGACGCTGTTGCGCAGGGCGTTCCCGAAGTAGCCCCGCACCGCCCAGTTCTCAGGGTCGAAGAGATACCGGAAGTTGGCCAGGCCCACGAACTGAGGCCGCAGGGCCGTCTCCCCGGTCAGGGTCTGGTTGGTCAGGCTGATCCAGAGCACCCAGAGGGAGGGAAAGACCAGGAAGACAGCCACGAAGAAGAGGGCGGGCAGCAGGAACAGCAACCCGATGGGAAGGGACAGGATGGGGCGACGCTGGACCACCGGCTCCTCCTCGCGCGATCCTCCAGTGAAGGCCCGGGGCGCCGGACGACGCCCCGGGCCCTGCGAATGGCCTCACTGGCTCCGTCGGGCTCAGCGCGGCATGAGATCCAACACGTTGTCCGGCCCGACCAGGTCCGTCACCTCCTTCGCGTAGGCCTCCATGGCCCGCTCCGGCGTCATCTCGCCCGAGACCACCCGCTCGGTGGCCAGCTGGGCCGCCTGGGAGACCTTGGGATAGGCGGGAAGCATGGGGCGGACCGTGGTCAGCGGCAGCAGCTTGGCCAGCTCCGTCATCACCGGATCCCCCGTCACCGGCACGTCGTCCCGAGCACGGATCCGCGGCTCGATCTTCTGGAACTCCATCAGCATCTCCTTGCTGAACATGAACGAGAGGAAAGCCCAGGCCTCCTTCGGGTGCTTGGTGTTGGGGTTGAGGATGAAGCCGGTGCCGCCGGAGATGGTCACGAAGTCCTGGCCCCGGTAGCCCTTGCCCGGCTCCTTGGCCGGGATCTTGGCCCAGCCCACCACCTCATCCCGGTTGGGGATGGCCCACTCGGACTTAACGGCCGGGTTGACCACCGAGCGCCAGAAGTAATCCCCCTCCCACAGCATGGCGATCTTGCCGTCGCGGAACAGGGCGAAGGACTGGTTGCGGCCCTCCTTGATGAGCTGGAGGCGGGCATCGCCCAGCTTCTCATCGAGGTAGACCCGCTTGTAGAAGTTCAAAGCGTCCAGCATCGCCGGGCTGCGCACGATCCACTTGTTTTTGTCCCAATCGTAGATGAAGGAGCCCGCCGACAGCAGCACCGGGTAGAAGCCCTGCATCGTGGTCGCCTCGCCCATGGCGGTCCCGGCGTTAACCTGCATGGGGATCACATCGGGGAGGGCCTTCTTGATCTGCCGGGCGGCGGCGAAGATGTCCTCCCAGGAGGTGGGCTGCCAGTTCGCCGGCAGGCCGGCCTTCTGGAAGAGGTCCTTGCGATACCAGATCACCCGGACGTCGGTGCCGGTGGGGATGCCGTAGCGCTTGCCCTGATACATCAGCAGCGCCTGCACCCGGTCCGGGATATGGGCCCAGCCCTCCCACTGGTTGACCTCGGGGCCGGCGATCTCGTCCAGCGGCTTGATCAGCCCGCCGGCGACGAACTCCGCCGTCCAGAAGCCATCGAAGGCCATCACGTCGTGACCCTTGCCGGCCTTGAGATCCAGGGCGTATTGGGCCTTGAGCTCCTCATCGCTGCCCCCGAACTCCACCAGCCGCACCTTGACGGGGGTCCCTTTGGCGGCCATCTGCTGCTCGAAGGCGGGGATGACAGTCTCGGTGAGCCACTTCACCGTGTTGGCGTTCACCCCGCCCTTGACGCAGCGGCAGGTGATGGAGATCTCCACCGGGGCTGGAGTGGGAGAGGGCGCAGGGGTGGGGCTGGGGGCCGGCGTAGGCGGGGCGGCGGTCGGGGTGGGCGTCGGCGTGGCCGCCGGCGCGCACGCCGCGATCAGGAGGACGAACACCGCCATCCACGATAGGGCGGAACCGATTGTGCGCTTCATGGCTGCCTCCTTCTTGAGAAGATCTGCTCCCCAGCATACCGGGGAGGGATCAACGGGATGCGAAAGGGATTCCCAAGCTCGACGAAAGGGATGTGAAAAAACTTTAAAGCGGCGGCCCGCAGGATTCGCGCTCGATCAGCGTCCCCTGGAGCAGGATGCGCTTCGGGGAGGGACGGCCCTCCAGGATCTCCAGGAGCATCTCCGCCGCCAGCCGTCCCAGCTGCCGGCGGGGCTGGGCCACGGTGGTCAGCATCGGGGTCACGTATGTGCCTTCCTCCAGCCCATCAAAGCCGATGATGGAGAGGTCCCCGGGCACCCGCAAGCCGGCCCGCAGCGCCGCCTTCAGGGCGCCAATGGCCGTGAGGTCGTTGTAGCAGAACACCGCCGTAGGGCGGGGATCGGCCTCCAGCAGCCGGCGCATGGCCGCCTCCCCGCCCTCCACCCGCCCGTCCCCTTTCACCACCCATTCCGGGCGGACGGATAGCCCGGCCTCCCGCAGCGCCTGCCGGTAGCCGCGGTAACGATCCTGGTTGCTACGGCCGCCCCGGCGGCTGCCGATGTAGGCGATGGCCCGGTGGCCCAGGCGGATCAGGTAAGCCGCGGCCAGGTAGCCGCCGTGGACGTTGTCGGTGGCCACCGAGTAGACGTAGGGACCGGTCTGGTGGCTGTTGATCAGCACGATGGGGATCCGCAGGGCCTCCAGCATGGGGAGATAGCGGCTGCCCAGCCGGGAGGCGGCCACGATGATGCCGTCCACCTGCTTGGCCGCCAGGAGCTCCACGATGGCGCGCTCCTTCTCCGGGTCTTCGTGGGAGAGGCTGAGGAGGATCCCGTAGCCGCGGGCCTGGGCGACCATCTCGATGCCCTGGACCACCTCCGTATGGAAGGGGTCGCTGAGGCGGGTGACCACCACGCCGAGGGTCTGGGTGCGGCGGCCCTGGAGAGCCCGGGCCACGGGGTTCGGCCGGTAGCCCATGGCCTCGGCGATGGCCTGGATCCGCGCCCGGGTCTCCGGGCGGATCTCCTCGCTGCCCCGCAGGGCCCGGGAGACCGTGGTGTGGCTCACCCCCGCCGCCCGGGCGATGTCCTTGATGGTCACGCGCATGGCGGGTGCACACGTGTGCGAAATTCAGCCCGATTATAAAGAGATCGTGTTCGCCTGTCAAGGGGCGAATTCTCACTCCGGGGCTTTTCGGTTCTCCGGATGGGGGCCAATCTGGGCGCTGGGGTCGATCCCGGATCAAGGGCTTCCGGATATGTGTGCCCAATTCGGGAGGATGCGACAGGTCGTTCCTACCCCTCCAAAGGGGCACCGCCGGAGACTCCACCCTCTACCCACTGAACCCCCTGCCCCCGAGGCCCACGCTGTCGACACCTTCATCCTCTTCCCCGAGCAGATCTGGAAAGCCCTCATCCCCTCCCCATCCGCCTCTCTCCACGCAGTTTGACAGCCGCGCGCGGCGCGCTATCATGAGCGCAGAAGCGACGTGGGGAGTCCGCGGGCAAGCGGGCTGAGAGGGCGCCTTGCCGGAGGTCATCCGGCCCCGGCGCCGACCCATCGAACCTGATCCGGGTCATACCGGCGGAGGGACTGTCGCTGCACGGCCCCCTGCCCGCCCGTCCGTCGGCGGGCGTTTTGCATCCCCCCACGCCGCTTCTCCCATCTCCATCCTTCTCAGGAGGCCTGCCATGCTGCTGCGCAAGCCGTGGACGGAGCTCCTCCCCCGCATCCAGGCACCCCCCGAGTGGGGCATCGAGCCGGTGCCGGCAGAGGCGCGCCGGCTGGGCTTCCTCGACTACGCCGTGCTGTGGGGAGACCTCGGCGTGGGGTTGCTGGTGATGGCCGCCGGCGCGCTGCTGGTGCCCGGGCTGGGGCTGCCCCAGGCGCTGCTGGCCATCGTCGTCGGGACCCTGCTGGGGAACCTGCTGCTGGCGGCGACGGGCTACATCGGCAGCCGCACCGGCGCCCCCACGATGGTGCTGCTCCGCCCCGCCCTGGGACGCCTCGGCTCCTATCTCCCCACCGCCCTCAACGTGCTGCAGCTGATCGGCTGGGGAGCCTTCGAGATCCTCATCATGGCCCAGGCCGCCAACTTCATCAGCGCCCGCTTCCTCGGCTTCTCCAGCTACCCCTTCTGGGCCATCGCCTTCGCCCTCTGGTGCACCCTGATGGCCGTCGGGGGACCGCTGGTGGTGGTGCGCCAGTGGCTGGAGAAGTTCGCCGTCTGGCTGGTGTTGCTGACCACCCTCTGGCTCACCGTCCACCTGCTGACCCGCGGGGATCTCGCGGCGCTGTGGCGGCAGCCCGGGACCGGGGAGATGCCCTTCTGGCTCGCCGTGGACCTGGTGGCGGCGATGCCCATCTCCTGGATGCCCCTGGTGGCGGATTACAACCGCTTCGCCCGGCGGGCCGGCCCCGCCTTCTGGGGCACCTACATCGGGTATTTCATCGCCAACGTCTGGTTCTACGGCCTCGGCGCCTTGCTCCTCCTGAGCGCCCGGTCCAGCGACCTGGTCCAGGCCATCGGGGCCCTGGCCATCGGCTGGATCGTGCTGCCCATCATCCTGGTGGACGAGACGGACAACGCCTTCGCGGACATCTATTCGGCGGCGGTCTCCCTGCAGAACATCTGGCCCCGGGCCCGGCAGGCCCTCTTCGCGGTCCTCATCGGCGCGATCTGCCTGATCCTGGCCCTCACGGTGCCCCTGGCCCAGTATGAGAACTTCCTGCTCCTCATCGGCACCTTCTTCGTGCCCCTCTTCGGGGTCCTGGCGGCGGACTACTTCGTCCTCCGCCGGTCCTACACGGAGGCCGACCTGTATCAGCCCCTGGCCTTCCGATGGGAGGGTGTGATCGCCTGGGCGCTGGGCGTGGTCACCTATCAGGCCCTCGCCCGTCTCGCCCCTTCCGTGGGCGCTACCTTCCCCGCCTTCGGGGTCTCCTTCCTGGCTTACCTGGGGATCGCGGGGGCGCTCCGCGGGATCGGCCGCGTCCGGCCGGAGCGCGCGTGAGAAATCGAACCCGGGGGAGGGAACGGCCTCGATTGCGGCACGGCCAGCCGTTTTCTCCCCCTTTCAGATCTTCCTTATGCTTGCGCGAAGGAAGAAGGGGAGAACTCGATGACACGGGCCCGCGCGTTGTGGGAAGCCCATCAGGATCTGGTTCGGCGCTGCGAGGCGCATCCCTTCGTGCAGGGGATCGCCTCGGGGGAGCTGCCGCGGGAGCGTTTCGTCTTCTACGTGGAGCAGGACGCCTTCTTCCTGGAGGCCTTCGCCCGGGCTTACGCCCTGGGCCTGGCCAAGGCCCCGGATCGGGAGACGATGGACGCCTTCCGCGAGCTGCTCCAGGGCGTCTTTGAGGAGCTGCGGCTGCACGAACGCTACGCCGCGCGCTGGGGGGCGAACCTCCGCCCGGAGCCCGCGCCAGCCACCCAAGCCTACACGGATTTCCTGCTGCGGGTGGCGGCCCTGGAGCCGGTGGGGCATCTGGCGGCGGCGATGACCCCGTGCATGCGCCTCTACGCCCATCTGGGAGCCTTCCTCCGGCCGCGGACGAACCCGAACAGCCCCTACCGGGAGTGGGTGGAGACGTATTCCAGCGCGGAGTTCGAAGGGCTGGCGCGCCGCCTGGAGGCGCTGCTGGATCGGCTGCCCGGCGAAGAGGAAGCGCAGCGCGCCCTCTACCGGGCCGCGCTGCGCTTCGAGCTGGCCTTCTTCGAGGCCGCCTACCCGACGGCCGCTCGCTCCGGGTGAGGCCTGCGGGCTACGGGTTCAGCAAATACCGTCGCCGGATCCAGGCGCTGAGGCCGTCCATGGCCAGGACCAGGAGAAGCACGGTGAGCAGCACGGTGGTCAGGCGGGCGTAGGCCATGGTGCTGAGGTAGATCTGCATGTAGAACCCGATGCCCCCTGCCCCCACCAGGCCCAGCACCGTGGAGGCGCGGATGTTGTATTCCAGCATGAAGAGCAGCTGGCTGAGGACGGCGTTGGCGCTCTCCGGCCACAGCACGTAGCGGATCAGATGCCGGCGCTTCGCCCCCACGCCCCGCATCGCCTCCAGGATCTCCGGGTCGATCCCTTCGAAGAGCTCGGCGTAGAGCTTGGCCAGATACCCCACCGTGTAGAAGGCCAGCGCCAGGGTCCCGGCCAGGGGGCCCAGGCCGACCACGATGACCATCAGCACCGCCCACAGCAACGAGGGCACCGTGCGGATGGCGGCCATCAGCAGACGAGCCGCGGCCACCACCGCGGCTGGGAAAAGGGTGCGGGAGCCCAAAGCCCCCAGCGGGAACGAAAACAGAAACCCCAGCAACGTCCCCGCCAGGGCCATCTCCAGGGTCTCGAGCAGGGCGCCGCCGATCGTCGGCAGGATCCCCAGGTCCGGCGGGAACATCTCCCGCGCGAAGCGCGCCAGGTTCAGGCCGCCCTGGAGCAGACGGCCGGCCTCAAAGAAGCCCATGCGGTAAAGCAGCGCGGCCAGCACCGCCAGCATCCCCAGGCCGAGCCCGAACTCCCGCCACGGGCCCAGCGCCCAGCCCACCGTCATCCGTCGCTCCATCCGCTCCGCCTTCATCCCCATCGGTTCACGACCTCCTCTATTCGTCCAAAAGAGCTGTTCCCATAGGGCGCGGGCTCACGCCCGCGGATCGACGGCGATGAGGGGAGGGGCAGCGGGAACCGGGGATGGCTCCGGAGGGGCTTCGATGAGCTCCCGAAGGGCCGGCCAGGAGAGGGCCGCGGCGGCGCTCTCGTGGACGATGCGGCCCTCTTTGAGCACCGCCACGTGATCGGCGAACTCCTGGACCAGCTGGATCTCATGGAGGTTCAGGATCACGGTGAGGCCGCGCTCCCGGGCCAGCTCCCGCACCCGCGCCAGCACCTGGGCCGCCCGCGGCAGATCCAGGTCGGAGACGAACTCGTCCGCCAGGATCACCTGGGGGTCCTGCATCAGGGTGCGGGCGATGGCCACCCGCTGGCGCTCGCCGCCGCTGAGGCGGATCACTTTCTCGCCGGCCTTTTCCGCCAGCCCCAGGGCGGCCAGGAGGGCATACGCCCGCTCGATCTCAGCCCGGGGGAAGAAGCCCAGGGCCGTCCTCCATCCGTCGTGGCGGGCCAGGGCCCCCATCAGCACGTTCTCCAGGGCTGTCAGGCCCCGCACCAGGCCGAGCTGCTGAGGGATGTAACCCACCATCCGCCGCATCGCCGGGGGCAGGCCTTCATGCAACGGGTGGCCCAGCAGGAAGACCCGACCGCGCGGGATCGGAAGCAGGCCGGCCAGGATCCGCATCAAGGTGGTCTTCCCCGCCCCCGAGGGGCCCATGATGGCCCAGAACCCTCCCGGGGGCACCCGCAGGGACACCCCCTTCAGGATCCAGGCCCCCGGACGATAGGCGAACCAGAGGTCCTCTACCATCACCGCGGCCTCTGGGGCCGAGGAAATCTCCTCATGCACGGATAAAAAGGGTGAGGTCATCGGCGCTCCCTCGCTTTCAGGATCCAGCCACAGCGGGCGGGCCCCGCGCGTCGGGGTGGGATCCCCGCGGGGCCCGCCCGCCCTCAGGATCAGGGTCGAGGCGTCTTCTCTTCTTCCTCTTCCTCACCTCCGCCGCCTCGGCCGACCTCCACGCGCTCCGAGAAGGCGATATGCGTGCGCTGCAGATACCCCCGCAACGTCCCCAGATGGGTCCGGGCGTCGGTCTTCTGGAAGCCTACGAAGATGCCGGAAATGAACTGGCGCATGAGGCTGCGGTGTTCCGGCGCGCCCAACCCCATCAGGGCCTCCACCACGCGGGTCCGCAACGGCTCGGAGAGGGCCGGGCTCACCACCACCACGTGGGAGGGGAGCGGCCCCTGTTCCTCCAGGATCCGCGTGTGGTCAAGGACTTCATGATACAGTTTCTCGGGCACATCGCCGGCGATCACCGTGACATCCACCTGGCCGGCCTTCAAGGCCTCCCAGCACTGGCCGTAGCCCCCGGCGAACAGCACCTGGCCGAAGAAAGCCTTGGGGTCCACCTCCTGTCCCTCCGCCGGTTCGGGGAGGAGGCCCCGCTCGACCAGCCGGGCCATGGGCCCGATGTAGCCGGAGGTGGAGATCGGGCTGGGGAAGCACGCCCGCTTCCCCTTGAGCTCCGCTAAGGATTGATAGGGGCTGTCCTTGGGGACCACCCAGTAGGAGTAATAATACGTGGCCTCGGTCTTCTGAGCGCCGTGGAACACCTCCCGCACCTCCGCCAGGACCACCTGGGCGCCGGCGCGCTCGACAGCGAGCAGGCCCGCGAAGGGCCCCATGAAGGCCACGTGGGCCTGGCCGAACCGCAGGGCCTCCACCACCCCGGCCTGGCTCAGCGGGACATAGATCTCCACATCCACATCCGGGCCCAGCCGCTGCTCCAGATACTGCTCCAGCGGACGAGCCTTCTCAAGCACTTCAGAGACGGCGAAGGTCGGCTGCACCGCCACCACCAGCCGCGTTCGGGCCGCCGGCCGCGGTGCGCAGGCCATCAGGAACAGGCCGATCAGCCATACCCATCGAAGCGCCGTCCGCATGTTCTTTACCCCGCGGAACAGGATGACCGGCGAAACTTTACCCAGCTTCCCATCCCGCTGTCAATAGAAAAAGGTTCATCAAGGAATTTTCAGGATTATTTTCGAGCAAAATAACCTGGGTTAACCTCCGGATGGGGGTCGGGTTTCCTGGACGGGGGGTGTGGGGTTATGATGCGGGGAGGTCGATGCGCGGGTATTCCGGGAGCCGGTTGAGGGACGAATGGGCCCATCGGTGGAAGTTTCGCGGGATCCCGGCGGGATCGCTCGCCAGGTGGTGCGGGGCTCGGCCTACAGCGTGGCCGCCTCCCTGGTCACCATGGCCCTGGGGTTCCTCCGGATCCTGTTGCTCCTGCGCTTCCTGGGGCCGGAGGCCTTCGGGGTGATCGGGATGGCGGGTGTCTACGCCGCCGCGGCCCTTCAGCTGGTGGACTGGGGGCTGGACCAGGGGGTGTTGCACCGGCAGGCGCGGGATCGGCCCACGCTGGCGACCTATGGATGGCTCCGGATGGGCACGGTGGCGACGGCGGCGCTGGCCCTCTTCCTCGCCGCCCCGATCCTGGGCGCCCTCTACCCCCGGATGCCGGAGCTGCCCGCGGTCCTGCGCGGGCTGAGCCTGGTGGTGCTGCTGCAGGGCCTTTCCTTCGTCCAGGAGACGATGATGAGCCGGGATATGCGGTTCGACCGGCGGGCGCTGGTGGATGTGGCGGCCGCGGCAACGATGACCGTGGTGGCCCCTTATCTGGCCTGGCGGGGTTGGGGCGTCTGGGCGCTGGTGGCCGAACAGGCCAGCGGCATCGGGGTGCGGGCGCTGCTCACCTGGGGGCCCCTCCGGATGTGGCGCCCGCACCGGGGCTGGGATCCGGAGATCGCCCGTTGGTTTGTGCGGTTCGGTCGGCCCCTCTGGCTCTCCGGGAACATCCAGTTCCTGCTGGAGCGCTTCGATGACTTCTGGGTGGGCACCGTGTTAGGGCAGGAGGCGCTGGGGCTGTATGCCCGGGCCTTTGAGTTCGCCCAGTATCCGAGGCGGGTGGTGGCCGGCCCCCTGGTCCTGGTGCTCACCCCGGCCTTCGCGCGCCTCCAGGGTGATCGCCGTCGGCTCTCCCAGGCCTTTTACCGCGGCGCATATGTGCTGCTGCGGGCCAGCCTGCTGCTCAGCGGGGTGATGGCCATCGCGTTGCCCGAGCTGCTGCAGCTGTTGAACCCCCGCTGGCTGCCGATGGTGCGGACCTTCCGCCTGATGCTGGTGTATGCCATGCTGGAGGGGTGGGTGGCCCTGGCCGGCGGGCTGCTGGTGGCCACGGGGCATCCGGCGGCGATGGGTCGCGTGGCCCTCGCCCGCCTGGCTTTCTTCCTGCCGGGCGTGGTGGTCGGGGCGTGGGCCGGGGGGATCGACGGCGTGGCCCTCGCCGCCGACGGCATGATGGCGCTGAGCGCCCTCATGCTCTACCGCCCCCTCCGGGAGACCGTGGACTTCTCCATATGGCCCTTGATGGGTGGAGCCGTGGGCGCGCTCTTGATCGCCAGCACGCCGGCCCTCGCTCTCGAAGGCAGCGGGATCCCTTCCGCTCCCCTGGCGCGCATGGCCGCCAAAGCGGCGGCCTTCGGAACCCTCTACCTCCTGACGTTGCTCCTCCTGGAGGGCCGGACTTGGCGGCCCGTGGTTTCTTCCCTTCGCTCACACCTGATGAATCGCCACAGTCTATAATTCGAGACCCAGGCAGAGCTCGGGACGCCACGGAGGAGGATCCTCCCGATGAACAAGGTCTTATCCTGGTTTCGGGAGAAGCCCAGCACAGATCTCATCGCCACAATCCTGGTCGCTCTGATCCTGATGGGTCGATGGCTCTGGCTGAACTGGGAGATCGAACACGGACGCCGCGATCGCATGATGGACTTTGCTACCTATTATCTGGCATCACGAATTATCTTAAGAGGGATGGATGTTTACCGGATTTCCTCTCATGATTGGTATTTAGCCGGGAAAGATTTGGGATTGGGTTCGCATCTTGCGGTGTATATTTATTCGCCTCTTCTTGCTCTGCTCATGATCCCGATTGCGGTTCTTCCTTATCCTTGGGCGGCTCTGATATGGGGTGCTGCGACGATTGGAACCTTTGTGGGAGCGGCGTGGGCGTTCGCCCGGCGCACCGAGCTCCCGGCGTGGCCGATGTTGCTTTCTCTCCTCGTTTTCATGCCGGTGAACGTGACGATGAACTACGGCCAGGTCAACGGGTTGATCCTCCTCCTGATGGTGATGTTCCTGTGGAACCGCTCGTGGAGTCCCCTGGCGCTGGCCCTGGCGATCTGGATCAAGCCATGGCCCATCTGGTTATGGCTGTGGGCCCTCTGGCGTCGGATGTTCCGAACCGCCGCGATGGTCTTTGTCTACGGCATGCTAATCGGGATCATCTTAATGATCGCCCTCGGACCCTCAGGGGCTCGAAGCTTTCTATATCACGGCCTGCCGGATATGATCCGGCTGGCCCTGAAGATCCCCCCGGAGAACGAGCTCTGGCGGACGTTTTTCGCGCCTTTGCTCTCCGAGCCCACCCCATCGCTTCAGCGGTTTCTCTCCCTCCTCATCGGCCTCCTGACGCTCCTCCTGACATGGCCTTCCGGTCAACCGTGGGAATGGTCCGCCGGGCTGTTCGTGGCCGCGGGCAATCTGATCACCCCCTTCTCCTGGTATCACCACCTTGTATGGTCCCTCATTCCGCTCTGGGTTCTCATCAAGGAAAAGATGCATGGGGCTCTGAGTCCGTCTTCCACCTGGAGCGCCATCCTGGGAGTGTTGCTGGTCGATCTCCAGTGGATCCTGGGGTTCCTGGTCCACCGCGTGGGCTGGGAGATCTTGAAAGAGATAGAACGCTCCGGCATCTTCGCCGTGACTGGTTTGATGCTAATCTGGGCCGCTCTTGCGCTTCATATTTGGCGTTCTTCCCGCAGGATGAGGGAGCACGCGATCGCAAATGGGACGCCCGCGTCTGGCGATGGTGAGTGAGGAGATCCGAGGGGATCTGATCGAGCCGCTGCGGTGGGTGACCCGGGTGGAGCTCCTTCACTTCTACCGCCGCGCCTCCTATGGGGACCTGGATCCGGAGGCGCTGGCGGATCCCTCCTTGCGCCGCTACCGGGGTCCGGCGGACCTGCTTCGGGCGCTGGCCCGGGCCCACCCGGACCTCCTGCAAGGGGTGGACCCCTTCGCGCTGCGCCTGATGCCCATCCTGTATACGGTCTTCGCCGTCTCCCGGATCCTCGGACGCCCCCTCCTCCTGGTGACCCTGGAGAACCGTCCCCTCCCGATCAAATACGGCCAGGGCGCCCGCCTCCTGCGTCCGCTGCTGCGCCCGGTCTTCCGATGGGCCCGTCGCATCGTGGTGCTCAACGAAGGCGCCCGCGCCAACGTGCGATGGATCGGTCCTTTCGAAGGGAAAACCGAGCGACGGATGTATGGGACATGGGGCGTGGATCCCGAGCGGTTCACCCCGGAGCGCGACGGTCGGGAGCCCGATTTCGGCCCCGGGCCGGTCCTCCTCTTTGTGGGGCGGCTGGTGGAGGAGAAAGGGGTGCGGGACCTGATGCAGGCCTTCCCCCGGGTTCGCGCCCGCTTCCCCCAGGCCTGCCTGGTGCTGATCGGCGGCGGCCCCCTGCGGGCGGAGATGGAGGCGTTCAGCCGGCGCCCGCCGTGGGCCGGCGCGGTGCGCATGCTGGGCCCGGTGCGACATCGGGAGCTCCCTCCTTATTTCCGGGCGGCCGACCTCGTGATCAGCCCCTCCCGGACCACCCGCAAGTGGGCGGAGCAGGTGGGGATGGTCAACCTGCAGGCGATGGCCTGCGGGGTGCCGGTCATCGCCACCCGCAGCGGGGCGATCCCGGAGTATGTCCCCGATGGGGTGGCCGGTCGGCTGGTCCCGGAGGGGGATCCGGAGGCCCTGGCCGAAGCGATCCTTTCCTTGCTGGAAGACGGGGCACTGCGGCAGCGCCTGGGTCGCCAGGGGCGGATCTACGCCCTGGCCCATTACGACGCGCGCCAACACGTCGCCGCCGCGGAGGCGCTATGGCTGGCGCTGGCCTCTCCCGAAGCGATGCCCTGAAAGCGGAGCGCCGGCGGGAGCAGGGCCTCCTGCTCCTCTTCGCCCTGTGCGTGCTGACCTTCATCGCCTCCATCCCGCTGCCCCGGGCCGACGGCCATCTCATCGGCTCCGATGGGGCTTTCTATTACGCTCACCTCCCCTCGCTCCTTCTGGATGGCGATCTGGACTTCCGGAACCAGTATGAGCGGTCGCTGCCCCCCGATCACCCAGCCCGCTCCCGGGTCAGCCCCACCGGGATGGTCCCCAACCCGTATCCGATGGGCCCTGCCCTCCTCTGGAGCCCCTTCTTTCTCATCGCCCACGGCCTGACGCAGGCGCTGCGCGCCGGAGGGACGTCGCTGCCCGCGGATGGCTACGGCCCGCTCTATGAGGGGGTGACGTTGCTCGGCAGCATGCTGTATGGCTTTATGGCCCTCTGGATGCTGTATCGCCTCGCCGCCCGCTGGTTCGCTCCCTCCGCGGCATGGGCTGCAGTGGTTCTCCTGTGGTTTGCCGGCAACGCGGTCTACTACATGGTCGCCGAGCCGTCCATGGCGCACATGACGGCCATGTTCGCCGCCGCGCTCTTTTTCCGCTGCTGGCTGATCGCCCGGGCGCGGGATCGAGGGGGAGACTGGCTCGGGCTGGGGGCGGCGGGAGGGCTGATGCTCCTGGTGCGCCCGGCGGACGCGGTCTTCCTGATCGGCCCTTTCGTGGACCGGCTCCTCGGGCGGCCGCTCCGGGAGGCGCTGCGCGGGCTCCCGGCGCGCGCCCTCGCCTTCGCCGGGGCCGCCATCCTGGTCTTCCTTCCCCAGGCCCTGGCCTGGGAGTGGATGTATGGAGATCTGCGGCGGAGCAGCTATCTTTACGGGGCGACGGGGCCGCTGTTCCGCTGGACCGCGCCGCGCATGCTGGAGGTCTTGTTCTCCAGCTGGCACGGCCTCTTCACCTGGCATCCCATCTACGCCTTCGCCGTGCTGGGGCTGGCGTGGGCCGCACGGCGGGATCGCCCCCTGGCCCTCGCGCTGGCCGCCGGCTTCCTCGCTCAGGTCTACCTGATCGGGGCCTGGCGCGACTGGGCCCAGGGGGACGCCTTCGGGGGGCGGATGTTCCTGAGCGCGATGCCCGCCTTCGTGTTCGGGCTCTCGGCCTTGCTCGAGGCCCTGCGAGACCGAGGCTGGCTTCGCCCGGCGCTGGCGGTCGGGCTGCTCCTCGTCCTCTGGAACGGATTGTTCATGGTGCAGTATCGCCTCGGCTTCATCCCGATGTCCGCCCCTCTGACCTTCCGCCAGCTGGTGATCGAGAAGTTCCTCCTCCCCCTGGAGCTCCTGCGGCGCATGCGCTGAGGCGGCCTACGCCAGCTCGAACTCCATCGTGACCTCCCAGCTCTCCCCCGGCGAGAGCTCCAGATCCCAGAGGGCGGTCAGGCTGGTTCCCTCATAGACCCGCTCGAAGCCCGCCTCAGAGTTGGAGACGGCCTCCACGGGGAACTGCCACCAGCGGGCCGGCCGATCCAGGCGGATCAGGATCCGCCCCCACCATTCATGGACGATGGCCAGCTCCTCCGATGGGGGGAGCTCCTCGAGGGTCGCGAAGGGCCGCAGCTCCCCATCCGGCCACACCGTGTAGGCTTTGTCACTGTCCCCGCCGGACATCCCCCAGTTGATCTCCACGCCGAAGCGGGCGCGGATGGCGGAAAGGCCCAGGGGCGTCGCCCGATAGGTGACGCGGAGGAGGGGCCGGTCGGGAAGAACCTCCAGGGTCTTCTCCAGGCGCAACGGCTTCGGTCCGCCCGGCTCCCACACGTGGCCGTCCCGGCGCAGAACAACGCGGGGGATGGGCTCCGCCTCCAGAGCGATCCGCTCGTAAGGCTGGTTCACGAAGTCCCCCCACTCCGCATGCTGCGCGCGGTAGAAGTCCGTCAGGGAGGCCTCGGGGGCCATCACATGATCGATCAGCCCGGTCCGCCGATACCAGTCCACGATCAGGCGCTCCTCCAGGCCGTATTCCTTCACCCGAACCCGATGGGTGTGGATGCTTTCCAGACGGCCCTCCTCGCCGGTCCGGATGACCTCCCCCCGGGCCGCGGCCTCCCGGAGCACCGTATGGTAGCCTTCCCGATGGCGGGTCATCCCGTTGAGCAGGTTCAGGGCAGCGTCCCGCCGGTCCCATTCCAGCAGCTGCCCGCCCAGATGGGGGCTGATCAGCAACCACTGGTGAGGCGTGCCGATCACCACCTCCTCCCGGGTGTCGGCGTCGAAATCCACCTGCTCCACATACGCCCAGGGGCCCGGTCCATAACGGACCTCATCGGCGATGGCTTCGGCGGTGATCAGATGCTGATAGTTGGCCTCCCGGATGTGGAACAGGTAGATCCCTCCGAACACCCCGTGCCAGTAGGGGCAGTTGCACTGACCCGCCCAGACATGATCGAGGGCCTCAGCCCGCCGCTCCGGATCCGGGATGCGGTGGGCCTTCCGGCTGACCCAGAGCATCTTCTTGTGCATCTGGTTGACTTCGGGGTATTTGGCCAGGAAGACCCGCCAGAACCCGCCCCGGATGAAGCGCAGCAGATCGTCGCGCCCCTCCGCCTGCAGCTGATGCTTAAGGGCGGTGAGGGCGGCGGAGGCCTCGGGGGGCAGGGCCCATTCGGTCATCTCATCGTAAGAGGCGGTGGGCAGATAGACCCGGCTCAGGGGAGGGAAGCGGGCGGCGTATTCGCCCGGCGGGATGGGGATCAGCCAGTCGGCGTTCTCCTCCAGGGCGGTGAAGAACTCTTCGATCCATCCCCGATCCCAGCAATGGACATCGGTCCCCGGCCAGAGCCCGAACTTCTCCCCGTCGTCGCCCATCACGGCGACGCGAGGGGGGGCGCCGGGGGGCAGGGGCCGCTCCGCTTGCTCCCGCAGCCAGGCGATGACCTCCCGGACCGGCGCCCAGGGGATGGTGTAGCGCAGGTGTTTGGAGGTGCCGAAGATCTTGAGGGGAAAGCCCAGCTCCTCTGTGATGTAATATCCGAACAGGTCGTCATCGCTCAGCCCCACCCATTTGAAGTGGGTGTCATCCACAATCGTGTAGGCGATGCCGGCCTGGGCCAGAGCGCGAGGGAGGTGGGGCTCCCACACCCGCTCCGCCAGCCAGAACCCGGTGGGCTCCGCCCCGAAATCGGCCCGCACGGACTCGATGTGCTTGCGGATCTGCCCCTCTTTATCCTCATCGGGGATCACCGCCAGGATCGGCTCGTAATAGGCCCCGGCCATGATCTCCACCTGCCCCCGGGCCACCAGGCGCCGGATCCGGAGAAGGAGCTCCGGCCGGTGCTCCTGCAGCCAGTCCCGCAGCGGCCCGGTGTAATGCAGGGCCACCCGAACCCCCGGGTGGCGCTCCAGGGCGGCGATCATGGGCTCATACGCCCGGCGATAGGCCTCCTCGAAGACCCAGTCGAAGTTCCCCACCGGCTGGTGGTTGTGAAACGCCAGCGCAAGATAGATGGTCCCCATCCCGCATCCCTCCACCACCGGGACAGGCTCGCCGCTCAGAGGCGCGATGCAGGCCGCCTATGCCGCCTCGACCCGGAAAGCCCAAATCCCGATCGGAATGAGATGGATAAAGCGCTTTACTAAGCGCAGTAGATTAAATCCGACGGGGATGTTTGTCAAAGGGGGTGGGGAGGTTTCACAGGGGGGCGATGACCCCGACGGTGGTCCCGCTGGGGAGGTGGAGGTCGGGGAAGTCCTCGGGGGTGACGTCGCCGGCGATGATGCAGTTGCGGCCGATGCGGGCGTTCGGGGGGATGATCGCGTTCTTGCCCACCAGGGTCAGCCCGGAGGAGAGGTCCCCCAGGCGGTTGGGGCTGTAATCCATCCCGTAGCCCAGGTGGGCCTCGGCGCCCACCACCACATTCTTGTCCACGATGCAGCGGTCTACCACCGCCCCGGGCTCGATGACCGTGTCGGTCATGATCACCGAGTAGCGGACCACGGCGCCGCGTTTGACCCGCACGCCCGGGGAGAGGACGCTGTATTCCACCGTGCCCTCGATGATGCAGCCGTCGGAGATCAGGCTGTGGGCGACGTGGGCGCCGGTGCGGATGTTGACCGGCGGCCGCTCCTCGCTGCGGGTGTGGATCACCCACTCCCGGTCGTGGAGGTCCAGGGGCGGGTTGTCAGCCAGCAGGTCCATGTGGGCTTCCCAGTAGGCCTGCACCGTCCCCACGTCCACCCAGTAGCCGCTGAACCGATAAGCGTAAACCCGGTAGGCCTCGATCATACGGGGGATGATGTCCTTGCCGAAGTCGTGGGTGCTCTCCGGGTTGCGGGCGTCCTCCGTGAGCACCTCGCGCAGCACCTCCGGCCGGAAGACGTAGATGCCCATGGAGGCCAGGGTGCTCCGGGGACGGATGGGCTTCTCCTCGAAACGGATCACCCGTCCCTCCTCATCGGTCTCCAGGATGCCGAAGCGGGAGGCCTCCTCCAGGGGCACGGGGAGGGCGGCGATGGTGAGATCGGCGTTCTTCTCCGTGTGGAGGCGGAGCATGGGGTTGTAGTTCATCTTGTAAACGTGATCGCCGGCCAGGATCAGCACGTGAGTGGGGCGATGGTGCTCAATGAAATCCAGGTTCTGATAGATCGCGTCCGCCGTCCCCTGATACCAGTCGGAGTCCGCCCGCCCCAGATAGGGGGTGAGGATCCAGACCCCGCGGTGGAGCCCGTTGAGATCCCACGGGGCGCCGCTGCCGATGTGCTCGTGGAGGGAGCGGGGTCGGAACTGAGTGCAGACGCCTACCAGGTAGATGCCGGAGTTCACGCAGTTCGAGAGGGCGAAATCGATGATGCGGTATTTCCCGGCGAACGGAACCGCGGGCTTGGCCCGCTTCTGGGTGAGAATGCTCAGGCGGGTGCCCTTGCCCCCCGCCAGGATCATCGCCACCGTGCGCATCCCCCATCCCCTTGATCCGAATCCTGACCGGAGTCCGTCGCGATCTCCCCGCTCGCAACGCGAGGCAACCGCCTCGTTTGCAGCCCGGAGCGACCTGCTCTCTCCCGCCCATCAACCTCTTCGGCATTAGGGATTATGCCACGCGAGAGCCCGCCGGTAAAGGTCCTCGTAGGCCCGGGCGGAGGCGGACCAGGAGAAATCCCGGCTCATGGCTCGCCGCTGGGCTGCCTGCCATGCCGGGCGATCCGCGTAAAGGGCCAGGGCGCGGTCCACCGCGGTGAGGAAGGCCTCCACGGAGAACGGCGAGAACACGAAGCCCGTGCCGGCTTCTCCGTCGATGTCCTGGACGGTGTCGGCCAGGCCGCCCACTGCGTGGACCAGGGGGAGGGCACCGTAGCGCATGGCGATCATCTGGCCCAGGCCGCAGGGCTCGAATTTCGAGGGCATCAGGAACACATCCGCGCCCCCGTAGAGCAGCCGGGCCAGGCGCTCGTCGTGGGCCAGCCGCACCCCGGCCTGTCCGGGGAAGCGAGCGGGCCACGCCGCCAGGGCCTCCTCGTATTCCGGCATCCCGGTCCCCAGGACCGCCACCTGGATCCCGCGGGCGAACAGGGCTTCGGCGGCCTCCAGGAGCAAGGGGAGGCCCTTCTGTTCGATCAGGCGCCCGATGAAAGCGAAGAGCGGGATCTCCTCTCGCACGGGCAAACCGAAGGCATGCTGGACGGCCCGCTTGTTCTCCACCCGCCGCTCCAGGGCCTCCGCGTCGAACCGGGCCGCCAGGGCCGGATCCGTGCTTGGATCCCAGGCCTCCGGGTCCAGGCCGTTCAGGATGCCGACCAGGCGATCGGCCCGTCGCCGGAGCAAGGGCTCCAGGCCGAAGCCGAACTCCGGGGTGAGGATCTCCCGGGCGTAGCGGGGGCTCACCGTGTTGACCGCGTCGGCATGGGCGATGCCCCGAGCCAGCCAGTTGATGTGGCCGGGGGGCTCCACCTCCAGTCGATCCACATGTTCGGAGATCCCCCCGAAGGCCAGCAGGGCGTCCCCGGTGATCCCCTGATACGCCATGTTGTGGATGGTGAAGACCGTGGCGATGGGACGATAGAAGCGGTCCCGCCGGCCGACGGTGGCCAGCCAGAGGAACAGGAAGCCGGTGTGCCAGTCGTTGCCGTGGAGGATCTCCGGCTGCCAGTCGAGGTGGCGCAGCAGGGCCAGGGCCGCCCGGCAGAAGAAGATGAACCGCTGGGGGTCATCCGGGTATCCATACACCTGGTCCCGGCCGAAATACCCTTCCTCCCAGAGGAAATAGGTGGGGACTCCCGTGGCCTCGCTCACCTCAACCTCGACCACCCGGATCTCCCCAGCGAGACCCAGGGGGACCGGGAGGGGAGGCCGCAGGGGGCGAAGGTCGTAAGCGGATCCCGGGATGGCCCGGTAGCGGGGGAGGACCACCCGGACGTCGTGGCCCATCGCCCGCAACGCCCGGGGGAGTCCATATCCGACATCAGCCAGTCCGCCGACTTTGATGAAGGGAGCCGCCTCCGCGATCACGTAAAGGATGCGCATGTCGGCCTCCCGGCGCGCGGGCGGGAGAGGCCCGCGAAGGAGGGTTCTGCCGCTTTGATTATGCCACAAGCCATAAGCGGATCCGCGGGCTTCCGCTCCCCTCGGCCCCGGTGGGGCCGAACGCGGCCCCCTGCCCGGCGAGCCGGGAAACCCTGCTCCCCCTCCTTCGGGCATGAAACGTCTGGAGCTGATCGATTTGGACGGATTCCGCGCTTGAAATAAAATAAAAGGCAACCGT
Organism: Thermoflexus hugenholtzii; assembly: GCF_018771565.1. Classification (NCBI taxonomy): domain Bacteria; kingdom Bacillati; phylum Chloroflexota; class Thermoflexia; order Thermoflexales; family Thermoflexaceae; genus Thermoflexus; species Thermoflexus hugenholtzii. The sequence continues at coordinate 3,174,396 of NZ_CP076326.1, read as the reverse complement.
CAAGGCCCCGCCCTCGCCACCGCCGCCGCCCATCGGATCCGGATCGAAGGGGGTTCCCGATGCGAGTGGTCTTCCCGTTTACGGCGATCGTCGACCAGGAACGGATGAAGCGGGCCCTGGTGCTCTGTGCGATCTATCCCCAGATCGGCGGGGTGCTGATCCGGGGGGAGCGGGGCACCGCCAAGTCTACCGCCGCCCGCGCCCTGGCCGCTCTCCTGCCTGAGATCGACGTGGTTGCGGACTGCCCTTTCTCCTGTGACCCGCACCAGCCCGCCACCTGGTGCACCCTCTGCCGGGAGCGGGTGGAGCGCGGCGAGACCCTCCCGGTGGCCCGGCGCAAAACCCGCTTCGTGGATCTGCCGGTGAGCGCCACGGAGGATCGCGTGGTGGGCACTCTGGACATCGAGCGGGCGATCCAGAAGGGGGAGCGCCGCTTTGAGCCCGGGGTGTTGGCCATGGCCAACCGGGGCCTGCTGTATGTCGATGAGGTGAACCTGCTGGACGATCACATCGTGGACGTCTTGCTGGACGCGGCGGCGATGGGGGTGAACGTCGTGGAGCGGGAGGGCATCTCCTTCCAGCACCCGGCCCGCTTCATCCTCGTGGGCACCATGAATCCCGAGGAGGGAGATCTGCGGCCGCAGCTGCTGGACCGCTTCGCCCTCTGCGTGAACGTGGAAGGGGTGCGGGATCCCGCCCAGCGGGCGGAGATCCTGCGGCGCAACCTGGCCTTCGAGCAGGACCCCGAGGGGTTCCGGGCGGAGTGGGAGCCTTACGAGCGGCAGCTTTCGGAGGAGATCGCCGCCGCCCGGGAGCGGCTCCCCCATGTGGTGCACACCCCGCGGGATCTGTTGCTGATCGCCGGGCTGGTCTCCAGCCTGGGGGTGGACGGCCATCGGGCGGACCTGGTGATCCTCAAGACGGCGCGGGCCCATGCCGCCTTCAAGGGCCGGGATCAGATCACCGAGGAGGACATCCTGCTGGCGGCCGAGCTGGCGTTGCCCCATCGTCTCAAGCGCCGGCCCTTCGACGAGGATGGGCACCTCACCCTGGAGCAGCTGGCCGAGCGCATGGAGCAGGTCCGGCGTCAGGTTGAAGGCAACGCCCCCTCTCAGCCCGCCTCCTCCCCGGAGGGAGGGACCCCAAAAAAAGCCCAACGCACCGACGGGGAGCTCCGTGATCGGAGCCGGCCCGTTGGGGAGGAATCCGCGCCGTTGCAACGCCAGACCGTCACCCGCCAGGAAGGCGTGTGGTGGGAGGGAGGGAAGCCGGTCCCCATTGGGGAGACGTTTCGGGTGAAGCGCCTGGACACCCCGAAGGATCGGCGGGAGCGACGGGTCGGGGGGCGTCGCAGCGTCACCCGCTCCGCCCGCAAGCGGGGCCGTTACATCTGGGCGCGCCCCTCCCCGGGCCAAGCGGATGATCTGGCCTTCGATGCGACCCTCCGGGCAGCCGCTCCCCATCAGATCGAGCGGGATCGCTCTCGGACCGCCCTGGCCATTCATCCGGAGGACTACCATCGCAAGGTGCGGGTCCGCCGGGCGGCCAATCTGATCCTGTTCGTGGTGGACGCCTCGTGGAGCATGGCGGTGGCGGAGCGGATGGAGGCGACCAAGGGGGCGATCCTCTCCCTGTTGACGGATGCCTATCAACGGCGGGATCGGGTGGGGCTGATCGTTTTCCAGAAGGATCGGGCCCGTCTGGTGCTGCCGCCCACCTCCAGCGTGGACCTAGCCAAGAAGGCGCTGGAGGACATCCCGGTGGGAGGCAAGACGCCGCTGTCGGCGGGCCTGCTTCTGGCGTATGAGGTGCTCTGCCGGGAGATGCTCCTGCGCCCGGAGGTGCGTCCGCTGATGATCTTGCTGACCGATGGGGCGGGGAACGTCTCCATGAGCGAGCTGCCGCCGCAGGAGGAGGCTCATCGCATTGCCGATCTCTTCCGGGAGCGGGGGATCCCGTGTGTGGTCATCAACATGGAGCACGCGGCCTTCGATCAGGGCCTCGCCCAGGCCCTGGCCGATCACCTGGGCGCCCCCTGCTACACCCTCCACGAGCTGAAAGCCGAATCCCTCTACTCCACGGTCCGGTCGGCGCTGGGGTAGAACAACATATTGTTATGCACCCGGGTGGTGCACACGGTTCCCCGGCGGAGGAGGCGGTGGTGCTGGGCCCCGCCGAGCCGCTGAGCGCCCCGGACACGGGGGAGCCGGACGAGGTCCAGCTCCTCCACCGGACCGCCACCGAGGTCCGCTATCGGGCGCGCCTGAGCCGCCCGGGGTTACTCATCACCCGCGATCCGTGGTATCCCGGATGGACGGTGACGGTCAACGGCCGCCCTGCCCCGTTGCGGCGCGCGGACGGCGTGCTGATGGCCGTGTATCTGCCCGCGGGGGAGAGCGAGATAGCCTTTCGGTTCCGGCCGACCTCGTTCTACATCGGAGCATGGATCAGCGGCCTCACCGTATTCTTCCTGTGGCCGCTCACCCTCTGGAGGATGAGGCGTCGCGCCACCCCTCCAACGCAGCCCTGAGGAGTTCCTTCGGATGCGGCACACCCCCATCGGGATGATCCACGTCCTCCTCCTCGTCGCCTGGGCCCTGGACCTGGCCCTCTGGCGGCCTGTCCCGGCCCACAACGATGAGGCCTACGTCCTCTGGGCCATTCGCACCCATGACTTCCCCGGCCTCATCGCCACCGGGCTACGCCTGGACGGCCAGCCTCCCCTTTACCCCGTTCTCCTCTGGGGGATCCAGCAGCTCCCCTCCCTCCGCTCCGTTCCCATGCTTTACCTCACCGGTCTCCTCCTCGCCTTCCCCTTCTATCCGGTGATGTTCCGGCTGGCCTGTTCGCTCGGGGGGAAACGAGCCGGGATGTTGCTCCTGGCCCTCCTGGCTTTCAACCCCTTCCTGGCCGGCCTGATGATGTTCCTGCGCGCTTACCCCCTCACGCTGATGCTGAGCGCCCTGACCCTCTGGCTTGCCGCGAAAGCCGACCGCCGTCCAACCCTTGCCCGCGGGCTGGCGTGGGGGCTGGCAGGCCTCGCCCTGCTTTTCACGTTCTACTACGGGGTCTTCCTGATCGCCGCCGCTTTCATCTGGCTCCTGCGACGGCCCGGAGCGGGTCGACGCGGGCAGGCGGCCTGGCCCGGTGTGATCTTGCCCGGGCTGGCCGGCGCGCTATGGGCTTACTTCGCCCTGGCCCCTGCCCTCGCCATCGTGATCCGCCATCAAGGGAACCCCGGCATCCATCCCAGCCCGCTGGAGATGATGGAAAACCTCTGGCTCACCCTTTGGAGCGGATGGGCAGCGGACATCCGCTTCGCCATCGCGGCCGGCAGCGCAATGCTCCTCATCCTGGCTTGGGCGCTGATCTTCGCAATCCGCCGCGGGCTCCCCGCTTTGGGTTTCCCGCTCCTGACGGGAAGCCTCTCGCTGGCCGGCTTCCTTCTGGTCGGCTGGCGCTACAACTTCTTCGCCGCGCGCTACGCAGCGATGGCCCTGCCCCCGCTCCTTCTGGCCCTCGCCCTGATCCTGGCCCGCTCCCCTCGCCGGGTCCGGGCCCTCGCCGTCGGATGCGCCGGGCTGCTCGGGCTGATCGGCCTCTCCCGGACCATCCTCGCCTACACCGCTCTGCCCGAAAACAATCCCTGGTATGCGGAGGTCGTGACGGCGCTCCTCGAACGGGTCGCTCCGGGGGAGGTCGTGGTGGTCCAGGCCCCCTGGCACTACCAAGCCTTGCTGATGCACGCGCCCGACGGCCCCTGGCGTCTCTTCGATCTCAACGAGGAAGCCCGCTGGCGGGAGGCCCTCCGTGACCGTCCGGTCGTCTGGCTCCTCGGCGTCCCGGCCTATCGTGGGAACTGGGAGGTCCTCGAGCGGGCCTTGGCCGGCTGGATCCGAACAGTGGAGAAAGAATGGCCCGCGCCGGCGGACGCCGCCCTCGTGCGCTACGTCCCTCCGCCGGAGGCCCCTTCGTGGCAGCCTCTCTCCGTCTCCTTCGAGGGCGGGCTGGTCCTCGAGGCGGCGGCCCTGGATCTCCAGGGCCCGCCGGGGATCCTGCGGGTAGGCCTGCAGCTACACGCCACCGCCCCTATCTCGCAGCCCTACACCCTGTTTGTCCACCTGCTGGATCCCGCCGGCCGGTGGATCACCGGCAGCGACGCAGAGCCGCCCATCCCTACCCCGGCGATGCAGCCGGGAGCTTCCGTCACCTTCTGGCGTGCCCTCCAGGTCCCCACCTGGCTGCCGGCAGGGGTTTATCCGGTGACCGCCGGAGCCTATCCGACGGGGTCTAACGGATGGCCCCGCCTGCGCACCCAGACCGGCGAGGACGTGGTCCGGCTGGGAACTGTGTCCCTCGTCCCCCGCCCGACCTGGCTCGACAGCCAGGACGGACAGCGGTGCGGGGATCTGATCCTGAAGCGCTTTGCGGGGATGCGCCGGACGTCCTATCGGCAAGAGGGACCGGATATCTTCCCGGAGCCAGGCCGGCCGGATCGCCTCTGGGTTCAGGCGGCCTGGCAGGTGGAAGCCGCGGGGACGGGGCTGCCGGAGGTGATCGTGGAGACCGACAGAGGCGTTCAGCAACTGGCGTGGCAGACGCCCTCAGCCGTTGACATCCGGTATGCTGCGGGTGAGACCGTTGCCGGAGTCTGGGAGGGAGAGATCCCGCCGGATCTTCGCACGCGCCGGCTGATCGTGCGGTGCCCCGGCGGCGAGGCCCAGATCCCCGCCTTCACCCTGTCCCGCCAGCGCTGGCGCTGGAACTACAGCTGGATCCTCTGGAATCGAATGCCATAATTACAAAGGCTCATCCTATGGAGGGAACGGTTTTATGAGCATGCGCTGGGGAGTGCTGGCAACCATACCGCTGACATTCTGGGTTACGCTGGCCTTGATGCCTCCCGAGCTCGCTCAGATCGATGAGAAGCATGTGCTCTGGCAGGCTTCCTCTTATGGAGCGATCGAGATCGCCCGCAATCTGATGCGGGACAGCCATCCCCCACTTTATTACTGGCTGGTCCATTTATGGTGGGAGATCGGCGGCTTTGATCGCCCCTATGCCTATCGGGTGCTTTCTATTCTGCTGGGTCTGACGGCCCTTCCCTTAGCTTTCCAACTTGGCAAACAAACAGCGGGACCTCGCATCGGAATGTGGACAGTTATCCTGATCGCCTTAAACCCGTTTTATATTTTCCAGCTTTTCTTAATCCGGATGTATGGAGGCGTCATCGCCCTGGGCGCTGCATCAACATGGGTGTGGCTGCTTCTGCTACGACGTCCATCTACTCGACGATGGCTGGCCTGGATGATCCTTCAGGGGATTCTGCTTTTCACCCACTATTACAGCGTTCTATTGCTTCTCTGTCAGATCGTGATCCTTGGACTCTATCGTCCTCGGGGTTGGCAGATTGGGCTGATGATCTCTACGCTGTTGTGGGGCGCCTTCGGGCTCTGGCTCCTTCAGGCTTATGCGGGGAGCATGGAAAACACGGTGCGCAACCTTTCGGCGATTCCGGTGCGACCTCGGCCCTGGGAGGTCCTTGAGCACTTCTGGGCCAGCTGGCTAACTGGACCTCTGAGCGATGGACACTTCGCCCGAGCAGCGGGGCTGGCCACCGCGCTGGGAGCCCTTGCCGTGTGGATATGTAAAGGGCTTCGGAAACGGACCCCTCTCCCCGTCCAATGGCAACTGATCGGGATGGTTTCGTGGTTGCCCCTGGCAATGGGAGCCGGAATCGCATTGCGATGGCCCTTCTTCGGTGCAAGATACTTCGCGATGGTCCTTATCCCTTTCCTCGTATGGGTCATCACCCCTATTGCGCTTCGAGCGCGGTGGTTTGTCATAACCTTCCTCGTGCCGGGCCTGATCAGTTTGCCTGCAATGCCCCTTATCCAGAGCTTCCCGGATGCCGGGGATACGAAAGAGATTGCAGCCATGCAAATCCTTGGGGACGAGGACCCCATTCTGATCCAGGCCTGGTGGCATTCTCTTTGGCCAGAGTATCCAAGATTCCGCTCTTACGACTGGAATGATCCCCGTCAGCGTGCCATCGTCCTTTCACAACACCCATCCTTCTGGTTCATCGGGGTAACCCTCTACCGAGGTAATTGGGAGGGGTGGGTCACCGATCTCCAGCGGACTCACACTGTTGACTTTTACACGGAGATCGATCACTTCGTCCCCGAGCGTCGAGCGACCGTCATTCACTTCACCCGAAAAGCCCAGCCTGTCCGTTGGGATCCATTCCCTGTCAGATGGGAAAACGGATTACAGCTCCAAGCGATCGGCCGGATCGATGAAAGCGCCAAACCCGGTCATCCGCTCCGCATCGCCCTTCGCATGAGCACAGATCGTCCCCTCACGAGCCGATGGACGCTCTTTCTGCACCTGGTGGATGAGCATGGCCAGCTTTGGTCAAATTGGGATGCAGAGCCGGAGCCGGGAGTTCAGCACTGGGCTCCCGGTCAAACCATTGAAGTGCATCGCAGCCTGTTGATCCCTCTTTACACACCTCCCGGCAGGTATCGTCTTCAGATTGGCTGGTATCCGACCGGAGCTCCCGGATTTCCCAGGCTTCCTCTGGAGGGAGGCGCCAGCAATTCTCTGATCATCGGAGAGATAGAGGTCCACCCGCGCGTTGATCCCGCGCGTGTCGGGAGCCTCTCTGCCGGCCCCGTGGAAGTAGAACCCCCTGTAGCCCGCATGGTCCAAGGTATCGATGGGTGGCGGCTGGAAGTTCAGATGCGCTGGCGCATTCGGAGCTATGCCCGCATCTCAGGATGGCAAGTGATGCTACGCACTCCTGATGGATCCACACCTCTGCAACGCGCATATCGGATTCCAGATGCCACAGTGGTAACGCCGGGCTGGCTTACAGAGATCTGGATCAGTCCCCCGCTTTCGGGCACCCGACCTGCTTTGAGCGTTTTAGAGATTCTCTACGAAGGCCATCGCATTATAGAGCGCCCTGTATGGATTTTCCCGGCTGACACGGGCTGGGTTTATGGATGGGTGTTCCTGAATCGCTTTCCACGCTGAGTTGTTAGAACGTCGAGATCCCGTTAAAATTTAGGGAAAGACCAGAAGGGGTCTGACATGCATTCGCACGAAGAGGGGCGGATGATGAGGAGAGACCCCTCGCGGTCGGGGGCCTGAGGCCCCCCCGACTGCCGGGTGGGTTTCGCCCGCCGACCGCCGGCCTCGGCCGGCGGTTTTTGTTTCAGGGTTCTGGAACGAGAGACGCCAAGACCCTTCACGCGATCCGGAGGTGCTCCGATGACGGAGAAGGTGCTGGTGTGCGTGGCCTGGCCCTACGCCAACGGCCCCCTGCATCTCGGACATATCGCCGGTGCCTACCTGCCGGCGGATATCTTCGCCCGCTACCACCGCCTGAAAGGAAACCAGGTCCTCATGGTCTCCGGTTCGGATTCCCATGGGACCCCCATCACCGTCCAGGCGGATCGGGAGGGGGTCTCCCCCCGGGAGCTGTTCGAGCGCTACCATCGGATCTTCCTGGAGACCTGGCAGAAATACGGCATCTCCTTCGATCTTTTCACCCACACCGACACCGAGAACCATCACCGGGTCTCCCAGGACATGTTCCTGCGCCTGCTGGAGAACGGCTATTTGTTCCGACAGACCCAGCGCCAGTTCTACTCGGAGGTCTCCCGCCGCTTCCTCCCCGATCGCTACATCGAGGGCACGTGCCCGGTCTGCGGCTACGAGCGGGCCCGGGGGGACCAGTGCGAGCGATGCGGGACGTTGCTGGAGGCCACCCAGCTCATCCACCCCCGCAGCCGGATCGACGGCAGCACCCCGGTGCTGCGGGAGACGGAGCATTACTTCCTCAACCTGCCGGCCTTCACCGAGCCGCTCCTGAACTACCTCCGGGACAAAGGCTACTGGCGCCCCAACGTCCTCACCTTCACCCTGAACTACATCCGCCAGGGCCTCCAGCCCCGTCCCATCACCCGCGACCTGGACTGGGGCATCCCGGTCCCCCTGGAGGGGTTCGAGGGGAAGGTCCTCTACGTCTGGTTCGAGGCCGTCATCGGCTACCTCTCCGCCACCATCGAGTGGGCCGCCCTGCAGGGCCGCCCTGAGGCCTGGAAGGACTGGTGGTATGATCCGGCGGCGAAGATCGTCTATTTCATCGGAAAGGACAACATCCCCTTCCACACCATCATCTGGCCAGCCCAGCTGATCGGCACCGGCCGCCTCTATGAGGAGGACCCGTCCCGGCGCTTCACCCTCCCCTATGACGTCCCGGCCAACGAGTTCCTCAACCTGGAAGGGGACAAGTTCTCCACCAGCCGCAACTGGGCCGTGTGGGCCCTGGACGCCGCATCCCGCTACGCCGTGGATGCCCTGCGGTATTACCTGACGGCGATCATGCCGGAAACCCAGGATTCGGAGTTCCGGTGGATTGATTTCATCCGCCACAACAATGAAGAGCTCCTCTCCATTTGGGGCAACCTGGTCCACCGGGTGCTCACCTTCGCCGCGCGCCATTTCGACGGCGAGGTGCCCATGCCCGGCCGGATGGAGCCGCGCGACGCGGAGGTCCTGGCCCGGGTGGACGTCTCCTTCGAGACCGTGGGGCGCCTGATCGAGGGCTGTCGCTTCCGACAGGCCCTGGAGACGGTGATGGGACTGGCCGCCGAGGTGAACCGCTACCTGAACGAGCGGGAGCCCTGGAAGGAGATCCGCGAGGATCGAACCCGGGCGGCCACCACCATCTATGTGGCCATGCGGGCCATCGACAGCTTGAAGATCATGTTTGCGCCTTTCCTTCCCTTCTCCAGCCAGCGCGTCCATGAGATGCTCGGCTACGAGGGAGACCTGGTGGGGCGGCTGGCGGTGCGCTCGGTGGCCGAGCGGACCCGGGAGCACCTCGTCCTCACATACGAGGCCGACCCGCGGATCCGCTGGGAGCCCAGCCGGCTGACACCCGGCCAGCGCCTGAGGGAGATCCGCCCGCTGTTCGAGAAGATCGATGAGGGACGCGCCGAGGAGGAACGGGCTCGCCTGGGCCAGCCGGCGGCATAGGCTCCCTCGCTCGCCGGTTCCAGTCGGGCGCGCCCCCATTCAACCTTAAGGGCAGGAGCGAATCGATGCGACGGGAGATCCTCTCATGGGGAGATGTCGAAGCGCTGATCGACCACCTGCTGCCCCAGCTGCGGGGGCCCTTCGACGCCCTGCTCATGATCACCCGGGGCGGCATCGTCCCCGGAGGGATGATCGCCGAGGCCCTGGACATCAAATACATCCTGACCGCGGCGGTCCGCTTCCCGGAGGCCCAGGACCTGAGTCGGGTCAAGTTGTTCACCTGGCCGACCTTCCTGCAGTTCCCGGAGGATGAGCTGCTGCGAGGCCGGCGGGTGCTCATCGTGGACGATGTGTGGGCCAGCGGCCGCACCATCAACACCGTCCGCAGCCGCGTGGAGGCCGCCGGAGGATATCCGGAGACCGCTGTGCTGCATTACAAGCCCCGGGAGTCCCTCTTCCGCCACGGGCCAACGTATTACGCGGCCGTGACCGATGCCTACATCATTTATCCCTGGGAGCTGCGCCGCGGCACCGAGGGGGTCCGTCCGATGGAGCCTCTCGGTTAGCCCCCTTCGGATCCGGCCGCGCGCCCCCACCCGCGCTGGCGAGCCACCTCGTAGAGCAGGAGCGCCGCGGCCACCGCCACGTTCAGGGACTCCATCCCCCGGGCCATGGGGATGCGCACGGTGCGATGGGGAAGGCTCCGGACCTGCGGGCCGGGGCCGGCGGCCTCGCCGCCCAGGACCAGGGTCACGGGCTCCCGCCAGTCCACCTCCCAGTAGGTGCGCTCCCCCTCCGGGGTGGCCAGCCAGAGGGCCGTGCCCTCGACCTGCTGGGGGAGCTCTGGCCACGAGATCCGACGCACCGGCAGGACGAAGTGGGCTCCCGCTCCCGCCCGCACCGCCTTCGGATGCCACGGGTCTGCTGTCCCCGGGGGGATGAGCACTCCCTCCGCCCCGGCGGCCGCGGCGCTTCGCAATACCGCGCCGACGTTGCCCGGCTCCTGAACCCGATCCAGCAACAGGAGGAAGGTCGGAGCGGCCGGCCACGGCAGCTCCGGGATGGGGGCCACTGCGATCAGGCCCTGGGGGGTCTCGGCGTCCGTGCACATCCGGAGGATGGCCGGGGTGACCTCATAACAGGGGACCCCTGCTGCCTGCAGACGGGCAAGGGTCTCCTGAGCCCGGGGGGTGGGCTCAGCGTAGAAGGCGAACGCCAGACGATAGTCCGGGCGCCGAAGGGCGAAGCGAAGGGCCTCGTCGATCAGACGCGGGCTTTCCAGGACCATCTGGCGGTAAGCCTGGCGGGCCTTCCGCTGTTCCAGAAGCGCCCGCACCCGCTTCACCTTCTCGTTGGCGGGGCTGGTGATCCGAAGCATCCTCGCCGCCCTCGGGCATCTCCTCCGGAAAAACCGATGCCGGCACCCTCTCGGCGCCGGCATCGAAGGAGGCGAGGCCGAAACCCGTTCAGGCGAGGCCCAGGGCCTGACGGGCCGTCTCCACCAGGCGGGCAAAGGCCGCCGCGTCCCGCACCGCCAGATCCGCCAGGACCTTGCGATTGAGCGAGATCCCAGCCGCCCGCAGGCCGGCGATGAACCGGCTGTAAGAGAGCCCGTTCTGGCGGGCGGCAGCGTTGATGCGCATGATCCAGAGCCGACGGAAATCCCGCTTGCGCTCCCGCCGATGCTTGTAGGCGTAAGCCAGGGACTTGATCATCGCCTCATGGGCCCGCCGGTAATGCCGGCTGCGGGATCCCCGCTGGCCCTCCACCATCTTGAGCACTTTCTTGTGGCGACGACGGTTGGTGACGCTGCTCTTAACCCGGGTCATTCGAACTCCCCCCTGATCCGATCAAAAGATGTCCGCATCGCCCTTCAATCTTTCCGATCCAGATAGGGTGCCAGCCGCTTCACCGTCTTGTAGACGAAGGGCTCGGTCACCGTGAGCATCTCATCGTAGAGCCGCTTGGTGCGCTTGGCGCGCTTGCGGCGCAAGTGGCTGCGGCCGATCTTGGCCCGCACCAGCTTGCCGCTCCCGGTATAACGCAGCCGCTTAGCGGTCGCCTTATGGGTTCGAATCTTGGGCACCTTCCATCACCTCCGGGCTGGATTCGGTCTTCCGCTCCGCCGGCTGGCTCCCCTTCCGACGCAGGGGGGCCAGCACCATCACCATGCTCTGGCCCTCCATGTTCGGGGGGATCTCCACCACCCCCACGTCGGCCACCTGCTCGGCGAAACGCTGCAACATATCCGTGGCCAACTGCAGGTGCGTCATCTCCCGCCCGCGCATCCGAACCTGGACCTTCACCTTGTTGCCGTCGGTGAGGAAGCGACGGGCGTCCCGCACCTTGAACCCCACGTGATGGGGATCGGTGGTCGGCCGCAGGCGGATCTCCTTGACCACAATCTGCTTGAGGGCCTTGCGCGCCTCCCGTTCCTTCTTGGCCTGCTCATACATGAACTTGCCGTAGTCCATGATCCGGCAGACCGGGGGATCCGCCTGGGGGGCCACCTCCACCAGGTCCAGGCCGTGCTGGCGGGCCAGGGCCAGGGCCTCCACCAGGGGAACCACGCCGATCTGCTTTCCATCCGGGCCGATCAACCGGACCTGACGGGCCCGGATGGCCTCATTCACGCGATACTTTCGGGCGGAAATATGCGCCTCCTTCCCCGGAACAGGATGCCGGGAAGATGATAACATGGGGCCGCCCGGACGTCAACCGGGGCCGAACCCGGGCCTCATCCTTCGAAGCCTTCCGGTTCCGACAGCACCCGACGGGCCGCCTCCGCCCACGCCGGCGGCACCTGCACCTCCACCGGGCTGAGGACGGGAGCGATCACCGCGTGGAGGGCTTCATACCGCAGCCGCGCCGGGATCCCTTCTCCCTGAAGCCGGGTCTGGATCATTTGGGCTTCGATCAGGCTCCCGGCCTCATAGACGACGACCCACTCGGCCTCCGTCAACCGGCCCTCCTCAGGCCGAAGGGCCTTCCGTGGGGGATCCCCCGGCGGGGGCGGAAGGGGCGCCCCGGGCCTGGGCGAGCATCTGCTCCATCTGCGCCCGGCTCTCCTCCAGCCACTTCCGCATCTCCTCCGCTCGCCGGCGGGCCTCCGCAGCGGCCTCCTCAGCCCGGCGCCGGGCCTCCAGGAGGGCCGCTTCAATCTGGGAGCGGGTCTGGCTCGCCATCTCCTCCGCCTGGCTCTTCAGCTCGATCCCCCGCTCCTGCAGCAGCCGCCGGGTCTCCTCACCCGAGCGGGGGGCGAACAGCAAGGCCACCACCGCTCCGACCAGGGCCCCCGTCAGAAATCCAGCAAGGAACGCGCCGAACTCCCCACCGCTCTCCCGCGCTGCCATGATAGACCTCCTCGTTCATCAGGATGGGCACCCCTGCGTCAGGAGGCCCGGCCTCGCAACAGACGGACGAAGGTCCTCAGCGCATAGGCAACCCCGGCCGCCATGCTGGCGGCCTCGATGGCCGGCCGGGCCAGACGCCGGCTCAGGAAGGCGCTGGTGCCGTGCACCGTGTTCACAGTCTCCTGTGCGCGGCCCAGGATCGGCCGGACCTCCTCCTGCAGCCAGTCGACCAGACGGATCAGGCGGTAGATCAGGAACGTCGTCACCGCAGCGAGCAACGTCAATTGCATCGCCAAGGCGATGATCAAGATGTCCCGGAGGACGGCGGCGGCCGCCGGATGGGTGTAAAGGAAAACGAGAACGGCTCCCATCGCGCTGGCGACCGCCAGGCCGATCAGGATCCAGAACCAGCGGGGCATCACACGCATGGGTTCCCCACGCCCCAGGATGATCTCGGGAAGGAGCCTGCCGCCCCTCCACCCGGACTCCCACCCGGCTTCATTATACCTGATCCACGCAGGAATCCGCTTGAATGAACAGGCCTCCGACCCACCCGAACCCGGCAAGGTCGGTGGGGAGGCCCCCGGCTCCATCGGGCATGCAGCGGGGGCGCCGGATTTGACAAAATGCGGGCCCCTGCGTATAGTTAGGTTTAGCCTCATGAAGACCCGATCTCTCCATCCCAACCGTTCACGAGAACCGCGGCCCTGGCCCCGGAAGGTCAGGGTGGGTTCTCTTGTTGTCTTTTACAGAACATGGGCGGAAGCGGACGGCGGGAGAAGGTGAGCGCGGTGCGCCTCTTTCCCGAATCCTGCCCGACATGAATCCGGACTTCCCGTCCACGGGAGCAGACGCCGGGGTCCAGAGCGGACCATCCCCATTCGAGTCGATCTTCGCTTGCGGAGCGCGCCAACGACGGGGTGCTTTTGCCTGCGCCCGGGCAAGGGCTGGATGGTCCGGGCTGCTCGGGTGGCTCCAGAGGCAGAAAGCTTCCTGGGGATCCCTGATCGATCGGAATCGTCCGTGATGCCGTGATGAAGGAGGCACCTGTGGAGGCCAAGGAGTTTCGTGCGCTACGGATCTCGCTGGCCTCGCCGGAACAGATCCTGTCGTGGTCTTACGGCGAGGTGACCAAGCCGGAGACCATCAACTACCGCCGGCTGCGCCCCGAGAAAGACGGGCTGTTCTGCGAGGTCATCTTCGGCCCGACCCGGGATTATCAGTGCTATTGCGGGAAATACAAGGGCCCCCGTTACAAAGGCATCGTCTGTGAAAAGTGCGGGGTCGAAGTCACCCGCGCCTCCGTGCGCCGGGAGCGCATGGGCCATATCACCCTGGCCGCCCCGGTCGCCCATATCTGGTATACCCGTCGAGTTCCCTCCTACCTGGGGTTGCTGCTGGATATCTCCCGCCGCAACCTGGATCGGGTTCTCTACTTCGCCCAGTATGTGATCACCTCGGTGGATGAGGAAGCGCGGCAGCGCGCCCTCAAGCGGCTGGAAGAGGAGTTCGAGCGGGAGCGTCGCGCCATCGAGGCCAAATACCAGAAGGAGATCGAGACCCTTCTGGCCAAGGTCCAGAAGCTGGAAGAGAAGGAGCGCCAGAAGCTGGCGGACCGGGAGGCCCGCATCGAGGAGAAGTGGGACGCGGAGGTTGAGGCGTTGATGCGGGAGGCGCAGCGCACCCAGGCCCGCCTGGAGGAGCGGCTGGGGAAGACCATCCGCGTCCCCATCGTCTTCGAGCCCACCGGCGAGGTGATCGCCGACGCCGGGGAGACGGTGGGCCGGGAGCATCTCTCCGCCCTGAAGCGCATCCTGGAGGAACAGCTGAACCGGATCAAGGAGAGGGAAGCGGCGGAGCGCTCCCGTGCCCTGGCCCGGACGGAGGAAACCCTGAAGGCGCTGCGGGAGGCGGCGGAGGAGAAGATCGCCGCCCTCAAGGATCAGGCCGCCCGGGAGATCGAGGCGCTGCGCCAGCGCATCCAGGCGGACCGGGACGAGCTGGTGAGCCTGGCCCCCCTGCAGTTCCTGGGCGAGAACAAGTATCGCGAGCTGAAGAGCAAATGGGGTCAGGTCTTCAAGGCGGAGATGGGGGCGGAGGCCTTCCTGGAGATCCTCCAGCGCCTGGACCTCGAACAGATGGCCAAGGAGCTGTGGCAGGAGATCCGCCAGGCCAAGTCCAAGCAGCGCCGCAAGAAGGCTATCAAGCGCCTCCAGATCGTCCGCGCCTTCCTCCGCAGCGGCAACCGACCCGAATGGATGATCCTGCGGGTCCTGCCGGTGCTCCCGCCGGACCTTCGGCCCATGGTCCAGCTGGACGGCGGGCGCTTCGCGACCTCGGACCTGAACGATCTCTACCGGCGGGTGATCAATCGAAACAACCGGCTGAAGCGCCTGCTGGAGCTGGGGGCGCCGGACGTGATCATCCGCAACGAGAAGCGCATGCTCCAGGAGGCCGTGGACGCCCTCATCGATAACTCCCAGCGGGGTAAGGCCATGTCCCGTCGCGGGCGCCGGGAGCTCAAGTCCCTCAGCGACATGCTGCGGGGGAAGAAGGGGCGCTTCCGCCGCAACCTGTTGGGCAAGCGGGTGGACTACTCCGGGCGCTCGGTGATCGTGGTGGGGCCGCAGTTGAAGCTCCACCAGTGCGGCCTTCCCAAGACCATGGCCCTTGAGCTCTATAAGCCCTTCGTCATCGCCCGGCTGATCCAGTATAACTACGCCACCAACATCAAGGGGGCCAAGCGGCTGATCGAGCGCCAGCGGCCCGAGGTCTGGGAGGTGCTGGAGGAGGTCATCAAGGAGCGGCCCGTGCTGCTCAACCGCGCCCCTACCCTCCACCGCCTGGGCATCCAGGCCTTCGAGCCCGTGCTGGTGGAGGGCAAGGCCATCCAGATCCACCCCCTGGTCTGCGCCGCCTTCAACGCCGACTTCGATGGGGACCAGATGGCCGTCCACGTCCCCCTCTCCGAGAAGGCCGTCTGGGAGGCCCGAAACCTGATGCTCTCCAGCAAGAACCTCCTGCTGCCGGCCAACGGTGAGCCGGTGGTCGGGCCCACCAAGGACATGGTGCTGGGTTGCTACTACCTGACGATGAGCCCGCCCAACGGGGCCGCCGGCCCGACCCGCGTCTTCGCCAGCCTGGAGGAGGTGGAGCTGGTCTACCAGCTGGGGAAGATCTCCCTGCACACCCCCATTCGGGTCTACACCCGGACGGTGTATGACGAGAACGGGCAGCGCTATCCGGATGGCCAGCCCCGCCCGCGGCTGATCGAGACCACCGTCGGCCGGGTCCTCTTCAACCTGGCCCTGCCCGAGGCGCTGCGCTTCGTGAACGAGACGATGGACAAGGGCCGGCTGAAGGATCTGGTGGCCCAGTGCTTCCAGTGGCTGGGGCCGGAGGCCACGGTGGAGATGGTGGATCGGCTGAAGGACATCGGCTTCCAGTATGCCACCCGCTCGGGCGTCACCATCGCCGTGGCCGACCTGGAGATCCCGCCCACCAAGCGGGAGGTGCTGGCCCGCTACGAGGCCCTGGTGGCCGAGGTGGAGCGCCAGTATCGGCGCGGCCTCCTCACGGATGAGGAGCGCTACAACCGCGTCGTCGACCTCTGGCAGCGGGCCACCAATGAGATCGCCGAGGCCGTCAAGCAGGTCATGAGCCCGGACAACAACGTGACCATCATGGCCGTCTCCGGCGCCACCAAGGGTGGCTTCCAGCCGGTCGCCCAGCTGGCCGGCATGCGCGGCCTGATGGCGGACCCGGCGGGGCGGATCATCGAGCTGCCCATCCGTTCGAACTTCCGCGAGGGCCTCACCACCATCGAGTATTTCATCTCCACCCACGGCGCCCGCAAGGGCCTGGCGGACACCGCCCTGCGCACGGCCGACGCGGGCTACCTCACCCGGCGCCTGGTGGATGTGGCCCAGGACGTCATCGTCAACGCCTACGACTGCGGCACCCGCGCCGGCATCTGGATCCGGGCGAGCGACGACGTAGGCGGGCAGACCCTCAAGGAGCGGATCTTCGGCCGCGTCCTGGCCGCCCCCGTCTTTGATCCGAAGACCGGAGCCCTCATCGCCGACACCGGCACCCTCCTCGACGAGGTGCTCTCCGAGCGCATCGAGAAGGCGGGGGTGCAGGAGGTCTACGTCCGCTCGCCGATGACCTGCCAGCTCCGCTACGGGATCTGCGCCCTCTGCTACGGGCGCGACCTGGGCACGGGCCGGTTGGTGGAGGTGGGCACCGCCGTGGGGATCATCGCCGCCCAGTCCATCGGCGAGCCGGGGACGCAGCTCACCCTGCGGACCTTCCACACCGGCGGCGTGGCCGGCGTGGCCGACATCACCCAGGGCCTGCCGCGGGTCGAGGAGCTGTTCGAGGCCCGCAAGCACCCCAAGGGCGAGGGCCTGATGGCCGACATCGACGGCGTGGTCCATATCTACCGCACCGAGGAGGGGCTGCGGCGGATCCGCCTGGTGAAGAGCGAGCTCCGCGAGGACGTCTACGAGATCCCCGGCAACTGGTCCATCAAGGTGGAGGATGGCCAGACCATCAGCGAGGGCCAGGTGCTGGCCAGCCGGGGCGACCAGCAGATCGTCGCCCAGCACGGCGGCCGGGTGGTCTACCGGAAGGGCGAGCCCCTCAAGGTGGTCTATGAGGTCCGGGAGGAACGGGAATACGATGTGCCGGCCACGGCGCGCCTCCTGGTGGAGGAGGGCCAGAAGGTGAAGGCCGGCGACGCCCTCACCGAGGGGCCCAAGAATCCGCATCGCATCCTCAACCTGCTCGGGCGGGAGGCCGTGCAGCTCTACCTGCTCAGCGAGATCCAGAAGGTCTACCGCTCCCAGGGCGTGAACATCAACGACAAACACTTCGAGATCATCATCCGCAAGATGCTGAGCAAGGTCCAGATCATCAACCCGGGCGACACGGACTTCCTGCCCGGCGACCTGGTGGACCGCCTGATCCTCCAGGACATCAACGCGCGCCTGGTCGCGGAGGGCAAGCGCCCGGCCACCGCCCGTCAGGTCCTGCTGGGCATCACCAAGGCCGCCCTGGCCACGGACTCCTTCCTCTCGGCGGCCTCCTTCCAGCACACCATCCGGGTGCTGGCCGGGACGGCCCTGGAGGGCAAGATCGACGAGCTGCGCGGCCTGAAGGAGAATGTGATCATCGGGCGCCTGATCCCCGCCGGGACCGGCTTCAAGTATTACGCCGAGAAGCGCGGGATGGAGGACATGTCCCGCGGCGGCACCGGCCCCACCCTGGCCGAGGCGGTCACCACCGCCATCGACCTGTGATGAGCGTGGAAATCCATACCACGGGGGGCAGGCGTTCCGGCCTGCCCCCCGTGTTGTTCCGCCGGAGGGGATGATCCCTGCGTCATGCATTCTGCGAGAGGCCGACAGGGATGCGCTCCGTTTTCGTGGCCCTCGATCTGGAAACCACCGGCCTGGATCCGGAGACCGACGCCATCATCGAGATCGGCGTGGTGAAGTTCCGGGGGGAGACGGTCCTGGACGAATGGGGAACGCTGGTCCGCCCTGAGCGCCCCATCCCGCCCGCCGTTGTGGAGCTCACCGGCATCCGTCCGGAGGAGGCCGAGCAGGCGCCGCCGTTGCGGGCCCTGCTCCCTCGCCTCCGGGCGCTGGTGGGGGACGCCGTCCTGGTGGGGCATTCCATCGATCAGGACCTGGCCTTTCTGCGCCGCTACGGTCTCTTCCGGGAGAACGAAGCCCTGGACACCTATGAGCTGGCGGCCATCCTGGTCCCTTACGCCGGTGGCCACAGCCTCTCCACCCTGGCCCGCGACCTGGGGATCCCGGTGGAGGTGGTGCACCGGGCCCTGGAGGACGCCCGGCTGACCCACCGGCTGTTCCAGGCGTTGTTCGAGCGGGCTTGCCAGCTCCCCGAGCCCATCCTGGAGGAGATCGTCCGGCACGCGGCCCGCTTCCCATGGCCCCCGCGCCGCTTCTTCGAGGAAGCCCTGCGGGCCGTGCAGCGGGGCCGGTTCGCGGACCAGAGCATCGGGGCCCAGCTGCGGGCGAAGGGCCGGGCCACCGCCGAGGCCTATCTGGCCCCGCCCCCCGTGCGGGCCCGCCCCCTCCGCCCCCGCCGCGAGCCTCAGCCGCTGGATGAGGAGGCGTTGGCCCGGCTGCTGGAGCCGGGAGGCGCCCTCTCCCGTATCTTCCCGGACTATGAACACCGTCCCCAGCAGGTCGAGATGCTCCGGGCCGTGGCCGCCTCCTTCAATGAGGGAACCCACCGGATGATCGAGGCGGGGACCGGGGTGGGCAAGAGCCTGGCCTATCTGATCCCCGCCGCCGTCTGGGCCCTGCACAACGGCGAGCGAGTGGTGATCTCCACTTACACGATCCCCCTCCAGGAGCAACTGCTTCAGAAGGACATCCCCGTCCTCCAGCGCCTGATCTCGGAGTCCGGGATGGCGGATGGATCGGCCCTGCGGGTGGCGCTCCTCAAGGGGCGGGCCCATTATCTCTGCCCGGCGCGGCTGATGCAGCTGCGGCACGCCGGGCCCTCCAGCATCGACGAGCTGCGCATGCTGGTCAAGATCCTGGTGTGGCTGCCCACCACCCGCACCGGCGATGGGGACGAGCTGTATCTGCCCACACCCGCGGAGCGCGCACTGTGGGCCCGTCTCTCCGCCGACAACGAGGCCTGCACGGCCGAGGTCTGCGCCGCCTGGGGCGAGGGAGGCTGCTTCCTCCACCGCGCCCGCAAGGCCGCCGAGGCCGCCCACCTGATCATCGTCAACCATGCCCTCCTCTTCGCCGATGTGACGACCCAGAACATGGTGCTCCCGGAGCACCGCCACCTGATCATCGATGAGGCCCACCACCTGGAGGAAGCGGCCACCCGGCAGCTTACGGTGGAGATCGATCGCTTCGGGCTGCTGCGTCTGCTCCAGGAAGCCGGCGGGGCTCGGGATCACCGGACCGGGGGGCTGGCCGGCGCGCTGACCACCTTGAGCCGGGGCCTGCCCCCTGCCCTCCGCGGCCCCCTGACCGGCCTGACGCGCCGGTTGAGCGAGGCCGTAGAGGCTGCCCGCACCGGCGTGGACGTCCTGATGGACGCCCTCGTTGCCTTCCTGGAGGCCGCTGCGCCGGGGCGGGGGGAACACGCCCGCAAGGTCCTCCTCCAGGGGGCCGAGCGCCAGCGCCCGGCCTGGGCTGCGGTGGAGCAGGCATGGGATCTGCTCTCAGCCCGGTGGCGGACCGTCCAGGAGACGCTGGCCGCCATCCGCACGGCGCTGACGGAGCTGCTGGAGCACGGCTTCGCCGAGGTGGAGGAGCCGCTGGGCCTGGCCCAGGTTTTAAGCCATGACTTCGAAAGGGCCCGTCAGGTCCTGGAGGCGGCCATCCGCAATCCCTCCCCGGACACCGTTTACTGGCTGGAAGGCCATGGGGAAGAGGGGAGCTGGCCTCATGTCCGTCTGCACGCGGCCCCCCTGGAAGTGGGCCCGCTGGTGCGGCGGCACCTGCTGGGGTCCCGGCGCTGCGTGATCATGACCTCGGCCACCCTGCAGACGGTGGATCGGGAACGCCAGGCTCCTTCCTTTGCGTTTCTGAAAGAGCGGTTGGGGGCCTGGGAGATGGAGGAGCTGGCCCTGGATTCCCCCTTTGATTACCGGCGGAACGCCCTGGTGTATCTGGTGACGGACATCCCGGAGCCGGGGCAGGCAGGCTACCAGCGGGCGGTGGAGCAGGCGGTGCTGGAGGCGGCCCGGGCCATCGGCGGACGCACCATGGTGCTCTTCACG
Organism: Thermoflexus hugenholtzii; assembly: GCF_018771565.1. Lineage (NCBI taxonomy): Bacteria > Bacillati > Chloroflexota > Thermoflexia > Thermoflexales > Thermoflexaceae > Thermoflexus > Thermoflexus hugenholtzii. Next base: position 3,154,209 of record NZ_CP076326.1, on the reverse strand, counting down.
GCTTACGCGCCCCTGCGGCGGGCCGCCCGGGCCCTCGCCGATCCCCTCGCCCGGCTCGGCATCTCCGTCTACGAGCAGGGGGACGGAAGCTCCCGGCGCCAGCTGGTGGAACGCTTCCGTTCGGCGGAGCGGGCGGTGCTGCTGGGGACCCGCAGCCTGTGGGAGGGGGTGGATATCCCCGGGGAAGCCCTCTCATGTCTGATCATCGCCAAGCTGCCCTTCGAGGTTCCCGACGAGCCGATCTTCGCCGCCCGGAGCGCCCGCTACCGCGATCCGTTCCTGGATTACGCGGTGCCGGAGGCGGTGCTGCGGTTCCGCCAGGGCTTCGGGCGCCTGATCCGCCGCCGTTCCGACCGGGGGGTGGTGGTGATCCTGGATCGGCGGGTGCTGACCCGCACGTATGGAGCCTGGTTCCTGACCGCCCTTCCCCCGTGCACCCTCCATCGAGGTCCTCTGTCCGACATCGGTTCGGTGCTGAAGGACTGGTTGATGGGCGCTGCGGCGAAGTGAGAAGTTCGGATGCCTCCGAACCGATCCCGTTTGCCGGGCGAAAGGCTCCCCACGTAAAATTCAAACCACATCGGATCGGGGAGGGCGGTTGCCGTTCGGCATCCGGCCCTTGAAAGCGATCAGACGTCTCATCCGCTGAGATGTCCCACGAATGATGGATGGAACATCTCAGCGTAGCGAGACCTGAACCCGGGGTAGCGGACGGGCAAGGAGGTGGGATGTGGAGCGGAGCCTTCGCGGGCTGGCGCGGACGTGGGGCGGGCGCCTGGATGAGCTCACCCGGGCGCTTCGGCAATCCGTTCAGAGCGGCGCTCTCTGGGTCCCCATCCTGGCGGTCCTGACTGCGATGGGGATCGGCGGGGTAGTGGTCTTCATCGCCACCGGCAAGCCTCAGCTGGCCCTCCTGGCTTATCAGGGGCTGTGGGAAGGGGCCTTCGGCTCCCCCAAGGCGTTGAGCGAAACCCTGGTGCAGATGACCCCCTACGTGTTCGCCGGGCTGGGCATCGCCCTGGCCTTCCACGGAGGATTGTTCAACATCGGGGCGGAAGGCCAGCTGGCCCTGGGGGCCATCGTCGCGGCGTGGATCGGCTACGCCCTTCCCCCTCTGGTGGGCGGGACCATCCCGGCTCTCCTGCATCTGCCGCTGGCCATCCTGGGTGGGGCGCTGGCCGGCGCCCTGTGGGCCGCCATCCCGGGCTGGCTGAAGGCCCGCACCGGCGGGCACGAGGTCATCAACACGATCATGATGAACTACATCGCCCTGCTGATGGCCAGCTATCTCCTGAACGGCCCCATGCGGGATCCCAGCCCGACCAATGTGGTGGCCCGCACCCCTCGCATCGCGGAGACCGCCCGTCTCCCCCGGCTGTTCGCCGATCCGGATCTCCGGTTGCACGCCGGGTTCCTGATCGCCCTGGGGATGGCCCTGCTGGTGGCCTGGCTGCTCTGGCGGACCACCCTGGGCTTCGAGATCCGGACGGTCGGCCTGAACCCTCACGCGGCCCGCTATGCGGGCATCCCCATCGTCCGGATCACCGTGCTCACGATGGCCATGAGCGGCTTCCTGGCCGGGATGGCGGGCGCGGTGCAGGTGACGGGGCTGAATTACCGGCACGAGCTGAGCTTCAACCTGGGCTACGGCTTCGACGCCATCGCCATCGCCCTGCTGGGGAAGGTTCACCCCCTGGGGGTGGTGCTGGCCGCCTTCCTCTTCGGAGCCCTGCGCAACGGGGCCAGCCGCATGCAGTTCCTCACCCAGGTCCCGGTGGATCTGATCTCGGTGATCCAGGCCCTGATCCTGATGTTCGTGGCCGCCGAGGCGATCGTGCGCACGCTGTATCGGCCGCTGTTCCGGGGCGCGGCGGAGGAGGAGCGGATGGTGCTCACCCGAGGATGGGGAGAGCTGTGAAGAGGATGACCTCAAGATATCCCACGAACGATGCGTGGGGCACCTGAGGGGATCCGATCGGGGAGCGAAGAGGGGATGGACGCGCGACGGTTCGGCTTCATCATCGGGGTGATCGCCCTGATCTTCGGGGCGGCAGTGGCCCTGGGATACGGACGGTATCCCGCGGCGGTGATCCTCGTCAGCATGCTGGCCACCACCATCCGGGTCTCTACCCCTTTGGTGCTGGGAGCCCTCTCCGGGATCTTCTGCGAGCGCAGCGGGGTGGTCAACATCGCCATCGAGGGGATGATGCTCACCGCGGCCTTCACCGGCTTCACAGCTTCCCTTTACATCTACGATGCCGGCGCGCCCGGCATGGTGGCGCTGCTCCTGGGCGTGCTGGTGGCCATCCTGAGCGGGGCGCTCCTGGGCCTGCTCCATGCCGTCCTCTCGATCACGTATAAGACCGATCAGATCATCAGCGGGACGGTGATCAACATCCTGGCGGTGGGGATCACCGGTTACCTGAACCGCCAGCTGTTCTTCGGCGGTCAGATGCCCCATTCCCCCGGCGTGCTCCCCCGTATCTCCCTCCCGGTGCTCTCGGAGCTCCCCCTGGTGGGGAGCATCTTCAGCCAGCAACCCATCACCTGGCTGGCCCCCCTCCTGGTCCTGGCGGTCCACATCCTGCTTTTCCATACTGTCTGGGGGCTGCGCACCCGGGCGGTGGGGGAGCATCCCCGGGGGGCGGACACCCTGGGCATCGATGTGATCCGCATGCGCTATATCAATGTGATTCTGGGTGGGGCGATGGCCGGGCTGGCGGGGGCCTACTTCACCCTGGAGTCGGTGCCGGCCTTCGAGCCGTTGATGACCAACGGCCGGGGCTTCATCTCCCTGGCGGCGATGATCTTCGGGAACTGGACCCCCTTCGGGGCGTGGGCGGCCACGCTGCTGTTCGGGGCGGCCCAGGCCCTGCAGGCCAACGCCCAGCAGTTCGAGTTCCCCGCTCCCTCCCAGTTCGTGGGGATGGTGCCCTACGTGATGACCATGCTGGTGCTCACCGGCATCGTCGGCCGCACCATCCCGCCGGCGGCGGACGGACAGCCCTATGAGCGCGAGGCGCTGCCGCCTCGCCGTCGGACTCAGCGCCCGGCGGCCCTGCCCTTCTCCGCCGATGGGGAGATCCTTCAGGCGGTAGGGATCGTCAAGCGGTTCCCCGGGGTGGTGGCCAACGACCACGTGAACTTCTCCCTGCGCCGGGGCGAGATCCACGCCATCCTGGGGGAGAACGGGGCCGGCAAGACCACCCTGATGAACATCCTCTACGGCCTGTATCATCCGGACGAAGGCGAGATCTACGTGAAGGGGCAGCCGGTGGAGCTGCGCCGGCCGAACGACGCCATCCGCCTGGGGATCGGGATGGTCCACCAGCACTTCATGCTGGTGCCGGTGTTCACCGTGGCCGAGAACATCATCCTGGGCCAGGAGATCCGCCGCGGCCCCTTCCTGGACCTGCGCCGGGCGGTTCAGGAGGTGCGGGAGCTCTCCCGCCGCTACGGCCTGGAGGTGGACCCGGAGGCCCTGGTGAAGGACCTGCCGGTGGGCGTCCAGCAACGGGTGGAGATCCTCAAGGCCCTTTACCGCAACGCCGACATCCTGATCCTGGACGAGCCCACGGCGGTGCTGACGCCCCAGGAGACCGAGGAGCTGTTCCGGGTCATGCGCCACCTGCAGCGGCAGGGGGTCTCCATCATCTTCATCACCCACAAACTGAAAGAAGTGCTGGCGGTGGCGGACCGCATCACTGTGCTCCGGAACGGGCGGGTGGTGGGCGTGCTGACGCCGGAGGAGGCGGACGAGGCCCATCTGGCCGCGATGATGGTCGGGCGCGAGGTGATGCTGACGGTGGAGAAAGCCCCCGCGCGGCCCGGGGAGGAGGTCCTGCGGGTGGAGGATCTGCGGGTGCGGGACGACCGGGGGGCGCTGGCGGTGGATGGGGTGAGCTTTTCCGTGCGCGCCGGCGAGATCCTGGGGATCGCGGGGGTGCAGGGGAACGGACAGACCGAGCTGATCGAGGCTCTGGTGGGGTTGCGCCCCGTCGCCGGCGGTCGGGTGTTCCTGCTTGGGGAGGAGGTGACCGGCCGTCCGCCCCGGGCCCTGATCGACCGCGGGATGGCACACATCCCGGAGGATCGGCAGAAGCACGGCCTGGTGCTGCCTTACTCCGTCGCGGACAACCTGGTTCTGAACGCTTATGACCGCCCGCCCTTCGCCCGGGGCCTCCAGCGGCAACCCCAGGCGATCCTGGAGCACGCTCGCCGTCTCATCGCCCTCTATGACATTCGAACCCCGAGCCCCTACACGCCTGCCCGCAACCTCTCCGGCGGCAACCAGCAGAAGGTGATCGCTGCCCGGGAGCTGTCCCGGCCCATCCGGCTGCTGGTGGCCAACCAGCCCACCCGGGGGCTCGACGTGGGGGCCACCGAATACATCCATCGCAAGATCGTGGAGATGCGGGATCAGGGGGTGGCCGTGCTCCTGGTCTCCACGGAGCTGGACGAGATCTTCTCCCTATCCGATCGGATCGCGGTGATGTATCGGGGGCGCATCGTGGCCGTCCTGGAGGCGGCGGAGGCCACGCTGCAGCAGGTGGGCCTGCTGATGGCCGGGGTGCTCCCGGCCCCCGCGCGGACGGACGGGGAACGCCCCGCCGCCCGAACCCTCGCCGGATGAGCGAGGGCGCGCATCGATGTTCGATCCCGGCAGGAGGCGGAGATGAAGCGGATCTGCGTGATCGGAGCCGGCTACGTGGGATTGACCACCGCGGCTTGCCTGGCGGACCTGGGCAATCGGGTGGCGTGCGTGGATATCAATGAAGAAAAGATCGCCATGCTGCAGGAAGGCCGGCTCCCCATCTTCGAGCCGGGGCTTGAGGAGATCGTCCGCCGCAATATGAAGGCGGGCCGCCTTTCCTTCACGACCTCATATGAGGAAGGCATTAACGGCCTGCCTGCGGAGTTCGTCTTCATCGCCGTGGGGACTCCTGAAGGAGTGGACGGGGAGGCGGATCTCCGGTATGTGCGCATGGCCGCGGAGCGCATCGGGGAGGTGATGGACCATCCCCTCATCATCGTCAACAAGAGCACGGTGCCGGTGGGGACCGGAGATTGGGTGGCGGACATCGTGCGCAGCCGCCAGCGCCGGCCCATTCCCTTCTGGGTGGTCTCCAACCCCGAGTTCCTGCGGGAGGGATCGGCGGTTTACGACTTCATGAACCCCGATCGCATCGTCCTGGGCTCGCTGGATCGGGAGGCGGCGGAGAAGGTGGCCCAGCTGTATCTGCCCCTGCGCAGCACCATCATGATCACCGATCTGCGCACGGCGGAGATGATCAAATACGCCTCCAACGCCTTCCTGGCCACCAAGATCTCCTTCATCAATGAGATCGCCAACATCTGCGAGGCCCTGGGGGCCGATGTGAAGGAGGTGGCGGCCGGCATGGGCTACGACAAGCGCATCGGCCGCGCCTTCCTGGACGCGGGGGTAGGGTGGGGTGGGTCGTGTTTCCACGGTGATACCATCGTTTATGCCATGACTACACAAGGACTCCACGTTACTTCTATACGAGATCTGTTCTACTCCTGGGGAGGGCCCCATGCGATCGTGGTGTATCCCGAGCAGCTCTGGACACTGACTTTCGATCCAGAACAAGCTCAAATTGTTCCAACGCGCGTTCAAGCGCTCACCCGCCGGCCTTACCAAGGGCAGATGGTGGAGATCTATGCCCGCATGGGCCGGCGGATTGTACTTACTGCCGATCATCCGGTGATCCGATATCGTGAAGCCGAAGGGATCTTTGAAGTTGTTCCCGCGGCGCAAGTGCAACCTGGGGATCGCATTCCCTTGCCCTTGGTTTATGATTGGACTCTTCCGATCGACGAATCAGAGGAGATGGATCTCCTAACAGCCCTTATCGATGCGCCCATCGCCCCTCAGGTCAAGGTCCGCGCCCTGGGCGGAAAGTTTTCCGAACAATACGATTTTATAAAGAAAATAATATCCAGCAAGGATTATCGTCTTTTATACGAAATTTATCGGAAAAATTATATGCCATTGCGATTGTTTGCTCGAATTAACCAGTATATAAGCACCCCAGCAACTCAGATTGATTGTTTTACAAATCGCGGGCGATCCTCCACAACCTGTCCTGGGGCATTCCGGCTGGATGAAAATTTTGCCCGGCTTATCGGATATTATCTCGCAGAGGGATGGATTTCCCTGGAGCCTGGAAGGTATAACTCGACTCGAGAACGGATAGGGTTCAGTTTTGGAATTCACGAGAGCGATCTGATTCAAGATCTTCATAATCTGCTCGATTATTACCGAATTCGATACAAATCGTCAAGGCAGGAAGGTGCTTTGGTTACTTTGATCTCATCTCGTATTTTGGCATATTTGATCCGAGATGTTCTTCAGTGCGGAACAAATTCTTACACCAAATCAATACCTCCTCAGGCTTTTGGGTGGTCTCGTTTGTTGCGAATTGCCCTGCTTCGCGGACTATTTAGCGGAGATGGTAGCATCACGTTGTTAAATCAAAAACGACATGTTAACTTCGAGTTTGCAACAGTTAGCCCTAAACTTGCCTACGGTGTGCTTCTAATGCTTCAATCCTTGGGGATTGTGGCCTCAGTCGCAGAGAAGATGATGAACAAGTCCAAGGTAAAGGCATATGTGATTCGCGTGAACGGGTTCGATCAAATCGTCCGGATTCGGGACATGCTCAGCACCTCTCAATGGCAAGAGGCCGAGGCCATCCTGGCCGGATATCAGCGTCGAATCGCCCCATTAGGATACCGAAATCATGAAGGATTTGCGACAGTTGAGGTCGTTTCTGTGCAAAAATATGAGACTAATGATTCTGTTTTTAGCATGGAAACTGAACATGGAACGCTGATTGCTGGGCCCGGTATTTGGATCCATAACTGTTTCCCCAAGGACGTCAAGGCCCTCATTCACATGGCGGTTGTCCACGGGTGTCATCCGCAGCTGTTGCAGGCGGTGGTGGAGATCAACCGGGATCAGCGGCGGCGAGTGGTGTGGAAGCTGAAGGAGATCCTGGAGGATCTGCGGGGCATGGTGATCGGGCTGCTGGGGCTGGCCTTCAAGCCGAACACCGATGACATCCGGGAGGCCCCGGCCCTGGAGATCGCGGGGCTGCTCCTCCAGGAGGGGGCTGTCGTGCGGGCCTATGATCCGGTCGCCATGCCCAACGCCGCGCGGGTCCTGCCCCAGGTGATCATGTGCGCGGATCCTTATGAGCTGGCTGCGGGCGCCGACGCCCTGGTGGTGGTGACGGACTGGAACGAGTTCAAGCATCTGGATCTCCCACGCATCAAGCAGCTCATGCGGCGGCCGGTGATCATCGACGGCCGCAACATCTACGAGCCGGAGATGATGCGCGAGCTGGGCTTCATTTACCGGGGGATCGGTCGGGGTTATAACGCGACGCATGGTAAAGAGATCGGATAGAGCCTTCCAGCCGCGATCCGCGTCCTCCCGGCCGGGCAGAGCGCCACGCCGCCGCAGGACTGCTATGGATCGCAGAGGATCTCCACGCCTAATTATGGGGAATCCGGTGGGAACATCTCGCTCAACGTGACCAGCCGGAAGCGGGCCGCCAGCTCCGGCAGCGCCCGGCGGACTCCCTCCACGTTCGACGTGCTGATGTGCAGCAGGACGATCTCCCCACCCCGCACCCGCTCCCGCAGGAAGGCTGCCACCCGCTCCGGATCCCGGATCCCCACCCGCTCCAGCGATCGATAGACATCCAGGGTCCAGAGGGCCACCCGCATCCCTCGCCCTCGCACGGCCTCCAGGATCTCCGGGTCGGCCTCCACCGTAAAACCCGCCATCCCGGGCGGACGAAACCAGCGGGTGGGATACGGCCCGCCCAGGGCCTCCTCCACCGCCCGCTGCCAGCCGTCGATCTCGGCGTCGATCACCCTCCGATCCGGACGCGGGGTCAGCATCCGGTGATGCAGCGTGTGGTTGCCCAGCTCGTGCCCTCCCGCCACCAGGCGCCGGGCCAGCTCCGGATGAGCCCGGAACACCCGGCCCACACAGAAGAAAGTGGCCCGAGCGCCCACCGCCTCCAGATCCTGAAGAAGCGGCTCCACCAGATCCGGAAGGAAGCAATCATCGAAGGTCAAAGCCACCATCGGGGCGGATCCCCGGCAGACCACGCCGGGCGTCGCACAGGGGGGCGGCCCTCTCCGCCGGCGGGGTCTGGGCGCCTCTTTTCGGGCTTCCCGAAGGGACCGACGCAGGGCCTGAGGATCCTCATCCGAGGGGGATCCGCGGGGAGGCGGGGCTGGCTCCGGCCAGCGGGCCCCGAGGAGGAGCAGCAGAAGCAGAACGCTCTTCCGGAAGATCGCAGGGGATCTCTCAGGAGAACGCAGAGGCCGCGCGGCTGCGGGACCTCCTCGCACGTCCATGGCCGGATCCCTCCCCATCGCCGGATGCCATCATGATCACACGGGACCCGAGCGCTCTCCAAAATCTCCCGGAGCCCCGGTTCACAGCCGAACCAGACGGTCCACAGCCATCATCACGAAGAACATGAAAAGATAGGCGTTGGAAGCGTGATAAAGCCGGCGGGCATGGGCCTTGGAGGGATCCCGCCAAAGGCGAAGGGCCAGCCCCAACAGCCAAGCGTTCAACAGGAGGGACCCGGCCAGATACAGCCGACCCATGGCCCCCATCAGGAAAGGCGCGAGGCCGAGAGCCGCCAGGATCCCCGTGTAGATCAGCGCCTGGAGGGCCGCCGGGCGGGCGCCGGTGACCACCGGCAGCATCGGGATCCCCGCCTCCCGGTAATCCCGCTCGGTGAGAATGGCGAAGGCCCAGGTATGGGGCGGCGTCCAGAAGAAGATCAACGCGAAAAGGAAAAGGGCCATGGGATCCACGCGGCCGGTGATCGCGGCCCAGCCCACCAGCGGCGCGAACCCTCCCGCCGCCCCGCCGATCACGATGTTCTGGGGGCTCCAGCGCTTGAGGATCATCGTGTAGATCCCCACATACCAGATCCAGCCGGCCAGGGCCAGCCCCGCCGCCGTGGCGTTGACGAAGGTCCACAACAGGAGCAACCCAAGGGCAGAGAAAAGCAAGGCCACCACCGCAGCCTCCCGCCGGCCGATGCGCCCGGCCGGGATCGGGCGCCGGGCGGTGCGGTGCATCCGCTGGTCCAGGTCCGCATCCCACACATTGTTCATGGCGTTGGCCCCACCGGAGACCAGGAACCCTCCCAGCAGGGTGTAGATGAAGGTGAGGATGGGGGGCAATCCGCTCTGGGCGATCAGCATCGCCCCGGCCGTGGTCACCAGCAGCAGGGCCACGATCCCCGGCTTGGTGAGGGTGAAATAAGGCTCCCAGAGGTGACGCAACCGCACCGCCTCCTGAAGGGCCGGCTCGGCCCACTGGGCCTCCCCCAGCGCCCACACCCAGGCGATGACGACCGCCGCCCAAATCGCTGTCGCCAGCCCGAGGTGCAGCGTGTTCAGCAGAGCGGGGAACCCCATCCACAGGTTGATGGCCCCCAGTCCGATCTGAATCAGATAGAGCACGCAGGCCGCGATCATCCAGCGGAAGATCCCGCGGGGGATCCCGGGCCAGGCAGCCAGGCGGACCGCAAGCCATATCAGCGCGACCCCCACGCCCAGGGCGACCAGCCGGTGGAGCATGTGGACCCGGCCGAGCAGATCCCCGGGCCAGATCGTCCAGCCTTCACAGAAGGGCCAGGAGGAACACGCCCAGGAGGCACCGCTCCCCGTCACCGTGGCCCCCACCAGCGTCAGGGCAAACAACGCCAGTCCGACCATCCCAATGGCGCGCACCGCTGCGGCCGCAGGCTGGATCGCCGCGAGATCGCGATGGGGAGGACGCGCCGCCCAGGGGGCGAAGGCGCGAGTGGCGGCCACGAGGGTGAGGGCGAGGATGCTGAGGGCCATGGCCAGGTGCACGGCCACGATGGTGGGGGGAAGCTCCAGGATCACCGTCAGCCCGCCCAGAAGGGCCTGACCGAAAACCAGCCCCAGGGCCCAGAAGAGAGGCCGATACAGGGCCGGCTGGCGCTCCCGCCGCCAGGCGAGGAGCGCGGAGAGGAAAAGCAGCGGCGTGGCGCTGGCGGCCAGCAACCGGTGGATCCACTCCAACCACGCGGCGAGGTCCTCCATCGGGGGGAAGAGCCGGCCGTGGCACAGCGGCCAGTCCGGGCAACCGAGGCCGGATCCTGTGCTGCGCACCAGGGCGCCCCAAGCCGTCAGCAAGCCGATGACCAGGGCCGTGAGGACCAGCAGCCCGCGCAAGCCCTTGCCGCTTTTCCCGTTCGCCATCCGAGGCCTCCGCACACATCCGGCCGGCGTGGGCCGGGATCTGTTCGGATGTTGAGGACAATGCTCATCCTCAATGGTAGCCGGAGACCTACCGCCCCCCCAAATCCGCGCATCCTGGATTATGAACCCTGGGCTCCACTTTCACGGGATGCGAGAAGGAACATGTCGCTCCTGGTGGGAGGGGCTTTCACCCCGAACCCCAGTCTTTGATGACGTAAGGGTCGCGGCGGAAGCCGCTCCTACAAAAAGGTGCCGAAATGAATTTCGGCTTACGCAGGAGGGGTTTCGCCCGAACCCCGGTCTTCGATGACGCAAGCGTTCGCGGCGGAAGCCGCTCCTACCGACAAGGGAGGATCACCGGGAAAGGCCGGTGGAGCCCCGGAGGCGGCGGAGGCCGCGTCGGTGACGCCAGCGCCACCAGACCCCCACCGGATACCCGCACATCTTCGCGATGTCCCCCCAGACCCGGATCAGCGGCACCCACCCCAGCATCCGGATCCGATCCTCCCAAGGGTAGCCCTCCCAGAGCCGGAAAAGCCTCCGGTAGGGGGTTCGCAGATACAGCGCGCCCCCGAGGAGATACCCCAGGGCGAACAATGGATGCACCCCCAGGCTGAGCCCGGCCAGCAACGGGACCAGACCCAGATAGGTGCCGTAGCGGATGGCATGGCGCAGCCGCCACAGGTCCGCCTTCCCATCCCCCCGCGCATATCGGTAATACTGCAAAAAGAAGGCCCGCAGGGTCGGCCGGGGGCGGAAATAAACCACCGCCTCGGGGACGAAGGCGAAGGGACCGAAGCGCTCATAGAGGGCGAAGTCGAAGATCAGATCCTCGCAGTAATCCAGCCACTCGGGGTAGCCGCCCACCGCCTCCCAGGCGGACTTCCGGAAGGCCACGGAACGGCTGGAGGGCCAGAACCGCTCGGGCCGGATGTCCCGCAGCTCGGGCAGCACCGTGGCCGCCATGGCCACCTCAAAAGGCGTTCGGGGATCCGGCAGGAAGAAGCCAGCCGCGACCATGGTCTCCGGCCGCTCCCGGAAGGGGCGGAGCAGGTGACGCAGCCAGTCCGGATGCAGGCGCACCCCGGCATCGGTCACGGCGATGATCTCCCCCCGGGCAGCGGCAATCGCCCGGTTGCGCCCCTGGGCGATGTTGGCCCCCGGGGCCTCGATCACCCGCAGGGGCAGCCGCCGCTCCGCCCGCAGGCGCTCCAGAGTTCCATCCGTGGACCCTCCATCGGCGATGACCACCTCGTCGGGCGGATGGGATTGCGCCGCCAGGGAATCCAGGAGCTCCTGGATGGAAGCGACCTCGTTTTTGACCGTGGCGATCACGGAGACCACCGCCATGGACGACAACCCCACGGCCTTTCGTTCAGCGGACGGCTGCTTCCAGCGAGGCGGAAGCCTGGAGGGCGGTGAGGCCTTCCCGGATGGCGGCCAGCATCCGGCCGCGCACAGCCCGGACGGCAGCGTGAATCGCGTTTTTGACGGCTTTGGCGTCGGAGCGACCGTGCCCGATCACCACCACCCCATCCACGCCCAGGAGGGGCGCCCCGCCATACTCCCGGTAATCCAGGCGGCGGAGGATCGCCCGAAGGCTGGGGAGCAACAGCAGCAGGCCGGGGGCGGCCAGAAGCAACCCCGGCAACGCCATCGCCAGCCCCGCGCGGTCCAGGGCGCCGTCGGTCAGCTGGGCCTTGAGGAAACGAACCAGGAAGGTGACGAACCCCTCCGTGTGTTTGACCACGACGTTACCGGTGAAGCCGTCCGTCACCACCACATCGGCCGCTCCCCGGGGGATGTCCTTCCCCTCGACGTTGCCGATGAAGTTCAGCCCGCTGGCCTCCAGACGGCGGTAGGCTTCCCGGACCAGGATGGAGCCCTTGCCCGGCTCCTCCCCGTTGGAGAGGATCCCCAACCGGGGGCGGGGCCACCCCAGCACCCGCTCGGCGTAGACCACGCCCATCATGGCGAACTGCACCAGGTGCTCCGGCTTCGGATCGGTGTTCGCGCCGATGTCGAGCAGCAAGCAGTGCCCCCGGAGGGTGGGATACAGGGTGGCCAGCGCCGGCCGGTCGATGCCGGGGATCCGTCCCAGGTGGAAGAGGGCCGCCGCCATCACCGCCCCCGTGTTCCCCATCGAGACGAAGGCGTCCGCCTCCCCGGCGCGCACCAGCCGCATCCCCACCACCATGGAGGAGTCCCGTTTCGCTTTCACGGCGATGGTGTGTTCATGCATCTCCACAACCTGGGAGGCGTGGACGATGGAGAGCGGGAGGCCAGCCGCATGGCGGCCCAGCGTCGCCCGGAGGCGGTCCTCCGGGCCGACCAGGAGGATGTGGAGATCCGGGATCTCCCGCAGCGCCCGCAGGGCGCCTTCCACCGGGACGCGGGGGGCGTGATCGCCCCCCATGGCATCCAGCGCGATCCGCACGGTCATGGTTGGAGGCCACCTCCCTTATCCCAGGCCTTCCAGAAGTTGCTCCACAGCGGTGGAGAAATCGATCTCCCGGCGCATGAGCTGATCCACCAGCCCATCCAGGCGGGCGCGGCCCACCCGCTGGGCGATGCGAGCCCATAACCGTTCGCGGACTCGGGCGGCCAGCTCCTCCGCCACCCGCCGCCGGCGTCGGGCCTCCCCTTCCCCGCTCTGCTCCAGATACGTCCGATGGCGCTCGATCGCCTCCACCAGCTCGGGGATCCCCTGGCCGGAGAGGGCAACGGTCTGCAGGATCGGAGGGGTCCAGCCCTCCGTGGCCGGCTCCACCCGCTGGATGGCCATCGTCTGTCCGTGGTGACGGATGACAGCGGGCTGGCCCAGGGAGAGCATCGAGCGCAGGATATGCAGGGTGGCGGCCGCGCCTTCCCGATCCGCCTTGTTGACCACCAGGATGTCCGCGATCTCCAGGATGCCCGCTTTGATCGCCTGGATGTCATCCCCCAGGCCGGGAGCCTGCACCACGATCACCGTGTCAGCCGCGCGGGCGATGTCCACTTCCACCTGGCCTGCCCCTACCGTCTCCACCAGGATCCGCTGAAAGCCCACGGCGTCCAGGGCCCGGAGGACCTCCTGGGTCGCCCGGGCCAGCCCGCCCAGGCTGCCCCGGGTGGCCATGCTCCGGATGAAAACCCCCGGATCCATCGCCACATCCTGCATCCGGATGCGGTCCCCGAGCAGGGCGCCGCCGGTAAAGGGGCTGGTGGGGTCCACGGCGATGATCCCCACCGTCTCTCCCCGTTCCCGATAGGCCCGGGCCAGGGCGTTCACCAGCGTGCTCTTCCCGGAGCCAGGGGGGCCGGTGATCCCGATCACATAGGCGTTCCCGGTGTAAGGGAAAAGATGGGCGCTCAGCCGGGCCGCCGCCTCCCCGCCTTCCTCCAGCAGGGAGAGCATCCGCGCCAGCGCCCGGCGGTCCCCCGCCCGGGCGCGTTCGAAGAGAGCGATCGGATCTCCCATGGAAGGCTTCGCTCCTGCTCAGGGTGCCACCGGCTCTCCGGCCGCCTTCAGATCCTCTGGCCGGATGCCGAAGTGATCGCAGATGAACCGCACGATGGCCTCGGTGCTGGTCCCCGGCCCGAATACCTCGTGGATGCCGGCGGCCTTGAGGGCCGGCACATCTTCCTCCGGGATGATGCCCCCGGCGATGACCAGCACATCGTCCAGGCCGCGCTTGCGGAGCTCTTCCACCACACGGGGGAGCAACGTCATATGGGCGCCGGAGAGGATCGAGAGGCCGACCACATCCACGTCCTCCTGCAGGGCGGCCTCGGCGATCATCTCGGGGGTCTGGCGCAACCCGGTGTAAATGACCTCGAACCCTGCGTCCCGGAGGGCCCGGGCGACCACCTTGGCCCCCCGATCATGCCCGTCCAGCCCCGGCTTGGCGATCAACACGCGGATCTTGCGTCCCATGGTCCGCCTCGCCCGATGGGATGGATCCCCGTTTCCATTGTAACGCAAGGGGGAGCCGGGAGTTCACCGCTACGGGGCAAGCCAGACCCCGTGGGGCCCGGAGGAGGGGAGAGGATGGGCGATGAGGATCAGGCGGTGGGAGTTGCTCCACGGCGGCCAGCAGGTGACGAGGGTCAGCCGCTCCTCGGCCGTCGCCTGGATCCAGCGGGCGTTGGACTCCCGGACCGCGAGCGGCTGGTCCCGCTCCGGGAGGATGCGGCGTTCGATGATCTCATATTCTCGCGCGCCGCCGACCGCATCGATCCGGATGCGCGCCCCGAGGGGAAGATCGACCAGATGGCGGAAGACCGCGCCGGCGATATTGTGGTGCCCGTTGAGCACCAGGTTCCCGATCTCCCCGACCCGGGCCGAGGTCGGGATCCAGCCGGCCGCCGGCGCGTCGGGGGCGAGCCATTCCCGGTAGCGGCGCCCCGCTATAAGGACGATCCGCGACGGCGCAACCCGCACGGGCGCGTCCAGGCCGATGGCGGGGACCGTGATCCGCAAGGGAACTCCACGGGCCGGCGTCTCCGGAGGCGAAAACGTCGGTGCTTGTGGCCACGCTGTCCACCAGGACAAGGACATCGGGGATGGAGCGGGCCCGACCTCCGACGCCGGCACGCCGGCAAGCGGTGCGGATCCCTCCTGGCTCGCCTTCGCCATCCCCGGCAGCACCCCCGAGCAACACGGATCCCGGATGGAGCCGGGCAACGGCCCGAGGATCAGCGTCAGCGCCAGGGCCCATGCTCCCCACTCCCGGCCGGGCATCCGGCATCCTCCCCGGTGGCCGGATGAAGCGCCTATCGCCGGGCCCACGAGCGGGAGCGCAACCCAAGGATCAGGAGGCCGCCGGCGATCCCCAGGACGATGGCCGTCGGAACCGAGCGGGAAGACTCCCCGGATCCCCCGGTGGGTCCCAGCAGCTCCCCATCCAGCGGCTCCGTGGGGCGCGGGGTGGGGGAAAGCGGCATGGGCAAGGGAGGGACGGCCGTGGCGGGAACCGGGGCGGTGGGCGTCGGGGTTCCGATGGAGGGCATCGGAGGCGTCGGTGTGGGCGGGGCGGGTGTCGATGTGGGCGTTCCGGTGGGAGGCGCCATGGGCGTTGCGGTGGCCGTGGGCGTGGGGGAGGGAGCGGGTTGCCCGGCGAGGCAGAAGATATCCCATGGGTGGCCGGGACCGATCACTCCCAGGAGGTTCGTTCCGGCCCGGGCGTCGGCTTCGGTGGGGTAGACCTCCAGGGCCAGATCCACGTGCATCTCGAAGAACCCGGCGGGCCAGGCTTCCCAGGCCGGGTAGATCACCTGCAGCGTATAGTCTCCGCCCTGAAGGACCTCCCAGCGCTGGGCCATCTGGCGGCCCCCGCCGTTGGGGATCACGAAGTCCAGCTGCACGAAGCCGCGGAGCCAGCGGCTGCCCACGTTGCTCACAGCGATCGTATCGAAATCCGAGCCGTTCGGGCAGAGGGCATGGGTTTGGGGGACCGCCAGAGCGATGTCGCGGATCTCGGGATTGCCGTCATGGTCCGCCCGGGCCTGCAAGGCTCCCCCGCCCAGGGCGAGAAACGCAAGCAAGAGCGAGAGGATCCCGCGCGCCGGCCCTCGGAAGCCCCAGAGCGCCCGAGCCCATCGGTGTGGATGACCCATAGATTCCCTCCAGGTTCGCAATCAAAGGATCGGCTGAGGATGGCCCTACCGGTCAGGCGCCTGGCTTCTCCCCCATAGCGCCGAGAGATCTCCAGGTCAGGATCGGCTCCCGGAGCATCCCCTGCCCTCGGAGACGACGATCCTCAGGCCGAAAATGCGGATCGGTAAGCGGAGAAGAGGGCACGATTTAACTCATGCTAAAACGAATATGTTAGGAGAAAGTTAAAATTCTGTCGGAAAAACAAGAATCGATGATGCATCTAACAGCTGAAGCGCGGGATGCTCGGGGCAAGTCCTATGTTTGGGTGGATCATCGGCGCGACGCCGATGCACCTTGGGCTTGCAGATCTAAGCCGGAGCGCAACGTCTGGAGGGCGAACAGGACATTC
The DNA here is from genome assembly GCF_018771565.1 of Thermoflexus hugenholtzii. Classification (NCBI taxonomy): domain Bacteria; kingdom Bacillati; phylum Chloroflexota; class Thermoflexia; order Thermoflexales; family Thermoflexaceae; genus Thermoflexus; species Thermoflexus hugenholtzii. Next base: position 3,137,929 of record NZ_CP076326.1, on the reverse strand, counting down.
CGTCGACATGGAAGGCTTCCTGCGCCTCCTGTAAGAGTGGACCGCCTTCGCCGCACGAATTAGAATGAGCCTTGCGATCCGAAACCCGGGGATCCCGTGACGGGTTCCGGACCCATCCGGGAGCGCCCGGGTCCATCCTGAACCCTCCAGGAGGTGGTGGATGACGGTGGAGCGCTTCGGGGCGGTGACTTTCCGCGGCAAGCCCTTGACGGTGATCGGGGAGCCCCTCCGGGTGGGCGACGTCGCCCCCGATGTGGAGCTGGTGGCCCCCGATCTGAGCCCCTTCCGCATCCGCAGCACCGATGGCAAGATCCGCATCCTCAGCGTGGTGCCCTCCCTGGACACCGGGGTGTGCGACGCCCAGACGCGCCGCTTCGATCAGGAGGTGGCCCGCTTCGGGGACGAGGTGGTCCTCATCACGGTCAGCGCGGATCTCCCCTTCGCCCAGCGCCGCTGGGCCGCCGAGGCCAACGCCCAGCACGTCCTCCTGGCCTCCGATCATCGGGAGATGGCCTTCGGCCAGGCCTACGGGACCTGGGTCAAGGAGCTCCGCCTGGAGCAGCGCGCGGTCTTCGTCCTGGACCGCGACGGGACGATCCGCTACGTTGAGTATGTCCCCGAGATCGCCCAGCACCCCAACTACGACGCCGCCCTCGAGGCGGTCCGCGCGCTGCTGGGCCAGCCGGAGCCCCGCTGAGAGGAAGGCCTGCGCCTTCGGGGACCCCGGGCCCCTACCCTCCAGGGGGGACGCGCCGGCGCGTCCCCCCTTTTCCGTTCCACGGTCCCATGGGAGATTGAAGGGACCGGAAGGGCGTGCTATGCTGAGAAATCGGCTCCAGATCTAAGGAAGCGATGGACGGCGATGGCGAAGGGGAAGATCATCGTTCGGGGCGCCCGAGAGCACAACCTCAAGAACATCACCGTGGAGATCCCGCGGGAGAAGCTCGTCGTCATCACCGGCCTCTCCGGCTCCGGCAAATCCAGCCTGGCCTTCGACACCCTCTACGCCGAGGGCCAGCGACGCTACGTGGAGTCCCTCTCCGCCTACGCCCGCCAGTTCCTGGGGCTGATGGAGAAGCCGGATGTGGACCAGATCGAGGGGCTCTCCCCGGCCATCTCCATCGACCAGCGGGGGGCCTCCCACAACCCCCGCTCCACCGTGGGAACGGTGACGGAGGTCTACGACTATCTCCGCCTGCTCTTCGCCCGCGCCGGGATCCCCCACTGCCCCCGCTGCGGCCGGGAGGTCCAGAAGCAGAGCCCCGAGCAGATCGTCGAGGCCATCCTCTCCCTCCCCGAGGGCTCCCGCATCATGATCCTGGGCCCCGTGGTGCGGGGCCGCAAGGGCCATCACGGTCCCGTCTTCGAAGAGCTCCGCCGCATGGGTTTTGTCCGCGCCCGCGTGGATGGAGCCATCCGGGATCTGGACGAGCCCATCGAGCTGGATCGCTACAAGATCCATCACATCGAGGCGGTGGTGGACCGCCTGGTCGTGCGCCGGGACGGGGCGGATCGCTCCCGCCTGCAGGATTCGGTGGAGACCGCCCTGCGGCTGGGGGACGGCCTGGTGATCGTGCACAACGCCTCGGCGGAGCCGCCGGAGGATCTGCTGTTCAGCGAGCACTTCGCCTGCCCCTACTGCAGCATCAGCCTGCCCGAGCTGGAGCCCCGCCTGTTCTCCTTCAACAGCCCCAAGGGCGCCTGCCCGACCTGCGAGGGCCTGGGGGTGCAGCTGGAGCTGGACCCCGACTTGCTGATCCCGAACAAGGACCTCTCCCTGGCCGAGGGGGCTATCATAGCCTGGGGCGGGGCGGAGGAAGGCGGCTACTACTGGCAGCTGCTGGAGGCCGCATGCCGGGCCTTCGGCATCCCCACCGACATCCCGGTGCGCGCCCTCTCCCCCGAGCAGCTGCATCTGCTCCTCTACGGGGCCGGGGAGGACGTGCGGATCCCCGTTCGCTACCAGGCCCGGGATGGAAGCTGGCGGGTCTACGAGGCGCCCTTCGAGGGAGTGATCCCCAACCTGCGCCGCCGCTACGAGGAGAGCACGTCGGACTACTTCCGGGCGCGGGTGGAGGGATGGATGAGCGAGCGGCCGTGCCCGGCGTGCGGCGGGGCGCGGCTGCGGCCGGAGGCCCTGGCGGTGACGGTGGCCGGTAAAAACATCTACGAGGTCACCCGCATGTCGGTGGCCGAGGCCATGCGCTGGGTCGAAGCCCTGCGAGGGGAGGACGGGCAACCGCCCCTGCTCTCCGAACGGCAGCGGGCCATCGTCGCCCAGGTCCTGCAGGAGCTACACAACCGGCTGCGCTTCATGGTGGACGTGGGCCTGGACTACCTGACCCTGGACCGGCCGACGGCCACCCTGTCGGGAGGAGAAGCCCAGCGCATCCGCCTGGCCACGCAGATCGGCAGCCAGCTCACCGGCGTGCTGTATGTCCTGGACGAGCCGAGCATCGGCCTGCATCCGCGGGACAACGAGCGGCTGATCCGGACCCTGAAGCGGCTGCGGGATCTGGGGAACACGGTGCTGGTGGTGGAGCACGACGAGGCGATGATCCGGGCCGCCGACTGGGTGATCGACCTGGGCCCGGGGGCGGGGGAGCACGGGGGCTACGTGGTGGCCGAGGGTCCGGTGGAGGCCATCATGCGCAACCGCCGCTCCCTCACCGGAGCCTACCTGGCCGGACGGCTGACCATCCCGGTCCCGGCCCGCCGGCGTCCCGGGAACGGGCGCTTCCTGGTCGTCCGGGGGGCTCGGGAGCACAACCTCAAGAACATCGACGTCCGCTTCCCCCTGGGCTGCTTCATCTGCGTGACGGGGGTCTCGGGCTCGGGCAAGAGCACCCTGGTGGTGGAGATCCTCTACAAGCGCCTGGCCCAGATCCTCCACGGGGCCCGCGAGCCGGCGGGCGCCCACGAGGCCATCGAGGGGGTTGAATTCGTCGACAAGGTCATCCACATCGATCAATCCCCTATCGGTCGGACGCCCCGTTCGAACCCGGCCACTTACACCGGGGTTTTCACGGATATCCGGGACCTTTTCGCCAGCCTGCCCGAGAGCAAGCTGCGCGGGTATGGGCCGGGCCGCTTCTCCTTTAACGTGAAGGGCGGCCGCTGCGAGGCGTGCGAAGGCCAGGGCCAGATCCAGATCGAGATGCAGTTCCTCCCGGACGTCTTCGTGACCTGTGAGGTCTGCAAGGGGGCCCGCTTCAATAAGGAGACGCTCCAGGTCCGTTACAAGGGGAAGAGCATCGCGGACGTGCTGAACATGACCGTCGATGAGGCCTATGAGTTCTTCGAGGCCTTCCCGGCCATCCAGCGCAAGCTCCAGACGCTGCGGGACGTGGGGCTGGGCTATATCCGGCTGGGCCAGCCGGCGCCGACCCTCTCGGGGGGCGAGGCCCAGCGGGTGAAGCTGGCCAAGGAGCTCTCCCGTCGCCCCTCCGGGCACACCCTCTACATCCTGGACGAGCCCACGGTGGGGCTGCACGCCGCCGATGTGCACCGGCTCATCGAGGTGCTCCAGCGCTTCGTCGACCAGGGACACACCGTCATCGTCATCGAGCATCACCTGGATGTCATCAAGGTGGCGGACTGGATCATCGACCTGGGCCCGGAGGGCGGCGAGGGAGGAGGCTACATTGTGGCCGAGGGGACACCGGAGGATGTGGCCCGTGTGGAGGCTTCTTACACCGGCCAGTTCCTGCGCCGCATTCTGCGCGGGAACGCCGCTTCCCCCAACGGGCGGCGTCGGCGGAAGCGCTGACCCGCGCGGAGGGAGCGACGATTTCGAGTCACGCTGAATCAAGGTCAAGCCTTGCCAAGGTGAATTCCGATTCGATGCAGGAGTCGCAGGCCATCGTGGGCGCGGCGCGGGACGCCTTCTATGTCCTCCTCTTCCCCACCGTCCCCACCCAGGTCAGAACCTCCGGCCTGGGTGTGTCCCAAAATCGTAGGACAACTGCTTGCAGTTGTCCTACAAGGCGGCCAGGCCCGACAAAATCGGGACACACCCCCGGCCTCAGGGGGACTTGACAGAATGCGGGATCTGTGCTATAAAAAGCGGCAAATCCCGGATCGGTGGAGCCGGTCGCGCATGGCCTTCAGTTCGGTGGTTCTCTCCCTTATCGTCATCGTCCTTATCCTTCGGGGCCTCCTTCGCCTCGGAGGGGCGAACCCCGTTTGGGAGGGAACCACCCTCAGGTAGCCCGGAGCATCTTCTACATCTGCACCGACCGGTCGGAGGGGGCTTCCCAAACGGGAGGCCCCCTCCCGTTTTATCTCCCAGCCTGCGAAAGGAGGTCGCGATGGCCGCGCCAGCGATGATCCAGACGCAAGCCCCTCCACGCACCGCCCGCCGGGAGCGTCGCCGGATGAAGACGGCCTGGGCGGTGATGGAAGCCCTGCGCCGGGAAGGCGTCGAGGTGATCTTCGGGGTCCCCGGCGGCGCCTCCCTGCCCCTGTACGACGCGCTCTATGACAATCCCCAGATCCGCCACGTCCTGGTCCGCCACGAGCAGTGCGCCGTTCACATGGCCGAGGGCTACGCCCGGGCCACCGGCAAACCCGGGGTGTGCTTCACCACCTCCGGCCCCGGCGCCACCAACCTGGTCACCGGCCTCACCGACGCCATGATGGACTCCACCCCGGTGGTGGCCATCACCGGCCAGGTCCCCACGTTCTTCATGGGCGGGGACGCCTTCCAGGAGGCCGATGTGATCGGCCTCACCATGTCCATCACCAAGCACAACTGGCTGGTGAAAAAGCCCGCCCAGGCCCTGGAGGCCATCCACGCCGCCTTCCGGCTGGCGACCGAGGGCCGCCCCGGCCCGACCCTGGTGGACCTCCCCCGCGACGTCCTGCTCACCGAGGCGGAGTTCGTCTTCGAAGATCCGGAGGCCTTCCGGCCCGCCCGCTCCCATCGCCCGTTCCCGGACGAGGCGTTGCTGCGCCAGGCGGCCGATATGATCGCGCAGTCCCAGCGGCCGATCCTCTACGTGGGAGGAGGAGCCATCCATTCGGGCGCTGCCCCTGAGATCCGCGCGCTGGCCGAGAAGGCGCGCATCCCGGTGACCACCACCCTGATGGGCCTGGGCGCCTTCCCGGAGGATCACCCTTATTCCCTGAAGATGCTGGGGATGCACGGCACGGCCTACGCCAACTTCGCCATCAACTTCTCCGACCTGATCATCGCCGTCGGCGCCCGCTTCGACGATCGGGTGACGGGGAAGCTCTCGGCCTTCGCCCCCCACGCCAGGGTGATCCACATCGACATCGACCCGGCGGAGATCAACAAGAACCGCAAGGCCGACCTTGCCCTGATCGGGGATGCCAAGCAGGTGCTCCGCGCCCTGCTCCCCTTCGTTCGCCCGCCGGACACCGAGGCCTGGTGGCGTCAGATCCAGGACTGGAAGGCTCGCTACCCGCTGCGCTACCGGCAGGGCGACGACGTCATCAAGCCTCAGTTCGCCATCCAGATGATCTACGAGCTGACCCGGGAGCACCGGCCCATCGTCACCCTGGACGTGGGCCAGCACCAGATGTGGGCGGCCCAGTTCTTCAACTGGACAGAGCCCCGCACCTGCATCACCTCGGGAGGCCTGGGGACCATGGGCTTCAGCCTGCCGGCGGCCGTGGGGGCTCAATTCGGCCGCCCTGATCGGCTGGTGATCAACATCAACGGCGACGGCTCCTTCCAGATGACCTTCCAGGCGCTGATCACGGCGGTGGAGTGGCGCCTGCCCATCAAAGTCTTCATCATCAACAACCAGTATCTGGGCATGGTCCGACAGTGGCAGGAGCTGTTCTACAACCGGCGTTACTCCGCTGTCCACCTGGCCAACCCGGACTTCGCCCGGCTGGCCGAGGCCGTGGGCGCGGCGGGGATCCGCGTGGAGCGGCCGGATCAGGTGGAGCCCGCCATCCGCCAGGCCCTGGCGGTCACGGATCGGCCGGTCGTGGTGGACATCCGGGTGGATCCCGAGGAGAACTGCTTCCCCATGATCCCTTCGGGCATGACCGTGTTCGATATGATGATCGAGCCCGGCGTGAAGGCGGTGCCATAAGCGATCCTTGGCGGCGAAAGGAGGCGGGGATGCCCCACTGGCTGGCGGTGACGGTTGAGAACTCCGTGGAGAGCCTGAACCGGGTCTTCCATCTGCTGCGCCGGCGTCACCTGCCGGTGAGCGACATCTCGGTGTGCCGCACCGAGGACCCGGAGACGTTGCGCCTGCTGATCCCCGTGGACCCTGACCGGGTGGACCCTCAGCGGGTGAGCGCCAACCTGGAGAAGCTGCTTTGCGTCCGGGCGATCGAGGATTGGGGGGAACGCCCCATCGTCGTCCGCGACATGGCCCTGGTCAAGGTGCGGGCCCCCACGGAGACCTGGGTGGAGATCGCCCAGCTCGCCGAGTTCTACCGGGCCCGCATCGTGGACGTCGGCCCCGAGACCCTCATCGTGGAGGTCACCGGATCGACGGAGAAAGTGGATTCCTGCATCGCCCGCCTCCAGCGGTTCGGTGTGGTCGAGGTGATCCGAGCCGGCCCGATGGCGATGGTCCGGGGCCAGGCGGAGGCCGCACCCGCCGCTCGCATGGCGGAAGCGGCTTGATGTCTCAGGATCCCTGATCCCGATTCAGGAGGAGGCGTTCCATGGCGCGGATCTATTACGATGCGGATGCCGATCTGAGCCGGCTGCATGGCAAGCGGATCGCGATCCTCGGCTACGGCAGCCAGGGCCACGCCCACGCCCAGAACCTGCGGGACAGCGGCTGCGATGTCTGTGTGGGCCTCTACCGGGGCAGCAAATCCTGGGAGAAGGCCCAGGCGGACGGCTTCCCGGTTTATGAGGTCCCGGAGGCGGTGCGTCGGTCGGACGTCATCATGATGCTGGTGCCGGACCCCGCCCAGCCGGCCCTCTACCGGGAGGCGGTGGCGCCGCACCTGGCTCCGGGCAAGACGTTGATGTTCGCCCATGGCTTCAACATCCGCTTCGGCCAGATCGTCCCCCCGCCCGACGTGGACGTGAGCATGGTGGCCCCGAAATCCCCCGGCCACCGCATGCGGGAGGTCTTCCGGGAGGGCGGCGGCGTGCCGGCCCTGGTGGCGGTGCACCAGGACGCAACGGGCCAGGCGCTGGCCAACGCCCTGGCCTACGCCAAGGGCCTCGGATGCACCCGGGCGGGGGTGCTCGAAACCACCTTCGCTGAAGAAACGGAGACGGACCTCTTCGGGGAGCAGGTCGTGCTGTGCGGCGGGGTCAGCCACCTGATCAAAGCGGCCTTTGAGACCCTGATCGAAGCCGGTTATCAGCCGGAGATCGCCTACTTCGAGTGCCTGCACGAGCTCAAGCTGATCGTAGACCTCATGTATCAGGGCGGCCTTTCGTATATGCGTTACTCGGTGAGCGACACCGCGGAATATGGGGACTACCGAAGCGGTCCCCGCGTGATCGATGACCACGTGCGGGCCACCATGAAGCAGATCCTGGAGGAGATCCGCAGCGGGGCCTTCGCCGAGGAGTGGATCGAGGAGAACGCCAAAGGCCGCCCCTGGTTCAACGCCAAGCGGGAGGAAGAGCGCAAGCATCCCATCGAGGAAGTGGGCCGTCAATTGCGGGCGATGATGCCCTGGCTCAACCCCAAGGAAGTCCCGGCCGGATAAGGAGGGGCCTATGGAGCCGGATGTCGTTCGGATCTTCGACACCACCCTGCGGGATGGGGAGCAATCCCCCGGCGCCACCCTCACGGTGGAGGAGAAGCTGGAGATCGCCCGCCAGCTGGTTCGCCTGGGGGTGGACATCATCGAGGCCGGCTTCCCCATCGCCTCGCCGGGGGACTTCGAGGCGGTGCGCCGCATCGCTCGGGAGATCGGGCCGCTGGGGAAGGACCGCCCCAACGGCCCGCCGGTGATCGCCGGGCTGGCCCGCGCCAACAAAGAAGACATCGACGCCTGCTGGGAGGCGGTGCGGGAGGCCCCCCGCCCTCGCATCCACGTCTTCCTGGCCACCTCCGACATCCACCTGCAATACAAGCTCCGCATGACCCGGGAGGAATGCCTGGCCCGGATCCGCGAGATGGTCGCTTACGCCCGCCGCTTCTGTGAGGACGTGGAGTTCTCCCCGGAGGATGCCGGGCGCACCGACCGCGATTTCCTGATGCAGGCCCTGACGGCGGCGGTGGAGGCGGGGGCCACCACCCTGAACATCCCCGACACGGTCGGCTACACCACCCCCGAGGAGTTCGGGAGCCTCTTCGCCGAGATCCGCCGGCGGGTCCCCGGGGTGGAGCGGGTGATCCTTTCCGCCCACTGCCACAACGACCTGGGCCTGGCCACGGCCAACACCCTGGCCGCCATCCGCAACGGCGCCCGCCAGGTGGAGGTCACCGTCAACGGCATCGGCGAGCGGGCCGGCAACACAGCCCTGGAAGAGGTGGTCATGGCCCTGCACACCCGGCGCGACCTCTTCGGGGTGCGCACCTATATCGACACCACTCAGATCTACCGCACCAGCCGCCTGGTGAGCGCCCTCACCGGCATCCCCGTCCAGCCCAACAAGGCCATCGTGGGGGCCAACGCCTTCGCCCACGAGGCCGGCATCCACCAGGACGGGATGCTCAAGAACCCGCTGACCTACGAGATCATGCGGCCCGAGACCGTGGGTGTTCCGGAGTCCCGGCTGGTCCTGGGCAAGCACTCCGGCCGGCACGCCTTCCGGGTCCGCCTGGAGCAGATGGGCTATCACCTCTCCCCCGAGGCCTTCGAGGAGGCCTTCCGCCGCTTCAAGGCCCTCTGCGACCGCAAGAAATACGTCACGGACTTCGACCTGGAAGCGCTGATGGCGGATTTCACCCAGAGCAGCGGCCAGACCTGGCGGCTGGACACGCTACAGGTGATGTGCGGCACGCCGGCCATCGCCACCGCTACCGTGCGCCTGATCGGGCCCGACGGCGAGGTCCGCCTGGGCACGGGGACGGGGAACGGGCCGGTGGATGCGGCCTACCGGGCCATCGAGGCGGCCCTGGGGGTGCAGGCCCGGTTGCTGGAGTTCAACGTCCACGCGGTGACCCCCGGGCGCGACGCCATGGGCCGGGTGTTCGTGCAGGCCGAGGATCCTCAGAGCGGGGAGCTGGCCGGGGGCTTCGGGGCGGACACGGATATCGTGGTGGCGGCGGCCAAGGCCTACCTCAACGCCCTGCTTCGGCTGGCGCGCGCCCCCCAGGGCGCCCGCGTGGAGCTCTCCGTCCCTGTGCCCTGAGAGCCTCAACGATCTTCACACTTCCACAAACGGAGGGGTCACGATGGGCATGACCATGGCCGAGAAGATCATCGCCGCCCACGCCGGGGTGGACCGCGTGGAGCCTGGGGAGCTGGTGGAGGTGCGGGTGGACTTCGTGATGGCCAACGACATCACGGCGGCCCTGGCCATCCGGGAGTTCGAGAAGCTGGAGGTCGAGGGGGTCTTCGACCGGGAGCGGGTGGCCTTCGTGGCCGATCACTTCGTGCCTCCCCCGAACATCAAGGCGGCCGAGCAGTGTCAGGCGGTGCGCACCTGGGCCCGCCGGAAGGGGATCCTCTATTTCGAAGGAGGGCGGGACGGAGGCATCGAGCACATCGTGCTCCCGGAGCAGGGCCTGGTGCTGCCCGGCGAGATCATCATCGGGGCGGACTCCCACACCTGCACCTACGGAGCCCTGGGCGCCTTCGCCACCGGGGTAGGCTCCACCGACGCCGCCGTCGCCATGGCGACGGGGCGGCTGTGGCTGAAGGTTCCTCCCACCATGAAGCTGTTCTACCACGGGACCCTGCGCCCGTGGGTGACGGCCAAGGACCTCATCCTCCACACCATCGGCCGCATCGGGGTGGATGGGGCGCTTTATATGGCGATGTATTTCACCGGCCCCGTCATTTCGCAGCTCAGCATGGATGCCCGCTTCACCATCACCAACATGGCCATCGAGGCCGGGGCGAAGACGGGGCTGATGGACGTCGACGAGAAGACCCTGGAGTTCGTGCGACCGCGGGCCCGGCGTCCCTTCACGGTTTACCGGGATGACCCGGACGCCCGCTACGAAGCGGAGCTGGATTTCAACGTCAGCGATTGGGAGCCGGCGGTGGCCGTGCCCCATCTGCCCTCCAACGTGCGGCCGGTGGGCGAGCTCTCCCATATCCGCATCGATCAGGTGTTCATCGGCTCCTGCACCAACGGCCGTATCGAGGACCTGCGCCTGGCGGCCCGCATCCTCCAGGGCCAGCGGGTGCATCCCGAGGTCCGCTGCATCATCATCCCGGGCAGCGGGGCCGTCTACCGCCAGGCCCTGGCGGAGGGCCTGATCGACATCTTCGTGGAGGCCGGGGCGGTGGTCGGGCTGCCCTCCTGCGGCCCCTGCATGGGGGGCTACTCGGGCGTGCTGGGGCCCGGGGAGCGCTGCGTCTCGACCACCAACCGCAACTTCGTCGGCCGCATGGGGCATCCGACCAGCGAGGTGTATCTGGCCAACCCGGCTGTGGCTGCCGCCAGCGCCATCCTGGGGCGCATCGCCAGCCCGGAGGAAGTGCCCGCGATGGCCGTGGCGGCATAAGGCAGCGCCGAAGCCGCCGGATGGGCAGAGCCGGAGAGGCCTCGGGAGGATCGAACGGAAACCGGCTGAGGAGGAGAAACCATGGAGGACCGCCGCTGGGCTTGGGAGGACGTCCTGGAGGAGGTCATCGCCTCGTGGGAGGCCGCCCACGAGGACGATGGGAAACGCGTCCACGAAGCGGATTGGGTCGTGGACTGCATGATGGGCTGCTACAACTTCACCGAGCCGGAGGAGGACTGACGATGCGTTTCCAGGGGCGCGCCTGGGTGTTCGGCGACAACATCGACACGGACGTGATCATCCCCGGGCGGTATCTCAACACGACGGACCCGCAGGAGCTGGCCGCCCACTGCATGGAGGGCGTGGATCCGGAGTTCCCCCGCAAGGTGCAGCCGGGCGACATCGTGGTGGCGGGGCGGAACTTCGGCAGCGGCTCCTCCCGGGAGCACGCCCCCCTCAGCCTGAAGGCGGCCGGGGTCTCCTGCGTCGTCGCCAAATCCTTCGCCCGCATCTTCTTCCGCAACGCCATCAACATCGGGCTGCCGGTGCTGGAATGTCCGGAGGCCGTCGAGGCGATCCAGCCCGGGGATGAACTGGAGGTCCGCCTGGACACCGGGGAGATCCTCCACCGGCGGACCGGGCAGGTCTTCCGGGCCAAGCCCTATCCGCCGTTCATGCTCGAGCTGATCCGCGCCGGAGGGCTCATCCCCTACACGAAGGCGCGGCTCCGCCAGGGATCCGTTGTGGCCTGAATCCACCCGATGGAGGAAAGCGATGGGGCGTCGAGAAAGGAGGTGGACCCGGGTTGCCCCGGGCCGGGAGCTCGTTCGTCGGTTCCTGGCCGGGGCCACCCGCGCCATCGCCGCCGCTTTCGGCCGGCCGATGATCTTCGCATGGCATCCCATACCGGTCGAGGAGGTGTGCGATGGAACGCGTCTGGCTTTACGATACCACGTTGCGCGACGGCAGCCAGCGGGAAGGGATCTCCTTCACCGTTGAGGACAAGCTGCGCATCACCGAGAAGCTGGACCAGCTCGGCATCCACTACATCGAAGGAGGATGGCCGGGCTCCAACCCCAAGGACGCGGAATACTTCCGCCGGGTGCGGCGGATGAGCCTCCGCCACGCCCGCATCGCCGCCTTCGGCATGACCCGGCGGCCGGGGCGCCGGGCCGAGGATGATGAGAACCTGCGGGCGCTGCTGGAGGCGGAGACGCCGGCCGTCACCGTGGTGGGCAAGTCCTGGGACCTCCACGTCCACCGGGTGCTGGAGACCACGCTGGAGGAGAACCTGGTCATGATCCGGGAGAGCGTGGCCCTCCTCAAGGCCCATGGGCGGGAGGTGATCTACGACGCCGAGCATTTCTTCGACGGCTGGAAGCGCAACCCGGACTATGCCCTGGCCACCCTCCGGGCCGCTCAGGAAGGCGGAGCCGACTGGATCGTCCTGTGCGACACCAACGGGGGCTCGATGCCATGGGAGATCGAGGAAGGGGTGGAGGCCGCGAAGCGAGCGGTCTCCGTCCCCCTGGGGATCCACACCCATAACGACTGCGAGCTGGCGGTGGCCAACTCCCTGGCCGCCGTCCGCCGGGGTGTCCGGCAGGTACAGGGGACGATCAACGGCTACGGGGAGCGGGTGGGCAACGCCAACCTGATCTCCATCATCGCCAACCTGAAGCTCAAGATGGGGATCGATTGCGTGACGGACGAACAGCTGGCCCGCCTGACGGAGGTCTCCCGCTTCGTGGCCGAGGTGGCCAACCTCCCCCACGATTCCCACCAGCCTTATGTGGGGGCCAGCGCCTTCGCCCACAAGGGCGGCATCCACGTGGCCGCCATCCTGAAGGCTGAGGAAAGCTACCAGCACATCGATCCCGCCCGCGTGGGCAACGTCAAGCGCGTGCTGATCTCGGAGCTCTCGGGGCGCGGCAACATCGTCGCCAAGGCGATGGAGTTCGGGTTGCGCCTCGACCCGGACGACCCTGCGGTGCAGGCGGTGGTGCGCCGGATCAAGGAGCTGGAGAACGAAGGGTTCTATTTCGAGGACGCCGAGGCCTCGGTGATCCTGATGCTCCGGCGCGCCCGCCCCGACTACGTCCCGCCCTTCCAGGTGCTGGATTACGTGGTGATGGTGGAGCGACGGGAGGGCCGCCTGCCGGTGGCCGAGGCCGCCGTCAAAGTCCGACTGGACGGGGAGATCGTGCACACCGCCGCGGAGGGCAACGGGCCGGTGAACGCCCTGGACGCGGCGCTGCGCAAGGCCCTCCTCCCCCGCTACCTGGCCCTCTCCCGGGTGCACCTGACCAACTATCGGGTGCACATCCTCAACGGCGACGCCGGGACGGCGGCCCGGGTGCGGGTGTGGATCGAGAGCACCGACGGCCAGCGGGTCTGGCGCACCGTCGGGGCCTCCACCAACATCCTGGAGGCCAGCCGCCTCGCCCTGGAGGACAGCCTGGAGTTCGGGATCGATCCCACGGTGGATCATCGCTGAAATTCGAAACCCCTGCCCGGGAAGGAAAACGATGGGACGCTTCGTGATCGCTGTGCTGCCCGGAGATGGGATCGGACCGGAGGTGACCGCGGAGGCCGTTCGGGTCCTGGAGGCGGTGGGACGCCGGTTCGGCCACGCCTTCGAGTTCCACGAGGCCCTCATCGGGGGAGCAGCCATCGACGCCACCGGATCGCCGCTCCCTCCCGAGACCCTGGAGCGTTGTCGCCGCTCGGATGCGATCCTGCTGGGGGCGGTGGGCGGGCCCAAATGGGACGACCCCACCGCTCCCGTCCGTCCGGAGCAGGGGTTGCTGGGCCTGCGCAAAGCCTTCGACCTCTTCGCCAACCTGCGCCCCGTGCGGGTCTTCCCCGCCCTGGTGGGCGCGACGCCGCTCAAGGAGCGGGTGGTGCGGGGCGTGGACCTCCTGTTCGTCCGCGAGCTCACCGGCGGCCTCTACTTCGGACCCCGTCAGGAGGCCGGTCCCGAGGGCGAGGAGGCCTACGACACGATGCGCTACACCCGATGGGAGATCGAGCGGGTGGTGCGGCTGGCCGCCCGGCTGGCCCGGGGCCGCCGAAAGCAGCTCACCTCGGTGGACAAGGCCAACGTGCTGGCCGCCTCCCGCCTCTGGCGCCGGGTGACCGAAGAGGTGGTCCGCCGGGAGTTCCCGGACCTCGCCCTGGAGCACGTGCTGGTGGACGCCTTCGCCATGCATCTCATCCGGCGTCCGGCGGCCTTCGATGTGGTGGTGACGGAGAACATGTTCGGGGACATCCTCACCGACGAGGCGTCGGTGCTGGCGGGGTCTATGGGGATGCTCCCCTCCGCCTCGCTGGGGGAGAGCCCGCCGGGGCTCTTCGAGCCGGTGCACGGCTCAGCCCCCGACATCGCCGGGCGCAACCTGGCCAACCCCATCGGGGCGATCCTGAGCGCGGCGCTCATGCTGCGCTACGCCTTCGGCCTGGAGGCGGAAGCCCGGGCCGTGGAGCAGGCCGTGGAGGCCGTCCTCGAGGCCGGCTACCGCACCCGGGACATCGCCGATGGGGAGACCTGCATCGTGGGAACCCGGGAGATGGGGGAGGCCATCGCGCAGCGCATCCTTCACTGCGCCTCATAGCCCCAGGATGGGCGCCGCTGAAGTATCCTTGAGTCCGTTGAAGGCCACAGGGCTTCCCTTCAGATCCATAGAAAATGGAACATGAACGGAGGAGGCACAGCCATGAGCATCTCCGGGAACGGGCGCAAACACCGCAGCGCGCGGGTGACGGAGGGCGTGGAACGAGCCCCCCACCGAGCGATGTTCCGGGCGGTGGGCCTCCGGGATGAGGATCTCCGCCGGCCCTTCATCGGCGTGGCGAACACCTGGTTCGAGGCCCAGCCCTGCAACCACCACCTCCAACGCCTGGCCGAGCTCGTCAAACAGGGGATCCGCGACGCCGGGGGCACCCCCATTGAGTTCAACGCCGTCCCGGCCAACGACGCCATCGGCATGGGCCACGAGGGGATGAAGGCCTCCCTGGTCAGCCGGGAGCTGATCGCCGATTCCATCGAGCTGGCCGCGGTGGCTTACCAGCTGGACGCCCTGGTGACCATCGGGGGCTGCGACAAGACCCAGCCGGCCTGCGTGATGGCGATGGCCCGCCTGAACCTGCCCTCCATCTACCTTTACGGAGGAAGCGTCCCCCCCGGGAGCTGGCGCGGACGGGCGGTGACCATCCAGGACGTCTTTGAGGCGGTGGGGGCGGTCTCCCGCGGGCGGATGACCGTGGAGGAGCTGCGGGAGCTGGAGGAGGTCGCCGTGCCCACCTACGGCGCCTGCGGGGGGATGTTCACCGCCAACACCATGGCCTCCGCCTTCGAGGCCATGGGGCTGACGCTCCCCAACGCCGCCGCCCCCGTGGCCCCCAGCCGGGCCCGGGAGGAGCTGGCTTACGAGACCGGACGGGCCATCGTCCGCATCCTGGAGGCTGGGATCCGGCCCCGTGACATCATGACCCGGGAGGCTTTCGAGAACGCCATCGCCGTGGCGGCCGCCATGGGCGGCTCCACCAACCTCATCCTTCACCTTCTGGCCATCGCCTACGAAGCCGGCGTCCCCCTCACCCTGGACGACTTCGAGCGCGTCAGCGAGCGGACGCCCCACCTGGCGGACCTGAAGCCGGTGGGCCGATATGTGATGGCGGACATCGACCGCATCGGCGGCGTGCCGGTGGTGATGAAGGCCCTCCTGGACGCCGGGCTCCTGCACGGCGACTGCCGCACCGTCACCGGGGAGACCATCGCGGAGCGCCTGGCCGGCGTGACCTTCCCGGAGAATCAGGATGTGGTCCGCCCGGTGAGCCAGCCCCTCCATCCCACCGGCGGCTACGTGATCCTGCGGGGGAACCTCGCCCCGGAGGGCGGGGTGTTGAAGATCACGGGGACCACGAAACGCTACCATCGAGGGCCCGCTCGGGTCTTCGACCGGGAGGAGGACGCCTTCCAGGCGGTCAACAGCGGGCAGATCCGACCGGGGGATGTGGTGGTGGTGCGCTATGAAGGGCCGAAGGGCGGGCCCGGGATGCGGGAGATGCTGGTGGTGACCGCCGCCCTGGTGGGCCAGGGCTTGAAGGACGAGGTGGCCCTGCTGACGGATGGCCGCTTCTCCGGAGCCACCCACGGCCTCATGATCGGCCACATCTCCCCGGAGGCCGCCGTCGGCGGACCCCTGGCCCTGTTGCAGGATGGGGATATCGTCGTGATCGACGTAGATCGCCGGACCGTGGACGTGGAACTCTCCGAAGAGGAGCTGGCCCGGCGCCGGGCGGCCTGGACCCCGCCGCCGCCGAAGTATCCCCACGGCCTCTTCGCCAAATACGCCCGGCTGGTCTCCTCAGCCGCTCAGGGCGCGGTGTGCATCCCATAGTCGCATTTCCTCAATCTAAAAAAGTAGTGAGCGCGTGGGGGATCCAAAAACGGGGTCGGGTGGAGAGCAGCCCGGCCCTGCTTTCTCGATCTGAACAAGGGAGTGCGAACCGATGAGCCGCCAGCCTTCGTTCCGTGTTGCCGTCCTGGGGGCCACCGGGATGGTGGGCCAGTGGCTGATCCATCTGCTGGATCGCCACCCGTGGTTCCGGGTGGTGGCCCTCACCGGGTCCGATCGATCGGTGGGGCGGCCCTACGGCGAGGCGTGCCGCTGGCTGCTCGGCGCGCCGATGCCCGACTGGGCGGCCCGCATGCCCGTCCTCCCCACAGAGCCGGGCTTCGAGGCGGATCTGGTGATCTCCGCCCTCCCCTCGGAGATCGCCCGGGAGGCCGAACCCCGTTTCGCCGCCGCCGGCTACCTGGTGGCGAGCAACGCCTCCGCCTACCGCATGGCCCCGGATGTCCCCCTGTTGATGCCCGATGTGAACTTCGACCATCTCGCCCTGCTCGCCCGCCAGCGAGACGAGCGGGGCTGGACCGGCGCCCTCCTCACCAACCCGAACTGCACCACCACCGCGGCCGTCCTCCCCCTGAAGGCCCTGATGCCCTACGGCGTCCGGCGGGTCCATCTGGTCAGCCTCCAGGCCCTCTCCGGCGCCGGCTACCCCGGGGTCTCCGCGATGGAGATCGTCGACAACATCCTCCCGCATATCCCCGGGGAGGAGGAGAAGCTCGAAACGGAGCCCCGCAAGCTCCTGGGCCGGCTGACGGACGGGACGGTGGAGGAGGCCCCCATCCGCCTCAGCGCCCAGACCAACCGCGTCCCGACCCTGGATGGCCATCTGGTCTGCCTCTCGGTGGAGCTGGAGGAGCGGATCTCGCCGGAGCAGGCGATGGCGGCCATGGCCGCCTACCGTCCGCCGGAGGAGGTCGCCGATCTCCCCACCGCGGTCCCGATGCCCATCGTGGTGCGACGGGAGCCGGACCGGCCGCAACCGCGCCTGGATCGGATGGCGGGCGGGGGGATGAGCGTGGTCGTGGGCCGGGTGCAGCCCTGCCCCGTCTTCACCCTCAAGTTCGTCGCCCTGACCCACAACACCATCCGGGGGGCGGCCGGCGCCGCCCTCTTCAACGCCGAAGCCCTCCTGCGCTGGCTCGGGCGGGTGTAGCCCGGGGCCTCGAACCGACCGGCGTCCCGGAAACCTCAACCCAACCGGCGGATCTCTTGGCGCTCCGCAACGGATGGTTCCTCGTTCCGCCGCCCGGGTGGAACACCGGACCGCGGGAGGTCAATTTCCTCCGCGCGCTCCCTCTCCGTAACGTATAATGTCCGCGGAGCGGCTTTCCCGAGCCGCGGGAACCTTCAAGTGCGCTTCGGGAGGAAACCCCATGGACTTCCGTCTGAGCGATGAGCACCGGATGGTCCAGCAGATGGTCCGCGAGTTCGCCGAGCGGGAGGTCCGCCCCGTCATCAAGGAACATGACCGCGCCCAGAAGCCCATCCCCTGGCTCTTCGAACGCATGGCCGCCCTGGGGCTGCTGGGGATCTGCATCCCCGTGAAATACGGCGGCGCAGGCATGGACTACATCTCCCTGGGGTTGGCTTGCGAGGAGCTGGAGCGCATCGACAGCTCCCTGCGCGTGGTGATGTCCGTCCACGTGGCCCTGAACTCCCTCTCCCTCTTGCAGTGGGGAACGGAGGAGCAGAAGCAACGCTATCTGGTCCCCCAGGCGAAGGGGGAGAAGATCGCCGCCTACGCCCTGACGGAGCCCGGCGCCGGCTCGGACGCGGCGGCCATCCGCACCACCGCAAAACGCCAGGGGGATGTCTACATCCTGAACGGGGAGAAGACCTGGATCAGCCTGGCCGACCTGGCCGATCACTTCCTGGTGATCGCCAAGACCGACCCGGAGAAGGGCCACCGCGGCATGTCGGCCTTCATCGTGGAGCGCTCCTTCCCCGGGGTGAAGACCGGGACGATCCACGGCAAGCTGGGGGTGCGGGCCGGGAACACCGGGTGGATCGTCTTCGAGAACACGCCGGTGCCCGTGGAGAACCGCCTGGGGGAGGAGGGGGAGGGCTTCTACATCGCCATGGCGGCCCTGGACAACGGGCGCTACACCGTGGCGGCGGGGGCCACCGGCCTGATCCGGGCCTGCCTGGAGGCCTCGGTGAAATACGCCAACGAGCGGATGACCTTCGGCCGGCGCATCGGGGAGCACCAGCTGGTCCAGGAGATGATCGCGAAGATGGCCGCCAACTACGAGATCGCCCGCCTCCTTTACCTGCGGGCGGGCTGGATGAAGAACATGGGCCTGCGGAACACCCGGGAGACCAGCCTGGCCAAATGGTTCGCCACCGAGGCCGCCGTCCAGGCCGCCCTGGACGCCATCCAGATCCACGGGGCTTACGGCTACAGCGACGAATACGATGTGGAGCGCTACCTGCGCAACGCCAAGGGGGAGGTGATCTACGAGGGCACCAGCCAGATCCACACTATCCTGCAGGCGGAATACGCCCTGGGCTACCGAAAGGACCGTCCGCTGCGCTGCGAACTGCCCGCCTACGACCCCGAGGTCTGGCGTGCGGAGCCGGCGGTGGCCTGAACACGCTCTGAACACATCCATGCCATGTTCTCCCGGGGCGCTGTGGGTTCGAGCGCCTCAGGCCCTGAGAAGCGAAGCGGGGAAGGCTCTCTCATCCTCCGGCGCACAGGAGGGCTTCCATGCACATTGTGGTCCCGATCAAGCAAACCCCGGATACCACCGCGACCCTCACGGTGGATGCGTCCGGGCGTATCTCGTGGGGGGATGCGCCGCTGATTGTGAACCCCTGGGACGAGTTCGCCATTGAGGAGTCCCTGCGGTTGAAGGAGAAGTTCGGCGGCAAGGTCACCGTGATCACCATGGGGCCGGAATCCGCCAAGGAGGCCCTCAAGCAAGCGGTGGCCATGGGATGTGATGAAGCCATCCTCCTTCACGATCCCGCCTTCGAGGGTTCGGATGCGGTGGTCACGGCCACCATCCTGGCTGCCGCCATCCGCAAGCTGGGAGCGGTGGACCTGGTCTTCATGGGCAAGGAGAGCGTGGACGGGAACTCCGCCCAGGTCCCGCCCGCCCTCGCCCGCCGCCTCGGCTGGCCGCTGCTGGCCTACGTGGGGAAGATCCGCGAGATCGATCCCGCCGGGCGGACCATCGTGGTGGAGCGGATCCTGGAGGAGGGCCGCCAGGTGGTGCGGGCGCCCCTCCCGGCCGTCCTCAGCGCGATGCAGATGAACGAACCCCGCTATCCTTCCTTTATGGGCATCCGCAAGGCCGCCCGGATGCAGATCCCGGTCTGGACGGCCGCGGATCTGGGGCTGACGCCGGAACAGGTCGGCGCGGCCGCCTCCGCCGCCCGCTGGCCCTCCGTTTTCGCGCCCCCCAAGCAGGAGATCCAGTGTGAGTTCATCCAGGGCGAGTCCCCCGAGGAGATCGCCCGGATCCTGGTGGATCGCCTGCTCGCGGAGAAGGTGCTGTAAGGGAACAGGCGCTGTGGCAGGTCACGCTTCCGGAACGAACCCGCTGGGAGGATCCGCATGAGCGGCATCTGGGTCTGGCTGGAGCAGTTCCAGGGGAAGATCCCCTCGGTGGCCTGGGAGGCCCTCGGGGTCGCCCGGCGCCTGGCGGACGCGCAGGGGACGGCGGTGACCGCCGTGTTGATGGGGGACGGGATCGCCGCCCTGGCGGAGGAAGCCATCGCCATGGGCGCGGATGAAGTGCGGGTGATGGAGCACGTCGCCCTGGCGGACTTCCGCCTGGAGCCTTATCTCGCCGCCCTCGTCCCCCACATCCGGGAAGGGGCTCCCCAGGCGGTCTTGCTCCCCTCCACCGCCCGGGGGCGAGAACTGGCGGGAGGGCTGGCCGCGGAGCTGGGCACCGCCGCCCTGGTGGATGTGATCGAGGTCTCGGTGGAAGACCAGCGGATCACAGCGGTCCGCCCGATCTATGAGGGCAAGCTGTTCGCCCGGACCTACGTCGAGCGCACGCCGGCCATCCTCACGGTTCGGGGACGGGCGTTCCCTCGGCCGGACCCGGATCCGAACCGGAAGGGGGAGATCCGGCCGGTCGCCGTGGCGCTGGACCCCTCCGCTTTCCCCACGCAGGTCCTGGAGTGGATCCAGGAGGCGGAGGGGGAGATCAGCCTGAACGAGGCCCGCATCGTGGTGGGGGGCGGGCGGGGCGTGGGCAGCCCGGAAGGCTTCGAGCCGCTGCGGGAGCTGGCCCGCGCCCTGGGGGCGGCCCTGGGAGCAACCCGCGCGGTGGTGGATGCCGGGTGGATCCCCTATAAGTATCAGGTGGGCCAGACCGGCAAGACCATCAGCCCCGATCTCTACATCGCCTGTGGGATCTCCGGGGCCATCCAGCACCTCTCCGGCCTGCGGGGGGTGAAGGTCATCGTGGCCATCAACAAGGACCCGGAGGCTCCGATCTTCAAGGTCGCCCGTTACGGAGTGGTGGACGATCTGTTCAAGATCGTCCCCGCCCTCACCGCCGAGCTCCGTCGCCGCGGGTTAGCCCGGGGCTGAGCGGTCGATCCATCCCGACTTTCTTCAGACGGGAGACGGACAGCAAAGCGGTCCGTCTCCCGTTTCGTTGTTTATGGCCCTTCCACCAGGAAGAGCGGCAGGCCGCCGACGGCGGCCTCCCCTTGCTTCCGGCGGTCCGGGTTGCACCAGGTGGGCGTGTTGTAGTTGGTGGCGCCCGGCAGCGAGAAGGTGTAAACCCCAGCCACCGGCGTCACCGGGGTGGCCGCCCCGGTCCGGACGTCGTAAACCACGCCCCGAGGGGCCGCCGCGGTCACCGTGATGGTTGCCGGGGTCTCCATCCGGGTCCAGGCCAGCAACACCCGTGCGCCGTCCGGCCGCTGGAAGGCGAACCATTCCACCTGCCCGGTGCACGCCCCCCAGTCGGCCTGACCGTTCGTGGAGCGCCAGCGCCAGAGGGGCTTTGCGTCCCGCAGATGGGTGCTCACCAGCCGGTAAGCGGCTGCGGCCGGTCGCGCTCCGGCATCCGATGGATAACACGGCGCCGGATTGGGATTGCGATACAGGCCGAAGGCGTCGTGCGCCTCCGGCCCGTTTCCGCAGTCATCGTGCAGCATGAAGTGAAAGATCACCCGCGCCCCGCTCCAGATCGCGTAGGCCGCGCTCTGCACCACATACGCCGCTGCCTCCTCCTTCGTCCCCCGGTAGCCGCTGTTCGGATCCCACGTCGGGCCCGGGTAATCGTCCCATACCGGCAGCCCGCTCTCATTGACCCACAGCTCTTTGATGAGGCCGAAGGCCCCGAGGGTCCCCTTCACTTGATTGAGATACCGGAACGTTTGCCAGGCGTAGCTGTAGCTGTGGACCGGCAGGATGTCGAAATACCAGCCGAAGGCGTCCCGTAGCTGGGGATCGGGATCGTTCCGGAGGACCGTGAGGACCTCGCGCAGCCAGTCGGGCTTCTCGAAGATCGCCAGCCCGCCGAACAGGATGCGGGCCTGGGGATCCGCCTGGCGGGCGGCGATGGCGGCCACCCGGAGCAGGCGAGCGTAATCCGCCGCGCTTCCACTCCAGAAGAACGAAAGATCGGGCTCGTTCCAGATCTCCCAGTCACGCACGCCGCGCCCGGCCGGCCATCCGGGCACCTCCCGGCTCGCCGCCCCGCCCGGCCGGTAGCGGGCGACGGCCTGGTAGACAAAGGCGGCCCATCGGTTCTCCGGGTTGATGGTCTTGCCCGGGCCGGGCCGGTCCGTGCCGTCGGTGAAGATGGGAGCGTAGAGGCCGGCCGGGGGGCTCGCCGCGGCAATGGCGATGGGCGCCCCGGGTGTGCGCGCCTCCGAACGGCGCAGGATGGAGCCGCCCACAGGCGGTCGCAGGGGGAGGCCTCCGGTCGCATAAAAGCCCGGGGTGCCGAGGAGGATGAGGGAGACCTCGAAGCCCTGGGCCAGAGCGTCCCGGAGGGCGGTGTCGACGGAAGCCCACCGATAGACGCCCGGCGAGATCTCCACCCCGCTCCAGTAGAGCGGCCAGCGGTCCCACCGGGCGCCCAGTCGCCGGGCGCGATCGAACCGGTCCGGGTCGGCCGGCCACTCCGCTGAGGTGATGAAGACCAGCCCGAAATCCACCCGGGGAGGAGCCTCCGACCCCTGACGGGCGACCAGGGGCAGATACACCCGGAACGTTGTCGGAGGGCTCGCGGGGGGCTCTCCGCCCGGCATCGGAGCCGCCGGGCGGGCAGGGAGTAGGGGCGTCTCCCCTTCCCGGGCGGTCATCCCGAGGGTCAGGAGGATAAGAAGAATCAGGAGCGCACGGCGCGCCGGCATCGCCTTGCCTCTTCGCGGAACAGGAAGCCGACCCCATCGACCTCAGGAGCCGCCCGCGGCGAGGGCGGCCAGGACCTGAGCGGGGGTCCGACGGCCCCGAGGTGTGCGGTCGAAGTCCGCATCGAAACTCACCAGGATAAGCCCATGCTTCTCCGCCGCTACGTATAGATACGCATCATCGAAATCCAGCCGGAAGTCCTCAGTCGCCCGAAGGGCCTCGAGGATCTCGTTCGGCTCCAGACGGATCAGGCGGACGGCACCGTCAAGGAAGAGATCCTGAACGAAAGCGCGCAGCACCTCCAGCCGGTTCAGGCGGATCAGGACGAGGGCGATGGAATGAAAGGCGAAATCGGTGATCGCGAGGCGATCAGAAGGGATTCGAGCCAGGAAGCGCGCGACGTCGGATCCTCTTTCCTGATCCAGAAGCCGCTCCAGCCACACGTTGGTGTCGATCAGATACATCCCTTCAGTCTCCCCGCCACTCCAGCGCCTTCTGTTCGAGATCCAGCGCGGTGAAGCGGTCGCGATAGTCCTTCAACGCCCCTCCCCAATCCTGACGGAGGGTCGGGGCGGGTTCCTGCCTCCGACGCAGCAGGGAACGGATTAAATCCTTCACCTCCTGCCGCAGCTCCGGGGGCAGCTCCCGGATCATCTCCTCCAGGGTCTTCACGGCCGCCTCCCCCTTGAAGGCTCCAGGTCATCATAACCGGAAGGCATCGGCGTGCCAAGGGGGCGCCCGGGGATGCAGGAGGCCGGGCGGCCGGCGGGCTCGAACCCCCGGGTAAAATGAACCCGGAACTCAAAGAGCACCCCGGGATGGCATCCGGCATGCCGGAGAAGCCTTGCGTGGCTCTGATCCACTACACGGCCCCACCGGTGGTCGGCGGGGTGGAGGCCGTGCTCGCCCGCCAGGCCCGCGCCCTGGCGGCGGCCGGCTACCCCGTGCGGATCATCGCCGGCGTGGCGGCCGTGGATGCGCCCGGGGTGGAGGCGGTGGCCATCCCACCGATGTATGGAGCCCATCCGGACATTGCCCCTCTCCAGGCGGCGCTGATGGAGGGCCGCCTCCCGGGCGCTTTCTCTCAATGGCGGGAGCGGCTGCGTCGCGCCCTCCAGGAGGCCCTGCACGGGGCCGACGTGGCTATCCTCCACAACGTCTGTACCATGGATAAGAACCTCGTCCTCTCCGCTGCCCTCTATGATCTGGTCACCGAAGATCCCCGGCGCTGGATCGGATGGCACCACGATGCGGTGATCCTGCGGGCGAGGGCCCCGCGTTCCCCGGGCGAGCCGTGGGAGCTGCTCGTTCGGCCCTGGCCGGTGATCCACGTGACGGTCTCCGAGGCCCGTCGGCAGGCCCTGGCCGCCGCCTGGGGGATCCCGGCCACGCGCATCCACGTGATCCCGAACGGAGTGGACCTGGGGGCGTTCTTCCGCTGGAGCGCCTGCACGCGATCCCTGGTGGAACATCTGGGTCTCATGGCCGCCGACGCCATCCTCCTGACGCCGGTTCGCATCACCCGCCGCAAGCGGCTGGAGGAGGCCCTGGCGGTCCTCCGGCATTTGCGGGCCCGGACCGGATGGGATGCCCGGCTGGTGGTGACCGGCCCGCCGGGCGCCCACACGCCGGCCAACCGGGCCTATCTGGAAGCGCTGCGCGCCCAGCGGGCCGCGTGGGGGCTGGAGGGGGCGGCGCACTTCCTGTATGAACATCTGGGAGAGGGTTTGCCGGAGGAGACGGTGGCGGATTTCTACACGTTGGCGGACGCGGTGCTGCTCACCAGCGAGGAGGAGGGGTTTGGGCTGCCGGTCCTGGAGGCGGGCCTGGCGCGTCTGCCGGTGTTCGCCCGGGAGCTCCCCCCCTTGCGGGAGCTGGGCCAAGAGGATGTCTTCCTGTTTCCCATGGAGGCCCCCCCGGAGGCCCTCGCCGCTGCCATCGCCCACTTCCTGGAGACGGATCCGGTGGCCCGGCTGCGCCGCCGCGTCCGCCAGCAATTCGACGCCGATCGCCTGATCCGGGAGCGCCTGATCCCCCTGCTGGAAGAGATGCCCTCCTGAAATTTCCTGCTCACCAGCGATAAAAACCCCTCCCGGTCTTCCGGCCGAGGAGGCCGGCCCGGACCATCTGGCGAAGCAAGGGGGCGGCCCGATAGACACCGCTTCGATGCTCCGCCTCCAGGGCATCCAGGATGGCCACCACCAGGTCCAGGCCGATGAGGTCCCCCCACTCCAGGGGTCCCCGAGGGTAGTTCGTGCCCAGCTTCATCGCCGTGTCGACGTCCTCAGGGGCCGCTACCCCTTCCATCACCGCGAAGGCCGCCTCGTTGATCAGGGCGCACAGGATGCGCGGGTGCACCATCCCCACCGCGTCCTGAACCACCACGGGGGAGAGGCCCAGCGCCTGCCACCAGGCCCTCGCCCGCTCCAGCGCTCCGGTATCCCCCGGAAGGGGATGGGCCAGCTCCACCGGGAGACCGAGGCTCAGGGGCGGCAGGAGGGCGAACCCCACCACACGGCCCGGATGATGGGTCCAGCCCGCCACCCGGGTCGCGGAGACGGTGAGGCAGAGGCTCAGCAGCAGCGCCTCGGGGGGCAGGGCCGCGTCCAGGATCTCCACCAGAGCCTGCTTGGCCTCCGGGGGGTAGGGCAAGGCCTCCACTGCCAGGGCGCTCCGCCGCGCCTCCGCCTCCAGGGTGGGGCGCAGCTCCGGCGCGGGCCACCCCTCCAGAGTCAGCACGGAAGCCGGATAGCCTTTCTCCAGACACCACGCGCCGATCTCCTCCGCGAGGATACCCGCTCCCACGATCAGCACGCGCTCCTTCAGCGGTTGGGTTCCCATCCCCCCTTCCTCCCAAACCGTGATCCGGGGATCCCGCGGGCTCAGGCCGGTGAGCCCTCGTAGTCATACCATCCTTTCCCGGTTTTGCGGCCCAGACGGCCGGCCTGGACCATCTGGCGCTGCAAGGGGTGTGGGCGAAAGCGGGGCTCCTCGAAGAAGGCCCGATAGACGCTCTCGCTGACCGCTAAGTTGACATCCAGACCGATGAGATCCATCAGCTCGAAGGGCCCCATCCGGAACCCCAGGGTCCGCATGATCCGGTCCACCGTGGATGGATCGGCGACGCCCTCTCCCACCAGGCGCAGGGCCTCCAGGTAGAAGGGCCGGGCCACCCGGTTCACGATGAACCCCGGCGTGTCCTTCACCACCACGGGGGTTTTGCCCCAGCGCCGGGCGAGATCGACCAGCGCCCGCACGGTTTCCTCGGACGTAGCCAGGCCTCGCACCACTTCCACCAGGCGCATGACCGGGGCCGGGTTGAAGAAGTGCATGCCGGCCACCCGCTCCGGCCGACGGGTGGCGGCCCCCAGGGCCGTGATGGAGAGGGAGGAGGTGTTGGAAGCGAGGATGGCAGTGGGAGGGCAGAGGTCATCGAGCCGGCGGAAGACCTCCTGCTTGAGGTTCAGATCCTCCGGGGCCGCCTCGATGACGACCTCGGCCTCCGCGAGAGCCTCCAAGCGGTCGCTGAGGCGCAGGCGCTCCCGGGCGTTCCGGGCCTCCGCCTCCGCGAGGCGCCCCTTCGCCAAAGCCTCCTGCAGCCATCCTTCGATCTGGGCGCGGGCGCGTTCCAGGGCTTCCTCCACGACATCGTAAAGGACGACCTCGGCGCCGTGGGTCAGCGCCACATACGCGATCCCTCGTCCCATCGTCCCCGCCCCGATGATCCCCACGCGCTCCATTGTTCTCCACCTCAAATGCGGCATCTTTCACGCCGATTGAAATCGGCCTTCTTAGGCGCTTCGCGCCAAGCGTCGGCCTCCGCCGACGCCAGAGATGCTTTCGGTCGGCGCAGGCCGACCGTCGGCCGCAAGGCCTCCCGAGGCCGAATTCATTCGGCACCCAGGGCCAACCGCCGGCCACAGGCTTTCACGCCGATTGAAATCGGCCTTCTTAGGCGCTTCGCGCCAAGCGTCGGCCTCCGCCGACGCCAGAGATGCTTTTCGGTCGGCGCAGGCCGACCGTCGGCCACAAGGCCTCTGGAGGCCGAATTCATTCGGCGCGCAGGCCAACCGTCGGCCGCAGGCTTTCACGCCGATTGAAATCAGCCTTCCAGGGCGCTTCGCGCCAGGCGTCGGCCTCCGCCGACGCAAAAGACACCCTCCCGGTCGGCGCAGGCCGACCGTCGGCCGCAAGGCCTCCCGAGGCCGAATTCATTCGGCGCGCAGGCCAACCGTCGGCCGCAGGCTTTCACGCCGATTGAAATCGGCCTTCTTAGGCGCTTCGCGCCAGGCGTCGGCCTCCGCCGACGCAAAAGACACCCTCCCGGTCGGCGCAGGCCGACCGTCGGCCGCAAGGCCTCTGGAGGCCGAATTCATTCGGCGCGCAGGCCGGCCATCGGCCGCAGGCCTCCCGGTCGAATTCATTCGCCACCATTCCCGTCATCCCCGTCGGCGGAGGAAGGCCTCCACGCGCTCTCGGTGCTCCGGCGTGCGGGCGGCCACCTCCTGGAGATGGGCCTCATAATCGAGGGACTGCTCCAGCGTGAAGGTCAGCGCCCGGTTGAGGGCCCGCTTCAGGAACCCCACCGCCCGGGCCGGCAGCTCCCGCAGCCGGGCCGCCCACTCCTGGGCCGTCGGCATCACCTGGTCCGGCGGGACCACCGCGTTGACCAGCCCCCAGGCCAGGGCTCGGGAAGCGTCCAGCCGATCGATGAGGGTGGCCGCCTCGAAGGCCCGGGCGTATCCGGCCAGATGGGGCAGGAACCAGGTGGAGCCCGAATCGGGGATCAGGGCGATCTTGGCGAAGGCGTTGAAGACGAAGGAGGCCGTCTCCGCCATCACCCGCAGGTCGCAGGCCAGGGCCAGGCTGCAGCCCGCGCCCGCCGCCACCCCGTTGATGGCGGCGATGAAGGGCTTCTCCGTGTTGCGGATGCGCAGGATCAGGGGATTGTAGCGGCTGCGCAGATGCTCGCCGATGGACATCGCCTCTTCCGGCCGCTCGTAGCGCGCCCGCATCTCCGCCAAGTCCTGCCCGGCGCAGAACCCCCGGCCGGCCCCGGTCACGATCACCACGCGGACCGCCTCGTCCCGCTCCACCGCCCGCAGGACGTCCTGCAATTCCCGGAACATCTGCTCGTTGAAAGCGTTGAGGACATCCGGTCGGTTCAGGGTGATGGTGGCGATTCCCTCCTGAACCTCATACTGCAGCGTCTCATAGGCCATGGCGCGACCTCCTCTACAGGGTCTGTCCTTGGCGAACCCGATGGATCCTCAGCGTTCTCCCGAAGGGATGAGGGCCGCAAGCCCTCCGATCAAGAGGGCCGTCGCTCCAGCCGTTAGCGGGAGGATCCTGGGGAGCTCCGGGATGGGCAGCGTCGTGGATCCGAAGAGCAACAAGGAGTAGACGGACCAACCGGCGATGAAGCCGAGCAGGGCGGCCCGCCACGCGCGATCCAGATCCCGGCGTCGGCCCAGCCGGAAGGACAGGCCGCTGACCCCCAGGATGGCCAGCGCGCTCCATCCGAAGATCGACCACCCTGCCAGGCCCGGCCCCAGACCCCGGCCCGGGCGCGACGGGGCCGCAGGCGTGGGCGTGGGCGAGGGGATCGGCGTCCGGGTCGGCTCGGGCGGAGCGGTGGGCGTCGGCGGGACCACCGTGGCGATGCGGCCCGGCTGGTTCTTCGCAATCTGGAGCTGCAACCGGTAGGAGAGGCGCGCCGGCTCGCTCACCGCCCGGATCTCCAGCATCCCCTCCCGATCCAGCGGGATGTCCACCTCCGCGAACCCATCCCGGGTTCCCACGACGAAGGGCCCGATGCTCCCCTGACCGGAATAAACGCCGGTGAAGGCAACCGGCGTGCCGTCCGGAACCAGGTATCCATCCCGGTCGCGGATCGGCCCGGCCCAGACGCGTAACGTCTCCCCAACCCGGACGGTCACGGGGGCCGGGGTTCCGGAGACGGTCCCTTCCCGTGGGCCTGCCCCCAGGGGGATCACCTGATTGGGATCCGGCCGCAGGCGGTCCGCCAGGTTATAGCCAAGGGCCGCGATGGAAAGGGGCGCGCGACTCCGGGGGTTCAAGGCGCCGAAGAGGGCCCGGGCCATGATCTCCACCGCGGGAGGCACGTGCGTCCAGAGCGCTTCGTAGCGGCTCAGCCGGCTCACCTCCCGGGCGGTCAACGGATACAGCGGCCCGAGGCTCCAGAAGACCACCTGCTTGCCGGCCAGCAGATCCGTCCGCTCGCTGAGCAGGAGATGCGGCAGGCTGGAGGCCGGATCCTCCGGGCGCTCGTCCAGGGCGACGATCAGCACCCACGTTGCCCGCTCGAACTCCGGCTGCAGGTCCGGCGCTTCGGGCGCCCGGGAAAGGAAGGCGAGGGCTTCCGCAAAGGTGCGCACCGTGATCCGGGTCGCGTCGAGGGCCTCCCCGCTGGCCGTCATGAGGGCCCGCGTGAGCATCTCTGTGGGCAACAGCCGTTGCTCCGGGCACGCGGCGCAGGCCCGGGCCGTCCGCCCGTCCACCAGCACCAGGAAGGTCTCCCCAGGCTGCGGGATGGGCACCGGACCGGTTTCGCGGGGGTGC
Organism: Thermoflexus hugenholtzii; assembly: GCF_018771565.1. Taxonomy (NCBI): domain Bacteria; kingdom Bacillati; phylum Chloroflexota; class Thermoflexia; order Thermoflexales; family Thermoflexaceae; genus Thermoflexus; species Thermoflexus hugenholtzii. Next base: position 3,109,016 of record NZ_CP076326.1, on the reverse strand, counting down.
AGGCGGACGAGGGCCTCCTCCAGGGCCTGGCGCACGATCTGGAGGTGAGCGGGGGTCGCGACGGTCTGGGGAAGGTTCGCAGAAGTGGGGAGCACCATCGGGGCGCTGAAGCCCGGGTAAAGGCCATACTTCAGGCGCAGGATGCGGGCCACGGCGCTGTTGACCAGGTTCTGGAACGCCAGATCGGTGGAGTATTTCTCCCGGAAAAAGGCGATGATCGCCGCCGCCTGACGGGCAGCCTCCTGGGGATCCGGGTGGAGCGCCCCCAGCCAGATCAGATCGTTCCCGGCCAGGAAGGCCTCCAGCGCCGCACGCCGGAAATCCACCTCCCCCCGCTCATCGACATACAGGTTGCGGATCACCGGAAGTCCCAGAGGCGGGGAGAGGAGGACGCCTCCGCCTTCCCGCCAGGCCTTGATCTCCGGCAACGCCAGCAGAGCGCCCAGCGCCGCCCCATCCACCGTTAGGGGACGGGTCCATTCCTGAGCGCTTCCTCCGAAGCCCCGCACCCGCATCGTGGAGACCTGGACGGCGCGCAACAGCGGGCGGCCGGATTCGGTGGACGTGCGCATCAGCGTGATGAAGGGGACCAGATCAAAGGCGGCCAGATCCTCCCGGGTGAGGACCGCTACCCGTTCCTCCCGCCCGTAGGCGCGCCCCTCGCCGGGGAACGCGCCCGGGACGACGAGAAGCCGGCCCTCGCTTCCTTCCGCGAGGCCGCTCAGATACGCCCGGGCCATGCGGCTCACCCAGTGGGGATCCCCTCCGAAGGTCTGCACCCCTGCATCCCCGAGGTCCGGCCGGGGCTCCAGCAACACTTCCAGGGGAGGGCCCAGGAGCAAATTGATGCCGACCGCCCGGAGCTCCTCCCCCAGGGACCGCCCCACCGCCTGCACCCGGTCCGGATTCCACGTGGCGCCGAGGGCCAGGGGGGAGGGAAGCGGCATCGCCCCGGAGGTCCAGGCGGAGCCGGGAGGGCCATCTCCCTGCTGGCGCAGGCCGATGAACAGCGGGATGAATGGGGTGAGCCCGGCGGCCTGTTGTTGCAGGGAAACGGTGATGGAGAACAGCTCCGAAGCGGTGGCTCCCACGTTGGAGAAGTTCCCCTGCTCGGGGCTCAGGATCACCCCGCCGATGCGCTGCGTCTCCAGCAGCGATCGCAGCGGATGATCCGGGCGGGCCACCGGGCCGGGGAGGGTGATCAGGAAGAGCTGCCCTACTTTGGCCTCCGGCGGCATCTGAGCCAGCAGGCGGGCGATGAACTCATCCTCGCCCCCCTGCGCGACGGCCGGAGCCACGTCCAACGGCCCCAGGGCCAGGCTCACGAGGAGAAGCCACCGGATCCATCGAGCCACCGGCTCACGCTCCCGTCCGCAACAGGCGCTGATGCTCGATCTTCATACAGCGGTCCATCACCACCAGCAGGCCTGCCTCCCGGGCGCGCTGGGCGGCCTCGAAATGGATCACCCCCAGCTGCATCCAGATCACCTTCGCCCCTTTGGCGATGGCCTGCTCCACGATCTCCGGGACGTAACGGGCCGGCCGGAAAACGTCCACCACGTCCACCGGTTCGGGGACGGAGAGGAGATCCGGGTAGGAGGGCTCCCCCAGGACCTCCGGGATCGTGGGGTTCACGGGGATGATCCGATAGCCCTGGCGCTGGAGATACGAAGCCACCTGATGGCTGGGCCGTTCGGGATCCGCGGAGAGGCCCACCACGGCGATCACGCGCGCCTCCCGGAGGATGCGGCGCAGGGTCTCGTCGTCCTGGACGGTGATCGGCTCCGGGATGCGCACCGTCGTTTCCTGGCGATCCAGCACGCGATCCCCGGCGAGGAGCCGGGCTTCCACCCGGTAAGGCGCCCCAGGATCCGGCTGCCGCAGGTGCAGCACATACGCCGGCCGGAGCTCCATCACCTCCATGACCGCCATGGAGTGGACCTCCTCTCCCCGGGCGTTGTAAAGGATGAGCTCCAGATCCGGGCGATGAGGGGAGGGCGCGAACTCCAGCTCCAGCTCCACCACCACCCGGCGCCCGTCCGGCATCGGGGTGGCCTGCAGGGAACGAATGCGCGGCGTCCCTTCCTGCGTCACGTGTTCCATGGGCGCCTCCATCGCCGGGTCGACCATCCGCAGCCGGGGCCTCTCTGGAGGGCGCAGGCGATTCCGGGAAACACCTTTCCCAATTTTATCACTTTCCTGCGCAGTCCCTTCCGGGGATCCGAGGAGACCTCAGCGTTTCCCGGGCTCGCTTCCGGCTACATCAGGTAGAGGATCAGGATCGCCGTCACCCCCCAGAGGATCACGGTGAGCAGAAGGGGGAGGTCTTTCAAAACCAGCTCGTCCGGCGGCGCGGTCTCCCCTCGGACGTGAATGAGATAGAGATAGCGGAAGATCCCATACAGCACGAAGGGGATGGTCAACATCATGGCGTGGTTGGAAGGAAGGTTGGGGGCGGAAAAGGTGTAAAGGGAATAGGCCACGATGGTGGCGGCCATCACCACGCCCATCATCTCGTCCAGGAAGCGGACGGTGTATTCCTCCAGGATCGCCCGGTGGTTGCGGGCGTTCTCGCCGAGCAGGATGATCTCCTGGCGTCGCTTGGCGAAGCCGATGAAAAGGGCCAGAAGCAGCGTGCACAGATAAAGCCAGGGGGAGAACCGTTCCACCTGAACCAGGGGCACGCCCGCGGCGACCCGCAGCACGTAGCCGCTGGCCAGGGCCAGCACATCCAGGATCACCTGATGCTTCAGCCAGAGGGAGTAGGCCAGGTTAAGCCCCCAGTAGACGTAGGCGAGGAGGGCGAAGAGGGGGTCCAGGGCGAGGGCCGGATAGGCCAGCCCGAGGGGGATGAGCAGGGTCGCCCCCCACGCTACCCGAGGATCCAGCTCCCCCGCAGCCAGGGGACGGTTCCGCTTGCGCGGGTGCTGCCGGTCTCTTTCCAGATCCTGGAGGTCGTTAAAGAGGTAAACCGCGCCGGAGAGCAGGCACAGGATCAGGAAGCCGGCGACGGTGCGCCCCAGGGGCTCCGGGCGGAGCAGTTTCTCATCGAACACCAGCGGGGCGAAGATGAACACATTCTTGATCCACTGGCGCGGCCGCATGGAACGGGCCAGCGCGGCCAGCGTGCGGCCCCGTGGCCAGACGAGGGCTTTCATCCGACAGCTTCCCCTCCTCTCATCTGGATCCCTGCCTTTCCCATTATAATATCGAGCAAAGGTCGAATTGCCCCGTCGAACGCCCGGGGGATCCTGTGAGGATCGTCTGCCGATGGACGAACAAGAACGTTTGACGTTGCGCCGGAAGATCGTCGGGATCGCCCTGCGGCAGGCCCGGGAGCGGGCCGGCCGCACGGTCCAGGCCTGCGCCGCCCTGCTGGGGATCTCCCCTGCGCGCTATCGGGCCTACGAGGCCGGGCGGCAGGATCCCACCCTGCCGGAGCTGGAGGTCCTGGCCTGGTTTTTCCAGACGCCCCTCTCCGCCCTCCTGGAACCGGATCAGCGGAACGCATCGCCGGAGGAGGAGATAGCGGAGGCGGCTCCGGAGTTCATCGCCCTCCGGCACCGGGTCATCGGGCTGATCCTGCGCCAGGCCCGGGAGGCTGCGGGGAAGAGCCTGCGGGAGGTGGCCGCCGCCCTGGGATGCACCCCCCGGCGGCTCCGCGCCTACGAATCCGGCGAGCGCCCGATCCCCCTGGTGGAACTGGAACGCCTGGCGGCCCATCTGGGGCTTTCCCTGGCCGACTTGCGGGACGCGGAGAGTCCCATCGGGCAGGCCGCCATCCTGCTGGATCAGATCGAAGGGTTCCGCGCGCTCCCGCCGGAGGTGCGGGCCTTCGTGACCGCTCCTGTGCACCTGCCCTATCTGCGCCTGGCCATGCGCCTGTCGGAGCTGCCCGCGGATCGGCTCCGGCACATCGCCGAAGATCTGCTGGAGATCACCCTGTGATGTGGACCACCCCTGTTCTGCTCCTCTTCCTCGGCGTGGGGGCCGGGCTGATCCGACACGTCCTGGCCGGCGGCGGGGCCCGCCGTTTGATCGGGGATCTGATCCTCGGGTGCCTGGGGATGATCCTGGGCCACGCGGCCGGGCGCCTCCTGGCCCCGGGCTTCGGTCAGCTTGGGACCACCGCCGTCCTCCCCGGGCTCCTGGGGGCGCTCCTCCTGCTGGGGCTCACTTCCCTCCCCCTCCCCCGCCGCTGAGCGAAGGTCGCGGCTGAAGCCGCTCCGATAACTCCGAACCTCCGTCTTCGATGACACAAAGGTCGCGGCTAAAGCCGCTCCTACAAAAAGATGGTTTCTGGTAGGAGGGGCTTTAGCTCCGAACTTCCCGTCTTCGATGCCACAAGTCGCGGCTAAAGCCGCCCCTACGGCCCCAAACCTCGGTCTTCGACCCTGCAAGGATCGCGGCTGAAGCCGCTCCTACAAGAATCGATTTTTCTGCAGGAGGAGCTTTCACCCCGAACCCTCCTTCGATCCCGCAAGGCCGCGGCGAAAGCTGCGCCCACGGGAGGAGGCCGAAATGAATTTCGGCTTACGTAGGAGGGGCTTTCGCCTCGGACCGCAGCTCCTGCGGCCCCGATAGGTCCCGGGAGTTCCGGGACACATGTCCCGGGAAAATCGGGACGCGCGCCTCTACCGGGCCTCCGACCTTCCGCTTAGAGTGAGAAGCGGAAAGATCCTTCCAAAGGAGGTCGGCGATGGAGCGCATGGCGCGCATCTGGTTGCTGCTCATCCAGATCGTCCTGGGCTATGAGTGGCTGCGCGGCGGTCTGGAGAAGCTGGAGACCGGCGGCGGGTTTGTGAAGGCTCTGCCTCAGACCCTGGCCCGCTTCGCCGAGAAGAACCCGTATCCCTGGATGAAGTCCTTCCTCACCGGCCCGGCCACGGCCAATGCGACGCTGTTCGGCAACCTGGTCCAGTGGGGCGAGTTGCTGGCCGGCCTGGGCCTGATCGCCGGCGCCCTCTACTTGCTGTTCCTGGCCCATCGCCTGAACGGCGTCCTGCGCCGGGTCGCCGGGATCCTGGTGGCCATCGCCCTGCTGGGCGGGATGACCATGAACGCCTTCTTCGGCCTGGCCGCCGGCCATACCAGCCCCTCCACCTCGGGGATTAACCTGGTGATGTTCTTCTCGCAGCTGATGCTGCTGGGCTTCTGGATCGGCGTCATCCTCCAGCCGGTGGAGGAGCTGACCCTGCAGCGGCGGCCGGCCTGAGCCGTTTCGTCCAGCCTCACGGAGGGGGGCGCGACTGCGCCCCCCTCGGCTTCATGAATCCGGTGGAACGTGGAACACCCGGATCCCCAGGCCGTCGCAGCGGGTGCGCGGCCGCCACGCCCACCACCCCCGGGGATACGCCGCCTGCAGGACGGCCCGGGTGGCCTCGTCCTCCGGATGCACCAGATACAGCTTGGGGCCCGGCAGCCGGCGATGCCGGGCCACCACCTGGGGCAGATCCTCATACCAGACCGTGTAGGGCCAGTCCAGATCCCCCAGCCACATCCCGATCAGCCGCGAATCGAACCAGTAAGGATAGGCCACGTAGAAGGCGTTCGTGGGCGGGCCGCCCCCCACATAGAAGCCGCGCAGGATCTCCGCCGCATCCGAAGCGTTGAGAACATGGTGGCAGTAGGACTGCGCGTATGTCTCAAAAACACGTGCGGCGTTCAGGCGGATCAACGCCAACGCCAGCAGCCCGGCGATCCCCCACCCCAGCCATCGCCGCGCGCCCGCGCGGCCCCACCATGCGGTCCACATCGCCGGGACCAGCGCGGCGAGGGCGAGGACGGAAGGCAGGGCGCCGGCCGCCCGCACCGTGCTGGGATTCTCCCGCGGGAATGAGAGGTTATACGCCGAGGGGAAGAGCATCACGAAACCGGCTGCCAGCGCCGCCAGGGGGACGGGATCCCGTCGGCGGATCATCCACCCGAACGCAGCCGCTCCACCCAGGACCAGCAGGGCTCCCATCACGGGATCCAGCATCGGCCGCAGGGGAATCGTCGCCACATACACCTCGTCGCCCGTCCAGTGGAACATCAACAGCGCCCGCCGCAGGTTATCGAGAAGGATCCACAGCGGATCCCCCTCGAGGGGCTTCTCCCAGGTGGAGACCCGGGTCATCAGGCGATAGAAGAACACCTCGGGGGACTCCACGATGAAGCGGAGCATGGGGGCCAGGACCGGGAGGGCCGTGAGCATGCCAAGGATGAAATCCCGCATCTGGCGCCACCCTTCGGCGGTCCGCCAGCCCCGACGGATCCCCCACACGAGCAGGAAGGCGGCCGGGAGCGCAGCGATCATCCCCCGAAAGGGGGAGTAGCCATACAGGCCGATCCCCAGGAACCATCCCATCCCCAGGAAGTCCGCCCGACGGCCGGAGCGCAGCCCCCGGATGAGGAAGGCCAGGGACCAGGCGGCGAAGGTGGGCAGGAAGGGGTAGCGCAACCCCACCCGGGACGGGATCACCGCCCAGGAGGCCACAGCCCCCAGGAACATCGTCCACAGCCCCCCATGCCGCCCCCACAGGGCCGCGCCGAGCAGATAGAGGGCGGGCAGGAGCAGGACCCCGATGAAGGCCGTCCCCACCTGGAGGGTGAACTTATGCAGCGGCATCCCGAAGAGCCGGATTGTCGCCGCCGCCAGATAAAACTGGAAGGCCTCCCGCCCGGTGTTCCGGGGAAAAAAGATCCGATACTCCCCGTTCAGGACGTCCCGCACGTCGAGGAGCTTCTCGGCGTGGTCGCTGTTCACATCCAGGGGAAGGTTCCAGAGATCCCAGTAGCGGAAGCCGATCCCGAGCCCCAGGACGAGCAGGAGCAGCAGATGCCACCCATGCACCCGCAGCCCCTCCCGGGGCCATCGTGGGAGCGGCGCGTCCCACCACGCGGCCAGCCAGGCCGCCACCGCCAGCCCCCACGCGATCACCCCGGGGAGCCGGAAACGGTTGCCGCCGGACTCAAGGAAAGCCAGCGCGGCCAGCCCCAGGCTCAGGACGGCCCAGAAGGGGCGACCGGAAGGCGAGGGGCTGGGAGTTGAGACGCTGGGACGTTCCCCCTCCAGCCAGGCTGGCTCCTGCCGAAGGGCCCAGAGGAACAGGGCCAGCGCCCCCGCATAAACCCCGAACGCCCGCGGGTCCGGAGCTTCCCGGGGGCTGGCGTCCAGCAGTCCCTGCGCGAACATGGCCAGAAGGCCCGCGAAGAGGAAAGCCAGCGCGCTCGCGATCCGCCGGGCCATGGGGCTATCCGCCTCCCTCTTTTCGCGCGATCATAAAGAAATACGCGCCCTCCGGGCCCGGGGGCTCCTCGTAGAACGGCCGCAGGATCCGCTCCACCGGCCGCAGGCTCCACCGCCAAGGGGCGAGGATCCAACGGCCGAGGAGCTTTTTGTAGATCAGGGAAGGCAGCCCATACGGGTGGCCCCACTCCAGCAAGGCCGTGGCGCCCGGGGAGAAATAGAACCACCAGCGGAGGGGGCGCAGGCCGGCCCGCTCCAGCCGGGCCGCCCAGACCTCGGGGGCATCGCAATGATGGTGACGGGAGATGCGGTTGAAGAGCCGGCCGTAGGCCTCCGCAGCCCATGGCAGCCGCAGCCGGCGCAGCAGCCGATAGAGCGAGAGGAACTCGACAAAGCGATGGCTGGGCGAGCAGAACAGGAAGAAGCCTCCCGGCCGCAGCACCCGGGCCACCTCCGCCAGGACGGCCTCCACCGGAGGGATATGCTCCAGGACCGAGTTGCTGACCACGGTCCCGAAGAAGGACGAGGGGAAGGGCATGCGGGCGCCATCGGCCTGCACCACCCACCGGTAGGCCCGGCGGGCGGCGGCCTCCTTCAGAGGCCCCCATTCGGGGTCCAGCCCGACCCACGCCTTCCCCGGGAAGGCCACGGAGGCGAAGTGCCCGTCCCCGCAGCCCAGATCCAGGACCGGCTCCGGCATCTCCAGGCTCTGGTAGAACCGGGCCTCCACCGCCCGCAGCAGCGCCCGGAAGGCAGGCACCTCCTTCAAATGGAGCCAGAGGAAATCGGGGGCCATCACGATCCGTCCAGACGGGTGAGATACGAGCGGACGAACGCCTCAGATCCCTATGCTTAAACTTTTGGGAAGGATCTCTTGAGCCTGTCGCTGGGGCTCGCTTCCCTCCTCACCCTGGAGATGAGAGAACAGCCATTCGTCCAGGAGGATGAGGCGGGAGGGCATCGCGGCTTCTCCTGAGAGGTCGTTCTCATTCGGAGGCCTCGGGCACACCGAGGAAGACACGGAGATCCTCCAGCTCCGCCTCCACAAACGTCCGCAACCCCCCTTCGATCTGGCCGCGCTCGTTCACATGCTGACGCGTGAAGACCGAAACGCCGTCCTTTCGTTCCACGAAATAACACGCCAGATCCGCAGGCCGGAGCGCGCCCCGGGCCACCTGAGCCAGAAGGGCGCCCAGGAACGCCTCGCTGTGGTAGGTGCGAGCTCCAGATCTACAATCTACACGCTCGATCGAACGGAAATTCCGAACAAACAGCCCGCGGATCGCCATTTTCAATCTCCTTTCTTCCTCCGGTCCCGGGACGCCCGCAGCTCCTCGAAAAGCGCCTCATAAGCGGCGGCGGTTCGCTCCGTATTATAGTGCTGGGCCACCCACTCCCGGGGCCGGCAGAAGGCCGGGCGCTCCGCCAGCACCCGCAGGATCGCCTGGGCCAGCGCCCGGCTGTCCCGCGGGGGGAAGGTCAACCCCATCCCTGTCGTCTGCGTCGGCACCCGCACCCCCGGCAGATCGCTGGCCACCACCGGGGTTCCGCACAGCATCGCCTCCACCTGCACCAGGCCGAAGGACTCGGTGGCGTTCCAGCTGGGAAGCACCACCACGTCGCAGCTGGCGTAGAAGGCCGCCATCTCCTCCGGCTCCAGCACCCCCACGAAGGTCCAGTGGTCCCGGTAGCGCTCAAAGAGGGGCGCCAGCCGGCGGGCGTAGGCCTCCTCCCCCAGGACGTTCCGGTAAGGCCCGGCGAAGAGCACGCGGGCGTTCGGATAGACCGCCAGGATATGGGGGAGGGCTTCCAGGAGATACTCCACCCCTTTCTCCGCCGCCAGGCGAGCGGCCATCCCGATGACCACATGTCCCTCCAGCCCCCAGCGGGCCCGGAAGGCCGCCACCCGCTCCGGATCCGGAACCGGGATCTCCACCGGCGGGGGGATCACCCGCACCTTGGCGAGATAACGGGAAAGATAGGGGGAATGGCGGGCGTAATCCTCCGTATAGCTCACGATGACATCGGCGAGGCGGGCCGCCAGGTGATCCATAAGGTGGACCACCTGGTTGGCCACCCGGTTCAGCCATCCCGGGGGAAGGGTCACGTCGCAGTGATAGGTCAGGACGACGGGCTTGTGGAACAGGCGCCCGCGCAGGGCGATGCCGGCGGCGTCGAACTGGGGCAGATGCAGCCAGAGGACGTCCGCCCAGCGGGCCAGGCGGGTCGCCCACCATCCGATGGTGGGCATGATCACCCCCTTGCTCACCCGCATCAGCACCGGCACCCGCCGGATCCGCACGCCGTCCCGCACCTCCTCGAGAGGAAGACGGCGGTCATACCGGGAGGTCAACACCAGGACTTCGTGACCCCGGGCCGCCAGGGCCCGGGCCGCCCGCTCCACATAGATCGTCAGACCGCTGATATGGGGACGGTAATAGGTGAGCGCGACCAGGATCTTCATCGAAGGTTCTCCCGCACCCACTCCGCCAGCCGGGTCAGCCCCTCCCGCACCCCCACCTGAGGCCGCCAGTCCAGGTCCCGCATCGCCTTGCGGATATCGCTGACATACACCTTCTGATCCCCCGGCCGCCAGGGCCCAAAGGCGGGAGGATCCAGGGGACGGCCCAGGATCTCCGCGAGCAGGGGGGCGAACTCATGCCAGACCGAGAGGGTGTGCTCGGGACCACCTCCGATGTTGTAAACCTGCCCCGCCGTCCGATCGATCCGCTCCACCGCCGCCCGCATGGCGGCCACCAGGTCCGTGACGAAGAGAAGGTCCCGCACCTGCTTCCCATCCCCGTAGATCGTGATCGGCCGCCCGGTCATGGCGGAGATCACGAAATGGGCCACCCACCCCTGATCCTCCGTCCCGAACTGGCGGGGGCCGTAAATACAGGACATGCGGAACACCACGGTGGGGAGGCCGTAGATGCGGGCGTAATCCCGCACATACTGATCGGCCGCCCCCTTGGAGCAGCCGTAGGGGGAGTGGAAGTCCAGGGGCTGACGCTCATCGATCCCGAAGGGGCGGTCCGCATATCGGTAACGGGTGGCCTCCTCCACCACCGGCACCTCCTCCATGGCCCCGTAGACCTTGTTGGTGGAGGTATACAGCACGATGGGGCGATGGCGGGCCTGGCGGGCGGCCTCCAGGACGTTGAGGGTGCCCAGGGCGTTGATCTCGAAATCCGTGCGGGGATCGATCAGGGAGGTGGTGACCGCCACCTGGGCGGCCAGATGGAAGACCACCTCCGCCTGCCGCACCGCCTCCGCCACCGCCGGGAAGTCCCGGACGTCGCCCCGGATGAAGCGGATGCGCCCGCCGTGCCGTTCCTGGAGCCAGGCCAGGTTCCGCTCCACGCCGGGCCGGGCCAGCAGATCGAAGATCCAGACCACCCAGCCGTCCGAGGCCAGGGCGTCCGCCAGGTTCGATCCGATGAAGCCCGCGCCGCCGGTGATCAGGGCCGAGGGGGGCATTTCCGACCTCCTGAGCGCGTTGAGGATCCCGAAGCACGCCCGAAGTCGAGCATGCCGCGGGATATTTTATTCCTCAGCCTGTAAACCGGAAGGGGCCATGAGGGGCCGGGCCCCTGCCTCTTTTCAGCGGTCCACCCTCTCCCCCTCCGCCCGCCGCAGGAACCCGAGCCCTACCTGCCCGGTCTCCAGCCACAGGCCGAGGGCCCCGAGGGTGGAGAGGACCCCATAGATCAGCCCGTGGGAGGCGACCGAGATGCTAAAGGCCGTGGCCTGCGGGATCCCGAATTCCCCCATCACCCAGACCGTGATCCCCTGCACCACCCCGATGTAGCCGGGGGTGGAGGGCACCAGCATCCCGAAGGTCAGGGCGCTCATCGTCAGCAAAGCCACCCACCCATCCGGGGTCTCCAGGAAAACCCCCATGACCGCGTAGAGATGAGCGGCCGTCGCCAGCCACGCCACCAGGGACCAGCCTGAGGCGGCGGCCAGAGCCCGGGGGGTCCGGAGGACCTCCAGTCCCCGCAGGGCCGCCTCCGCCTCCCGGCGCAGCCGGCCCTGAAGCGGCCGGGGAAGCGGCCGGGTGAGGGCGTCCGTGAGCCGCCGGGCCCACTGGGGCCGGAAGGCCCCGAGGAGGAGCCCTCCCAGCGCGCCCAGGGTGAGCACCGGCCCGGCGTGGCTCAGAAGCCCCAGCCCGCGGGCTCCCGGCTGGAGGGCCAGGGCCACCCCGGTCAGGGCCAGCACCACCCCCAGATCCAGCACGTGCTCCACGACGATCGACATCGCCACCAGGCCGGCCGGGGTCTGGGGGAAGCGGGCCAGCAGGAGGACCCGCGCGAGCTCCCCCATCCGGAAGGGGAGAACGTGGGTGACCAGGTAGCCGGCGTTCAGGATGTTCCAGAGGCGGAGGAAGGACACCCCCGGAGGCGCGTTCAGCAGGATCCGCCAGCGGGCGGTCCGGGCCGCCACGCTCAGGATCAGGGCGAGCAGGGCCGGGAGCATCCATCCGTAGTTCCCCGCGCGCAGCGTGGCCCAGAGCGTGGGGAGATCCAGCCCTCGCACCGCCCCGTAGAGCGCGAGGGCCCCGATCATCAGCCCCAGCACCCATCGCCAGCGACCCATCGAAACACCTCCGAACGCCCAAGATCCGCCGGCCGTCAGGGAGCGAGCCGGCCGGGGCGGCCCTCCGATCCCGTGGCTCCCAATGATAAACCGGGAGGGCCCGTTCCGCGATCTCCTCCGCTCACCGGAAGGGCGCAGACGCCCTGATCCGTCCTCCATCGGCGTGTCCATCGCATCCGGATCAAATTTAGGCTTGCCTAAATTTGCATCGCTCTCCTACAATGGGCGTGAGGGTGGATCCATCGGCATCTGTCCCAACTCTTGCAGAAAGGAGCGAGCGATGGTCGGCAAATGGGTCTACTACCAGGAGATGGAAGGCGCGGCGGCGCCTGCCCCCGAGGCGCCTGCGGAGGAGATGGCCCCGCCTCCGGCCCCCGCTCCGGCCAAGCCGGCCCGCAAGCCTGCGGCCAAGAAGCCTGCCAAGAAGGCCGCGGCCAAGAAGACGGCGAAGAAGGCGGCGGCCAAGAAACCCGCGAAGAAGGCCGCAGCCAAGAAGACGGCCAAGAAGACCACCAAGAAGACGGCCCGGAAGTAGCCGGAGCCTGCGTTCCCATCCTCCCTTCGGGCGGGCATGCCGGCTCCCGGCATGCCCGCCTGTCTTTTCCCCGGAAGTCGGTCAGGTCCTCAGGGGGCCGTGGGGGTGGGAGAGGGCGCAGGGGTGACATCCGGCGTCCCGGTCGGCGTCGGCGGGGGAGGGACGTAGAGGCGTTGCCCGGCGCTCAAGGACAGCGTGGTCAGGCAGTTCGCCTGCATCAGGTCGGAGAGGGGAACCCCGAAGCGCACGGACAGCCGGTAGAGGGTCTCCCCGGGTTGCACAGTGTAGAGCACCCAATCCGCGGGAGGCCCGCATGGCGTGGGGTTCGGGGTCGGGGTGGGCAGGCGAACCGGCAGATAGACCCGTTGCCCGATGAAAAGGGCCGGATGCCGCAGGCAGTTGGCCTCCAGGAAGCGCGAGACGGAGATCCCCGCCAGGGTCGCCAGCCGGTAGGCCGTGTCCCCCGGCTGCACCCGATAGGGGATCCAGTCCGCCGGCGGCCGGCACGGAGCCCTCGGCGTCCCGGTCCCCGTGGGGGTTACGGAGAGGGTCGGCATAGGGGCCTCCCCCGGCGTCCCGGACGGCGTTGGGGAGGGGGAGGCCGGGACAGGGGAGAACGCGGGCGAGGGGGGCGGTGTCTCCACCGTCTCCACCAGCCCCTCCTCGGTGGGGGTGGCGGTTCTCCCCTCTGGGAGAGAAGGCGCGGCGGGACGGGTGGCCCGGGGAACGGCCGCCGGGCGCAGCCGGCCCTCCACCACCGCCATCCCCAGGGCCCCCAGGATCAGAATCCCCAGCCCGAGCAGCGCCAGCAACGTCCGCATTGTTTCTTTCCTTGCCACAGTCCTCAGGAGACGGCCAGGGGCAGCACGACGGTGAAGGTGCTTCCCACCCCCGGCTCGCTTTCCACCCAGATCCGCCCCCCGCTGGCCTCCACCAGGGCCCGCGCGATGGAGAGGCCGATGCTATCCCCCACCCCGGGGATCAGCGGCGTCGTCGCCCGATAGCGTGGGACGAAAACCCGGGGGATCTCCTCCACCGGGATCCCTCCCCCCGTATCCCGCACGCTCAGGAAGAGCACGTCGGGGATGCTGGGGTTGCGGCGGGCCCGCAGGACGATGGCCGTGCCCGGACGGCTGCAGAGGGCCGCATTGTTCAAGAGATGATAGAGGATCTGCTGCCCTGCATCCCGGTCCAGCCGCACCGGAGGCAGATCCTCCGGCCACTCCAGCTCCACCCGGAGGCCCCGCTCCTGGAGCACCGGCTGCAACTGCTGGAGGGCCTCGTCTCGGACCTCCTCCAAGCGCAGCGGGCCGGGCTCCAGCCGGTAGGATCCGGCCTCCAGGGCGGCGATCTGCAGGGTCTCCCGGATCAGCCCCGCCATGCGCTCGATGTTGGCCCGGATCCGCAGCAGGAACTGCCGCTGGGTGGCGCCCAGGATCCCCACCGCTTCGCCCAGGAGCAGATCTGTATAGCCCAGGATGGCAGTGAGCGGCGTGCGCAGCTCCTGGAGGAGGGCCAGGACCAGCCCATCTCGCTCCTCCCCGGATCCAGAGGGAGTTTCCTTAACCGAGGCGGCCGCCACCGGCAGGGCGGCCCGGGCCTCCAGCAGCTGGGCCAGCTCCTCCGCCCGGCGCCGCCAGCGCTCCCGCTCCTCTTCCGCCTCCGCCGCCCGGGTGGCCCAGCGATGGATTTCCCGCTGCAGCGACCGGCGCTCTTCCTCCAGCCGGGCCTCCAGCTGCCGGATGGCCTCCTGGCGCTCCTGCTCCAGGGCCTGCAGCGCCGCCTCCAGGCGCGTCAGGCGCTCCCACTCCCGGAACAGGCGCAGCGTCCGGGCCAGCGCTCCGGCCATCTCCCGGGCCAGCCCGGGATCCGGGGGACGGCTTTTCCCGGCCTCCGGGGGATAGCCGATCAGCCAGAGGCCCAGAACCTGATCCGAAACGACGAGGGGCTCCACCTGCAGGGAGCCGATGCGCTCCATCCCGAAGGCCTGCCAGAGGCGGAGGAAGGCCTCTCCGGCTTGATCCGCCGGGGTCATGAAGTCCCCCCGACGTTGATCGATCGCCTCCTGACAGCGCGGGTATTCCGACAGCGTCAGGACGAGGTCCGAGCCGGCGCGGGGCAGGTTCTCCCCCTCCCGGGCGATGAAGACCAGGTGGTCCTCCTGCAAGAGCCCGATCCCCGTCCAGCGCGCGCCGAGCCATTCCCGTGCCATCCGGAGGGCTTCCCGGAAAGGATCCGAGACCTCCCGATCCTGAAGGGCCTGGAGCAGGCTTGCCGTCCAGGCCGGCCACGCGGATGCGGCCTGCCGCATCGCCGAAGGGCGCCCCCACGCCGCATCCAGGGCAAGCTGATAGGTCCCCGCCAGCCAGAGCGGATACGCGGCGAGGGCGCCCAGGCGGATCCATGGGGAAAGATGGGTTCCCAGGAGCGGGGCGTTCAGCTGCAGCAGCGCCCCCAGGGCGAGGAGGGAGAAGCCCAGGGCCCCGGAGGTGGGGAACCTCCGCGGGCGCTGGGAGAGCAGCAGCCCTCCGATGGCCAGGTTGAGCCCCAGCGCCCACAGGGTCCATGCCCGCTCCGGAGGGGTGGTGACGTAGACGGCCGTGGGATCCTGGAGGGCGATGCTCCACCAAGCCGGCGCCGTTGCCCCATAAGCGCCCAGGACCAGCACCGTATGGAGGGCCGGCGCCCAGAGCCCGGGCCCCGCGCCGGCCATGGCCCAGCCCAGCCATCCCCAGGTCGCCAGATCCACCGCCCGCTCCAGAGGCGGCAGGAGCGTCCCCGGAGGCAACCCCCGCGTCTCCCCGAAGGCCGCCCCGAACAGGATCAGGCGGCCCATCAGGCCCAGGCCAGCGGCCACCATCAGGCGATCCGCGAGCCCGCCCCTGCCGGACCGGCGCCGGAGGTCGAGGGCCATCAGGAGCAGGCCCTCCAGGGCCAGGCCCACGAGGAGATGGTAGAACAGGGAGGCGGAGGCCTCCGTCAGCCCGCGCATCAGCGCCTGGATCCCTTCCATATCTATCCCCCGGAGGATGCTCCGGATCCTTCGCCCGGAGGGCTCCCTCCGGCTTCTTGCTGGGCCATCCGGGTGGCGGCCATGGCGAGGCCGATCATCAGCCAGAACCACTGCACCATGTGGTGGAAATCGAAGTTCACGAAGTGATGATCGAAGATCCCGCTGACCAGCGCGGCGAGCACCGCCCCGTGGAGGCCCAGCCAGAGCGGCTCCAGCTCGGGCCGACGCCGGACCCCCCGCCGGGCCCTCCAGGCGGCGACGAACAGCACCCCGATGACCAGCAGGAAAATCCCCAGCCCGACCAGCCCCATCTGCACCGCCACCAGCAGGTAAATGCTGGCCACCTTGATGTAGAGATCCACATCCGGCACCCCGGCGAACCCGACGCCGAACAGCGGATAGCGGGAGATCAGGGTAAGGGCATCCCGATACTCCCCGAACCGCATGCGGGTGGCCAGGTCTTCCCCGCGCAACCCGGCCAGAAGATGCAGCGTGTAGTCCCGGGTTGCGGGAAGCAACAGCACTCCCACCAGGAGGATGAGCAGGAACGGGAGCGCACGGCGGTAGCGCAGGAGGCTGAGGGCCAGGAGGGCCGCCGCCGCCCCGATGAACGAGCCCCGGGAGAACGTCAGCAACAGCGCCACTGCCATCGTCCCCAGGAACATCAAGAGGAGCGGCCGGGGCCACACCGGCCGCCGGGCGAAGGCCTGCGGGAAGGCCAAGGCGATCAGGGTAGACAGCGTCGCCCCCAGCAGGTTGGGGTCCACCGCCGTCCCGATGGCCCGCTCCGGCTGCTGCGGATCATCCAGGATGTAGCGCAGGACCGGGCCGCCCTCCGGATAGTAGCCCAGCGGCCGCAGCCGCAGCAGCCAATCCTCCGCCCGGGCATCGGGGAGCGCATAGAGGACGACCGCCACGAGGGCCGCCAGGAATCCCAGCCCGAGGATCCATCGGACCAGCCGGGCCAGCCGCGTCGGATCCCGAACGAGGGTGACCACCCAGAAGAACGAGGCGATGGAGAGCAGGAACTCAGCGAACCGCCGGGCCACCGTCTGGGTCAGGGAGGCATGGCCCAGCCCCGCCAGAAAGGTCACCAGCGTGGTCCCCATGAAGGCCAGCACCGGGAAGGCCAGGGCCGTCCCCTCCAGGGCCGCCGTCCGCCCGGCGGCCCACCAGGCCAGCCCGCTCAGCAACCAGCCCATGACCGCCAGGTCCAGCCAGGTGGGGGTGAAGCCCAGGCGGACCGGGAAGGTGGCGAAGGGGAGCAGGAAGATCACCGCGAAAACCAGGAAGAAGGCCAGGTCGATGGAGCTCAGGACGCCCAGGACCAGGAAGGCGCCGAGCAGCCCTCCCAGCGCCAGGATCGGCCCCCCGGTGGCGATCCCCCATCCCAGCGCCCAGGCCATCGCCAGGCCCAGGGCCAGCATTCCCATTCTCTGCATCGGGAAAGAACGAAGCCGCGCCTGCAACCGATCCTCCGTTCCTCGGCGTCCGCGCGCCGGAGCGCCAGGCCCCTTTGTCCCCCAGAACCTGTTTCCGTCCCGCGATCCCGGCGAAGGCCCTGATGGCGGGGACGCCTGCAATTATAATCCTCGTGGGCTCCTTCACAGGGAACGCGAAGAGAGCTCCCTCGGGCCTCGAACGGAGGGACATTTCCGGAAGGAGGCACACATGGACGCCTTCACCGTCACCCTTCATCATGCCTATCAGGTGGCCGTAGAAGCCGCTGTGGAGGCCGGCCGGGTCCTCCGCTGGCACTTCCGGCGCGGCCTGGAGATCATTTACAAGGGGGAGATCGATCTCGTGACCGAAGCGGACCTCGCCGCTGAGCGGGTTCTGATCTCCCGCATCCGCGAGGCGTTCCCGGACCATCACCTGCTGTCCGAAGAGAGCGGGGAGATCCTCCAGGACTCTCCCTGGCTCTGGGTGGTGGATCCGCTGGATGGGACCACGAACTTCGCCCACGGGTTCCCGGTTTTCTCGGTTTCCATCGCGTTGCTCCATGAAGGGCAGCGGGTGCTGGGCGTGGTTTACGACGTGATGCGGGACGAGCTGTTCGCCGCCCGGCGAGGGGAGGGAGCCTTCCTGAACGGACGGCCCATCCGGGTCAGCCGGACCTCCCGGCTGGAGGCGGCGTTGCTGGTGACCGGGTTCCCCTATGACCGGCAGGAGTCGCCCTTCGACAACACCCGGGAGTTCGTCGCCCTGCTCAAACGCTGCCATGGGGTGTTGCGGGTTGGCTCCGCCGCCCTGGATCTGGCGGCGGTGGCGGCAGGGCGACTGGACGGATACTGGGAGTTCCGGCTGAGCCCGTGGGACCTGGCCGCCGGGGCTCTGCTGGTGGAGGAGGCGGGGGGGCGGGTGACCACCCCCACCGGGGACCCGTTGCCTCCCCTGGCCACGGACATCGTGGCCACCAACGGTCGCATCCACGAGGAGCTCCTGAAGGCCCTGGCTGCTGCGCGCGCCGGCGCTTGACCGAAGGGGAAGGCTCCGTGTAAAATGAAGGACGGCCCTGCGGGGTGGTGTAAGGGGCAACACACCGGACTCTGGATCCGGGTATGGAGGTTCGAGTCCTCCCCCCGCAGCCAGTCCGGCAGGAAAGGGCCGCTCCGCGCGGCCCTTTCTTCATCCGTTGCCAGACCACGCGGGAGGCGCTCCGTGTTCGCAGTCATTGAGATCGGCGGACATCAGTATCGCGTGAAGGCCGGCGATCGGATCCAGGTGGAAAAGCTCGACCTCCCTCCGGGCGCGTCCCTGGAGATCGACCGCGTCCTCATGGTCGGGGAGGGCGAGGGGGTGCAGATCGGCCGTCCGGTCGTCCCCCAGGCTCGGGTCCGGGCGACTGTGCTGGGCCACGTGAAGGGAGAGAAGATCATTGTGTTCAAATATCGCCCGGGGGCCAAGCGCTACCGGCGCAAGCAGGGCCACCGGCAGACCTACACCCTTTTGCAGATCGACGCGGTAGAGGCCGGCGTACCGGCCTCGGCGTGAAAGGAGGCGACGATGGCGCACAAGAAGGGCGGCGGTGCCAGCCGCAACGGCCGTGACAGCGAATCCAAGCGCCGCGGGGTCAAGCGGTTCGACGGCCAGTTCGTGCGGGCCGGCAACATCCTGGTCCGCCAGTGCGGCACCCGCATCTATCCCGGCAAGAACGTGGGGATGGGCCGGGATTACACCCTCTTCGCGCTCATCGACGGTTACGTCCGCTTCGAGATAGGGCGCGGAGGGCGCAAGCGGGTGAGCGTGTATCCCCATCCGGTCCAACCCGACGGCGCGTCCCCGAACGGAGGTGACGGATGAAGCCGGGCATTCACCCGACCTGGTATCCCAACGCCCAGGTGATCTGCGCCTGCGGCAACACCTGGACCACCGGAGCCACCGTGCCGGTGATCCGGACGGACGTGTGCTCCAAGTGCCATCCCTTCTTCACCGGGGAGCAGCGGATCGTTGACAAAGAGGGGCAGGTGGACCGCTTCATGCGGCGCCTGAGCGCCCGGGACGAGGCCTACCTGAAGGCCCGGGCGGAGCGCGCCCAGCGCCGCAAGCGCAAACAGGCGGTGATCGAGGTGGTCGAGGAGCCGGAGGAGATCCTCGAGCGCCTCGAGGGAGAAGAGGAAGCATCCTGAACGAGCGTGCGGGCGGGTCCTTCAGACCCGCTCGCATCGCTTTTTGGTAAGCCGAACTTCATTATCGGCTTAGGCCCGACGCCGCCGCCTACGGGAGCAGAGGCGGCGTCCCGTCTGATCCCAAGGAGGCGAAGGATGGAGAAGGCCCGCGCGGGCTGGGTGGAGGTGATCAGCGGGTGTATGTTCAGCGGCAAGACCGAGGAGCTCATCCGCCGGCTCCGCCGCGCCCAGATCGCCCGCCAGCAGGTCCAGGTTTTCAAACCCCTGATCGACACCCGCTACGGCCTGGAGAGAGTTCGCTCCCACAACGGCCTGGATATCGAGGCCATCCCGGTGCCGCACGCCCGGGCGATCCTGGACCATCTTCAGCCGGGGACGACGGTGGTGGGGATCGATGAGGCGCAGTTCTTCGACTGGGAGATCGCCGATGTGGTTCAGGCCCTGGCGGAGCGAGGGATCCGGGTGATCGTGGCCGGGCTGGATATGGATTTCCGTGGGGAGCCCTTCGGGCCGATGCCGTTGCTCATGGCTCAGGCGGATCAGGTGGACAAGCTGCACGCCATCTGTGTGGTGTGCGGGGCGCCGGCGACGCGCACCCAGCGGCTGATCAACGGGCGGCCTGCCCGCTACGACGACCCGGTGATCCTGGTGGGTGGCAGCGAGACCTACGAGGCCCGCTGCCGGCGCTGCCATGTGGTCCCCCGGGAGGCGACGGAAACCCCGTAGGGCTCGAACGGGACGGGGGAGGCGGGAGGTATGGAGACGCCGGTGGAGTCCCCCTCGAGCTGGGGATGTGAGCACCTGATCGACCGCATCCTGATCCCGGCGGATGTTCTGCAACGTCGTATCGCGGAGCTGGGCGCTCAGATCTCCCGGGACTACGCGGGCAAGGATCTGGTGCTGGTTTGCGTGCTCAAGGGCGGCGTGATGTTCCTCACCGACCTCATGCGCCACATCACCGTTCCCCATGAGATCGATTTCATGGCCATCACCAGCTATGGGATCGGCGCCCGGCAATCTACCGGGGTGGTGCGCATCCTGATGGACCTCCAGACCAACATCGAGGGGCGCCATGTCCTCATCGTGGAGGACATCGTGGACAGCGGGCGCACCCTCGATCACATCCTGCGGCTGTTGTGGACGCGGAACCCTGCCACCCTCCGGGTCTGCGCGCTGCTGGACAAGCGAGCGCGGCGCGAGATCCAGGTCCCCCTGGATTACGTGGGGTTCGAGATCCCCAACGTCTTCGTCTTCGGCTACGGCCTGGACCTGGACGAGAAGTTCCGGAACATCCCCTTCATCGCCGTGCTGAAGGCCGACGCTTTGACGGAAGGTTTGACCTGACTACAAAATCCACGTTAGCACAAAGACCGTAAGAGCTTGTTCCACGGAGGTGGGAGATGGGTCGGTGGCCGCGCCCGGTGCTTGTGCTGACCCTCGTGAGTCTGCTGGGCCAACCCTTCGTGCTTCCTCCGAGAGCCCCTGCCCCGGTTTTCCCCGAGCCCGCCTCCCGGCAGGCTGCGCCGGTCTTCCAGAGCCCGCTGCCTCCGCCTTCCCCCACTCCGCCGTCCGCGCCCCTGCCTCTGCCCCTGCCTCCACCGGAGGAACGGCCCGTCGTCCCTGGCGCCCCGGTGGCCTTCCTCAACGGCCGGATCACCGTGGAGGTCCCCGACCGGGTCCCCCTCGCCCGCCTGCGTCTGGCCGTGCGGGAGCAGCGCCGCCTGGGGGCCGGCCAGGCCGGCCTGGCCCTGGCCTTCGATCTGACCGCCGTGGATGCCCGGGGGGCGCCCCTTGCCCGCTTCGCCGCCCCCCTCACGGTGACCCTGCGGCTGGGGGACCTGGTGAACTGGGCCGCCCGCCCGGATTGGCTGCGGCCCTGGGTGGGACACTGGGACGAGAAGCGGCAGGGGTGGCAGACCCTCACCCCCACCCTCCTGGATGAGGCGGCGGGGGTGGTGGCCTTCCCCACCGACCACCTGTCGGTGTTCGGGGCCGGCACCCAGGGGGTGAAGGAGAGCGGCTGGGTGCTGAATTTCCACGACGCCCGGGTGGATCGCTTCTCGGGGGGTCTGGTGTGGGCATATCCCCTCGACCTCCCGCCGGGCCCGGGGGGCATCCGGCCGGATCTGCGCCTCGCCTATAACAGCCGCCGGCTGGACGGGGTGCTGACCTGGGCGCAGTCGGACGGGGTGGGCTGGGGCTGGAGCCTGGAGGTGGCCGAGGTGCTGTGGCGCAACGTGCGGCGGTGCTTTGACGGCGCGAACTTCTACCTGTGCTGGGACGCCGTGCCGCTGCTGGTGGTGAACGGGGAGGCGGTGAAGCTGGTGCCGGAGGCCCCGCTGCCCGATCGCGCTCAGTATCTCGGGCCGGGGAGCGCGACCTATCGCTTCCGCACCGAGGACGAGCGGTTCTGGCGCATCGAATGGCAGCCGGGGCCGGAGAACGGGTGGTGGGAGGTGACGCTCCGGGACGGCACCCGCTACCGCCTGGGGACCACCCCTGACAGCCGCCAGACCCTGCGGGGGTCCATCGGGCCGTGGACCGGCAGCGGCTGGACGACGGGGGCGGCCACCGTCCGCTGGCGGGTGAAGGAGATCGTGCATCCTACCGGGGTCACGGTGACCTTCTCCTACGCCGAGCAGACCCTGGCCCAGCAGTGCGACCTCTTCCGGGCGGCGGGCTTCCTCGGCCCGAACGAAGGCTGCCACGGGGACGACCCGAACTCCGAGCGGGCGAGCTATTTCACCCAGATGGAATATCCGGGAACCCGGGTGCGGGTCCTCTGGGACCGGCGCTGGAATGGCAACGGACCCCACGACGGCTTCGGGGCCCCGGCCTACCGATGGGACTTCGCCGCGGCGGGGATGGCGGCCATTTTCTGGCAGACGGACGCCGTGCAGAAGGTCGTGCTGGAGCGGCGGCGGGGGGATGGGACGTGGGCTGTGGTGCGGGAGATCCGCTTCACCTACGGGACCTTCATCCCCGAGGATGAGACGAACAAGCGCCTGCGGATCCTGACGGCGATCCAGGAATGGGCCCCCGAGGGCAATGCCTGGAAAGCCCTGCCGCCCTTCACCTTCGGCTACACCGGGTATCCCAATAAGGACTGGTGCAACGTCTTCGCCCAGCCCTGCAGCGAGTGGGACCAGGCCCGCTTTTTCTACCCCCGTCTGACCCGGATCGACAACGGCTACGGGGGCGTTATCGAGGTGGGCTACGAGACGCCGGATGGGGGCCACTGGCAGGCCAAGAACTACCGGGTGGCGTGGCGGCAGGTCACCGACGGCCTGGGCGGGGGCTGGCAGGAGGCCTACGCCTACAGCGGCGACAGCCGGGGGCGGTGCTATCTCTTCTGGGGCGAGGACCAGACCGGCTGCACCTGGCCGGATGGCTTCACCGGCCCCACCGGCGGCCCCTTCCTGGGCTACCGGGAAGTGACCGTGACCTTTCAGGACCGGAATGGGAATCCCCAGCGGGTGGAGTGGACCCGCTTCGCGCTCCCTGAAGGCCCCACGAACGACCCCTGGCCGGTTCGGGGGCGACCGCGGGAGCATCAGATCCGAAGCCCCAATGGGCAGGTCCTTCAGGCCATTGCCTCCACTTACGGTATTTCCCCCACCCTGGGCGGGGCGCATTTCGTCTTCCTCCAGCGCCAGGACGCCACGACCGATGGCCGCACTACACGCACCGAATGGCGCTACGACGGCTACGGGAACGTCACGGCGGTCTTCGAGCACGGCTTCCTGGATGTGGCCGGGGACGAGCGCACCACGCACCGGGGATATGCCTACAACACCTCGGCCTGGATCCTGGACAAAGTCGCCTGGGAGCGGGTCTACGAGGGGATCTCCGAGGATACCGGCGGGGCGGCCCTGCAGACCGAAACCCGCTTCTTCTACGACGGCGCCGCCTCCTTCACCACCCCACCCACGAAAGGCCTCCTCACCCGGGTGGATCGGGGCAAGGAAGGCTGGGGCTGGGTGAGAGAGCAGGCCGCCTACGACGTCTATGGCAACCCCACCGTCCTCACCGACGCCCGGGGCTTTACCACGACGTTCGGCTATGATCCGAGCGGCGTCTACCGGGTGTGGGAACGCAATCCCCTGGGGCACACCACCCGCTATGAACACTACGGGGTGAACGAGAGCGACCCGGGCGCCGGGCGGGGGCCGGTGGGGGCTTTGAAGCGGGAGGTGGACCCCAACGGGGCTTCCACGGCCTACACCTACGATCCCTTCGGGCGGCTGCGGACGGTGGTGCGGCCGGGGGACACCTGGGACTTCCCCACCGAGGAGTGGCTTTACTACGACGGTGTGGACCGTCCCTTCACGAACCGCTGGCCCCTGATGGTCGTGCGGCTGGTGCGGGGAACGCCTGGAGTCCCCTGGTGCGGGGGCGGGCTGGCCTTCTGGGAGCGGCTTTACTACGACGGCCTGGGGCGGCGGGTGGAGCGCCAGACCCCTGGCCCGGGATGGACCTGCTCGGGAGGGGGCCAGGAGATCGTCCAGTATACCCGCTACGACGCCCTGGGCCGGGCCGCCGAGGAGAGCCTGCCGTATTTCGTCCCTCAATACACCTACGCCACCACCCCGGACGGGAAAGTGGTCACCCCTTATCCGGGATCCAGACCCCAACGCCCCCCGGGTGCGCACCACGTATGACGCGTTGGGCCGTCCCCTCACGGTCACCGCCCCCGATGGGAGCGTCACCCGCTACGCCTACGCCGATGGCGGGGTGCTGGCCCTGGATCCCAACGGCCATCAGGCCCTGCGGTGCGCCGACGGCCTGGGCCGCCTGGCCGAAGTCTACGCCTTCAAAGGAACCTTCTCCTCCCCCACCCTTTCGGCGGAGCCCCTGGCGGTGGCCCGCTATCGCTACAATGCCCTGGACCGCCTCACCGATGTCCGGGATCCCCTGGGCAACCGGATCCGCATCGCCTACGACCCGTTGGGCCGCAAGGTGCGGATGGACGACCCCGCGATGGGCACCTGGTTCTACCGCTATGATGCGGCCGGCAACCTCATCGCCCAGGTGGACGCCCGGGGCTGGGCGGTGAACTTCTACTACGACCCCCTCAACCGGCTGAAAGGGAAAACCTACACCCCGAACGTCCCGGATGGCGCCGCTTACGTTCCCCCGCCGGACCCGGGGCCTTCGGGGTATGCCGTGGGCTTCGCTTACGATGAGCCCGGGTATGGGGCCTCCCTCGGGCGCAAGACCCGGGCCTGGACCGCCGAGGGGATCCAGCGGACCTGGGCCTACGACGCCCGGGGCCGCGTCCTCACCGCCACCCTCACCGTGGACGGCCAGACCTACCTCCAGCGCTTCGCCTACGACGCAATGGACCGCCTGGCGCAGCGGGTGGACCCCGACGGCGAGGTCCTCACGGTGGCCTATGGTCCGCACGGCTGGCCCACGGCCCTCACTGGATGGAGCCTCTATGCCGGGAACGCCGCCTACAATGCCGCGGGCCAGCTCACGAACCTCACCCTGTTCGGGGGCGGCCTCCTCCAGCGCGCCTACGACCCCCGCACCTTGCGGGTGGTCTGGATCCAGGGGCCGGGGCTGGACCTGGGCTACGCCTACGACCCGGCCGGCAACGTTTGGCGGATCACGGACACGGTGTGGTCGGAGGTTTGGGCCTTTGCCTATGATGAGCTGGACCGCCTCACCGGGATGAGCGGGCCGGTGAGCGGGACCTGGACCCTGGATGAAGGGGGGCGGTGGTTGCGGCGGACGGAGGGGGCCCAGGCCTGGGTTTACGACTATGGGGATCCCGCCCCGCCGACTGTCCCGCCGGGGCCTTACCGGGTCTACCTCCCCCTGGTGGCGAAAAGCCGCACCGTCCGCTGCCTGGACGAGGCCTGGCATGCGGCCTGGGCCGGAAGCGACCGCGGGCGTTCGTGGAAGCTGGTCTCGGTGAGCGATGGGACGACGCTGGGGTATGATGGGAACGGGAACGTGGTGACCCGCACCGTGGGCGGGGTGGAATGGCGCTACGTCTACGACCCCGAGAACCGCTTGAAGGAGGTCTGGCGGGGCGCCGAGCGGGTGGCTTCCTTCCGGTATGACCCCGAAGGGAACCGGGTCGTGCGGGAGGTGGGGGGCCTCCGCACGGTGGTGGTGGACGACGGCTACGAGATCCGGGGCGGGGTGGTGCGGAAGGTCTACCGCCTGGGCGGCGAGACGGTGGCGGTGCGGGAGGGAAGCGCGGTCTACGCCACGGTGGGGGACCATCTGGGCAGCGTCACGGTGCTGGCGCAGGGCGGAAGCCCGGCGGGCGTGACCCGGTATCTCCCGTATGGCGCCATCCGGCTGGAGACCGGGGTTTGGCCCACCGACCGCCGCTTCACCGGCCAGCGGTGGGAGGCGAATCTGGGCTTGTATGATTACCGGGCGCGCTTCTATGACCCGGCCCTGGGCCGCTTCCTGCAGCCGGATCCGCTGGTGCCTCAGGCGGGCGATCCGTCCAGCCTGAACCGCTATGCCTATGCCCGGTTGAACCCTTTGCGGTATGTGGACCCCACCGGCCATTGCTGGGGACCGGTGAGTTTCGTCCGGGGCCTCCCCGGATACGGGGTCACCTGCGGCAACCTGGATTTGGCCCTCACCATCGTCCAGCACCCCCAGGCCACCTGGGAGCAGAAACTGCTGGCTGGGGGCTATATTGCCGTGGTGGGGGCGGCCCACGGGGCATTGCTGGTGGGGCTGGGGATGCTGGCCTGGGAAGGGGGAAGCGCCCTCCTGGCGGGTGGGAGCGCGGCGGGGGGTGCGGTTCAGGCCGCCTGTGCCGATGCGGATTGCACCAATGAAGTCCGGGCGGCGGCGGAGGTGGCCAGGCGGGTATGGGATCTGCCTCCGCTGCAACGGGGGCAAATGCTTCATCGACTCTTTGGGCAAAATTTGCCAGAGCGGTTTCCAGTGGTGGATTATTGGATCCCTGAGGAAGGAAGGGTCGTCAGTCTCAAGACTCTAGATCTAGGGGCGCAGCGTTATCAAGACCTTAAGCAACTTCAGCAAGCTGTGCAAGAATATATTAAAAAATTAGCGGAATTTAGGGGTGCAAGTTACGGAAAAGAATCAGAACAAGTGATTATTCGAGCGCAAGATATTAAGATTCGTGAGCTTTGGTTAGTGATATCTGGAGGAAATGAAAAGCAATGGGAGTTGTTACACGCATTGAAGCAATTTGCTGCTGAGAGAAATGTGATGTTAAAAATTATCTTGGAGGTTACACGATGAAGCAGCGTGTTGAGATAGATATAACGGCTCGCTCCGGAAAAGCTTATCTTCCTACCCTCTATCGTGATGAAAAACACCGTTTATATTTTGCACGCGAACCGGTCTTAGTAGTGGATTTGACATCTGAGGGTCTCGCAGGTCTTGTCGAAGCAGTTCGGAGGAAGATAGAAGAAGGCAACCCTCATATTGAGGTGCCGGATTTGCAGAAAGCTTTCAAGCGTAAAGGTGTTCCCCCAGTGGCAAAAGCAGCAGGTTTTAAAAGCTGGCGCTCATTTGCTAAAAAAGCCCGCACCTATGGCATATCTTTTTTAGAGGAAAAGATTATCGTAGAGATGTCAGGTCCAGCGACGAGTGGTGGAGCATTTCTCTACGATCCGAAAAAGACACGAGAATTTCCTCCGGGCACGCCGCTGGAGGAGGTGGTGCAGGTGATCTGGGAAGACATCTGCTCCATTCCGGAGTTATGGGAGGAAGATGCACCTTAACAAGCATATAGCCCGGCTCCTGCCCCCTCGTCTACTTGGCGGATAGGGTCATTCCGGCGGAGAGTGGGCTTTTCCCCACCGACCGCCGCTTCACCGGCCAGCGGTGGGAGGCGAATCTGGGCCTGTATGATTACCGGGCGCGCTTCTATGACCCGGCCCTGGGCCGCTTCCTGCAACCCGATCCCATCGTGCCCGAGCCGGGGAACCCGCAGGCGCTGAACCGGTATGCATATGTCTACAACAACCCGCTGCGCTACACCGATCCCAGTGGCCACGTCCCGGTCATCCTGGTGATGATGGGGATCGGCGCCGTCAGCGGAGCGCTCATCAACTACGGCGTCCAGGTGGCCGCTAACATCAGCCAGAATGGCCTTCAGGTGCAGGCCTTTACGAACGTCAACTGGGCTGCTGTCGGCGCCAGCGCCGTAGCCGGGGCGGTCGGTGGAGCCACCTTCTATGGAGCCAGCGCGGTGTTGGGGACAGGCTTATGGGGGATGGTGGGCGCAGGGGCGTTCAGTGGCGCAGTGTCTGGGCAAGCGGCTCGAGCCACCGAGAACGTGCTGACCGGGAAGGCTATCGGGGAAGGGTTAGGCGATCCGGTTGAACTGGGGCGGGATGCGATCATCGGTGGGCTCAGCGGCGGGATCTTCCACGGTGTGGATCGGATGGTGATGCGAGCGGCATTTCGGGGAACCTATGTGCGCTATATCTCGGAGGGAGAACTCCGGGCCATCCAGGAAACCGGGCTGCTGCGTGGAGGACGGGTAGACAAAACGTATTTCACTACGGATGAATTTGAGAGCGCGAAGGAAGCCTTAAGCCATTTAGCCTTAAAGGAACCCCCTTCATATCGGGTGGAGTTTGAGATCACATCTCAGCCTCGTATCTATGGGCCTCGGCGAGTTCGGCCCTGGTTCTGGCCCCGAGACACGGGCTTCCGAGCCGGATGGGGAGTTGAATATTGGTCTCCAGATCCGGTTCGGGTTCTTCTTCTGCGCATCGAACGCTTGAAATAAGGAGCAAAAATCATGGGATCAAAAGCTCAGCTAATCATTGTCGACCCTTACGAGGCATTTGATGTTATTTATGGCGAAGTTTCCCGGATTCCCGTTTTGTTTCGCACAACTGACGGACGAATTTTCTATTTATGGCCTTATGGGTTGCTTGATGAGCTCGCGAATTGGTATTTAAGGGGAATTATGGATGTGATGATTATAGATCATAAAACCAAAAAATGGATTGGAAGGGGGGATTTAAGGAAAATATAGCCCTTCCTCGCGGACCGGCGGTTCACGGGGCAACGGTGGGAAGCGAATCTGGGCCTGTATGACTACCGGGCGCGCTTTTATGATCCCACGTTGGGCCGCTTCCTGCAGCCGGATCCGCTGGTGCCCGAGCCGGGGGATCCCCAGGCGCTCAACCGCTACGCCTACGTTTACAACAACCCGCTGCGCTACACCGACCCCAGCGGGCACTGGCTGGAGACCCTCTGGGACATCGCCAGCATCGCCTGGGACCTCTACGAAATCCGCAAGGACCCCCGCAACCTCTGGAACTGGGGCGCCCTGGCGGTGGATATCGCCGCTGCCGCGCTGCCCCTGGTGCCAGGAGGCGTGGGCGCGGTCGTCCACGGCAGCCGGGCCGCCCGGGCCGCCGCCCACGCCGATGAGGCTACCCGCCTGGCTCGCATCGCCGCCCGGCTGGAGCGTTTCGCCGGGGCCGGCCCGGAGGTGATCCGAGGGGTGGAGCGGCTGGCGAAACTGGTGGAAAACGAGCGGGTGCCTGCCCAGCTCCGGCGCGGCATGGCCGCGGAGCTGGCACGGGCCGAGGAATACTTCAAAGCCGGCAAGCTCCAGGCCGTGGAAGCAGTGATCGAGTCCGGCCGCGTCGACCTCATCCTCGTCACCGGCGAGATGGTGGAAGTCAAATACTGGAGGCAAAACTACGCTAAGGGTCATATCCGAGATATCCTGCGGCAAGTCAAGACCTACCAAGCTACCGGCCGGCCAGTGATCCTGGAGTTCGTGCAGACGAAAACCGACCCCATCACCGAGGCCTTTATTCAGGATCTTCTGGCTGCGGCTCGGGAAGCGGGAATCCCTCTGACCCGGGAGCAGATTCAGATCATTCCACTGGGAGGGCCATAAGATGCGTCACATCCGGGTGGATCTCTGCTTCTGGAACTGCGCCGCCACGGCGGTCGAAGATGTCGTCGCCTGGGCTCGCGTGCTTCAGGCTCACGGCATCCTCCTGCTGGCTCACTACACCTTGGAGCCCCTCGCTGAGGACACTTGGGAGGAAATCTTCCAGCAAGAACGATACAGGTTTGAGACTTTCAAATCCAGCATCAGCCATCGCATCGCCTTTGTGGACTGGGGGAAACTGAACGCTGATTTCGGGTTCGATGAATATCATGAAGGTGATGGCGGAGGGAATAAGCTACAGCTGGGGGGGTTGCTGGATTTCCAGTTTCAGGATGAGCGGCATCTGGTGGAACCTTTCGCCCAGCGGTTGCTGGCCATCGCCCGGGCGCTGTATCCCCTGGCCCGCCCCACCTACGGCGAGGTGGAAGGAAACTGGGGCGAGTGGGATACAAGGGCGGTCTCCCGCCTCCGCCTCCAGCACATCTCCTGGGCCAACTTCTTCAGCCCGGCCTACGTGGAAAAATATGGCCAGGACCTTCTGCTGAACATCCCTGGCTACAAAACCGAACTCCTTCCTGACGGGGGTGTCTTCCACCAGCTCTCGCCCACCTTCGTGGCCCCCAGCGAGGAGGAAGCCCAGCGCCTTCGCCAACAGGTCAAGGACTACTTCCGCCGGCACGGGCTCCAGGTCACCTGTAAGGCCCCCTTTATCATCCCGGGGCTGACCGTCCGACGGACACAGGCCAGGTCTCCGATCTCGGATGCCGAGCTGGCCGCCTATTTGAAGCAGATCCTGGGGGTGACCCTGGTGCTGGACGACGGCACACGGGTCAAGCATATTTCTATCCCCTGGGAAGCCCTGACACCGGAGCAACGGCAGATAGCAGTGGAGACCATCCGGCAGGCGGCCGTGGAGGAAGTGAAACAGGCCGGGGGGAAAAAGGTGCGCCTGGAATTCAACGAGATCCCCGACGAGCTGGACCAGGCGCTGGCGGAGTTTGCCGGGCGGGACAATCCGCATTTTGAGTGGGTGGAAGTGAGGAGGGATTCATAGGGCCTGGCAAGACTCATTTTAGAGGAGCACCTTAACAATCAAACTGTTCCACGGCGATGGGCGGGCCTCCGCACCGTGGCCGTGGATGAACGCGACGAGGTCCGGGGCGGGGTGGCGCGGAAGGTCCACCGGCTGAGCGGCGAGAGGGTGGCCGTGCGGGAGGGAAGCGCCGTCTACGCCGCGGTGGGGGACCATCTGGGCAGCGTCACCGTGCTGGCGCAGAGGGGGAGTATCGCGGGGGGCACGCGGTATCTTCCGTATGGGACGATTCGGTTTGAGGGCGGGGTTTGGCCCACCGACCACCGATTCACCGGCCAGCGGTGGGAGGCTTCTCTTGGCTTGTATGACTACAAGGCCCGCTTCTATGATCCCATCCTGGGTCGCTTCCTGCAGCCGGATTCTCTGGTGCCAGAGCCGGGGGATCCCCTGGCGCTGAACCGGTATGCTTACGTTTCCAACAACCCGTTGCGCTACACCGATCCCAGCAAGCGATGGCTGGAGACGGTGTAGGATGTAGCAAGGCCCAACGGATGAACTGAAAAGCGCGATTCGCCATGACCCCTGCGAGCAAAGCAAAGAGCCACTTCGGTCCAGAGCCCCAGCTCCCTGAGATCCGAAGACCTTTGAAACGAGAGCTGGATAAGGGGACTACCCGATTTGGGAAGTCCCCGTTAAAATCAAAGGGACCCGAACGTGTGGCATTGCCGCGGCTGCCTCAGCCTGAGCAAGCAAAGGCAAGGCGACGCAGGGATCCCCACGCAGGGGGTCAGGGAGCCATGAGCTGTCCCATAGCGTATGCGCTGGATCACTCCCATAGCGGCCGGAAGCATCCCTTCCGCGCCCCTCACATGCGACGCTGTCACTTCTGGACGGTTTGGGCCACTGCGGATTGCTGACCCCTTGCCCCTCCGCCTCTCACGGTTTCTCCTGCTTGCCGGATCCGGACACTCTCCTGCCTGGGAGGCATCCATGCGCGTGTTGGCCCTCGGTGGAGCAGGGGCCGTGGCCCGGGAGGCCACACGGGACCTCTGCCAGCACGGCTCGATCTTCCGCGAGATCGTGATCGCCGACATCGATCCCGCCAAGGCGGAACGCCTCGCCCGCGACATCGGAGACCCCCGCCTCCGGGTGGTCCCTCTGGACGTGCGGGATGAGGAAGCACTGGTCCGCCTGATCCGGGGCTTCGATGTCGTGATGAACGGCCTCCCCTTCGCCTATGATGTGCTGGTCACGCGGGCCTGCGTGGAGGCCGGGGTCAGCGGGGTGGACCTGGCCTTCGACGAGGCCCAGTTCGAGCTGGACGAGGCGGCCCGCTCGAAGAACATGGTGTTCATCCCGGGGGTGGGCGCCACCCCCGGCACCACCAACGTGATGGCCGCTTACGCCGCCCGTTCCATGGATCAGGTGGAATCCGTGGAGATCGCCTTCGCCGCCTTCCGCTGCCTGGCGCCCTCGCCGGGCCTCCTCCGCACCACCCTCTGGGAGTTCAACCCAGAGGAGCCAGAACGGGCGATGGTCTACTGGGAGGACGGGGCATGGCACCCCGCTCCGCCCTTCTCCGGGGAGAAGCGGGTGCGCTTCCATGAGCAGATCGGGGAGCAGACCGTGTATTACGTTCCCCACGATGAGGCCCGGACGATGCCACGCTCCTTCCCGGGCCTGCGCCGCGCCGCGGTGCGGGGCTGCTTCCCGCCTCACGTGATGCGGGCGATGCGCGCCCTCTACGAGATGGGCGCGCTCTCTTCCACCCCTGTTCCCCTCGATGGGGGCACCTACCCCGCCATCGATCTGGTGGCCCGCCTGCTCGCCGCCCTCCCCGCCTCCCGGGAGAACCCGGTGTGGGCCTACGGGCTGGTGGTGGAGGTGAGCGGCCGCCGGAACGGCCGCCCCCACACCATGGTGCTGCGCAACCGACATCCCCCCCAGGAGGTATGGGGCGGGGAGGCCGCCTACTATCGGAACATCGGCGTTCCCCTGAGCATCGGCGTCCAGATGATCGCTCGGGGTGAGATCTCCGTGCGAGGCGTTGTCCCCCCCGAACGGGCCATCCCCCCGGAGCGCTTCTTCGAGGAGCTGGCCCGCCGGGGGATTGAGATCCTGATCGAGTGAACCGAGCTTCTCATTCATCCTGAAAAGAATCAGGAGGTTCCCATGCGTCAGTGGCCGAAGACCCGCGCTCGATTTCTCCGGGCGAAGGAGGTGATGCCCTGGGGGGTTACCTCGAACTTCCGTTACTGGGGGGATGATCAGACCATCGTGGTCAGCCGGGGAGAGGGCCCCTACATCTACGATCTGGACGGCAACCGCTACATCGACTACCGCCTGGGCTACGGGCCGGTGATCCTGGGTCACGGCCACCCTGCGGTGGTGGAGCGGGTAAGCCAGGCCATCCGGGATGGGGTGATCTTCGCGGCCACCACCGAATGGGAGATCCGGGCGGCGGAGCGCATCATCCGCATGACCGGCGTGGACATGGTGCGCTTCTCCAACTCGGGGACGGAGGCGACCATGCACGCCCTGCGGATCGCCCGGGCCTACACCGGCCGGGAGAAGGTGATCAAGTTCGAGGGCCAGTATCACGGCCACCACGATTACCTGCTGTTCTCCACGGCCATGGCCCAGCGCCAACCCATGGGGAGCCGCCGCCATCCCATCCCCGTCGTCGCCAGCTCCGGCATCCCCCGGGTCATCGCCGACCTGGTCATCACCCTCCCCTTCAACGACTTCGAGGCCGTGGAGCGGACCGTGAAGGCCAAGTGGGGGGACATCGCGGCCATCATCGTGGAGCCTATGCTGGGCAACAGCGCGGCCATCATGCCCCACCCCGAGTTCCTCCCCTTCCTGCGGCGCCTGTGCGATGAATACGGCATCGTGCTGATCTTCGACGAAGTGAAAACGGGCTTCCGCATCGCCCGGGGCGGGGCCCAGGAGTTCTTCGGGGTGCGGGCGGACCTGGTCACCTACGCCAAGGCTATGGGGAACGGGTTCCCCATCTCCGCCATCGGCGGCAAGCGGGAGATCATGATGACCATCGAGCCCGGGGCGGTGGCCCACGCCGGAACCTACAACGGGAACGTGGTGGGCACCGCCGCCGCCGACGCCACCCTGGAGATCCTGGAGACCACGGACGCCCTGGAGCGGGCGGCCCAGGCCGGCGAGCGGCTAATGAAGGGGATCAGCGAGATCCTGACCGAGGCCGGCATCCCCCACGCCGTCTCCGGCCACCCCAACATGTTCAGCTTCCTCCTGAACTTCGATGGGACGCCCCGGGATCACCGGGACACCATGTCCAGCGACATCGAGCTCTACGCGGAGATCGGCCTGGCCTGCTATGAGCGCGGGGTGATGTTCGAGGTGGACCCGCGGGAGCCCTGGTTCACCTCGGCCGCCCACACGCCGGAGGTGGTGGACGAGACTCTCAACCGCTTCGCCGACGCCGTGCGCGCTGTCCTGCGGAAAGGGAAACCCGTCGGCCCGGCGGAGGTCACGTCGGTCGGGAAGTGAACGCAACCCGTGAGGGCTGGACGCCGGGAGAGCGATGGTGCAGAATGGACCCGGCGTCCAGCCCCCGCTTCCATCCTGATGCCGGCGAACCGCGGACGCTTCGGGACGAGGCCGCGATGGGCAAGGGGAACCGGACGGTCGCGGAGACCATCCTGCCCTCCGGGCACCGGGTGGTCCTGGTGCAGGGGGACCTGACGGAGGAGGAGGCGGACGCGCTGGTGAACGCCGCCAACTCCTACCTCCAGCACGGCGGCGGCGTCGCCGGAGCGCTGGTCCGCAAAGGCGGGCCTCAGATCCAGGCGGAGAGCGACGAGTGGGTGCGCCGCCACGGGCCGGTCCCCACAGGGGGCGTGGCGATCACCGGGGCCGGGCGGCTGCGGGCCCGCGCCATCCTCCACACCGTCGGCCCGGTGTGGTCCGGAGGGACCCGCGGGGAGGAGCAACAGCTGGCGGAGGCGATCCGCAACACCCTCGAGGCGGCTCGGGCCCAAGGTTATGAGCGGATCGCCATGCCGGCCATCAGCACCGGCATCTTCGGGTTCCCGAAGGAGCGGGCGGCTCCGATCTTCTGGGAGACCATCGCCGCCTTCGCCGCCGCCCACCCCGGCGAACCCCCCCGGGAGATCCGGGTGGTGATCCTGGACGAGGCCACGCTGCGCCCCTTCGAGGCCGCCTTCCACGCCCGGTTCGGGGGACAGGCCGCCGCTTCCCCGGCCTAACCGGCGAGCAGCCGGACCAGCAGGGCTTTCTGGGCATGGAGGCGGTTCTCCGCCTGATCGAAGATCACCGAGTGCGGGCCATCGGCCACCTCATCGGTGATCTCCTCGCCCCGATGGGCCGGCAGGCAATGCATCACGATGACATCCGGCCGCGCCTTCGCCACCAGGGCGGCGTTGACCTGATAGGGCGGGAACACCCGACGCCGGACCTCCGCCTCCGCCTCCTGGCCCATGCTGGCCCATACGTCCGTGTAGATGATGTCCGCGTCCCGCACCGCCTCCGCCGGATCGTAGGTGAAGAGCAGGCGGCTCCCGCTGCGGGCCGCGAAAGCCTTCCCCCGTTCGATGACGGCCTCCTTCAGCATATAGCCCGGAGGCGTGGCGATGGCGAAGTCCATCCCCAGCATGGCGCAGATGTAAAGCAGGGCGGTCGCCACGTTGTTGCCGTCGCCGACGAAAGCCAGCTTCAACCCCCGCAGGCGTCCCTTCTTCTCGTAAACCGTGAGCATGTCCCCCAGGGCCTGACACGGATGCTCATCGTCGGAGAGGCCGTTGATGACGGGGACCGTGGCGTAGCGGGCCATCTCCTCCAGGATAGAGTGGGCGAAGACCCGCGCCATGATGGCGTCCACGTAGCGGCTGAGCACCCGGGTCACGTCGGCCACGCTCTCCCGCTGGCCCAGGCCGACCTCCTGAGGGGAAAGGTAGATGGCGTCCCCTCCCAGATGGCGCATGGCCATCTCAAAGGAGACGCGGGTGCGCAGCGAGGGCTTCTGGAAGATCATCCCCAGGGTCTTGCCGGCGAGGGGCGTGGGGCGGACCCCCGCTTTCCACTCCGCCTTCATCCGCGCGGCGTCCAGGATCAGCGCCTCGATCTCCTCCGGCGCCCAATCCACCAGCGAGATGAAATGCCGCAGCGAGCCCATCGTTCCCTTCCCTCCGGATTCGATGTGTGAATCTCACGCCCCGACAGGAGCGCAGGATCGACCCGCCGAATCTTCCGTCTGCCTCTCGAGGTAGCGCGTCAGTCCGCGCAACAGGATCTCCCCCTCTAAATTGCCCCCGGAGAGGACGACCGCCACCCGCTGTCCGGCCCAGCGCGGGCCCGTCTCCCACAGGGCCGCGATGCCGACGGCGCCGGATCCCTCCACGATGAGGTGGGCCTCGGCCGCCAGCCACCCGATGGCCTCGAGGAGAGTCTCTTCCCGCACCACGAAGACTTCGTGGATCGCCCCCTCAAGCGCCAGCTGGTAGGCCCAGGCGCCCACCCCGCCGGCCAGGCCGTCCGCCAGGGTGGGGCCGGCCGGATAGTCCTCGTAGAGCCGTCCGTCCCGCAATGAGGCGGCCAGGGCCGGGGAGGCCTCCGTCTGCACGCCGATGATCCGGGTCCGGGGGGCGAGGGCCTGGTAAGCCCGGGCGATCCCGCTGATCAGGCCGCCCCCGCCCACCGGCACCAAGACGGCGTCGAGGGCCGGGAGCGCCTCCATGAGCTCCAGGGCGATGGTTCCCTGACCGGCCACCACCCATGGATCCTCATAGGCGTGGAGGTAACAGGCTCCTTGATGCCGGGCGAAGGCGACGGCGGCCGCGTGGGCCTCGGCGTAGGTCCGGCCCACCCGCTCCAGATGGACGCCGAAGGCCTCCAGGGCGCGGACCTTGTTGGGGGCGGCGGTCTCCGGGACGAAGACGGTGACTGGGATCCCGCTTAAGAGCCGGGCGGCGAAGGCCACTGCCAGCCCGTGGTTGCCCGCCGAGGCGGTCACCACCCCACGCGCCCGCTCCTCTGGTCGGAGCCGGCTCATCCGGGCCAGCGCCCCCCGCACCTTGAAGGAGCCGGTGGGCTGCCAGGCCTCCAGCTTGAACCAGACCTCCGCCCCCAGCTGCCGGTTCAGGTGGGGGAAGGTCCGCGCCGGCGTGGGCGGGAGGATCTCCCGCAGGATGCGATGAGCTTCCCGGATCATCGACAGATCCGGCGGGCTGTCCGTCGGCCGCTCGGAGAGTCCCATGGCTCCCTCAGCGAAACTGCGCCCGGACGAGACGGATGAGCTCCTCGGTGGGGCCCCGGAAGATGCGGGTGCGGGTGCCGTTCCACTCCAGCCACAACACGTCCGTTCCGGCCCATAGGGCCTGTCCGGGGCTTTCCCGAACCGGGCCGCGCCCGTAACGGGCCGTGGCGTAATCCCGATAGGCCTCCACGAACTCCCGGGCTTCGTCCTCGCTGTCCCAGACCGCTTCCAGAACCAGGAAATCCTGGCCGGCGGCCTCGTTCCAGTAGACCGCGTAGCGGTCCCCGCCCCAGCCGGCCGCCGCCTCCTCCGCCCGGGAGCGGTCCAGGCGTTCCTCCAGAACCACCCGGAGGTAGAACTCCCCCAGGACGTTCTCGTCGATCATCCGCCAGCCGCTTCCCAGGGTGTCGGTGAGCGGGGGCAGCGTCACCCGAATCGGGGCCTCGCGGCTCCAGAACTTCTCCGGATGCAGGATCTGCTCGGTGGAAGCGGGCGGGTCGCGAAACGCCGCGTCAATCGCCTCCCACCCTCCGCGCTCGTAGAGGGCCTGGACGAAAGCGAAACCCGCTTCATAGGGGAAGGTCAGCTCTTCGCGGATCGCGCGGGGGGCCCGGTCGAAGACCTCGCTGGGCTGGCGCTGGATGGCCCGGAGCCACTCCCGCTGCTCCGCGGCGGGCAATCGATTCAGATAGAACAGCTGCGTGAGGGTGGCGTCGCCCTCCACCAGGGCCCGCCGGGCCAGCATCGCGTCGTCGTCCAAGTCCTTCGGCCGCTTGCTTTTGTCGTCCGTGAACCCCAGGGCCACCAGGTCGAAATGTTGATCCTGGAGGAGGTGGGTGTATTCGTGGGCGAAGGTCACCCGCTCCAGGATGCCGGGCTGCCCCTGCTCGCTGATCACGAAGAACTGCTTGGTGTCCGGATCATAGAAGCCGGCGATCTGCTCGGTGTAAAGCTCCAGCAGGAAATCCCGCAGCGGGAAATCCCGGGGCAGCAGGTCGAAGGCGGCCAGGGTGAGGGTGTCCTGGCGGGCCTCCTCCGGCGTGTAGTCCTTTTCGAACTTCCGCTCCTGGTAGGCGCGCAGCTCCGCCTGGGTCATCAGGGATCGGGTGTAGGGCCCGGTGGCCCGCAGGCCCCGGATCTCCTCCACGGTCCGGGCGATGGTGTCGAAGACGGAGGCCGCCGGGGTTGCCGTGCGGGGAGCTGCCGTGGTGGGGGGAGGAGGCGCGGGGGTCTCCACCCGTGTGGGGGAAGGAGGCAAGGGCGTCGCGGTGGGCCACGTGGGTGGGGCCATCCGCTGAGCGGCCGTCCAGGTCAGGGCCACCGCCCCCGCGCTGCAGGCCAGGATCAGGAGGACGAGCAACGCGATCCCGAGTTTGCGCATGGCATCCCTCGCTCAGGGGTTCAGAGGGATTGTCCCCTGCGGGAGCGGGAACGTCAATCCGGGCGCAGTCGGGCGAGCAGCTCCGCATCGGAGCGGCGGCGGCGGGCGAAGACCTGAGGGCGTTTGCGGGCGACCCGGGGCCAGGTGAGGAGGCCCACGAGCATCCCCCGAAGACGCGCCCGGGCGGCCGCCCCCCGCCACGCCCGCAGCGCCTCGCCGGCGAGGCGCAGCTGCGCCCGGAGGACGCGCGGCCAGAACCGGCGCAGCAACCCCAGGGGGTAGTCCTTCGCGATCAAATAGAGGAAGTTGCGTCCGTCGTAGAAGCTGGCGATGGGGCCGCCGCCGGTGGCGCTGAGCTTGTGGTAGACCACCGCATCGGGGATATACCAGCAGTTCCATCCGGCGATCTGGGCCCGCCAGGCCAGATCCACATCTTCGCACGAATAGAAGAAATCCTCATCGAAGAGCCCGATGTCCTCGAGGAGCGCCCGCCGATAGGCGGCCGCCGCCCCGCAGGCGGAGAACACCTCCTCCTCCCGGTCGTATTGCCCGACGTCCGGCTCCCAGACCCCCCGGTTGCCCGGGATGCCGTCCACCCGGTAGTAATCGCCGGCGGAGTGGAAGACCTCCCGCCGGTCGAAGAGCAGGATCTTGGAGGCCAGCAGCCCGGCGTCGGGATGGCGCGCGAAGGCCGCTGCCAGCGCTTCGAGCCAGGTCGGCGCCGCCTCGGTGTCGTTGTTCAGGAGGACCAGGATCTCCCCGCGGGCAGCCCGGATCCCGGCGTTGACGGCCCCGGCGAAACCCCGGTTGCGCCCCAGCGCCAGGACCCGCACCTCGGGGTAGCGAGCGAGCAGGGAGAGGGAGCCGTCGGTCGAGCCGTTGTCCACCACCAGGATCTCCCGGTGGGGATACGTCTGTCGGCGCAGCGCCTCCAGGCAGGTCGGCAGATGCGCGGCGCCGTTCCAGTTGGGGATGATCACGGAGAGGAGGGGCAAGTTCATCCGACCAGCCATCCTTCCTCGGCCAGGTAGGCCTGCAGGGCCTCCGGCCAGGGCCGCAGGGTGATCCCCAGGGCGGCCCCGCACAGGTTGCGCAGCGGGGTAAAGGGAGGGACCCGCGAGGGGCGCGGGAACTCCGCCAGGGCGATGGGAGTCACCGGGATATGGCCCCGCCCGGTCCGGCGCAGGATCTCAACGGCGTATTCATAGCGGGAGCACATCCCTTCGTTGACGAAATGGTAGAT
Source organism: Thermoflexus hugenholtzii (assembly GCF_018771565.1). Lineage (NCBI taxonomy): Bacteria > Bacillati > Chloroflexota > Thermoflexia > Thermoflexales > Thermoflexaceae > Thermoflexus > Thermoflexus hugenholtzii. Next base: position 3,070,231 of record NZ_CP076326.1, on the reverse strand, counting down.
GCCGTAGGCCTCGGTCTCGATCAGCCGGGCGATGGCGGCGGCCACGTCCCGGGTGTAGCTGGGCGAGCCCACCTCATCGTGGACCACGCGAAGGGCTCCCTGCTCGTCGGCCCGCCGGAGGATCTTGCGGATGAAGTGGTTGCCGCCCGGCCCGAAGACCCAGGCGGTGCGGACGATGTAGAAGCGCTGGAGGAGGTGGGAGACGAACCATTCCCCAGCCCACTTGCTGCGGCCATACGGGTTGATCGGGTTCGGGGGGTCGAACTCCAGATACGGCTCCCCTTTGGTCCCATCGAAGACCTCGTTGGTGCTGATGTAGACCAGGGCGGCGCCGGCGGCGACGCAGGCCATGGCCACCGCCTGGGTCCCCAGGGCGTTCACCCGGAAGGCTCGTTCCGGATCCCGGGCGCAGCCGTCCACGTCGGTCATAGCCGCGGCGTGGATGACCACATCGGGGCGGGCGCGGAGGATGGCCCGGAAGACCGCCGCGCGATCCGTGACGTCCAGGTCCGCCCGGGCGAGCGGAATCAACGTGTGGAAGGAGAGGGCCTCCTGCAGGGCCCGCCCCAGCTGCCCTCCCGCGCCGGTGATCAGGATGCGCATCGGCAGCCCGCCTCGGATGAAAGATGGGCACAGGGTTGAGGGAGCGGATCCCTCTTTACAGCAGGGGAGGCCGCCTGCGGCGGCCTCCCCCCATCCGACGCACGAACGTCCCGATCGCCGATGGGCTTCGGATCACTGGCCCGAGCCGGAGGCGGGCGCGCCGGCCAGCTCCGGCACCTCCCGCTTGCTCTGCCAGATCACCCAGAGCAGGACGGCGAGGAGGACCGCCACGGCCGCCCCGATGGCCAGCAGCGTCCCGGCGGTCAGGGCGCCGCGGAACTGGACGATGATGGGGGCGGCCAGCACCGAGACCAGGTTGACGGCCTTGATCATCGGGTTGATGGCCGGGCCCGCCGTGTCCTTCAGCGGATCGCCCACCGTGTCGCCGACCACGCTGGCCTTGTGGCGCTCGCTGCCCTTGCCCAGGTTGCGGGCGGGATCCCGCGGCTCGTTCTCCACCCGCTTCTTGGCGTTGTCCCAGGCGGCCCCGGCGTTGGCCATGAAGACCGCCAGCAGCTGTCCGACCAGGATGGAGCCGGCCAGGAAGGCGCCCAGGGCCTCCACCTGCAGCAACAGGCCCACCACCAGCGGGGTGGCCACCGAGAGCAGGGCCAGGGAGAGCAGCTCCTTCTGGGCCGCCAGGGTGCAGATGGTGACCACCCGGGCGTAGTCCGGCTTCACCGTCCCCTCCAGCACGCCGGGGATGCGGAACTGCCGGCGGACCTCCTCCACGATGAGGGTGGCGGCCCGGCTGACGGCCCGGATGGCGAAGGAGGAGAAGAGCCAGGGCAGGGCCCCGCCCAGCAGCAGGCCCACGAAGACCAGAGGCTGGTCGATGCGGATGCCGATGTCCTGGAGCGTAGGCATCTGGCCCAACTGGGCCTGCACCTTGCTCACGTCGGTGAGGTAGGAGCCGAACAGGGCCACGGCAGCGATCACCGCCGTGGCGATGGCCAGGCCCTTGGTGGTCGCCTTGGTGGTGTTGCCCACCGCGTCCAGGTCCGCCAGCACCTCCTGGGCCCGCTCCTCCAGCCCGGCCATCTCGGCGATCCCGCCGGCGTTGTCCGTCACCGGCCCGTAGGAGTCCATCCCCACCACGTTGCCGGTGAGCATCAGCAGGCCGATGCCGGTGAGGGAGACCCCGTAGAGGACGTAGACGGGCGGCAGGCCCCAGTAGATCAGGGTGGAGGTGGCGATGGTGAGGGCGATGACCACGATGGCCCACACGGTGGACTCATAGCCCACGGCCAGGCCGCTGAGGATGGTGGTGGCCGGCCCGGCCCGGGTGGCCTTCTCGATCTCGCCCACGGGGGCCCGCTCGGTGCTGGTGAAGTAATCCGTCAGCCGCTCGATGACCAGGGAGAGGATCAGGCCCACCGTCGTCGAGGCCACCACCCGCCAGTCCCGGGCGTAGAGGAAGCCGATGGCGGCGAAGCCGAGGAAGGAGAGCACCGCCCCGATCAGAAAGCCCCGGCTGATGGCCCGCAGGGCATCCCCCCGGCGGCCGGTCACCCCGCCGACAGTGTAGGTGCTGAGGATCGAGGCGATCACCCCCACCGCCCGGGCCAGCAGCGGGAAGATGATCCAGACCATCGAGTGCTGGGGATCCACCGCGCGGAGGGCGAGGCCCAAGATCATGGCCGAGACCATGGTGACCTCGTAGGACTCGAAGATGTCCGCGGCCATCCCCGCGCAATCGCCCACGTTATCGCCCACCAGGTCCGCCACCACCGCGGCGTTGCGCGGGTCGTCCTCGGGCACGTCCATCTCCACCTTGCCCACCAGGTCCGCCCCCACATCGGCGGCCTTGGTGTAGATCCCGCCGCCCACGCGCATGAAGAGGGCGAGCAGCGTCCCGCCGAACCCGAAGCCGAGCAGGGCGTCCGGCGCGGCGATCCCGAAGATCAGGAAGATGATGGAGCCGCCCAGCAGCCCCAGGCCGTTGGTCAGCATCCCGGTGATGGTGCCGGCCCGGTAGGCCAGGCGCAGGGCGGCGTCATAGCCCTGGGTGCGCGCCGCCTCCGCCACCCGGATGTTCCCCTGCACCGCCATGCGCATCCCCAGCTGCCCGACGGCCAGGGAGAAGCCGGCGCCCAGGATGAAGGCCACCGCCCGGCCCAGCCCCATCACCAGACGGAGGGTGGTCTCGTCCAGCTGGGGGAAGACCTCGCGGGCCTCCGGCGAGGGGGGGACGATGTAGACGCTGAGGAAGAGCAGGACGCTGAGCAACCCCATGAACGGCAGGATGCTCATGAGCTGCCGGCGCAGGTAGGCCTCGGCCCCCTCGCGGATCGCCTCCCAGACCTCCTGCATCTTCGGCGTGCCCTTGGGATGACGCATGACCTCCGCCCGGAGGATCCAGGCGAAGATCAGGCTGATCACCGCCACCCCGAGCACGGCGAGTACGGCGTAAAACTCAAAGGGCGTCAGCCCATGCCAGCCCATGCGCGCACCTCCCTAAGGGTTTCCGCCCGCACTGGGGAAATGTGAGGAAAGACGCAAACCCATTCTACTGAATCTGGCGGAAAGGGTCAAGGACAGTCTCCCCAAGGTTCATAAACTGGGGAAGAGAGCAACGATCGCCCGATCCACGGGCGAGACCGGTTCAGCCCACGAGGATTCAGCATAAGGAACTTTTCCGAGCTCCAGCCTGGCTGTAAAGGCCGGGGCGTCGAAGAGGACGTGCCCTCATCCGCACGGGGATCGCCCCCGGGATGGGTGCTCAGGGGTCTAACCCGCCTTGTCCCGAGATCTTCCCCCTCGGGCCCCCCTCATGGCCGAAGCGCGGTTCGCGGTTTCCCGGAAACTTGACAACCCGCCCATTTTGAGATAAATTTCACGAGGCCTGTCGGATCGGGGCGCGACAGGCCCATGGCTCACCTCCTGGCGTCGTGGGGCACGGGGGATCCCGTGCCCCACACGTCATGGATAGGGGTTTCTTCGGCGGGGGGCCGTCCACGAATGAGGAGCACGAATTAGGAGCCGCGACCCCTGCGCCATCGAGGACAGAGGGGTTCGGGGCGAAAGCCCCTCCTACCAAAACCGATTTTCGTAGGAGCGGCTTCAGCCGCAACCCCTGCGTCATCGAAGACGGAGGTTCGGGGCGAAAGCCTCTCCCACGTAAGCCGAAATTCATTTCGGCAACCCTGTCGTCAGAGCGGCTTTCGCCGCGACCTTTGCGTCATCGAAAACAGAGGGTTCCGGGCTGAAGCCCCGCCTACCATTCGACCCGGAGGTGTTTCAGCGCCTCCGGGATCGCGGCGGGGATCCGCGGGGCTTCGCCGGTGGCCCGGATGGCGCTGGGGACGTCTTTCAGGCCGTTGCCGGTGGCCATCACCACCACCTCCTCTTCCTCTCCCACCATCCCCTCCCGGACGGCTTTCTCCAGCCCGGCGAAGGCGGCGGCCGCCGAGGGCTCCGCGAACACCCCGACCTCCCGGGCCAGGGTCTGCATGGCCTGCAGGATCTCCTCATCCCGAACGGTGAGAAAGGCCCCGCTGGTTTCCCGGACCGCCTGCAGGGCGAAGCGAGCGTCCCGAGGGCGGCCGACGGCGATGCTGTCAGCGATGGTCTGGGCCGGCTCCGGGCGGGCATCCGGATCGCCCCGCGCCCACGCATGGGCCAGGGCCGCCGCGCCCTCGGCCTGCACGCCCATCAGGACAGGGAGGCGATCGATCCAGCCCAGCGCGGCCAGGTCCCGAAAGCCCTTCCAGATCCCGCTGAGGATGTTCCCATCCCCCACGGCCACGAACACCCGGTCCGGCGCCCGACCGCCCAGCTGCTCCCAGAGCTCGTAGGCCGCGGTCTTCTTGCCTTCGCGGGTGAAGGGATTGTAGGCGGTGTTGCGGCAATACCAGCCGAAGGCCTCCGCCGCTGCGACGGCCAGGTCGAACGCTTCGTCATACGTGCCTTCCACCAGATAGACCCGTGCGCCGTAGATCAGGAGCTGGGCGATCTTGGCCGGGGGGGCGGTATGGGGGACGAAGATGACGGCCGGGAGGCCGAGGGCCGCGGCCATGCCGGCCAGGGCCGCCGCCGCGTTCCCCGAGGAGGCGGTGGTGACCACGGAAGCGCCCTCCTCCAGGGCTTTCAGGGCCACCACGGCGCTGGCCCGATCCTTGAAGGAGGCCGTCGGGTTGCGGCCGTCGTCTTTCACGTAGACTGCCCGCAGGCCCAGCCGCCGCGCCGTCCGCTCCGCGCGATAGAGGGGGGTCCACCCCACGGTCTGCAAGGGCCCCGCCCCCTCCCCGCGCGTTAGGGTCTCGGGCCGCAAAGGGAGCAACGGGGCGTAGCGCCAGATGGACCGGGCCGGATGCGCCCGCAGCCGCTCCGGGTCCAGGGCCGCCCGCAATCGATCGTAGTCGTAGAGCACGTCGAGGGTCCCCTCCGCGCCGTCCCGCGGGCATACATATCGAACCTCGCCCGGATCGTAGGTGGCCCCGCACCGTCCGCAGCGAAAGCCGATGAACGCCATGGGATGCACCTCCGGCAAGGGATAGGGATGAGGCACTCCACGAATGATTCGTGGAATACCTTTTATGGTTCGCGCGCCGCCGCGCCGGAGGGGCATTGTTCCCCGGATCCTCCTATCGGTCAAGGGAAGGCCGATGGGAGCGCGCGGGGCCTGTGCTATACTGAGCGCGATTGCGGAGGCCGAAAGGAGTTTCGGCTTACATCCGAAAGGGGGAAGGAGTTCCCGATGCGAAACGGAGGCTATGTTCGGATCGCGCTAATTGCGCTGGGGCTGGCGGCCTGCGCCCGCCCCACGCCCGGCCCAGGGGGAGCGGGGACCCCAACGGCTCCCCCCTCTCCCAGCCCGTCCCCGGAGGCCACGGCCACCGTCCCGGCCGCTACGGCGCCGTCGGCCACCCCGGACCTGCAGCGGATCCTCTTCCCGACGCCGGAGGATTGGAGCAAAGGCGCCCCGGACGCCCGGGTGACCTTCATCGAGTGGGGCGATTTCCAGTGACCGTATTGCGGGCAGCTCGCACCGCTGCTCCGGCGTCTGGTAGACGCCTACCCGAATGAAGTGCGCGTGGTTTACCGGCATTTCCCCCTGCGGACCATCCACGACAAGGCGATGATCACCGCCGAGGCCAGCGAGGCGGCCGGGGCGCAGGGGAAGTTCTGGGAGATGCACGACTGGCTCTTCGCGCATCAGGCGGAGTGGGTCGCCAGCTCGAACATCACCGAAACCCTGATCTCCGCGGCGCGGACCCTGGGGCTGGACGCGGAGCGGTTCCGCCGGGATCTGGAGGAGGGACGCTATCGGGCCAAGGTGGAGGCCGCCTACGCGGAAGCGGTCGCCCTGGGCCTCCCGGGCACGCCCTTCCTGCTGGTCAACGGGCGTCCATGGCCGCAGACCCTGAATTACCTGGAATACGCCCACCTGGAGGCCATGGTGAAGCTGGCCCGGCTGGCGGAGCGTCATTTCCCGGCCCCGCCGCCCATGACCATCGATCCGACGCGGCGCTACCGCGCCATCCTGAAGACGGAGAAGGGCGAGGTGGTGATCGAGCTCTTCGCGGATCGAGCGCCGGTGACGGTGAACAACTTCGTCTTCCTCGCCCGACAGGGCTGGTATAACGACATCACGTTCCACTACGTGATCTCCGACGTGGTGGCCATCACCGGCGACCCCAGCGGCACCGGGTTCGGCGGGCCGGGCTACACCATCCCGGACGAGATCACGGAGACCCTGACCTTCGACGCGCCGGGGATGGTCGGGATGCTGAACGCCGGGCCGAACACCGGCGGCAGCCAGTTCTTCATCACGATGGCGCCCCTCCCTCAGCTGAACGGCCGCTATACGATCTTCGGGCGCGTGCTGGAGGGGCTGGAGGTCGTCCGCGCCCTGCGGCCCCGGAACCCGGAGGCGGACCCCGGGGCGCCCCCGGGCGACCGGCTGCTGGAGGTCGTGATCGAGGAACGCTGAGCGTTCCACCGTCCGGCTCCTGAACGGATCATCGACGGCCATGGGCATCCCGCCGATCCCGGAGGACCCATCCGAAAGGTACCACTCGGCGGAAGCCCGGGAGGAGGTCGCGGAGCGCTCCTCGCCGACCGGCGCGTTATGGGTGGCGGCGGGCCTCCTGACTGGGGTGGCCCTCGGCGGGCTGTGGCTGGGGCTGGCGGCTCTCGCCGCCCTCCTGAGCGCGCCGATGCCGCCCCCGGGGCTGCTCCTCCTCGGCTTGCTGATGGGGATAGGGCTCTTCCAGGAGGGCATCCGGATCACCCGGGGGATACCGGACGCCCTGCTCCCCGTCCCCACTCTGGCCGCCCAGGTCCGGATGTTGTCCTTCCTTCTGATCCTGATCGGATGCGGGGCGGTGGTCGAGCGGCTGGCTCCGGATCTTCCCATCGTGCTCCTTCCCCTCCACGCGGGGATCGCCGTGCTGGGGCCGCTGTGGTGGTTCAACCTGTTGCGCCAGCGCCTGGCCGCCTCCTGGTCCCGCCGTCGGACCTGGTGGGGCCTGGGCCTGGGGGGGCTGGCCGCGCCGGGCCTGGCGCTCCTCCTGGAGGGGATGGCACTGGTCGGGCTGGGCCTGGGGTTGCTGATCGCGCGGCTCGTCGTCGAGGGCCCCGATTTCATCCGCCGGTGGTTCCCGATGGGGTTCCCCCCGGGCGCGCCCCCCGTCGTCCCCACCGAGCGCCTGCTCGGCGATCCGTGGGTCTGGGCGGCCCTCCTCATCGGCGGCGCGGGGCTGGTCCCGCTGATCGAAGAGGCGGTCAAGCCGCTGCCGGCCTTCCTGCGAGCCCGGGCTCCCACCGCCGAGGGGATCCTGTATGGGGCGCTGGGAGGCACCGGCTTCGCCATCGCGGAGAATCTCTTGAACTGGACGCTGGGGGCTCCCTGGGCGCTGACGGCGCTGGGGCGTCTGGAGGCCTCAGCACTTCATGTCTTCAACAGCGCCCTGATGGGATGGGCCTGGGGGATGCTCCGTCAGGGTCGTCCGGGCGCGGGCCTCGGCGCGTATCTCCTGGTCGTCCTACTTCACAGCCTCTGGAACGCCGGGGCGCTGCTCCTGGGGATCGGCTTCCTAACTCCGCTCCCCGACCGGGTCCGGGTCCTGATCGCGCCCCCGGTGCTGATCGGGATGGGGGCGGTGGGGCTGGCGGTTCTCATCGGATTGGGATGGGCTCTGCCGGCGCTGGCGGGCGGAGAGGATCCGGTTGAACCGTCGGCAGGGGGATCATCGCAAGGAGGATGAAGGGGATGCAGGTCTGGCGGGAATGGCGGATGCGCTCCGCGCGGCTCCGGGCTTCTCTGGGGATCTCCGGGGAGGCCCGCGATCCGCATTTGCGGCGCAACTTCACGGTGGGGGTGATCAACGGCGCCCTGTTCATCTTCGCGGAGACCATCCTGGATCCCAACCTGGTGCTGATCTGGTTCCTCTCCCGCCTGGGGGCGCCCAACCTCCTGCTGGCCCTGGTCTCCCCGATGCGGGACGGCCTGTGGTTCCTGCCCCAGCTCTTCGTCTCCCGGCGGATGCGGCATCGCGTGTATTACATGGACCTGTATCGTCGCATGGCTTTCGTGCGAGCGGCAGGGGCCTTCGCCATGGCCCTGGGGATCTGGCTGGCCGCCCCGCATCCGACATGGATGCTGCTGGCCTTCTTCTTGCCTTATCTGGTGATCTCCCTCGCCTCCGGGATCTCCGGGCTGCCGTTTATGGAGATCGTGGGCAAGACCATCCCGCCCCGGCAGCGGGGCGTCTTCTTCGCCGCCCGCCTCTTCTTCGGAGGGCTGCTGGGTCTGGCGGCCAGCGGGCTGGTCCGTCTGCTCCTGGAGGAGCGCGCGGGGCTGTTCTTCCCCTACAACGTGGCGTTGCTGTTCCTGATCTTCGCGGTCTTCACCTCCGTCGGGATGGCGGTCTTCGCCATGGTGGTGGAGCCGCCCAGCCCCACCCGGGACGGTTATGCCGCGCCGCTCCCATGGCGGGAGGCCGTCCGGGCCCTCTGGCGCCATATCCCTTATCGGCTGTTCCTGGGAGCCCGGATGGCGCTGATGTGGGCGGCCATCGCCACCCCCTTCTTCACCGCCTACGCGGTCCGGGACCTGCGGATCCCGGACGCGGCCATCGGGATCTACCTGGGGTTGAACGTGGGGGCCTCCCTGCTCTCTAACCTGCTGTGGAGCTGGATCAGCGTGCGGTGGGGCCATCGGGCGGTGCTGGAGGGCGCCACCGCCTGCGGATTGGTCAGCGTCCTGTGGGCGTTGATGGTGGGGCCCCTGAGCGCAGTGCAGCCGGGCCTGGCGGAGGCGTTGATGGGGCCGGTGTTCGTCCTGAGCGGGGCCTACGCCTCCGGGGCGGCCATCGGCGGTCTCTCCCTGTTGCTGGAGATCGCCCCGGGCCACGATCGGCCCCTCACCATCGGCCTGACCAACACCCTGCTGGGCGTCGCCCTGCTTTCCACCGCCATGGGCGGCCTGATCGCCGACCTCATCGGCTACCGGGGGCTGTTCGCCCTCTCCTTCGGCTTCTACGCCCTGGCCCTGGCGTTGCTGTGGGGATTGCGACGGGCGATGGCGGCCTCCGCGTAAGCGCCCCACGCGTCTCTCCCTCACCGGAGACGCCACAGCTGGACGATCCCGCTGCGATGGCCCAGGGCCAGGCGCGCCCCGTCCGGCGAGAAGGCCAGGGCCCGCAGGGGATCCCCCTCCCGGCCCCAGCGGGCGTGGAGGATCCCCTCCGGCATCGCCCACAGGATCACCTCCCCTTCTTCGCCACCCGCGGCAAGCCACCGGCCGTCGGGAGAGAAGGCCAGAGCCCGAACGGCCTTCGTCCCTGCCTGCAGGACGCGGCGCTCGGAGCCGGCGAGGATGTCCCAGAGGCGCACCGTTCCATCCTCCGCCCCCACCGCCAGATACCGGCCGTCCGGGGAGAAGGCCACCGCATACAGGCGGAACGGATAGCGTCCCAGGACCTGGCTGCTAACGCCGTCGGCGGTCTCCCATCCCAGGAGGAGGGCTCCATCGCCTCCTACGGAAGCGAGAAGCTGTCCGTCCGGGGAAAAGGCCACATCCCAGACCTCGGCGGCATGGCCGATCCGCGCGTGTTCCACCCGTCGGTCCGGATCCCAGATCCGCGTCGTCCAATCCCACGAGGCGGAGGCCAGCCGCCGGCCGTCGGGGGAAAAGGTCACCGCCCGCACCGGCCCCCGGTGGCCGATCAATGTCCCTTCGAGGGACCAGTTCCCATCCGGGGCGCGCCGATAAAACCGGATGGGTCCCTCGGCCAGGCCGACGGCCAGCCGATCGCCCTCCGGGGAGAACGCCAGGCTCAGGCCCTCGCCGCTTCGGAGCGGGATCGGGGGATCGGCGGGCCCGTCGCCCAGAGGGCGGAACCGCACGAGCGCGCCCTCCAGGAGGCCTAAAGCCGCCCCGTCCGGCGTGAAACCCAGACCCCACACGGGGAGCAGGCGGGGGAGGAAGCGATAGCGCTCCGCGCCGGTCGCGGCTTCCCGGATCTGCACGAAGGGCCCGATGAGCTCCGGGAAGGCCGGATCCACCTGTCCTTCCCCGCGCACCGCCAGCCATCGCCCGTTGGCGGAGAAGGCGAGCTCATGCACGCGGCGGATCCACGGCTCCGGCCCGGCCGCCCAGCGCGCCCGCCCGCTTCGCAGATCCCGCAGAACCAGCGTGGGCGGGCTCCCCTTCGCCCACGCCAGCGCGGCTCCATCCGGGGAGAAGGCCGCCGGCCCGCCGGGTTCCGACCATCGGATCCGGCCGCTGCCTCGTTCCACCAGATCCAGGAAGTCCGCATGGCGGATGAGCAGCCAGCGCCCATCTCCGGAGAGCTGGAGCTCGCGGATCCGGGCGGAAAGGTTCCGCCACAGGATCGCCTCCGCGCCGCGCGGATCCCTCCGGCGGATCACGCCATCGCGCCCGCCAAGGATCCGCTCCCCCTCCGGGGTCCAGACCGGGGGGACCTCGGCGGGGAGGATCTCCCGCACCCGACCGGTGGCGACCTCCACCTCCAGCAGGCCCGATGGGGAAGGACACGGAGGATCCTCCGGACCCGGCGGCGCCGGAGAGGGACAGGTGAACAACCGCTCCCCGTCCGGGGAGAACCCGAGCGGCCGGGCCCCTAAGACGCGACGGATCTCCCGGCCGGTGGCCGTTTCCAGCAGGCGCACCCATCCATCGGCGTGACCCACGGCCAGGATCGCGGGATCCGGGGAAGCCATCAGGCCCGTGCCGATCATCCCGGCGTCGGACCATTCCTCCCGCCGGGAGGGGATCCCCCAGGCTTTCAGCGTGCCGGTCTCCAGCCGACCGATGAGGCGCTCCCCATCCGCGGCGAAGGCCAATTCGAGGACACGGGCCTCTGCGGTGAAGAACGCGAGAAGCCGCATGGAGGGGATGTGATAGACATACACCCGGTGGGAGGAGGCGAGGGCCAGCCATGGCCGGCGCGGGGACCAGGCCATCTGTAGCGGATGATCCCGAAACCCCCACTGGGCCTGGAGGGCGGGCTGAAGGGAGAGGGGGGTGGAGGGAAGGGTGGGGGCCGGAAGCGCAGGAAGAGGGGTGGGAGGGTTGCGCTCCGCAACTCCGGACACCTTCGGCGATGTCCGTTGACAGGACGCTCCGCCCAGCGTCAGAATCAGCCCCAGGGCGATCACCCATCCAGATCGGAAGAAGCTCACCGGTATCCGCCTTTCCATCCCAGCCCACTCCGGATTATAGGCGTAAGTCCGCAGGGCGTGGATCGCGCTGGAACGGGAGGTCCGATTCCATGCGGAGGAAGGGGCATGGAGCTGCGGGCGCTGGAGCAGGCCATGGAGGATTTCGTGACCTCGAAGGGCTGGTATCGGCCGGACTCGACGCGGCCGCAGACGCCGCGCAACCTGGCCATCTCCCTGGTCCTGGAGGCCGCGGAGGTCCTCGAGCTCTTCCAGTGGGGGGAGACGGCGGACCGCGAGGCCCTGGCCGATGAGCTGGCGGACGTGATGCTGTATCTGCTGCAGCTGGCCCGGCTGCACGGGATCGATCTGGGCGAGGCGGTGATGGCCAAGCTGGCCCGGAACGCCCAGCGGGAGTGGCCATGAAGGCGGAGGGACGGCTTCGCATCCTCGCCGTCTCCGACCAGGTGGTCGAGCCCCTCTATTCCCCTCAGGCCCGGGAGTGGCTCGCGCCGGTGCATCTCATCCTCTCCTGCGGGGATCTGCCTTACGGATATCTCGAGTTCCTGATGGAGGTGTTCAACGCGCCCCTGTTCTACGTCCATGGCAACCACGACCGGCCGGAGCTCCGCGCCGACGGGCGGATCCGCCTGGCCCCGGAGGGCGGACAAAGCCTGGAGGGGATCGTGGTGTGGGAGCAGGGGCTGCTGCTCAGCGGGCTGGGAGGATCACGGCGCTACCATCCCGAAGGCTCCCATCAATATACCGAGGGGGAGATGTGGGTGCGGGTCCTCCGGCTGGCCCCGCGCCTGCTCTGGAACCGGTGGCGGTATGGCCGAGCGCTGGATGTGTTCGTCGCCCACGCCCCGCCCCGCGCCATCGGCGACGCCCCGGACCTGGCGCATCAGGGTTTCGCCGCCTTCCGCTGGTTGATCCATCGGTTCCGCCCGCGCTATTTTTTGCATGGGCATGTGCATTTCTATGGGTGCCGGCCGATCTTTCAAATCGGCCCCACCCGAGTGATCAACGTGTTCCCGTATTACCTGCTGGAACTCTGATCGAACACACCACCCTGTGATGGGATGGAGGACAAGAGGCTGATCATGGAAGAGCATGGACCGCTCACCGAGGAGGTCGCTGCCCAGTATCGGAGGGCTCGTCTCCGGGCACTGGTGCGGAACCTTCTGGCCCGTTTGACCGGGCGTTCAAACCGGCTGCTGTCCTTCGGTGAGGTCAAGGAGAAGCTCCGCCTGCGGGGCTCCGTCTACCGGGGCCTCCAGCGGGTCCCCTTGGATCACATCATCGGGAGCGTCAACCGCTATCAGGATTTCGATCGGGCCTTCCTCCCGATCCATCCTCACACGGCCGACCGCTGGATCGCCGTGGGGACGATCCTCTTTCGGGAAGGAGATCTCCCTCCGGTCCGGTTGTATCGGATCGGCGACGCTTACTTCGTCCTCGACGGCCATCACCGGATCTCCGTGGCCCGGGCCATGGGCTGGAAGGAGATCGAGGCGGAGGTCATTGAGGTCCGAAGCCGGGTGCCGGTGGGGCCGGAGCTGCGAGCCGAGGATCTGGAGATCCTGCGGGAGTATGAGGAGTTCCTGGAGCGGACGCGCCTGGACGTCCTCCGCCCGGAGGCGGACATCCGGTTCACCATCGCCGGGGGCTATCATCGCCTGCTGGAACACATCGCCGTGCATCGCTACTTCATGGGCCTGGAGCAGGGGCGGGAGATCCCGGAGGATGAGGCCGTGACCCACTGGTATGACACCGTCTACCGGCCGGTGATCGAGATCATCCGCGCCCACCGCCTGCTGGAGGACTTCCCGGGGCGGACGGAGGCTGATCTCTATCTCTGGATCATGGACCATCTCTATTACCTGCGGGAGGCCTACGGTCCAGAGGTCGATGCGGAAAGCGCCGCCCTGGATTACGCCGAGCAGTTCCCGGAGCATCCCATCCGGCGCCTGGTGGCCGAGATCCGCCGCGCGGTGGAGGCCATGGGCGACCTCCCGCCGACTGAGATCGAGCCGAAGGTGTAGCGAGGATGGCCCGCGCGGTTGCCCGAAACCAAGCATGGGGAAGCACGGCCTGGGTCCGTTGGGGGTTCATGCTCGGCCTCCTGGGCCTGGCCTTCCAGCTCTCCGCCGCACCCGCCCGTGCCTATCAGGAAGAGGAGGCGGAGCGGGGGGCGGCCGTCTTCGCCCGACGTTGTTCGACGTGCCATGGCGACCAGGGGCAGGGGTTGACCGACGAATGGCGGGCGACCTGGCCCCCCACGCACCAGAACTGCTGGAAGGCCAACTGTCACGGCCCGCAGCCCTACCCCGAGGACGGCTTCACTCTCCCCCGGGTGGTTCCTGCGCTCATCGGGCCGGGGACCCTGCGTCGGTTCGCCACGGCCGCGGATCTCTACGCCTACATCCGGGCCCGGATGCCCTTCCACGCGCCCGGGAGCCTGCCGGAGGCCGATTACCGGGCGGTCACGGCCTTTCTGCTTCAACGCCACGGGATCCCTGCCGATGGCCGACCTTTCGATCCTGAGGCCGCCCGGGGCATCCCGTTATCCGCTCCGATTCCCCCAGGGGAGGGACGCCGGACGGTCCTGCCGGCGGCGATCCTGGCTCTGGGAGGTGTCGCGGCAGGGGGGATCCTGCTCGGCGTTCTCCTCGGGCTCCGGCGGCGAAGGAGGTCCTTGTGGCCATCCGGCTGATCCTGGAGACACTCTCTCCCGACGAATCGACGACCCGTCGCCTCGGCGCCGTCCTGGGACGCTGGCTCCGGGCCGGCGACGTGGTGGCGGTGCAGGGTCCTCTGGGGGCCGGGAAGACCCGCTTCATCCAGGGCCTCGCCGAGGGCCTCGGGGTGACGGACCCGGTCCAGAGCCCCTCATTTGTCCTGATCCAGGCCTATCCGCTGCCCGACGGCGGCCGGCTCTACCACGTCGACCTCTACCGGTTGTCGGAGCCCGGGGAGGCGTGGGCCCTGGGGCTGTGGGATCTGTTTGAGGAACCCGCGGTGATCGCCATCGAGTGGCCGGAGCGGGCGGTGGGTCTGATCCCGGAGCCCTATCTCCGGGTCACCCTGAGCCCGTTGGGGGATTCCGGACGCCGGGTTCGGATCGAGGCGATCGGGGAGTTTCCGCCGGAGCGCCTCGAGGCGCTCCTTGCACGATTGAAGGAGCAGGTGGAGACGGAATGAGGGAGCGGAAGCCCACGTATTTGCTGGCTCTGGATACGGCCACCTCCGGCCTCGCCTTGGCGCTTTTCGATGGGGTCGAATGGCGGGCGGTGGCCTGCTGGCGCACCCCGGACCGGCACACGGCCGAGCTGATGACGCGTTGCCAGGAGCTGTTGCGGGCAGCCGGTCTGGGGCCGGAGGATCTGGCGGCCATCGCCGTGGTGAGCGGCCCCGGGTCCTTCACCGGCCTGCGGGCGGGCGTCGCCGCCGCCAAAGGTCTGGCCCTGGCCCTGGAGCTTCCCCTCTTCGGGATCGGGACGGAAGAGGCCATCCTGGCGGAGCTGCCCGCCGCCCTCAGTCCTCTCCATCTGGTGATCCCGGCCGGGCGGGGACGGCTGGCCCTGCATCGTTACCGCTGGGAGGCCAGATGGATGCCGGAGGGAGAGCCGGTGCTGACCACCGCCTCCGCCCTGGCGGAAGCCTGGACGCCCGGAACCTGGCTGGTGGGGGAATGGACGGCCCGGGATCAGGCGGTGCTGGAGCGGCATCCGATCGCCGCCTGGTGCATCCCCTGGGAGATCCCATCCCGGGTGATGGGGGCGGCTCGGCGGGCCTGGGCACGCTATCAGGCCGGCGAACGCCCGGATCCGGCCCTCCTGCGCCCCACCTATCTGCGCACACCCAGCGTCCCGGAAGGTTAACCTCCCGCGCCGATTGGAAATCGGCCCTCCCAGGCGCTGCGCGCCAGGCGTCGGCCTCCGCCGACGCAAAACCCCTTCCCGGTCGGCGCAGGCCGACCATTGGCCGAAGGCCTCTCGAGGCCGAATTCATTCGGCACGTATGCCGACCATCGGCCGAAGGCCCCGAGGTCGAATTCGTTCGACGCACAGCACGCCGGGGGCCAGCCTTCGCCGGCGCTTTTCGGCTTCGCCTGTTTTCGCCCGGTGCGAAGATCCTTTGAGGGCGAATTCGCTCGAGGCTCGTCGATCGCCTCTCCCCCTGCGCTATAATCGGTGGGGGCTCGAGCCGGGCGTCCCGGCGGCGGGCCACTTTCGCGGCGGATGGATGGGCTTTCACCATTGAATCCGGACTGTGCGCGGAGGGAAGGCCCTGGTTCTGAGCCGGATGCTTGCAGGTCGAAACTCATTTCGACCGTCGACCGCGGCCCCGGCCGGCGCGGAGGACCGTCCGTCCGCAGGCGCCTGGATCAATTCGTAAAAGCTCCGCATCCGCTGCCTTCATCTCGAG
This sequence comes from Thermoflexus hugenholtzii, assembly GCF_018771565.1. NCBI lineage: Bacteria > Bacillati > Chloroflexota > Thermoflexia > Thermoflexales > Thermoflexaceae > Thermoflexus > Thermoflexus hugenholtzii. Next base: position 3,054,568 of record NZ_CP076326.1, on the reverse strand, counting down.
GGAGAATGCCGGCGCTGGCGATCCCGGAGTCCGTTCCCTTTCAGATCGATCCGATGCGCTGGGAGGACGTCGCGGAGGTCATGGAGATCGAGCGGCGCACGTTCTCCATGCCATGGCCGATGCGCGCCTACGAGCAGGAGCTCCTGCGCAACCCCAACGCCCATTACCTGGTGTTGCGCCCGCGGGAGGTGCGCACGGCCATGCCGCTGCGGCCTTCCCAGCGCCTGCCGATCCTGGGCTATGGAGGCTTCTGGTTGGTCCCCGACGAGGCCCATATCAGCACCATCGCCGTCGACGCGCCGTGGCGGGGACGGGGGCTGGGGGAGCTGATGTTCCTGGCTCTGGTGGAGGAGGCCATCGCCTATGGAGCGAACCTGATCACCCTGGAGGTGCGGGCCTCCAACGCGATCGCCCAGCGCCTCTACCGGAAGTATGGCCTGGAGGTCGTGGGACGCCGCCCCCGATACTATCGGGACAACCTGGAGGACGCCCTGGTGATGAGTGTGGAGGGGGTGCGCTCCGCCGCCTACCGGGAGCGGCTGGAGGCCCTCAAGGCCCGCCTCTGGGCCCGCCTGCAGGCCGCCGGACCCATCTCCCTGCATCGATCCACACCCAATTAGCAAACGGCGGAGACGTTCTCTTCTATCTCTTCGAACTTTCCGGTTTGAGGAACAGCGATGCGCATTCGGGGGTTGATCTTCGATCTCGGCCACACGCTGATCGAGCTGCCGGCGGATCCGGAGAGCCTGCGCCGGGAGATGTATGCCGCCGCCCGGAGCGCGCTGAGCCATCACGGAATCCAGGTCGAGGCGCAAGCCTTCGAGGCCGCCCTCGAGCGCTGGATGGCCCTCCGGTATGGACGCTGGCAGGAGGACTGGCGGGAGTATCCCCTGGTGGAGACCTTCGGGCTGGCCCTGGCGGAGCTGGGCTATCCCGGGACGCCGGAGGCGATCCTCCGGGAAGCCGTTCGGGCGTTCCTGGCCCCTCAGGAGGCCCGCTGGCGGCTCTTCCCGGATGCCCTCCCGACCCTGGATCAGCTGAAGCATCGGGGCTATCGCCTGGCCCTGCTGACCAACTCCGGCGACGCCGATCACTCCTGGCGGCTGATCCGGCGCTTCGGGCTTCAGACTTACTTCGATCCCATCGTGATCTCCGCCGCCGTGGGTTGGCGGAAACCGCACCCGGCTCTCTTCGAAGGGATCGCGGCAGCCTGGGGTCTCCCCTCGGAGGCGATCGCCGTGGTCGGCGACCTCCCGGAGGCAGATATCCGGGGCGCCCATCTGGCCGGGATGCGGGGCATCTGGGCGGCGATGGTCGCCGGGACCTCCGCGCCGACAGGGGCCATCCGGCCCGATGCGGTGATCCGATCGCTCTTGGAGATCCCGGCGATCCTGGACCGCTGGGCTGATGGTGCGGAGGCATAGTTGACCTCGAGGGGATACGGTGGGATGTGGCGGGGAGTGCGGGTTTTCCTGGAAGCGATCAAGTTCGAGCACACCATCTTCGCCCTCCCCTTCGCTTACATCGGGATGCTGCTGGCGGCCGGAGGGTGGCCCCGCCTGGATCAGGTGTTCTGGATCACCGTGGCCATGGCGGCGGCCCGCACCCTGGCGATGAGCATGAACCGGCTGGCGGATCGGGAATACGATGCGCGCAACCCGCGCACGGCGAACCGTCCGTTGCCCCGGGGGCTGTTGCGGCCGGAGACCCTTCGATGGGCGGTGGGAGTCTCCGGGGTGATCCTGGTGATCGCCGCCTGGGCCCTGAATCCCCTCTGCGTGGCTCTGCTCCCGGTCGCGTTGCTCTTCCTGATCGGCTACCACTACACGAAGCGCTTCACCTGGCTCAGCCACTGGATCCTGGGGTTCACCGACGGCCTGGCCCCGATGGGAGCCTGGATCGCCCTGCGGGGCTCCTTCTGGAAACCGGAGGATCTCCCCGCCTGGATCCTGACCGCTGCCGTCACCCTCTGGATCGCCGGCTTCGATCTGATTTATGCCTGTCAGGATGTGGACTTCGACCGCCGGGAGGGCTTGCACAGCGTCCCGGCCCGGTTCGGGGTGGCCGCCGCGTTGCGGCTGGCCCGCCTGAACCACCTGGGGATGCTTCTCCTGCTGGCCGGACTGGGCCTCGGGCTCCGGCTGGGATGGCCTTACGGGCTCGGGCTGGCCGGGGTGGCGGCGCTGCTCGTCTACGAGCACCGTCTGGTCTCCCCGCAGGACCTCTCACGGGTGGACGTCGCCTTCTTCAACGTCAACGCCTACATCAGCGTGCTCCTGTTCGCCGCCACCTGGGGCGGGCTGGCCTGGGGACGATGGTAGCGACCCGCCTGGCTCCCTATGCCGATCGGCAATCCGCCTCTCAATCGGCTTCTCTGTTTAATCCGGACCGTGCGCGCGGGGAAGGCCGATCATATGGCGTCGCCCGGCTCTCGGTCAGGGCGACAGCCGGGCGACGATCAGAAGGAGGGAGCTCACGAGCAGCAGAAGCGTGGCGAGGACGATCAGACGCTCCCCCCAGCGTCGCCGCCGGCCGAGGCGGTGATGATGGCGGCGGCCCGCCTCCGCCTGCTCGGGATGCGCAACGGGATGCCCCTGGCGGCGATGCCACCACGCCCGGGCGCAGAAGACATACTCCCCGACCTCATGGGCCTGGATCCATCGCGGATCGTGAGGTTCCATCGCCTTTCCCACTTCGCGCGTGGATGAGGCGTCGCACACCTCATCTCATGCTTCTGGCCCGGAGGAGGCCTCCGAGCGTTCAGCAGGCCCTCAGGCCGGCAAGAGCGCGAGGGAGACCTCAAGCGAAAGGGTCTGCCCCAGCCGCTCGGAAGCATCCAGCACCGCAATGCCGATCAGCCGGCCCTCCCGATCGAAATCCGCATGCACACCCGGAGCGATCCACACTGTCCGGGCCTCGATCTTTATCGATCTTTTGCAGGAGAGGCTTCAGCTCCGAACCGGTATCTCGATGGCAACCGCGATCGTTTCGATAAGGAGGAGCCTTCCGCCCGCAATCCCTGTCTTCTTTGATCCCATCCATAGGGGCTCGCATTGAAAGCCGCTTCCGCAGCCCAAACCTCCGTCTCCTCGATCTCACAACGGTCGCGGCGAAAGCCGCTCCTGCAACAAACATATGGGTGCCGAAATGAATTTCGGATTACAACCGGAAGGGCTCCCGCCTCGCATCTTCCGCCATCAGACGGCCGGAGGTTGCAAGGGTTTTTTCGATCGCCTCCCGGGTAACACCCCGCTGGCCCATAGGAGCGCATCAATGCGGATGGAGATCCGCCTCAGTCAGCCGGATCCTGGGATCTTCCATCCGGACTGGCTCCCGTTGTGGGATGTGGCTCCCTTCGCGCTATCCACAGGCCATGGAGCGAATTCGCGAAGCCGGCCCTTCCGACGAGGGTTCCGGCCGGACCCAACCTGCCCGGTTGGCAGGATCCGCTGCTTCTACTATACTCGGTGTAGCGCGGGTTCCGTTGGGGCCTGTCAGGCGTTCCCGCAAACCCCTGTTTTGCAAAAGGAGGAGAAGCCATGCGTCGGAAGAGTCTTGTCGTTGCGCGTGTCCTGGTCCTGCTCGCCCTGGCGCTGGCCGCCTGCGCGCCCGGGGCGACCCCGACGCCGACGGCCACGGTTCCGCCCCCCACGCCCACCCCACCGCCTGCCACCCCGACTCCGGCTTTCCAACCCATGAAGGTGGAGGCGCCGGATTGCAACTACGGTGGGGAGTTCAAGGCCATCGAGGCCGTCGATCAATATACCGTGCGTTTCACCCTGTGCTACCCTGATCCCGCCTTCCCCTCCAAAGTGGCCTTCGCTGCCTTCGCCATCCAGGACAAAGATTACCTGGACGCCAACGGCGGCGACACGGTGAAGATGAGCGAGAAGCCCAACGGGACCGGCCCCTACAAGGTGAAGGAGTGGATCCGGGGCGATCGCATCATCTTCGAGGCGAACCCGGATTACTGGGGCGAGAAGCCGAAGGCCAAGACCCTCGTCTTCCGCTGGTCCAAGGAGGCCGCCGCCCGTCTGCTCGAGCTCCAGGCCGGGACGGTGGACGGCATCGACAACCCCAACCCGGAGGACTTCGAGACCATCCAGAAGGATCCGAACCTCAAGCTCTACATCCGTCCGCCGCTGAACATCGCCTACCTGGGCCTGAACAACAACCACCCGCCTCTGGACAACGAGAAGGTCCGCCAGGCCATCGCCATGGCCATCGACCGGGCGCGCCTGGTCAAGAACTTCTACCCGGCGGGCTCCATGGTGGCGGAGCAGTTCGTGCCGCCGGCCCTCAAGCCCGGCTACACCGAGGGCTTGAAGTGGTATGACTACAACCCGCAGGAGGCCAAGCGGCTCCTCGCCGAGGCCGGCTACCCCAACGGCTTCGACATCACCCTCTCCTACCGCGACGTGGTGCGGGGTTACCTGCCGCGGCCGGGCCAGGTCGCCCAGGACATCCAGGCTCAGCTCGCGGAGGTCGGCATCCGGGTCAAGATCAAGGTCATGGAGTCCGGCGCTTTCCTGGACGCGGTGTCTGCCGGCAGCGAGCCGATGTATCTCCTGGGCTGGCTGGCGGATTATCCGGACGCTACCAACTTCTACGACTACCATTTCGCCAATGAGCAGAACCAGCAGTTCGGCAAGCTCTTCCCCGACCTGGTTGAGGAGATCCGCGCCGCAGCCCGGCTGGCCGACCCGGCGGAGCGCCAGAAGCACTACGATAAGGTGAACGAGCTGATCAAACAGCACGTCCCCATGATCCCCCTGGCCCACGGGGTCTCTGCTGCGGCCTTCAAGGCGACGGTGAAGGGCGCCCACGCCAGCCCGCTGAACAACGAGCGCTTCTCGGTGATGGACCCCGGCAAGGACGAGCTGGTCTGGATGCAGAACGCGGAGCCCATCGCCCTCTGGTGCGCCGACGAGACCGACGGCGAGACCTTCCGGGCTTGCATCCAGGTCTACGAGCCGCTCCTGGATTACAAGGTGGGCGGCGTGGAGGTGGTCCCTGCCCTCGCCGAGCGCTACGAGGCCAACGCCGACCTCACGGTGTGGACCTTCTACCTGCGCAAAGGCGTGAAGTTCCACAACGGCGCGGAGCTGGACGCCAACGACGTGGTGGCCACCTTCAAGGCCCAGTGGGACGCCAAGGATCCCAACCACAAGGGCCGCACGGGGACCTTCGAATACTTCAGCGCCTTCTTCGGGAGTTTCCTGAACGCGGAGAAGTAGCGCGGGCCCTTGAAGCCTCTATCCGATCACCGGGGGGCGCCTGAGAGCGCCCCCCGGCGCTTTACGGCTGAATCTCAATGGGAACCTCGCACTGGGCAGCCTCCCGGGCCGCCTGATCCACCACCACCACGCGCAGCCGGTAAGCCCCCGGCTGGTTAAAGAACGGGCGGGGATCAAACAACCACAAGGGGCCCTGGAGCACCGGTTGCCGCACCACGTCCCCCAGAGTGACCCACTGGTCTCCCGTATACGGCCCGCGGATCTCCACCTTGTAGAACTGAAAGGCCGGATGGATGGCCGTCCCGATCATGGTCACCGGTTGGGAGATCACCTGGCCGGGGGCTGGGATCTCAATCTGCGCGTTCGGATCCGGGCAGCGGGCTCGCGGAACGGTTGGGCTCGGGGTGGGAGAAGGGGACGGTGAGGGGGAAGGAGACGGGACAGGTGTGGGCGTTCGAAGAGGCTCCGTAGGGAGTGGAGGAAGCACAGTCGGGGAAGGAAATGCTGGAACCGGCCGGGTGGGAGAAGGGGTGGGCGTGAAGGTCGGGGAGGGTGCCGCCGGGCCCAGCACAGGGAAGCCCGGTCCCAGCAGCAGCCACAGGCCCAGCCCCACGATGAGCAGCAGGCCCGCCCGGGCCAGCCCGCCCCACAGCTCCATTTGCGCCATCTCCCGCTCCACCCGGAAGAAAGCACGGACGAGCCGGCGATATGCGCGCCAGACCTGCCCCAGGGTGATCAGCACCAACAGGCCGATCCCCCCATACAGCACGGGGGCCAACGATTGAAGCAGCTCGCGAAGGGTTTCCATCAAGCGTGCGGCTTCGAAAGGTCAGACCCTGCTTCGTGGGGGAGGCGGCGCAGCACGCCGCGGATGAGGGTCAGCAGGCGAGGCGCCAGCACCCGACCGGCCTGAAGCACCTCTTCATGGGTGGGCGGCTCGAAGGCCTCCGGGTTCAGGACGTTGGAGATCCCCGAGAGCGCCAGGACGCGCATCCCCCCATGGCAGGCGACGATCACCTCGGGGACGGTGGACATCCCGACCGCGTCGGCGCCGATCATGCGCAGGAAGCGCACCTCCGCAGGCGTCTCGAAGCTGGGCCCGGCCAGCATCACGTAAACCCCCTCATGGACCGGCAGGCCCTCCGCCTCCCCGACCTCCCGCGCCAGGGCCCGCAGCGCCGGATCATAGGCCCGTGAGAGCTCGGGGAAGCGAGGCCCCCAATCGGCCTCGTTGGGCCCCCGCAGGGGGTTCATCCCTGCCATCCCCGGAAGCCCGATGTGATCCCGCACGATCATCACATCCCCGGGCCGGAAAGCCGGGTTCAATCCCCCCGCCGCGTTGGTGAGGATCAGCATCCGGACCCCGAGCAGCTGCATCACCCGGATGGGAAAGGTGATCCGCTGCACCGAGTAGCCCTCATAGAAATGGGCCCGCCCCTGAAGGACCAGGACCGGATGTCCTTCCAGACGGCCGGCGATCACCCGGCCGGGATGCCCCTCCACCGTGGCGGCCGGAAAGCCCGGGATCTCCGCAAACGGCCAGACCATGGCCTCCTCCACCGCTTCCGCCAGCGCCGCCAGGCCGGATCCCAGCACCAGTCCGATGCGCGGCAGGGAAGGTAGCCGCTCGCGGAGCCAGGCGGCGGCCGCCTCGTATTCCGAGCGGGGGATCACCTCGTGGACATGCATTCGGAGCCCCTCATCCCTGGGATTTGAGGAGAGCCTGTCGCTTCGCCTCGAATTCCTCTTCGCTGAGCAGACCGCTGCGCCGCAGGGCCTCCAGATGCATGAGCAGCCGGGCGCGGTCCTCCCCACCCTCCTCGCCCTCCAGCGCGAAGCGCCCCTCGAGGGCGGCTTTCTGATCCAGCATCACCTGTTTGAACCGCAGGGGGTCCGCGATGCAGCGCAGCCGGTTCACCCCGATCTCGCTGGCCGTCAGGATCTCGATGTCCCCGTAGTTCAGCAAGCGCCCCAACAGGGACTGGCGCAGCATGACATCGTTCACCTTCTCCAGGGACGAGTCCATAACGCTCTTGTTCAGGATCCCTTCGACCTGGACCACCCGCCGGGTGGTCACCAGATAAACCTCGTTCCACCAGCGCAGGAGGGTGTGGATCAACAGGATCAGGGGGATGGCAGCCAGCACCAGGCCGGCGATCAGGAGCGGGGGCGTCAGGGTCGGGAAAGCAGCCCCTCCCGCCAGGGCCAGGCCGATCAACACGCCGGTCAGCACCCCGTAGCCCAGAACCGGGCGGAGGAGGACCACCGGATGGGGATGGGTTCGGAAGAGGATCCGCTCGTTCTCCCCAAGCAACCGCTCGATGTATCCCATTCCGCACGCTCCTTTCCCGGGCGGACGGCGGGATTCGCCCACCCGATCGAAGGGGCTCCTGCGAACCTCGCCTCAGCGTTCGTCGGAAAGCTCCCCATGCCCGCCGGAGACTTGGGGGCCCTCGCTTTCCATCGCAGGCTCCCCGGTCCGGCCTCCCCCGCGCCGATGGGGCGGGATGGCTTCCATCAGCGAGAAAACCAGCTCGTAGCGGCCCATCGGCGGCATCACGTAAAGGCCCTGGACGAACTCTGCCAGCTCGGCGACGACCTCCTGCGCGATGCGGAGCCCCTCCCCCCGCGCCCGCCCCTCCCCGGCCCGCCGCAGGCGCTCCCGCACCGCCTCCGGCACCATGATACCGGGGACCTCGTTGTGGAGGAACTCCGCATGGCGAAGGCTGACCAGGGGAAGCACGCCGGCCAGGATCGGAATGGACAGCGGCCCCGCTTCTTCCTCGTAACGCCGCAGGAAAGCTCGTAGGGCCTCCGGCTCATACACCGGCTGGGTCATGATGAAATCCGCCCCCGCCCGCACCTTCCGGCGCAGGGCCTTGATCTCCCGGGCCGGATCCGGGGCGTTGAAGTTCAACGCCACCCCGACGAAGAAGGCGGTGGGGCGGCCGAGGGGCTCCCCGGCGTGATCCTGCCCCGCGTTGAACCGCTCCTTGATCAACCGGACCAGGCCGGAGGGCACGATGTCCATGGCGTCCGAGGCCTCTGGATAATCCCCCTGCGCGGGAGGATCGCCCATCACGATGAAGAGGTTCCGCACCCCCAGCGCGTGAACGGCCAGCAGATCGGACTGGATGCGCAGGAGGTTGCGACCCCGGGTGGGGAAGTGCAGGATGGTCTCCATCCCCACGTGGTTCTGCACCAGGAAGGCCAGCGCCCAGGGGCTCATCCGCAGTCGGGCCATCGGGCTGTCCGCGATGTTCAGCACGTCCACCCCGCCGGCCTTCAGGGAGCGGGCCACCTCCAGCAGGGCGCTGGCATCCGGCCCCCGGGGGGGATCCACCTCCACGCTGATCACCAGCCGCCCCGACCGCAGGCGCCTCGCCAGCTCCGTCGGGGGCTGCTCCGTGGGCGCAGGGGGTGGAGGAGGCATGAGGATCACCGGCCGAGGCTCCGGAGCGGGCTCCGGATGGGCCGACAGGGCGCGGCGAATCGCCGCGATGTGCTCCGGCGTCGTTCCGCAACATCCGCCGATCACCCGCACCCCCAGGGCGAGGAAACGTCCAGCATAGTCCGCGAAATAATCCGGCGTGGCCGGGTAGCGCAAGCGGCCCGCCGCCATCTCCGGCCAGCCGGCGTTGGGCATCACCACCAGATCGGGAGGCGGTCCCCCGGCCTCCCGCACTCGGGCGGCCATCCGGCGGATCACCGGGAGCAGCTTGGCGGGCCCCACGGAGCAGTTCGCCCCGATGAGGGGCACCCCCAGGGCCATCAGGGCGTCCACAACCTCCTCCGGCGTGTGGCCCATCAGCGTATGGCCATCCTGGGCGAAGGTCATCTCCGCCACCAGGGGAAGATGCGGGGCAACCTCCTGGGCGGCCCGCACCGCCTCCACCAGCTCCGGGAGCGAAGAGAAAGTCTCCAGGATCAGGAGATCCACCCCGGCTTCGGCCAGGGCGGCGATCTGCTCCCGGAAAGCCTCGCGGGCTTCCACCGCCTTCACCCGGCCCAGAGGGGCCAGGGGAACCCCAAGGGGCCCTACCGAGCCGGCGATCCACACCGGGCGGCCGGCGTCCGACGCAGCCTGACGGGCCAGCTCCACCCCCGCGCGGTTGAGGCGGGCCACCTGATCCTCCAGACCGTGCTCCGCCAGCCGGTAACGGTTCGCCCCGAAGGTGTTGGTCTCCAGGATCTCCGCCCCGGCCTCCAGATACAGCCGATGGATCTCTCGGACGACCTCAGGGGCTTCCACGTTCAGCGCTTCATAGCAGCGATCAAAGGAGAAGCCCCGGGCGTAGAGCATCGTGCCCATCGCCCCATCGGCCAGCACCGGACCCCGGGCCAGACGCTCCAGCAGCGAAGGTTTGGATGTCACCGCTCCTCTCTCCCGGGAGAAAGGGATCTGGGCTCCTCTCCACCAGCGATTTGACGAACCTGATCTCTCCTCAGTATACTATCCAACCCGGATGGGCGGGCGCTCGTCGGCTTGACCGGGAGAATTCGGACCGGGTATAATTGAGTCCGGGATGCCGACGTAGCTCAACCGGTAGAGCAAGCGCCTTGTAAGCGCGAGGTTGCGGGTTCGAATCCCGCCGTCGGCTTGACCTGGGCGGGTACCCAAGTGGCCAACGGGGCCTGGCTGTAAACCAGGTGGCGGAAGCCTTCGGGGGTTCGAATCCCTCCCCGCCCACTGAAACGGCTCACGCCGGGGCGCCCATGCGCCCCGGCCCATCGCACCGGCCCATCGTTGATCCAGGTTGTCCCGGCAGAAGCAGTTCCGCGAGCCCACGTAGCTCAGGCGGCAGAGCACACCCTTGGTAAGGGTGGGGTCACGGGTTCGAGTCCCGTCGTGGGCTCCTGTTCATCTCTCAGACGCTTGCACTTGATTTTTATTTTTTGTTGGAAAACCGCGGGGGATGCCCGGCTCATGCCCCGGGCATCCGTATGGGTGGTGCAGGCTGCAAAGTTCCGAACCCGACTGAAACCTTCTTCGAGAGGAGGCGAGCGATGTCGAAGGCGGTGTTTGTGCGGGCGAAGCCGCATGTGAATGTGGGGACGATTGGGCATATTGATCATGGGAAGACGACGCTGACGTCGGCGATTACGAAGGTGTTGTCGTTGAAGGGGTTAGCGGAGTTTGTGCCGTTTGAGCGGATTGACAAGGCGCCGGAGGAGCGGTTGCGAGGGATTACGATCAACATTACGCATGTGGAGTATGAGAGTGAGCGGCGGCATTATGCGCACATTGATTGTCCGGGGCATCGGGATTACATCAAGAATATGATTACGGGTGCGGCGCAGATGGATGGGGCGATTTTGGTGGTGGCGGCGCCGGAGGGGCCGATGCCGCAGACGCGGGAGCATGTGCTGCTGGCGCGGCAGGTGAACGTGCCGGCGATGGTGGTGTTTTTGAACAAGGTGGATATGATGGATGATCCGGAGTTGCTGGAGCTGGTGGAGCTGGAGGTGCGGGATTTGCTGAGCCAGTATGGGTATCCGGGGGATGAGGTGCCGGTGATTCGGGGGAGTGCGTTGCGGGCGCTGGAGAGCAAGAGCACGGATCCGGAGGCGGAGGAGTATCGGCCGATTTGGGAGCTGATCCGGGCGCTGGACGAGTATATTCCGGAGCCGGTGCGGGAGGTGGACAAGCCGTTTTTGATGCCGATTGAGGATGTGTTTAGCATTAAGGGGCGTGGGACGGTGGTGACGGGGCGGATTGAGCGGGGTCGGATACGGCCGGGGGAGGAGGTGGAGATAGTGGGGCTGCGGGAGGAGGTGAAGCGGACGGTGGTGACGAGCATTGAGATGTTTCACAAGTCGCTGGAGGAGGGGATTGCGGGGGACAATGTGGGGTGCTTGTTGCGGGGTGTGGCGAAGGAGGAGGTGGAGCGGGGGATGGTGCTGGCAGCGCCGGGGACGATCAAGCCGCATCGGGAGTTTGAGGCGGAGGTGTATGTGTTGAAGAAGGAGGAGGGGGGGCGGCACAAGGCGTTTTTCAGCGGGTATAAGCCGCAGTTTTACTTTCGGACGGCGGATGTGACGGGGGAGATTCAGTTGCCCGCGGGGGTGGAGATGGTGATGCCGGGGGACAATGTGAACCTGCGGGTGCGGTTGATTGCGCCGGTGGCCATTGAGGAAGGGCTGCGCTTCGCCATCCGGGAAGGCGGCCTCACCGTCGGCGCCGGCGTGGTCACCAAAATCCTCGACTAACCCCCGGGCTTACGGCGGCTGGACATCCCGGCCCCGTTCCGGTTAAAATATAGGAGGTGAGGCGCTGGGGCGGTTGCCCTCCGGGCTCGCCCCAGCGCAAATCCCCGGAATCTATCGAGACCGTCGAGGGCGCAATGGCGAAAGAGGTGCGGGTGGTGATCACCCTGGCGTGCACGGAATGCAAGGAACGGAATTACACGACCCAGAAAAACCGGAACAACGACCCGAACCGCCTGGAGCTGCGCAAGTATTGTCCCCGATGCCGCAAGCATACGCTGCATCGGGAGACACGCTGAGATCTTCTTCGCTTCTTGCTCGCAGGCCGGTAGCTCAACAGGCAGAGCAGCGGACTCCAAATCCGCAGGTTCCAGGTTCGAGTCCTGGCCGGCCTGCCTGAAGTTCCCCCGTGGGACACCGCTTGGCGGTGTCCCAATTTGTGTAAGGGGGATGTGGCCTCGGCCCCTATCAAGGGGAGGGGTGGCTTCGAAGTCCCGGCGGTCTTGCCGGGAGATCTCTTGCAGGGAGCGCATCCGGTGGCGAAGGTAGCGGAGACCCGGCGGTGGCTGCGGGGCGACTGGGCCCCGCTGCGCTATCTACGGGAGGTCCAGGGGGAGCTGAAGAAGGTCCGCTGGCCGGACCGGCAGGAGCTTTACCGGTTGACGGGGGTGGTCCTGGCGGTCACCATCGGCATGTCGATTCTCCTGGGGCTGGTCGACTATTTCTTCTTCTGGCTGTTCGGCGGGATCTTCACCACGCCCCAGGATCCCCTGCGGCTCGGGATCGCCGTAGTGGGCAGCTTGATCGGGCTGGGAGCCCTCGCCTTCGCCCTCAGCCGCGAGTGAGGCGAGGCGGGTGAGGACGGAGCGCTCCGGCCTCCTCTGTTATGCGCAATGGAAAGGAGATCTATGGAGGAAGAGCGGTCGGTGCCACAGGAGCCGGTGGAGGTCGATACGGAGTCGCTGGAGGAGCTGCTGCGCGAACTGGAACTGGAAGAACCGGCCTCCGCTCCTCCCGAGAAAGGAGAGGAGCCCGTCATGGAACCCCTTCAGGCTCCCGGCGAAGGCGCGGTAGAAGCCTCCGCCGAACCCGCCTGGTATGTGGTGCATTGTTACTCCGGCTCCGAGCACAAGGTGAAGCATAATCTGGAGCAGCGCATCGCCTCCCTGGGCATGCAGCACAAAATCTTCAACATCGTGGTGCCCGAGGAGGAGGAGATCGAGATCAAAGAAGGCAAGAAACGTCCGGTCCGCCGGCGGATCTATCCCGGCTACATCCTGGTGGAGATGATTATGGACGAGGATTCATGGGCGGTGGTGCGGAACACGCCGGGGGTGACGGGCTTTGTGGGGATGGGCAACCAGCCCACCCCACTGCGCCCGGAGGAGGTCCAGGCGATCTTCAAGCGCATGGAGAGCAAATCCCCTCGCATCCGGGTCACCTTCAAGCCTGGCCAGAAGGTCCGCATCACCGAAGGCCCCTTCGCGGATTTCGTGGGCATCGTGGACGAGATCGACCCGGACAAAGCGAAGGTGCGGGTTCTGGTCTCCTTCTTCGGCCGGGAAACCCCGGTGGAGCTGGATTTCACCCAGGTGGAGAAGATCTAAGACCTGCGGTCGGGGGCTCTAACTCCGAGGCGGATCTCCTCCAGGGCGGATGGAGGGAGGGATGGCGGTTCAGACGCTACGGCGGTTGTTCACCGTGGATGAGTATCATTCGGATGGCCCAGGCGGGGATCCTCTCTGAGGACGATCGGATTGAGCTGATCGAAGGAGAGATCGTGTGGATGAGCCCGATCGGAAGTCGCCATGCGAGGTGCGTCCGGCTTCTGAATCGGATCTTCTCGAAGGGGGTGGGCGACCGGGCGATCGCCGACGTTCAAAACCTCATCCACCTGGGGGAGCGTTCGGAGCCGCAACCGGACGTGGCGTTGCTGAAGCCCCGTCCGGATTTCTACGCGGGCCTCCATCCGGGCCCTGATGACGTGCTGTTGCTTGTGGAAGTGATGGAGCACTCCGCGGCTTACGATCGGGAGGTAAAAGTCCCGCTTTACGCCCGATTCGGGATCCCGGAGGTCTGGCTGGTGGACCTGGAGGAGGAGGTGGTGGAGGTGTATCAGGCGCCTTCTCCCCAGGGATATCAGAGGGCGGCGCGGTTCGGGCGGGGGGATCGGCTGGCGCCCCAGGCGTTTCCGGATCTCGTCCTGATGGTGGATGAGATCCTTTGATCCGAGAGCGAGACGCCGGATTCCTCTTTCGAAAACCTTGTTCTCAGGAGTTCGTCGATGGCCAAGAAGGTTAAGGCGATCATCAAACTTCAAATCGAGGCGGGCAAGGCCAACCCGGCCCCTCCGATTGGGCCGACCCTAGCCCCGCATGGGGTCAACGTGATGGCCTTCTGCAAGGAATACAACGCTCGCACCGCCCATATGGCGGGGCAGATCGTGCCGGTGGAGGTCACGATCTACACCGACGGCTCCTTCACCATGGAGCTCAAGACGCCTCCGGTGTCGGATCTCCTGCGTCGGGCGGCGGGCGTGGAGAAAGGGTCCTCGGAGCCGAACCGGCAGATCGTGGGCAAGATCACCCGTCAGCAGCTTCGGGAGATCGCCGAGCTGAAGATGAAGGACCTGAACACCGACGACATCGAGGCCGCTATGCGCATGATCGCCGGCACCGCCCGCAGCATGGGGATCCAGATCGTGGATTAAGCCGGCGCGCCGATACGCCCACCCATGTGGGAGGACCGAACAGGTCCGCTACAACCACAGGAGGTTCTCAACGATGGGGGAGCGAGGCAAGAAATATCTGGAAGCGCTGAAGAAGGTGGATCGCGAGCGTCTCTACTCTCCCCGAGAGGCGCTCGCCCTGGTGAAGGAAACCAGCTACACCCGCTTCGACGGCACCGTGGAGGTCCACATGCGCCTGGGGGTGGATCCCCGCCACGCCGACCAGCAGGTCCGCGGGGTGGTGGTTCTCCCCCACGGGCTGGGCAAGCGGGTGCGGGTGCTGGTGTTCGCGGCCGGGGAGGCGGCGCGGATCGCCCAGGAGGCCGGGGCGGATTACGTGATCAGCGACGACGAAGGCATCAAGCGGATCCAGGAAGGGTGGACGGATTTCGACGTCGCCATCGCCACGCCCGACATGATGCCCAAGGTGGGGCGCCTGGGGCGCATCCTGGGCCCGCGGGGCCTGATGCCCAACCCGCGGGCGGGCACCGTGGTCAACCCGGAGGACCTGCCCCGGGCGATCCGGGAGGCCAAGGCCGGCCGGGTGGAGTTCCGGGTGGATAAGACCGCCAACCTCCACGTGCCCATCGGCAAGGTCAGTTTCTCGGTGGATCAGCTGCTGGAGAACTTCGCGGCCCTGATGGACGCGGTGAAGAAGGCGCGTCCTTCCGGGCTGAAGGGGCCCTATATCCGGAAGGTGGTGGTGAGCGCGACCATGGGGCCGGGCATCAAGGTGGACCCCGCAGCGGCTCAGGCCCTGGAGGTCTCGGCTTAACGCATCGCCTGTTAAAAGATCCCTGCCGTTGAAGCTCGGTGCGCACGCTCAATGGGGGAACCCCGCCGGCGGAGGCAGGGCGTGAAGGATCCTCTCCGTCAAGGCCTGTGCGGCCTGGGGAGGGTTTCTGCGCGCGCCCTCATCTGCGCCGGCGGGGGCGCGCGATGTTTTTTCGGCAGTCCCCTCGCTGCCCCTCCGGGAAAGGCAGCGGGGATGAAAACCTCGCACAGGAGGTGACGCTTGCCGTTCACGCGAGCAGAGAAGGATCAGATGATCGCTCGGTATCGAGAGCTGCTCGCCCGCAGCCAGGCGGTGATCCTGGCGGACTATCAGGGGCTGGATGCGATGAGCATGTATCGCCTCCGGCAGAAGATCCGCAAATCCGGCGGGGTTTTCCACGTCACCAAGAACACGCTGCTGCGGATCGCCCTGCAACAGGCCGGGTGGACGGTGCCGGAGGACCTGCTGCAGGGTCCCACCGCCGCCGCCTTCTGCCTGGAGGACCCACCCGTCGTGGCCAAGGCGCTCCTGGAGTTCGCCGAGGAGAGCAAGATCCTGAAGGTCAAGGGCGGGCTGCTCGACGGGCGCCGGCTGCGCCCGGAGGACGTGAAGGCGCTCTCCGAGCTGCCGCCGCGCCCGGTGGTGCTGGGCCAGGTGCTGGGAGCCATCCAGGCCCCGGCGGCCCAGCTGGCCGGCGTGCTCACCGCGGTCCTGCAGCAGGTGGTGGGCGTGCTGCAGGCGCGGGCTGATCAATTGAAAGAAGCTTCCCAAACCCCTTAATCTTTTCGGAGGTGATCTTCCCATGGCGGATCTTCAGAAGCTGGTTGAGGAGCTGAGCAGCCTGACGTTGCTGGAGGCGGTGGAGCTGGTGAAGCTGCTGGAGGAGCGCTGGGGAGTGAAGGCCGCGGCGCCCGTCGCGGTGGCCGCTGCCGTCCCCGCGGCCGCTCCGGGTGCTCCCGCGGCGGCCCCAGCCGTGGAGGAGAAGACCGAGTTCGATGTGATCCTCAAGGAGGTCGGGCCGAAGAAGATCGAGGTGATCAAGGTGGTGCGCCAGCTGACCAACCTGGGCCTCAAGGAGGCCAAGGATCTGGTCGAGGCGGCCCCCAGGCCGGTCCTGGAGGGCGTCAGCAAAGAGGTGGCCCAGGACGCCAAGGCCAAGCTGGAGGCGGTGGGCGCGGTGGTGGAGATCAAGTAAGTTTGCCGCCGAGACAGGCGTCCGGCGGGGGCGATCCCCCCCGCTGGCCCCCGCCGGACGCCGTCCCAGAGGGCCTACAATGCGGAGCGGCCCCGGGCCTGCAGGAACAGGGCGTAAAGCGATCGCAACGCCTGCCCCGGCCGGTCCTCGTAATCCGCGGGGACGGGCAAAGGGGAGGGAGGGGCGGCCAGCGGGCGTCGGCGCGCGGCGAAACGGGCGATGACGTCCGCTGCTGGCTTGCGGGATCCGTCGGGCCGCAGCAGCCCGAAATGCCGCTCGTGGATCAGGCGATCGCACGGGGGCCGTGTCCACAGATCCGGATGATAGTCCGTGAAACACCAGATGAAGGCCCCCAGGGCGCCTTCCTGAACCAGCGCCTCCAGCGCCCGTTCATAGAAATCCGCCGTCTCGTTCTCGGAGATCAGCGTCACCTCGAACGCGCGATCCTCCAGCTGGATTGGGATCCGTTGGGTGGGCTGCCCGGGCGGCGCGGTGGGCAATCCGAACTCCTCCAGCAGCACCGGTTTCCCCCCCAGATCGGCGGTGAGCCGAGCCAGGAAGGGGAGAACCTGCTCATCCAGCGGATGGCGAGCCCAGGCCGCATAGACCGGGTAGCCGTGCATGCAGAGGAAATCCAGCATGGGAGCGAGGGTCCGCACCCGGAACCCCAGGTCCTCCTCCAGCACCGGGCTGTGGAAGCCGATGGTGATGGGATGGGCGGGATCGATGGCGCGCAGAGCCCGGGTGAGGGTGTCCAGCCACCGGGCAGCGGCCTCAGGGGTTCGAGGCCGCAGGACCAGGTCCGGTTCGTTCCCCAGATCCCATGCGAGCAGCGCCGGATGATCCCCCACCGCCTCAGCGGCAGCCTCCAGCATCCGGACCTGCGCCGCGAGGGCGAAGGGGTCCTCGTAGAGGTCCCGGATGCGGCTTTTCACGACGCGCCCGCCGGCGATCAAGCGGAAACGGGGGTCGCTTTCCCGCTCGCCGTCGAGCAGCCACGGCGGCAGCCAGTTCACGCCGCTCATGTGCCCGGTGAAGAGGGTGACGATCACCCGCAGTCCGTTCACCGCGGCCAGGTCCAGCACCTGGCGGAGGCGCTCCAGCATGCGGGGATCGACCCTCTCGGGGATGGGCATGAAGTCTTCCCAGAGCAGGAAGATGCGAACCCCTTCCAGGTTCAGGGCGGCGATCTCCGCCATGTCCGCCCGGACCTCTTCGGGGTCGAATTCCTTCCACCAGAACATCGCCTTGGTGCGCGGCCAGTAGTTCACGCCGATGAGGAAGTGATCTACCCATCCGCTCACCGCCGTCCCTCCTTGTCTGGTGGTCTGGGATTCGCGGCGCTGCTGCGCATGGATGGGGCCGCTCAGCGGCCGCGACAGAACCGCTCGACCTCCTCCGCGGTGACCGTGGCCACGCCGATCACCGCGTCCGCTCCACCGTAGTAAACATAATAGAGGCCATTGATCTCCACTGCCCCGCAGGTGAAGACCACCTGAGGGACCTGCCCCTCCTGCTCCCACGTGGTCTCCGGGGAGAGGATGGGAGCCTCCTGTCGCCGGATCACCCGAGCCGGGTTCTCCAGATCCAGGAGGGCCACCCCCAGTCGATAGACCCGCTGCTCATCCACACCGTGGTAAAAAAGCAGCCAGCCCCATGGCGTCCGGATGGGTTGGGCACCTGCTCCGATTTTCCATGACTCCCACGTGCCCGGGCGTGGCCGCATGATCACCTGATGGTCCGTCCAATGGATCAGATCCTCGGAGTAGGCCAACCAGATATCAGGAGGCCTACGGTGCAGCATCGCATATCGACCGTTGATCTTCTCCGGGAAGAGGGCCGCATCTTTGTTGTCTTCGTCCGGGAGCAGGATGCCGTGGCGGATCCAGGTGATGAAGTTGGTGGTGGATGCCATGGAAACCCGCACGCCGTGCTCAGAGTAGGCGGTGTAGAGGACGTAGAATCTTTCCCCGATTCGGGTGATGCGAGGATCTTCCACCCCACGGCTTTCCCAAGGTGTGGCAGGGACCAGGACCGGTTGGTCCAGACGATAGAAGTTCAGCCCGTCGGCGCTAACGGCATAGCCCAGGCGGGAGATCCCATCCTCTCCCATAGCCCGGTAGAGCATATGGACCAGACCGTTGTGGTAGACCACGCCGGCGTTAAAGACGTAGCGGGACTCCCAAGGATGATAGGCCACAGGTTTCAGGATGGGCTCAGGATGGCGGGTGAGACGCAGCATCGGTGTCCTCCTCAGACGGAGATGGGATACGGCGGACGACCTCCCGCCGGATGGACCAGATCAGGAGCGCCAAGAACCCCCCGCTGATCCCCAGGGCCAGGACGTCCACCACAAAGGCAGGGGATCCGGGCGGAAGGAAGGGGAGGGCCATCAGGGCGAGCAGGAACAGGGTCAGGCCCATTGTGAAGGCGAGGCGGCTGATAGCGGGTGCCATGGTGGGATCTCCGCCGCGAAATGGCAGGCCACGCGATGATCCACGGGGCCTTCGAGAGCCGGAGGGATCTCCCGGCAGATGGGACGCGCGTAAGGGCAGCGTGGGTGAAACCGACATCCGGAAGGCGGGCGCCGGGGATCCGGCGGATCAATCTCCTGGAGCGTCATCGGACGCATCGAACGAGCGCTCCGCGGATCCGGGATGGGCACCGCCGAAAGGAGGGCTTGCAGGTAAGGATGCCGCGGGTTCCCCAGGATCTCCCGAAAGGTGCCGTGTTCCACGATCTTCCCCAAATACATCACCGCCAGCTGTCCGTCCTCAGCCAGGTAACGGGCGGTTGCCAAATCGTGGGTGATGTAAAGGATGGCGATGCCCAGGCGGCGGTTGAGCTCGCGCAGCAGCTGAAGGATAGAAAGGCGTAGCGAGACGTCGACCATCGAAACCGGCTCGTCGGCCACGATGAGGCGGGGTTGCACGGTGAGGGCGCGGGCGAGGAGAACCCGCTGGCGCTGGCCTCCGCTCAGCTGATGCGGATACTTGTCCAGGAAGAGCTCCGGCGGCGTCAGCCCGACCTGGGTGAGCAGCGCTGCGACCTGCTCCCGAGCATCCCGCTCGGTCCGGGCGAGACGATGATGGAGCAGAGGGGCTTTCAGGGAGTGGTAAATGGTGCGGACCGGGTTCAAGGCGGCGAAGGCGTCCTGATGCACCAACTGGACAGCTCGCCGGTATTCCAGGAACGTGCGGCGGTCCATGGCCCGCAGATCTTGCCCTCGAAAGAGGACGCGGCCCCGGGTGGGCCGGTAGAGGCCGGCGACCAGCTTGCCCAAGGTGGTCTTCCCGCTCCCGGTCTCCCCCACCAGGGCCAGGATCCCACCCTCCGGGATGTTCAGGGATACACCCGCTACGGCTTCGACCCGCTCCCGAGAAGGCCAGCCTCGCGCGAAGACCAAGGAGACATCCTCCAGGGTGATCAGGCTGTTCTTCATTGCAGAGCCTCCAGGAGCGGCGCGCCCTGGTGGATGCGTTGCCAGTGATGACAGGCCACGCGACGGCCGCCCGCCTCCTCCAAGATCGGCTCCACCCGACGGCACAGCTCGTCGGCATAGGGACAGCGCGGATGGAAGCGACAACCCGAGGGCGGATGTCGCATGTCCGGAGGGGAGCCCGGGATCGGGCGCTTCGCGGCCAGGTCCCCGCGCAGGGTGGGGACTGCCTGGAGGAGGCCCTGGGTGTAGGGATGATAGGGCGCCTCGAATAGGTCTTCGGTGGGGGCCTCCTCCACAATCCGGCCCGCATACATGATCAGAACTCGACGGGCTGTTTTCGCGACCACAGCCAGGTCGTGGGTGAGCAGGAGCATCGTCAGCCCCAGCTGTTCCTGGATCTCCTTTAAGAGCTCAAGGATATGCGCTTGGGTGATCACGTCCAGGGCCGTGGTCGGTTCATCCAGGATCAGCAGGCGGGGGGTCAGCAACAAGCTCATGGCGATCAACACCCGCTGGCGCATCCCGCCGCTGAGCTCATGGGGATAGGCCCGGAGCACCCGGGAGGGCTCCAGGCGGACCATGCGCAGGCACCGGGCGGCCCGATCCAGGATCTCGTCGCGCGGCATGGCCTGATGCGTTCGCACGGTTTCCACCATCTGCTCGGCGATGCGCATGACCGGATTGAGGGCGTTCTGGGCTCCCTGGAAGACCATCGCGATATCCCGCCAGCGGCGCTCCCGCATTCGCCCGGGGCTCAGCTGGAGAAGGTCCACCGGCGTTTCCTCTCGATCATCCCACCACAACAGGCGGCCGCCGGAGATGAAGCCGGGGGGCGGGACCAGACGGATCAGGGCGAGGGCGGTGGTGCTCTTGCCGCTCCCGCTCTCCCCAACCAGGGCCACAAACTCGCCGTGCCCCAGGTCGAAGGACACCCGGTCGACGGCGACCAGACGGCCGTGCCGCCCCAGATCGAATGTGACCTCCAGATCCCGGGCCTGCAACAGAGGTTTCATGCCGGAGCTCGGAGACGGGGGTTCAGGATCTCATCCAGCCCGTGGGCGAAGAAGATTGCCCCCAGCTGGAAGAGGACGATCACCGCCATTGGCGCGATCACGTAGTGAAGTGCGTTGGGGATATAGATGGCACCGGTCTGGAAAACGGCCAGGTTCAGCATCGTGCCCCAGTTGGTGGGCGAGAAGGGAGCCAGCCCCAGGAAGATCAACCCTACGCTCGCCGTGATGGCGTCCCGCATGATCCGAATGAAGTGGATGACCACAAATGGGGTCAGGTTCGGAAAGAGCTCGCGGAACAGGATATGAAAAGTGCTCAGCCCCAGGACCCGGGCGGCCTCGATGAAATCGCGCTCCTTCAGCGAGAGGATCTGTGAGCGAACGGCGCGAGCCAGCGGGCCCCACATCCACAGGCTGATCAGGGCGGCGAACCCAATGGGGTCGCGGACCTGGAACACCGAGCCGATGAGAAGGTAAACCGGCACGGCCGGCACGGTGAGCTGAACGTTGGTCAGCAACATCAGAACAGCGTCCACCGCGCCGCCGGAGTAACCCGCGAGGGTTCCGACGCCGACGGCCACGGCCGTGGTGAACAGGGCGGTGAGGAAGGCGATGGCCAGGACATCCCGCGAGCCGTGGATGATCTGGGCCAGCACGTCCCGCCCGGCATAATCGGTGCCCAGAGGATGCGCGAGGGAAGGTGGTCGGAACCGTTCCGCGTATTTCATGGTGGGGTCGAGGGGAACGAGCGCCGGTCCGACGAGGGCCATCAAGAGGTAACCGGTCAGGATCAGGCCCCCCACAACAGCCCGTCGATTCTCTCGCAGCGCCTGGAGAAGATCACCCAGGAACGCGGCCGTGCCCATTTAATCCTCCATCCGGATCCGGGGATCCAGCAGGGGATAGATCAGATCGGTGATCAGGTTGGCCATCACGATGGCCACCGTGGTGAGGATGAGCAACCCTCGCATCATCCCGTAGTCCCGATGATCGAGGGCGAACTTGAAGAACCAGCCGATCCCAGGGTAATGGAAGACGGTCTCGATCAGGACGGAGCCTCCGAACATCCCCCCGAAGGCCAGGGCCAGCCCGGTGACCATGGGCAGGATGGCGTTGCGCCCGACATAGTGGGTGAGGATGCGGCTTTCCCGCAAGCCCCGGGCCCGGGCAAAGGCGATGAAGTCCTCACCCAGGACGGAGACCGCGCTCCCCTTCATCGCCAGCGCCCAGGCCCCGATGTTCTCCAGGGTATAGGCGGTGATGGGCAGGGCGGCGTGGTGAAGCACGCTGAGCAGGAAGGGCAGGTTGAACCCTGGGGTCAGGCTGCTGTCATAAGCCCCTTTGGAGGGAAACCATTTCAGCTGGAGGGCGAGGAAGATCAGCAGAAGGAGGGCGGTCAGGTAATCCGGCGTGGCGTCGGTGAGGGAGGCGTAGCCAGTGATCAGAGGATCCAGCCACGTGCGCCGGCGGACCGCGATCACTAGCCCGAGCAGGACGCCGATGGTAAAGCTCAGCAAAAGCGCTGTGGAGAGGACAAAGACCGTCCACGGCAGCGCCTGGAAGAGGATCTGATTCACGGAGATGCGATAAAAGTAGGAGAAGCCCAGGTTCCCCTGCAGCAGCTCCCCCATCCACTCGAGGTAGCGCTGGAGGAGGGGACGGGTGGGATCGTAGCCGACCATGCTGCGCACCTGGGCGTAAGCCACCTCGATGGAGACCCCCCGGGCTTGGGCGATCTCTTGAGCCATCAAATAGAAGATATCACCGGGCGCCTGTTCCACCACCACAAAGGTGAGGGTGGCCACCAGCCAGATCGTGAACAAGGCCAGCAACACCCGCCGTAGCCAGCGCATTCGGCGTGGACCTCCTGATGCGGGTCTGGGGGGCGCGCTTTCTGCGCGCCCCCCAGACCCCATGCGATGGCAGCCCCTACGGGGCCGGCTTCAAGATGCCCTGGATGAGCAGATGAGTGTAGAAACGCTCGATGGCACCGGGAGCCACCGTCCACAGCGGGTCGTTCGCCGCCGGCCAGCCTGTTACCCGGACACCATCGACATGGAAGATCATCAGCTGCTTCTCCAGCAAGCTAAGGACCGGCAGATTCTCATTGGTGATCCAGGCCAGCTGGCGGACGATCGCCTTCTGGCGCTCCGGATTCGGCTCCTTCAGAAGGCTGTCCAGGGCCTGGGCGACGTTCACGTCCTCGCCTTGCGGACCCTTCATCGTCGCCATGACGTCTTTGGCACCGGTGAACTCCGCGGCCTCGCCCTGGTAGAGGCGGTAATAGCCGGTGAGCGGGTGGGCCGTGCCCCACCAAGCGCTGCCGAACTGGATGGCCATGTCGAACTGGCCGCCCCGCAGGGTGGTGGGATACACCCCGGGCTCAACGGTGCGGGTCCGGACCTGGAAGTGTTTGTTCAGCTGGGTGGCGATGGCCTCCGCGGCCAGGATCCAATCCGTGGCCCCCGCCTGGGCCAGGATCTCAAACTCAGGGGCCTTGCCCGTGGGATCCCGCCATTTGCCGTCGGGCCCATTGGTCCAGCCCATCTCCTTCAGCAAGGCTTCTGCCTTCGCCGGGTCAAGATTGTAAGCCGTAAGGGAGCCGAGGAAATCCTTTCCGAGCCACTGCTCCTCAAAGGACTTGAGGACGCCGTGGGAGTAAGGGGCGGAGGTGAGCCCAGCGTAGTAAGAGATCTCCCGGACCTTGTCGCGGTCGATGAGGTAGGCGATGGCCTTGCGGAAGCGGACATCGTTGAAGGGCGCTTTGCGCAGGTTGAAGAGCAGGGCAAACTCGGAAAGGTCGGTGACCAGCTGAAGCCGCGTCTTGGGCTGGCGTTGCAGGATCTGATCCGCAACATCCTTAGGGGCCGCCGCATGGCTGGCGTCCAGTTCCCCGGCCAGATGGAAAGCCCACATCACCTCGTTGGAGGTCCAGCGCAGGAAGCGGATGCGGTCGATGCCGATGTTCTTCGCGGCATAATGGTGAGGGTTCTTGGTCAGGATCATCTCCGAAGCGCTGACGCTCTCGACCTGGAAGGGGCCGACGGCGACGGGCTTCTCCGGCTTGAAACCGGAGACCTCCTGGCGGATCTTGTTCAGCGCCTCCTCCGCCTCAGCGCCAGTCTGGCCCAGCCATTTGGCGGCCTCTTCCGCGAACTTCCCGTAGGCGGTGACGTTGACCAGAATGGGAGCGCTGCTGATCAAGGCCTTAGGGTTCGCCAGGGGCTGCTTCCATACGATGACCGCCGTTCGTTCATCGGGGGTTTCCACCCGATCGACCTCGCCGGGCCAGTTCCACATCAGCTTCATCAGGACGAAGGAGGCCCATACATCCTTGCTGGTGAAGGGGGTGCCATCTGACCAGCCGGTCTGGCGCAGTCGGAAGGTGATGCGGTCCGGCGCTTCCTCAAAGGATTCCGCCAGGCTGGGAATGGCTTCGCCGGTGGCCGGGACGTAGATGAGCAGCGGCTGGAAGACGAACCACCAGGCGCCCCCGACCCCGCCGGGAGCGAAGGGGTTGCCGTGGTAAGCGGGCGGGACCTCCCAGCTGGTGCCCAGCACGAACTCCCTCGGACGTGGGGCAGGCGTGGGGGTCACCACTTTCTCAACCACGACGGGGGTGGGGGAGGCGGTGGGCCCAGGAGCGGGGGTGGCGGGCGCGCAGGCGCTCAGCCCGAGGGCGAGCGCCGCGAGGATGAAGAAGAACCGCGCGCGCAAGCTGGATCCTCGGGACATGGCAAACCTCCTCTCCTCAGGATGGGATGGGGGAACTTCCGCAGGACTGACGCACGATCAGCTGGGTCTCGATGCAGATATGGACGGCCGGCTGCTCCGGGTTCCTCATCAGATCCAGCAACCGGGCGACAGCCAGAGCTGCCATCCTGGCGCGGAAGACGCGCATGGTGGTGAGCGGGGGGTCGGTGTGGAGCGCGAGGGGATCATCATCGAAGCCAACCACCGTGATCTCCTCCGGGATCCGCAGGCCCCGCGCCCGGATCGCCCGCATCGCGCTGGCTGCCGTGGGGTCGTTGGCCGCGACCACGGCTGTAGGTTGCGCCCGCTCCAGGAGCCGGCTCATCGCGATGAAACCCCCCTCGGGGCCTCGCTCGCCCTCGGCCACCAGCTCGGGATCGAAGGACAGCCCATGGGCCTCCAGCGCCCGACGGTATCCCTCGAAGCGCTCCTGAAAGCTCAGGTTGTCCAGGGTCTCCGCGATGAAGGCGATCCGACGATGCCCAAGGCGGATCAGGTGCGCCGTGACCTGGAAAGCGCCGCCCACGTTGTCTGTGAACACGCTGTCCACACCGGGCATGTGGTTGTCCACCAGCACCAGGGGGAGACGGCGTTCCTTCAGCGTCCAGATCAAGGAAGGGGGTAAGTCG
The DNA here is from genome assembly GCF_018771565.1 of Thermoflexus hugenholtzii. Classification (NCBI taxonomy): domain Bacteria; kingdom Bacillati; phylum Chloroflexota; class Thermoflexia; order Thermoflexales; family Thermoflexaceae; genus Thermoflexus; species Thermoflexus hugenholtzii. The sequence goes on along the minus strand of NZ_CP076326.1, from coordinate 3,029,592 downwards.
CAGCCGACCAGGAGCAGACCATCCACGCGGTTCTCTTTGATCAGGGTGGGCAGGGAATCGTCCTCCACAGTGGCGAACTGGAGGTGATAACGGTGCCGGCGCAGCTCCCGTTCCACCGCGGTCAGGAGCTCCCCGTAAAAGGTGTGGGGGGAAAGGGACTGGAGGGCATGGATCAGGAAGCCGATGTTCTCTGTGCGGCGTAGCACCAGGCTGCGAGCGGCCATGTCCGGGGCGTAGCCCATCGCCTCTGCGATCCGCAGGATCCGCTGACGGGTCGCCTCATCGACCCGCCCCCGCCCGCTCAGGGCCCGGGACACCGTCGCCACCGAAACCCCCGCTTGCTCTGCAATCGCTTTCAAAGTGGGTCGTTTCATGTCAAAAATAAGACTATAAATACAGCAAAATTTGGTTGTTTTTACAATAAATATTTATGGAAAATAGTTAATTAAATTCGAATATTAATTATATTGATATCAAAGTTTTGCTTGTAATCGATTACACATTCATTTTACTCAAAAGAAGGGAATTTGTCAAGAGCCTTCCGGGTGTCCCGATCGCTGTGGGATGCGGAGGGAATCTGGAGGAGAACGCGAGAGGGGGAATCAGAAAGTAGAGGCGAGTCTGTCCGCTGCGATGGAACGTTGGAGAGAAAATTGTGCCCGGTCTTGACGCCGAGCCCGGGGAGGTAGGTGGAGACCTTTCTCAGCAGTAGAGGAAATCGATGCCCGGTTCGATCCGGCGAGGACCCGGCGCAGCCAGTTTGTTCAAGAGGAGGAAGAAGCGCTTTCAGCCCCTCTGCCTGCCAGCTCCTCCCGTATCTGTTCGATGATCCTATGGAGATCTGCCATAGAAATCGTGGGCGGCAACGGGGCCTGGGCGTAATCCGAACGACCCCCGCCTCCGGAGAAGCCGAGACGGCTCCGGATCCGCTCCAGAACCTCCTGGGCCGAGACGGGGATCCCCGGGCCGCACGCCACGGCGAGGAGACCGGCGCTCCCTCCCGCCGCCAGGATCACCAGGCGGGGCCCCGAGGCGCTGAGCCGCCGCGCCAGGCGGGGCAACAGCCCGGGAGGCAGCTGCGCCCACACGTGGATCACCAGCTCCCCAAACGGCGCCGGAAGCGCCTCCCGTTCCAGGATCGGAAGCGCTTCCTCAATGTAAACTTCCTGCAGAAGGGACAGGCTGCGCTGGGCTTCTTTCCATGCGCGCTGCAATGCCTGCACCGCCTCCGTCAGGTCCGCCTCCCCTGCGCTCAGCAGGCGGGCGGCCTGGAGGAGCCGCCGGTGTTTCCCCTGATAATCCCGCAGGGCCCGCCAGCCGCAGAGGAAGCTCACCCGCACTCCCCCGCCGCGACGCTCCCACCTCAGGATCTTGATCGGCCCCACTTCCCCCGTGCGCCGGACGTGGGTGCCTCCGCACGGGCTGCGATCAAAATCCGCCACCTCCACGATGCGGATCGGCCCCTCCACGGAAGGGCTCCGGCGCAACCCCAGGCTCCCCACATCTTCCTCCCCCACCCATCGGGTCCGCACCTCCCGGTTCTCCAGGACGACCCGGTTGGCCAGCTCCTCTGCGGCCTCGGCGATCGCCTCCGGGAGATCCGCCACCTCCAGGTCGATGGTCACCACCTCATGGCCGATGTGAAAGGAAACGGTCTGCGCGCCCGCGACCCGAAGGAAGGCCTGCGAGAGGATGTGTTGCCCGGTGTGCTGCTGCATGTGATCGAAGCGGCGCTCCCCATCGACGATCCCTTCCACCTCCTGCATCCCCAGCGGGCGCTCGAGGATGTGCAGGATCACCCCATCCTCCTCTCGTTCCACCACCTCCCGCACCGGGATCCCGTTCAGAGTCCCACGATCGGATGGCTGCCCGCCTCCAGCCGGGTAGAACGCGGTGCGATCCAGGATCACGGCCGGCTGGCCCTGATAGGTGGTTTCCTCCACCACCCGGGCGGTGAATCGCCAGAGATAAGGATCCTCCCAGTAGAGCCGAAGCGTCATCCGGTCCTCCCCGGTTCGTTCGCGGCTGCGCGGGATCGTTGCTCTGGATTATACTTAGATCCCGGTGGATCCCCGTGAGGCTGAACCGGATGGTCCGACATCCGCTGGAGGCGGCGGAGGCGCTGGAGCTCATCACCCGGGGCCGGCGGAGCGGCCGGCCGCATCGGGTGGAGCTGTGGTTCGTTTATCGGGAGGACGCGATCTACCTGATGGCGCACGCCAGGGCCCACGGCCGGGGCACCGACTGGTATCAAAACCTGTTGGCGAACCCGCAGGTGATTGTGGAGGGCGCCGGGCGGCAGTGGACAGGGATCGCAGAGCCGTTGCCGCTGGAGGAGCTGCCCCGGATCACCGAGTGGTTTCGATCCAAATACGGGGATCAGGCGGTTCGCATCTGGTATGAAGGAACGCTGCGCCGGCCGGTCCGTATCCGGCTTCTCGAGGAGGGCCGGCCCGGCGAGGGCGCATCCTGAAGCCTTCAAGGAAAGAACCTCCATGGCTTCGCCGTTCCAGCAGCTCCAAAAGATCCTCAAGCACGAAGCCCAGGACGGCTATCGAAACCGCATTGTGATCGGCGGGATGGGCCGCTTCGCCGATCACTGGTATCGACAGGCCCGGGCCGCGCTCCAGGGAGAGGATCCGGAGCTCCTCCTCGCCCTGGAGGCGATCTATGCGGACCTGCGGCGCTATGAGGCCGCCGACCCGGAGGAGCGCCGACGCTTGATCGAAGCGCTGGAAGCCCGCATCCAGGAGGCCCTTCAGCGGGAGCGCCATCTCCGGAGCGGCCGCAGCGCCGCTCCGACCCCACCCGAGCCGGTGGGTCGCCCGCAACCATCGCCGCCGTCGCCTCGCCCTGCGGCTCCGCCGGAACCTCCTGCCCTCCGCAAGCCGGAAGCGGAGCCTCCTGAAAAGCCCCGGGCCCGACCGGCTCCACCGGTTTCCCCACGCCGGGCCGCCCAGGTCGAGTCCCTGGGCCTGGAGGCTCCGGTCCATGTGATCCACGGCCTGGGGCGGGAGCGGGCCCAGCGCCTGGGGCGCCTGGGCGTGCAGACGATCCGGGATCTCCTCTACCTGCTTCCCCGCCGGTATGTGGATTTCCGGGCCCTCAAGCCTATCCACCGCCTGCGGGTGGGAGAGGAGGTGACGGTCATCGGGGAGGTGATGGACATCGGGAGCAAGCAGACCGGGAACGGCCTCACGGTGATCAAGGCGCTCATCACGGACGGCTCAGGGGTCGTCGAGTGCACGTGGTTCAACCAGCCCTATTTGCTGGATCGCATCAAGCCGGGCGCGTTCATCGTGGTGAGCGGGCGCGTCGATGAGTTCCTGGGACGACCGGTGTTCCGCTCCCCGGAATGGGAACCGGCGGACCGCGAGCTGCTGCACACCGCTCGCATCGTCCCCATCTACCCGCTGACGGAGGGCCTCACCCAGCGCTTCATGCGTTCGCTGATGAAGCGGGTGGTGGATTACTGGGCGGAGCGGGTGGAGGATCCCCTCCCGGCGTGGATCCGGGAAGCCTATGGGTTCCCGGATCTCCCCGCTGCCCTGAGGCAGGTTCACTTCCCCGACGATTGGGAGCCCCTGGAGAAGGCCCGGCGGCGGCTGGCCTTCGATGAGGTCTTCTACCTGCAGATCGGCCTGCTGGAGGCCCGACGGCGGTGGCGCAGCGCGCCGGGCCGGGCGCTGGCCTTCGACGAAGCCCTTCTGGAGCAGGCCATCGAGGCCCTTCCCTTCACCCTCACGAACGCCCAGCGACGGGCCCTCTCCCAGATCCTGGAGGACCTGCGATCCGGGGTGCCGATGAACCGCCTGCTCCAGGGGGAGGTGGGCTCAGGCAAGACGGTGGTGGCGGCCCTGGCGGCCTACGCGGTCTTCTTGGCGGGGGCCCAGAGCGCGATCATGGCGCCGACGGAGATCCTGGCGGAGCAGCATCACCGCAACCTGCTCGCCCTGGCCGAGCGCTGGGCGACCGCCGGCCTGCCCACCCCCACCATCCGGTTGCTGACCGCCGGGGTCACCGGGGTGGAGCGGGCGCAGATCTACGCCGAGCTGGCCGAGGGAAGCTGCCAGCTGGTGGTGGGCACCCACGCCTTGATCCAGGAGGAGGTCGCGTTCCGGGATCTGGCCTTCGTGGTCATCGACGAGCAGCAGCGTTTCGGGGTGCTGCAACGGGCGGCCCTGCGGGGCAAGGGCTACAACCCCCACGTCCTGGTCATGACCGCCACGCCCATCCCCCGCACCCTGGCCCTCACCCTGTATGGGGATCTGGATCTCTCGGTGCTGGACGAGATGCCCCCTGGCCGGCGGCCGGTGCTCACCCGCTGGCTGATGCCCGAGGAGCGGGAGCGGGCCTACGCCTTCATCCGCCGGCAGGTGGCGCAGGGCCATCAGGCTTATATCATTTGTCCGCTGGTGGAAGGCTCCGATAAAATCGAGGCCAGGGCAGCCGTCGAGGAGTATGAACGGCTGCAGCGCGAGGTCTTCCCCGACCTGCGGCTGGGGCTGATCCACGGGCGCATGAAATCCGAGGAGAAAGAAGCGGTGATGAACGCTTTCGCCCGCGGGGAGATCCAGGTCCTGGTGGCCACCCCGGTGGTCGAGGTCGGCGTGGACGTGCCCAACGCCACGGTGATCCTGATCGAGGGGGCGGACCGTTTCGGGCTGGCCCAGCTGCATCAGTTCCGCGGGCGGGTCGGCCGCAGCACCCATCCTTCTTACTGTCTCCTGCTGGCGGAATCCCCTTCGGAAGCGGCGATCGAACGCCTTCGGGCCATCGAGACCATCTACGACGGCTTCCAGCTGGCCCAGAAGGATCTGGAGATGCGTGGGCCGGGCGATTTCCTGGGCACCCGCCAGAGCGGGTTCCCCGAGTTGCGTCTGGCGGACCTCACCGACCTGCGCCTGCTGGAGCTCGCCCGGGAGGCCGCGGAGCGCCTGGCGGAGCGGGATCCGGAGCTGCAGGCCCCGGAGCACCGCCGTCTGGCGGAGGCGGTGACCCGCTTCTGGCAAGGCCCGGTGGAGCCGAGCTGAGATCTGATCGCGAGGAGCGCCGAATGACCCGAGCCCTGTATCCGGCGTCCTTTGATCCGATCCACTACGGACACATCGATATCGCCACCCGGGCGGCGGCGATCTTCGACGAGCTGGTGGTGGGGGTTTACGATCGGCCCAGCAAGAGCCTCCTCTTCTCGCTGGAGGAGCGGCTGGCGCTGGCCCGGGAGGCCCTTCAGCATCTCCCCAACGTCACGGTGATGGCTTACAGCGGGCTGACGGTGGATTTCGCCCGGCGCATCGGCGCCCGGGTGATCGTGCGGGGGCTGCGCGTGGTCTCAGATTTCGAGCTGGAGCTGCAGATGGCCCTGACCAACAAGCAGCTGGCCCCGGAGATCGAAGTGGTCTGCCTGATGACCAGCCGCGACTACGCCTTCATCAGCTCCAGCATCGTCCGCGAGGTCGCCCTTCTCGGCGGCGACGTCTCCGCCATGGTCCCGCCGCACGTGGCCCGGGCCCTGGCCGCCAAAGCCGCCGAGCGGGCCGGCGAGGCGGTGCCCATCGTCTCGATCCGGGAATAGGCGCCGTCGAGGCGCCCGAACGAAGGAGGGCTGGGATGGACATCCTCCATCTGATCGATCAGCTGGAGCAGCTGGTCCTGCGCAGCCGCCCCCTTCCCTTCCTCAGGTGGGTGGTGGTGGAGGAGCGTCAGCTGCTGGATCTGATCGATCAGATGCGGGTGGCCATCCCGCAGGAGCTGAAACAGGCCCGCCGGATCGCCCAGGAGCGGGAGCGGATCATCGCCCAGGCTAAGGAGGAGGCGGAGCGCATTGTCGCCCTGGCCCAGGAGCAGGCCAGCGAGCTCATCGCCCAGCACCAAGTGGTCCAGGCTGCGGAGCAGCGGGCCGCCCTGATCATCGAGCGGGCCCAGCGGGAGGCCGAGCGCCTGAAAGCGGACGCGGACGATTACGCCCTTACCCGCCTCCTGGAGCTGGAGGAAACCCTCTCCCATCTCCTGCAGGTGGTCCGCAACGGGATCGAAAAGCTGCAGAACGAACGCGCGGATGAACCCTCTCAGTCCCCCGATGCCGCAGCGCGTCCTCCTGATCGCCACGCATAACCCCGGGAAGCGCCGGGAGCTGACGGCGCTCCTCGGCGATCTCCCCCTCCGGCTGACGGATCCTGTGGAGCTGGGGATCGAGGAGGTCGCCGAGGAACCCCACGACAGCCTGGAGGAGAACGCCCGCTGGAAAGCGGCCCACTATGCGGCCCGCAGCGGGCTGTGGACCCTGGCCGACGATTCGGGGCTGGAGATCGACGCCCTGGGGGGCGCGCCGGGCGCCCGCTCCGCTCGGTTCGCCGGGCCCGCGGCCACGGATGCGGACCGCATCCGCGAGGTCCTGACGAGGCTGGCAGATGTCCCGTGGCCCCGGCGGACCGCGCGGTTCCGTTGCGTGATCGCCCTGGCCCGGCCGGGGGAGGCGCCGGTGCTGGTGGAGGGCCGCGTCGAGGGCTACATCGCCTTCGAGCCCCGGGGGTCCTCCGGCTTCGGCTACGACCCGATTTTTTACATCCCGGAGCTCGGGAAGACCATGGCCGAGCTCCCCATGGAGGTCAAAAACCGGATCAGCCATCGGGCCCGCGCCGCCCGGAAGGCGCGGGAGATCCTTGAGCGATGGCTACGGGAGGAGGCATGCGAAGGCTCCTGCTGATCGCTTTCGGCGCGGTGACCTTTTACCATCTGATCGCCCTGGCATGGGGATGGCCGAATCCCTTCTGGCTGATGCCGCTGAACACCCTCCTGCAGTGGGGATTCGCCCTCGCCCATGCGCTCCCCACCCTGGGCCGGCGCCGGGCGCTGCTCCTCCTGGGCCTGACCTTTGGGATCAGCCTGACGCTGGAGGCCGTGGGGGTGGCGACCGGCTGGATCTACGGCCCTTACGCCTACACCGACCGCCTGGGCCCGCGCCTCCTGAGCGTCCCCGTGTTGATCCCCCTCGCCTGGTTCATGATGGCCTACCCGGCGTTCCTGCTGGCCTGCATCGCCCTGGATGAGCCTCCGGCATCCCCCCGGGGATGGGGCGTTGCGGTGCTGGCAGCCATGTGGATGACGGGATGGGACCTGGCGATGGATCCGGCGATGGCCCGGCGGGGCTTCTGGGTATGGCAGGAGGCAGGCCCTTACTTCGGGGTCCCCACCCGGAATTTCATCGGCTGGATGGTCACGATGCTGCTGATCTACAGCCTCTACCTCGGGATCTCCCGTCGCTGGCCGTCCCCCGCCTCCGTTCCGGCCCCCATGGGAGAGGCGGTCGTGGCGTATGCCATCGCCGGCGCCGCCTTCGTCTTCTATCCCCTCCTGAACCCCCGGGCGGATCCGCTGACGCAGGCCCTGGGGATCGTGGCGTTCTTCACCATGGGCCCCCCGGTCTCGATCGCCTTCCTCCGTCTCCGATCGCTTCGAGCCGGGAGGCGTGCCCTGGGCGCGTGAGCGAGGTGGGAGATGTTGCGCGTGCGGATGTTCGGCCGTTTCGAAGTGTGGCGGGGGGAGACGCCGATCCCGGAGGCCGACTGGTTCACCCGGCGGGCGAAGCAGCTGTTCCAGATCCTGCTCCTGGCCCGAGGGAGGCCGGTGCCGGCCGATCAGCTCCTGGACTGGCTCTGGCCGCGGGCGGACCCCCAACGGGCGGCCATCACCCTGCGCAGCACGGTCCACGCCCTGCGCCGGGCCCTGGAGCCGGATCGGCCGCCCCGGGCCTCGCGGTATATCCGCGCCCAGCCCCCGGGCTACGCGGTGGTCCCGGAGGCTCCGCTGTGGGTGGACGTCTGGGCCTTTGAGGACTTGCTGGAGGCAGCCGGGCGGTCCGCCTCCCCGGAGGAGCGCCGGGAGCGGCTGATGGAGGCGCTGGCATTGTATCGGGACGACCTCCTGATCGAGGAGCCTTACGCGGAGTGGACCCTCGCCGAACGGGAACGGCTGCGGGAGCGCTATCTGGAGGCCGCGCTGGAGCTGGCGGAGCTGCTGGCGGAGGCCGGCGCGCCGGAGAAAGCCATCTCCCTCTGCCGGCGGGTGATCACCCTGGACGAGTTCCGGGAGCCGGCTTACCGGGCGCTGATGCGCTACCAGATCGCCATAGGAGACCACGCGGGGGCCCTCAGCACCTACGAGCGGTGCCGGCAGGCCCTGCGGGAGGCCTTTGGGGTGGAGCCCTCGCCGGCCACCCAGGCCCTTTACGAGGCGTTGCGGCGGGGAGAGCTGGCCCTGCCGCGCCCCATCGCCTCCGTCCAGCCTCTCCGGGACCTTCCGGAGGGGGAGGGAGGGCCCGAGGAGATATTCGTCGGGCGGGAGGCCGAGCTGGAACGGATGCGGGGGATTTTCGCCGGGTGGTCGCACGGATCCGGTGGCGTCGGGATCCTGAGCGGGGAGCCGGGGGCCGGGAAGACCCGGCTGGCGGCCGAGGCGATCCGCCGTTTCGCCCCTGAGGCGGATGTGCTCTACGTTCGGGGGCTCTTCATCGAACGCACCCTCCCTTTCGCCGCCCTGGCGGAGAGCCTGCGGCGCTTCCTGAGCCAGTTGCCCCCCGATCGGCGCGCCCATCTGCCCGCCCCGGCCCTGGCCCAGGTGGCCCGCCTGGTCCCCTCTCTCCATCTCCTGTTCCCCAACCTCCCAGCTGTTCCGGAGACCACCCCGGAGGAGAACCGTCATCGCCTGATCGACGGCTTCGCCAACCTCCTCATCGCCCTGGCGGATCAGCGCCCCCTGGTGGTGTTCGTGGACGATCTGCACTGGGCGGATGAGGCCACTCTGACGGTGATCGGACGGCTGGCCCGCCGCGCGGCCCGCCACCCCCTGGTGTTGCTGCTGGCCTATACCCCGGGGGAAGCGCCTGAAGGGCAGGAGGCCGCCTATCTGCTGGAAGGGCTGCGCCGGGAGGGGATCGGTTCCTGGATCCGGGTCGGGCGCCTTCCCCTGGAGGCCATCGTCCGCTGGCTGGCCTCTCTGTCCGAGGAACCTCCGGAGGACCTCCGCGAGCTGGCGCGCCGGCTCTACAGCCTGACGGAGGGGAACGCCCTGTTCACCGCGGAGCTGCTGCGGGCCGTCCGCGCGGCGGAGGGAGGCTTCCGCCGGGAGCTCCTGGAGCGCTACCTGGAGGGGCCGGCGGCGATCTCCTCCCTGCGTTCCCTGGTTTTGGAGCGGGTGGCTCGTCTGCCGGAGGGCGCCCGGGAGATCCTGGAGATCGCGGCGGTGATCGGCCGCGCCTTTCCCCTCCAGTGGCTGGAGCTGGTCGGCCCGCCGGACCCCACGCCCCATCTGCGGATCCTCCTGGAGCGCCATTTCCTGCGGGAGGAGGCGGAGGAGCGTCTCTCCTTCGTGCACGAGGTGGTGCGCCGGGTGATCTACGAGGCCATCCCGCCGGTGGTGCGGCGGCGGCAGCATCGCCGGCTGGCCGAGGCCCTGGCCGCCCTCTACGGCCCGCATCCGGGCCCCTACAGCGCGGAGATCGCCTATCACTTCCAGCGGGCTGGCCGCTCCGCCCTGCCGGCAATGGTCCGATATGCGGTGGAGGCCGGCGATCACGCCCGCCGGACCTACGGGTTCCGCCAGGCGGTCCGCCATTACGATGAGGCGCTCTATGCCGCCCGGGGCGCGGGGGGCGAGGGGATGGCGGAGTGGATCCGGAGGGCCTATCTGGGGCGCGGGATGGCCCTGGAGGCCCTGGGAGACTGGGAAGGGATTGTGGAGACTTACACGCGGTTCCGGGAGTGGGCGGAGGCCCAGGGGGATCGCCTGCACGCGCTGAACGCCGCCCGCCGGCTGATGACCACGCTGACGATGCTGGGCCGTCTGGAGGAAGCCGGCGGGCTTGCGGGGGAGATCCGCGCGCAGTTCGCGGATGTGCTGAGCCCGGCGGAGGCCGACCTGCTGGACCGGGTGGAGCTGGTCTTCGGGGAGGAGCCGGCAGGGTCTCCGCTTCGGGAGCCGCTCTTCCAGCCGGCTCCGCCGCTCTGGGGACGGCCGTGGAAGGAGCTGGCGGAGGCCCTGGCCCCGGAACAGGCGCCGCTGTTGCTGAACCTCTATGGCTGGATCCTCACCCTGCAGGGGATGCCGGAGGCGGCGGAGGCGTGTCTGGGCCAGGCGCTGACCATCGCGGAGGCCACCGCCCAGTGGCCCCATGTGGTGATGGGTTGCAACCTGATGGCTTATCTGCAGGACCTGCGGGGGGACTTCCCTGGGATTCAAGCCTGGCTGAGCAGGGGCCTGCAGCTGGCCCGCCGGGTGCCGGAGATGGACTGGAGCACCATCTGGGCGCGGATCTTTCAGGGCTATCTGGCCCTGCGAGCCCGCCGGCTGGAGGAAGCCCAGGCGCAGTTTCAGAGCGTGCTCACGTTGCTCAAGGGCCGCTCCGCGTTGCGGGCCCATCGGCTGAGCGCCCAAATCGGGCTGGGGATGGCTGTCCTCGCCCAGGGGGATCTGGAGCGAGCGACGGCCCTGCTCGATGAGGCCCTGGCCCAGGGGCGGGCCGTGGATGCCGTGGCCCGCAGTGTCGGGCTGGTGGGGGAGGCCCGGCTGGCGCGCCTGCGCGGCCGCCCCGAGGAGGCCCGGACCGTGCTGGATCGGGCGCTGCGTTACACCGGGCGTCGCGGGCTGGTGGCGGAGTTCGTGCACGCGGCGGTGGAGATGGGGCGCTGGGCCCGGGCGGTGGGCCGCCCCGAGGAAGCCCGGCCGGTGCTGGAGGAGGCCATCCGCTGGGCGGACGCGGCCGGGTTCCGCCCGGCCGCCCTCACGGCCCGCATTGCCCTGGGGAAAGTGCTGCGGGCAATGGGGGAGGCCTCGTCCCTGGAGGAGATCCGGGAGGAAGCGCAACGCCTCTGGCTGGCCCTGGCCGCGCAGCTTCCCGCGGGCGAGCCCGCGGAGCGCTATCTGATCCCGCGCCGGGCTGTGGAAAGCATGTGAGCATCCGCGCGCCGGGCGCAGATCAGAGCCATCCCTGCTCTCGGAGACGCTCGATCAGACGGCGCGCGTAGGCTTCCCCGCCGATCTCCAGCAGGATGACATCCACCGGCGGCAGCGGGTCCTGCCAGAGCCAGTCCACCCGCAACCAGAACCCGGGGATGACCCGGGAGCGATAGATCCCCTGGGGGTCTAGGGGCGCGTGCTGAAAGCGGCCCCGCTCGTCCCGCTGATAGAACTCGGCCCACTGGCTTTGGGGGTCGATGAGCCAGTATTCGGGGATGCCGGCTTCCTGGTATTCGTAGAATTTTTCGCCACGGTCGCGGGGCGCGCTTTCAGGGGAAACGATTTCGATCACCAGATCGGCAGGGCCTTCCAGATGGGTGGGATGAAGACGATGGAAATGTTCCTGAGCGACGAAAAGGACGTCGGGTTCGCGGCCGGAGCGGGACAGCTTCATCTGGAAGGGGGCAGACAATACCACTCCCAGGCGGTGGTGCTGCACATAGGCGCTGAGGAGGGCGGTGAGGAAGCCGACGAGCTCCTGGTGGCTTCGAGAGGCGGGGCTGTAGGGACGGACTTCGCCCTGGACCCATTCGGCCAGGGTGTCCTCATCCGCCCGGGCCAGGAACTCCTCATAGGGGACATAGGGGTTCTCCATAGGCGGGAGCAGGAGCTCCAGCAGCTTCCGCCGCAGCCCTTCGGTGAGGACGCCGGGTTTCCGAAGGAGAGCGAGGATCTCTTCCGCCTGGGCGCTCATCGTGCGTTCTCCCCTTAAGGGATGAGGCCGATCTGTCGGAAGGCTTCCAGGAGGGGTGGAGGATCCCAGAGCCATTCAATGCGCAGGCGGAGGCCGGGGATGGCCTGGCTGTGGTATTCCCCGCCGGATCCCTCCGTGATCAGGCGGTAGCGGCCGGTGGGCTCCAGACGATAGAACTCGGCCCACTGGCTTTGGGGGTCGATGAGCCAGTATTCGGGGATGCCGGCTTCCTGGTATTCGTAGAATTTTTCGCCACGGTCGCGGGGCGCGCTTTCAGGGGAAACGATTTCGATCACCAGATCGGCAGGGCCTTCCAGATGGGTGGGATGAAGACGATGGAGATGTTCCTGGGCGACGAAAAGGACGTCGGGTTCGCGGCCGGAGCGGGACAGCTTCATCTGGAAGGGGGCAGACAATACCACTCCCAGGCGGTGGTGCTGCACGTAGGCGCTGAGAAGGGCGGTGAGGAAGCCGACGAGCTCCTGGTGGCTTCGGGAGGCGGGGCTGTAATGACGGACTTCGCCCTGGACCCATTCGGCCAGGGTGTCCTCATCCGCCCGGGCCAGGAACTCCTCATAGGGGATGGGGCGGGCGGAGGTTTCCAGCAATAGCTCCAGCAGGCGACGGCGGAGCTCCTCCGTCAGCACCCCGGGCGCTCGAAGCAGCGCCAGCACCCGCTCCTCATGGGACTCCATTCCCCAGACCTCCCATCCAGCCTCCTCTATCGCTATGATAGCGCGGCTTCTCTCTTCCCCCAAGCCACGGGTGGGGCAGGACGGAAGGCCAATTTATTTAAAGGAAGCCTCCTCCGGGTCCTCCCGAAAACAGGCGGCGCACCCCGATGGGTGCGCCGCCTGACAATCGACGAGGGGAGCATCGGGTCATGGCCCGGCGTTCTTCATGACCAGCGGCAGGTAGAGGGTGGCCGCCGTGGGCACGAAGCGGATGGTGACCGGGACCTGGAGGGCCGTGGGGGCCGGAGCCGGGCCGATGAAGAGCAGGCCGTAGTAGGTGGCCGGCGGGGTGACCGCCTTGGAGAACGAAACCTGGAAGCTCACCGGGGTTCCCGCCATCACCGGGCCCGACGGCACCCCACTGACCATCAGGTCCGTCCCCTGGATGGCGTTGATGGTGATATCGAAAGGCTGGCTCCCGCCGGGCACGTTCCAGCCGTGGACGGTGATCCAATAGCGGCCATCCGGCGGCAGGGTGATGCGGACCCGCTCAAAGGCCGTGGGTGTGGTGGACGATGCAAGCAAGGCATCCTGGGTCCCGCATTCGAAGACGCCATCGCCATCGTCCTTGTAGATGTAGAGGTCGATGTCGAGCCCAGCCGCCGCGCTGGCCGTGGTCGCCTCCAGCAGCCCGCCGTTGCTGATGGTCTGCGAGATCACCCAGCTGGCCGTGCACGGGTTGTTGGGATTATCCTGGACAGCCGTCTGGTTGAGGAGCACTGTGGGCTGGCTCAGGCCGAAGGCCAGGACCTGGATGCCCTCCGGGATCGTGCGGGTGGTGGAGAAGACCTGGGTCCAGCTCCCAAAGGTAACCGGCGTGGTGATCACCACCGGGAACGGAAGGGCCTGGACCGCATAGGCGGCCCCCACGAGGGGCTCGCCGAACTGCGTCCCGGCGTAGAGGACATTATGCAGCGCCAGGAAGCCCAGGCCGTCACGCAGTTCCCCGGCCACGATCTCCCGTGGCCCACCGGTGGCGGTGTTGAAGACGAACCGGCCGCTGCCGATATAAGTGTCGGTGCTTCCACCCACCAGCTCCACGCTCTGGGGGCCGAAGAAAGTGGGATCCAGCGTGGAGTAGAAATCGACGGCGCGGCCGAAGATCCAGGTGTCCACATCGGTGGGCACCGTGACCCAGCGGGTGTCCACAACCATCGCCTTGCCCGGGGCAGCGGTGCCGTCCGGGATGTCGAAGTAGTAGAGCTTCCAGTCCCCGGACTCGTAGCGCCAGGCCCAGTCGAAGCCGCCGAAGAGATGGCCGTTGTCGTAGGGCTGGTTGCCGATGGGCTCCGTCAGGGAGGCAGCTCCGAAATCGAACGTGGGCCCGCTGGCCGCCACGTGCGCCACCACCGGGATCACGTGCTTGTGCGGGCCGTGGCGCACCTCGATGGCGCCTTCGTAGACGCCCGGCCGCGCCGTGGCGGGCACCGCAAGAGTGGCGTTAAAGGTGGCGCTCCCACTCGCCGGCAGGCTCACGCTGGAAGCCGAGAGGCTCAGCCAGCCCCAGTCGGCTTTCTTGTAGAAAGTGATGCGCACCTGCATGGTGACCGCATCGGAGCCGGTGCGCCGCTGGACGCCGAAGAAGACGCCGTCGTGGCGGCGGGACAGGCTGTCGCGGCCCAGGCTGGCCTCCAGGTAAGTGCCGCTGGGATAGCCGTATGTGAAGCGGTTATATTCGTAGATGCCACTGACGACATCGATCTCCCCCGCATCCACCCGGCCGTTCCCGTTGTTATCCGTCCAAAGGTTCCCGTCCCCATTTAGATCGGTCCAGTCGTAGAAGAGAACCCGCCAGCGGTCATCGTAAGCGTAGTTGGCATCGGTGTCGAACACGCTGTAGGGGAAGATCACCTGGGCCCGCACCAGATCCGGATCATAGGCTTCGATGAGAGGAGTGATGTCCGTGATCCAGGTGGGGCGGGTGAAGGGCGGCGGGCTGAAGGACGGGAAGGAGAGGGTGAAGGTGATCTCGGCGACCTTCTGGAGCGTCACGTCCTGCAGGCTGACCGAGAACGGCACGCCCGTGGGGTTGCGAACGGTGAAGGTCTTGGTAACGGTCTGGCCCGGGAGCACGATCGCCGGGAAGGCAGCGTATTCGATGCCCCGGTAATTTCCGGCCATCCACTGGGCCGGCTCCACCCAGTAGCCGTAGTTCATCCCCGCCGCGATATCCGTGGCCCGGTTGGCGTCCACATTGCCCGAGCCCTGGGTCAGCACATCATAGCCCAGATCGTGGGCGCCGTTGAGGAAGATGGCCTTCGCCTCCTGCCATGTCGGCCAGCGGCCGTGTTTGGCGCGGAAGGCATGGTAGACCAGAGCCAGGTTCCCCGCGGCGATGGGCGTGGCCATAGAGGTGCCGCCGAAGATGTCATAGGCGGCCTGGCCGTTGCCGTAGTAAAGGTTCAACGGGTTAGCGCCGGTACCCCAGGCCCCCACGGCCACCACGTCCGGCGAGACGTCCCCCAGGGTGGTAGGGCCGCGGTTGGACCAAGGCTGGACGTCGCCGTAGGTGAACTGGTCAGGGGTGACGAGCTCGAAATAAACCAGCGAGCCATAGGAGGTGCTGGCGCCCACATCAATGATAGAGCTGCCATCGGGCTCCGTCACCGTGCCGTAGCCGTGGCCACCGTTGCCGGTGGCCACCAGGAAGGCCGCGTTCGGGGCGAAGTAGTTGTTCAGCCAGTGGGCGAAGCGGGAGGTCGCGTCCCAGCCGTCGTTGAGGGTGCCGCTGGCACCCCAGGAGTTGCTGATGATCTGAGCTTCGTCCCCGCTGTTGGGAACGCCGTCGAAGCCCAGGGCGGCCAGGGCCCAGGAGTCGAAGGGGAGATTGAAGCCGTTCTGGAAGGCGGCCACCTTGGCCTTCGGGGCCATCCCGGCCAGCACCGGCCCGCCGGCGCCGCCGACGTTCGCCGCGCCCGCGAAAAGCGGATTGATGGGCCCAACCCATTCGGGGTCGGTGATCACGCCCTGGGCGGCGATGTCGCCGGCGCAGTTCGTCCCGTGTCCGTCCTCATCCCCGATGAAGGAGATCAGCCGGCCGGCGGCGGGAACGCTCACACCGGGATAGAGGGCGGAGACCCCGGGCGGCGGGTTCACTCCGTCCGCGATCCAGCTCAGCATCCCCGCGGAGAGATCCCAGATGCCATCTGTTCCTGGATCGCCGGCCGCATCGTAGAGGTCCGCTCCCGCCAGCTCACTGCCTTTGCGCATCGGCTTCTCATCGGTGAGATCCTGGTCGAAATCCACATCTACATACACAGTGTCGTAAACGCCGGGTGCGGCCTCGTCAGCCACGATGACGACAGCAGGGGCCCCAACCGTTGCCGCGTAGCCCAGGCCAAGATAAAAGCCTGCGATCAGATGGTAGATATCTGGATGCACCGTGTAGTAATACTGGCCGCTACGGGAACGGTCAGGCCACACAAAGGAGAGCGTCGAGGCGGCGTTGGTGAAGTCCAGCGTCAGGGCTGCGGTGCATGTGACGCCGTTGCATACAGCTCCCGTGACCGGCAGGGTGTGAGCGAACCAGGTCAGGGTGACCAGGTCCCAGTAATTATCCGGCCCGATGGTCATGGTGGGGTCCAGGGCGTAAAAGGCCCCGGATAGCGTGTTGTAGGCGAAGGGCCAGCCGGCATAGGGGCCGCTGGAGATGCGAGCCTGCGTCCCCTGAAGATCCGGATGTCCGAAGTCCACCCCGGTGTCCACAACGGCGACCGTCACCCCGGCGCCGGTGTAGCCCTTGGCCCATGCCGCGGAGGCGCCGTGGATGTCCTTCACTTGCACGGTAGCGGGCTGGATCCCGGATTCAGGGGCGGCGGACGGAAGGGCTCCCTGGGGCCGGATGCGATCGGGCTTTATAGGCTGCGGCCGGGGGACGCCTCGGGAGCGGAGCTCCTGAAGTTTGCGGAGGAGCGCCTCCTTTCCGCCCTGTCGCAACAACGACCGGATTTCCTTTGAGGTCAGCCGTTCTCGCTGCGGCTTCGCCTCGTCATCCCAAGGAGCCTCCACCGGCTGATAGGAGTCCGGGGAGATCACCGAGATCACGCCGGGGATGCCCGCGAGCTTGCGGAGATTCGTATCCAGGACCTCACCGATGGCCCAGCGGATGCCATTGAGAGGCTTGCTGTAAATCACTCGCCGCATCAGGCCGTTGAGGTCTGTATCCCGGGTCATCAGGACGCTGACCAGCACCGAGCGCTGAGTCGGTCGCAGCGCCGAAGCCCGGAGCTCCGGAGCCAGCTTGCGCAACGCGGGGTCTGAGGCGGTCTCGACGCGGGGGCCAGGGGAAGGAGGCTGAGGAGTGGAGGCACGTGCAGGGATCGGTTCGGATGCTGAATACAGATGTTTTGTGGAAGCTTGGACACCGACCGGAAGGCTTGTCGGGCCAGCGATTAAACCCATCACAGACAGGAGAAGCACCGCACGCCAGAGAGTTCTCAGGATCATAGGCGCCTCCGGATGCAGTTCATGGGGCCTGACCTCACATTTAAATTAAGTGTATGCAAAAAGCGGTAATCACCCCCCTGAGTAGTGCTCGGTGGTATAATCGGGGCCAGATTCCGACGGAGGTGGGCCCGATGAATCGAAAGCCCAATTCCCAGAACCCCCCCTGCCCTCGCTGTGGGGCCACCCATGTGGTAAAGAACGGCAGTAAGGGTGGGCGGCCCCGTTGGGTCTGTCGGAACTGCGGGCGCTCGTTTGGGCCTACCCTGGGCACGGCGATGTATCGCTTGCGTGTGACCCCTGCGGAAGTGGCGCGCACCCTGCTGGTGGTGATGCGTCGGGGGAGCCTGAGCGCCGCTGAGGAGATCACCGGCCACAAATATGAAACCATTGGCCGATGGCTCCGGATGGCCGCCCAACACGCTGAGGCCCTCACCGAGGTCCTGGTCCACGACCTGCATTTGAGCGAGGTCGAGGTGGATGCTTTCTGGTCGTTTGTCAAAAAAAGTGTCCAGAGGCTGGAGATCCAGACGCCTCGGCGGGCGGGGTGGGCCCGCGTTGGGGATGTTTGAGCCAGGACCGGGCGACTCGTTTTGTGGTGGCGTGGGGCTTTGGGTCTTCGGAGGATGAGGTCGCGCCGAAGGTGGTGGCGCAGACCCGCCAGCGCACATCTGGCAGGAGGGGCGTGATCTGGATCAGCGATGGACGGCCGGTCTACCGACGGGCGGTTCGTCAGGTCTATCGGGACGCGCAACCGACGGGAAAGCGGGGGCGTCCGCCCCTGGTGCTCACGCCTGGGGTGGGGTTGACGCAAGCGGTCAAGCGTCGTCATCAGGGCCGGATGGTGCGCGTGGAGGTGCGTCAGGTTCTGGGGAGGCGGTGGATTGCCCCTATCCGGTGCATGAGGAACGGTTGAATGGCATGTTGCGCGATCGGTTGAATGCGCTGACGCGTAAGACCCATGCCTTTGCGAAGACGACAGGGACCTGGGATGCGCTGGTGATCCTCTGTTTGTTTGAGCACAACTGGCTGCGGCCCCATCGGGCCTTGCGGGAAGCGGGGGAGGGCCTGCCGGAGGGGCGGCGGTATCGGCCGCGGACGCCGGCGATGGCCATCGGGTTGACCGATCATATCTGGACCTGGGAAGAGTTCTTGACCTTCAAGCATTATCAATACCAAAAGGAGTGACTACCCAAAAAGCAGGTCTACGTCAAGCCTACCGAGCCAGGGGATGTGTCCCAAAATCGCAGGACACCCCCCTGAATCATCGGAAGGGGCCAACAGGCAACCTTCGTCTCCTCGATCCTGCAGGGTCGCGGTGGAAGCCGCTCCTACGAAAGGCGGTTTTTGTAGGAGGAACTTCAGCCCCGAACCTCGGTCTTCGACGACGCAAAGGGTCGCAATGAAAGCCGCTTCGGTAACCCGGAACCCCTGGTTCTCGATGGCGCAAAGGTCGCGGCTAAAGCCGCTCCTACCAACAAACATAAGGATACCGAAATGAATCTCGGCTTACAACCGGAAGGGTTCCGGCCCCGAACCTCCCGTCTTCGAAACGGCCGGAGATCGTGGGGGAAGCCGCGCCTCCCGCATCGGTCTTTCTCCCCGCCCGTCGCGCCATGGGTTCACGCAGGGCCACCGCAGGCCGTTGACCGGCATCCAGATCTCCGATCATTAGAGGGAAGAAGCCTGTCCTACCCAGCGGCCATGCCCGACAAATCTGGGACACACCCGCCCTATCGTTCAGACGTGAAAGGGATGGATGGGGATCAGCTTTCTCACTCCCGCCTGAGTCTCGTTCCTGCGGTCAATCTTGAGAGAAGGGCATTTCATTGGCTTCGCGCTTGGGAGAAGGAAAGGCTTCTCCGCGCTCCAGAAGCCCGAGGGGGATCAGATGGGCCAAGGCGCTGAGCCAGAGGTTGCCGGTGAGGCTGAAGAGAACGGTGGCGGCCAGGACACCGCCCCAGATGCGGGGCCCGGGCGGATCCCCTCCCCGCGCGCCCAGGCCTCGAGCCGCCCCCCACCAGATCCCAAAGGCCATCCAGGCCACTGGAAGGGGATCCGAGATCCCTGCCGCCCAAAGAACCCCCCGCCACAGCCCCAGCATGGCCTCCCGTCCCAGCCCCATGGGGAGAGCCCCGAAAGCTGGAAGCGCCGACCTCCGGGAGGAAGCCAGCCGGCGCAACCCGGCCAGGCGAAGGGCGAGGACCGTGATCCCGCTATACAGCGCGGTCAGGCCCAGGCCGCGAGCCCAGTCGGCGACGGACCAGCCCAGGAAGGCGCCGGGGGCCAGGGGCATGGGGCCGATCAGCCCGACCTCCCGCAGGCTGAGCCAGCCCTGCTGCAGGACGATGAGCAAGGGCAACAGCCCATAGAGAAAGGGCGCGATCCCCTCCAGAAGCGGCCGCCCCCAACCCGGCGCCCGGCGGACGACGCGGGGGGAAACGCGCTCCAGAACCAGGGCCAGAACCGCCGCCAGCCCCGACAGGATCCCGGCCGACATCATGGCGTATCCTGGGACGAGGGCTCCGGGCTGAGGGCTGCCCGGGCGAGGGGCACCTCCAGCCGCACCCGGGTGCCCTGGCCCGGGGCGGACTCCACCTCCAGCACGCCGTTCAGCAGCTCCGCCCGCTCGAGCATGTTGAGCATCCCCATGCTGCCCCGACGGGCGTAGTCCGCCCGCAGCGCCTGAGGGTCGAAACCCTGGCCGTCATCCTCTACTCCCACCTGTAGCCGGTCCCCTTCCACCCGCACCCGTACCCAGACGTTCCGCGGCTCGGCGTGCTTGCGGGCGTTGTTGATGGCTTCCTCGATGATCGAGAAGACCAACCCCTTTGCGTTGGGATCCAGGAGCCGATCCACCTCCGGATCCACCTCCAGGTGGATGGCGAAGGGCTCCGTCTCCTGGAGCTTCTCCGCGAGATGGGTGAGGGCGGCCATCAGCCCCTGGGATTCCAGGATCAGCGGGCGCAGGCGGAAGAGGAAGTGCCGCAGCTCCTGCACCGCCTGGCGGGCCATCTGCTCGGCTTTCGCCAGCTCCGGCGGCAGCTGGGCCGGATCATGCCGGAGAAGCCGCTGCAGGAAGTTCAACCGCATGGCCAGGGCCGCCACGCTCTGGGTCGGGCCGTCGTGGAGCTCCCGAGCGAGCCGCCGCCGGGCCTCCTCCTCCACCTCCACCAGGCGCTCCTTCTCCCGCTGAAGGGTGTGATACAGCAGGGCGTTCTGCAACGCGATCGAGGCATGGGTGGCAATGATCCGCAACAGATCCTGCCGTTCCCCTGTGAACGCCTGGGGATCCGGGCTCCCGATCACGAGCGCCCCATAGCGCTCCGGCCCGATCCCCAGGGGAAGGATCAGCGCGGCCCGGGCGATGCGCATGACCACCAGACGACCGAGCTCAGGATCCTGGGCGGGTTGGGGGAGAAGAACCGGCTCCCCCCGCTCCAGGGCCTCCCGGAGCCCCCCCTCCAGGCCGAGAAGCCGCATGCGCTCATCCCGAGGGGGCAGGCGACGGGCGGCGGCGATGCGCATCCCCTCCGGCTCCAGCAGGGCGATGAACATCGGCGGGACCGGATGCCCGGTGCCCCGGAACAGGCTCTCGCTGGCCTCAAGGGCGGCGTGGAGGATCTCCTCGGCCCGCCGCATTTGCCCCAGGGCCGCGGCCAGCTCGAAGATGCCCTGGAGCTGCTGGCGGATCTGAGCGAGCTGCCGGCGCTGGCTCACCTCCCGCGCCCGAAGCTCCCGCAGGATCTCCCGCTTCAGGCGGTCGCCGACGACCCCGGTGAGCAATGCCCCCAACCCCAGCACGCTGCCTGCGATCAGGAGGGTGGACAGGCTCAGCCCTTCCCCGCCCCGAAGGCCCTCCCAGAGGGCCAGGCCCCCGAACAGGCCGAGGGTCACCAGCTCTCCCGCCCACCAGCCCATCCGCAACGCGGCGGTCACAATGGGCAGGAACGCAAAGAACAACAACGGGCTCCGCAGTCCGCCCGTGAAGGCGATGAAGGAGAGCGTCACCAGCGTATCCCCCGCCAGGGTGATGGCGGGCAACGGCAGCGGGGAGCGCACGAAAAGCAGGGCCAGCAGCACCAGGAAATTATAGATCCCGGTGAGGGCAAGCAGCGCCACGAAGGCCATCTCCGAGGCCCGCCACGAGCTCCGGTTCAGGACGGCGCCCAGGGCCATGGCGACGATGAGGAGCCAGCGCAGGTTCCCCAGGATCCAATCCAGATCCTTCGAGGAAGGCCCCCGGTCCTCCATCCCGGTCGCCGCGATCTCCACGGACTCCGCCGGCGTCACGCGCATGCGCATCCGGATCCACCCGCAGGCTCTCCGAGATCCCCGGTCGCTTCAGGGAAACCGCTGCGGACCGCTTCCCCAAAGCCTGGCGCGTAACTCCATCCTAATCGAAAGCCCGGAAATCGGCTACGGGGCCGATCCCGGACCACGGCGTTCCGGCCCGGCCCCAGGATGAAGCGAGCGATCCTCCATCGGAGCGGCAACTCGCACGTCCTCCCCGAAACCGAAGCGTTCAGGGCCTGAGCGAGGGCACTTCCCCTGGTATGATTGGGGGAAAGCGGGGGTTGATCCCCGAATGGCCATCCAGGGGTCAGGAGGGCGGAACCGACGATGCTCGGCGATCAGCCTTTGCGACGCGACATTCACCTGCTGGGGGATCTGCTGGGGGAGGTGATCCGGGAGCAGGCCGGGGCGGAGGGCTTCGAGCTGGAGGAGGAGGTCCGCCGG
Source organism: Thermoflexus hugenholtzii (assembly GCF_018771565.1). Lineage (NCBI taxonomy): Bacteria > Bacillati > Chloroflexota > Thermoflexia > Thermoflexales > Thermoflexaceae > Thermoflexus > Thermoflexus hugenholtzii. Next base: position 3,007,968 of record NZ_CP076326.1, on the reverse strand, counting down.
CTCTCCCGCGCCCGGCGCGCAGGGGATGCGACCGCGGAGGGGAAGCTCCGCACCCTGCTGGAAGGCCTGGGGCTGCCGGAGCTCCGGGTGATCGCGCGGGCCTTCACCATCTTCTTCGACCTGGCCAACCTGGCGGAGGACCGTCACCGGGTGCGGGTGTTGCGGGCGCGGGAACAGGCGGCCCATCCGGGGCCGCGCCCCGAGTCCCTCGCCGAGGCCTTCCAGCGGATCCGCGCGGCAGGCGTCTCCCCCGAGGCGCTGCGACGGCTTCTCCAAGCGTTCTCCATCGAGCCGGTGTTCACCGCCCATCCGACGGAGGCGAAACGGCGGACGGTGCGGGGGATCCTGGGGCGGATCCGGGCGATCCTGGCCGAGCTGGACGCCCCGGATCGGCTGCCCCGGGAGCGGGAGGAGCTGCTCCGGCGGCTGCGGGCGGAGCTCACCACGCTCTGGCAGACCGACCTCACCCGGGTGCGTCGTCCCTCGGTGATGGACGAGGTGGAGAACGGCCTCTCGTTCTTCGTCCGCACCCTGTGGTCGCTGACCCCACGGCTGTATCGGGAGTTCCAGGCAGCTCTGCAGGCCAGCTACCCGGAGATCCCGGATCCGCCTCCCCTGTTTCTGCGGTTCGGCTCGTGGATCGGCGGGGATCGGGACGGCAACCCCCGGGTCACGGCGGAGGTGACCGCCCAAACCCTGCGACGCCACCGCCAGGTCGCCCTCTCCCTGCACCTCCAGCAGGCCCGGGAGCTGTTCGTCGCCCTCGGGGTCTCCACCCGCCAGGCCCCCGTTTCCCCAGCCCTGGCTCAGGCCCTGGCGGACGCCGAGGCCCGCTGGCCGGCGATCCGGGAGCGCCTCTCGGCCCTTTCCCCTTATGAGGTTTACCGGCGGTGGATCTCGGTGATCGCCTGGCGCCTGGAGCAAACCCTGGCCTGGGATCCGATGAGCGAACCGCCTCCGGAGGGCGCTTATCGATCGGCCCGGGAGCTGGTCGAGGACCTGGAGCGGATGTGGGAGAGCCTGACGGCCCACCGCGGGGCCCGGATCGCCGAGGGGCTCCTCTGGGACTGGCGGATCCAGGCGCAGGTGTTCGGGTTCCACATCGCCCGGCTGGACATCCGGCAGGAGGCCCGCCGCCACGCGGAGGCGATCGCCGAGCTGCTGGCCGCCGCAGGGATCGGCGCGGATTTCACCCGCCTCCCCGAGGAGGAGCAGCTCGCCCTGTTGACGGAGACCTTGCCCCGGGCGGGATCCATCGCGGCCCAGGCGAACGTGTCCCCGGAGACCGACGAGGTCCTCGCGGTGTTCCGTCTGCTGCGCCGGGCCGCAGCGGCCTACGGTCCGGAGTCCCTGGGACCCTACATCATCAGCATGGCCCGGGGGGCGGCGGATGTGCTGGCGGTGCTGTGGCTGATGAGCGCCGCGAACGATCTCTCCGAGCCACCGGCCTTCCTCCGGGTGGCGCCGTTGTTCGAGAGCATCGGCACCCTGCGGGAGGCTCCGCGCATCCTGGCGCGCATCCTCGCCTGGCCGCTCTACCGAGCGCACCTGAAGCGCCAGGGGGATCATCAGATCGTGATGGTCGGCTATTCCGACAGCACCAAGGACGGCGGGTATCTGGCGGCGGCCTGGGCCCTCTACCGGGCCCAGGCGGAGATCGTCCGGGTGGCCCGGGCCTATGGGGTCACCCTTACCTTCTTCCACGGCCGGGGAGGGGCGCTGGGGCGGGGCGGCGGCCCGGCCGCCCGGAGCATCCTCGGCCTCCCGCCGGACGCAGTGGCCGGGCGGCTTCGCATGACAGAACAGGGGGAGGTCCTGGCGGAGCGCTACGACGACCCCCACATCGCCCATCGGCACTTAGAGCAGGTGATCGGGGCCACCCTGCTGGTCTCCGCGCTCCCCTCCCCGGAGCCTCACGAAGCCTGGGTCGAGGCGATGGAACAGATGAGCGAGGCCGCCTATTGCGCCTACCGGGAGCTGCTGGAAGCCCCGGGGTTCCTCACCTACTTCGAACACGCCACTCCCATCGACAGCATCGAGCAGCTGCCGATCGCCTCCCGTCCGCCTCGCCGGCGGCCGCAGCGGCGACTCGAGGAGTTGCGGGCCATCCCCTGGGTGTTCTCCTGGACCCAGTGCCGTCACCTGCTCCCCGGGTGGTTCGGGCTGGGGTCCGGAGTGGAAGCCTTCGTCCGGCAGGCAGGCCCCGCCGGATGGCAACGCCTGGAGGAGATGCACCAGCGCTGGCCGTTCTTCCGGGCGGTCCTGGCGGACGCCGCCCTGGCGCTGGCGAAGACCGATCTCGGGATCGCCCGGGCCTACGCTGAGCTGGTCCCGGACCCGGCCGCGCGGGAGGCCATCTGGTCCCGAATTGAGGGGGAATATCACCGGACCCGCCGGGCGATCCTGCGCATCACCGGCCTGCCGGACCTGCTGGAGGACATCCCATGGCTGAAGCGCTCCATCCAGGTTCGGAACCCTTACGTGGATCCGTTGAATTTCATCCAGATCCTCCTGCTCCGGCGCTGGCGGGAGCGGCCGGAGGCGGAGGAGCTCCGGGAGGCCCTGTGGCTCACCATCCAGGGCGTCGCCGCGGGCCTGCGCACCACCGGGTAGAGCGTGTCCCCATCCCGCTCAGCCGAAATGAATGTCAGCCCGCAAAGCGAGAGGGGCCAGGGCTTCACGCTCCCTGGCCCCTCGGTGCCTTCACGACTCTTCCAGGAAGAGGGGGATCCGCTCGAAGCGGTTGACGTCCACCAGCCCGATGTCCGTGATCTTGAGCTCGGGGATCACTTCCAGGGCCAGGAAGCTCAGGGTCATCAGGGGGTTGGGGAGCTCGCTCCCCAGGGCCCGGGCCGCCTGCAACACCTCATCCATCTGCCGCCGCACCGCCTCGATGGGCTGGTCGGACATCAGCCCGGCGATGGGCAAGGGCACGAGGGCCAGCACCCGTTCGCCCTCGGCCGCGGCCATGCCTCCGCCGGCCCCGGCCACCGCGCGGGCCGCCGTCAGCATGGAGACGTCGTCCGCCCCTACCACCACCAGGTTGTGGTGATCGTGGGCGACGGAGGAAGCCAGGGCGCCCCGGCGCAGCCCCATCCCCTTCACGAACCCCAGGCCCATCTGCCCGGTTGCCCGGTGGCGCTCGATCACCGCGATCTTCAGCAGATCGCGCGCCGGGTCCGCCACCGCCTCCCCGTCCAGGATCCGCGCCTCCTCGATCAAGTGGCGGGTGATCAGCTGGTCCGGGATGACCCCGATCACATGGATCCGCCGCCCCTGGGCCGGGATGCGGAAGCTCACGCGATCCCAGGCGATGTTCATAGTGCTGCGAAGGGCCACCTTCCGATTGACCGGTTCCCAGAGGGGGCGGCCGTTCTCGGCCACCTGCATCCCGTGGCGGAAGACCATCTCCGGCCGCAGGTCGTAGAGGTCCGAGAACACCACCAGGTCTGCCACGCGCCCCGGGGCGATGGCCCCCCGGTCGTGGAGCCGGAAATGCTCGGCAGGGTTGAGCGTGGCCATCTGGATGGCGATCACCGGATCCAGCCCCAGGCGGACCGCTTTGCGGATCAGGAAGTCGATGTGGCCTTCGTCCAGCAAATCCGCCGGGTGACGGTCGTCCGTGCAGAAGCAGAAGCGACGGCTGTTGGCCGGGGTGATGGCCGGGAGGAGATCCGCCAGATTGCGGGCCACTGAGGACTCCCGGACGAAGACATACATCCCCAGGCGGGCCTTCTCCCGGGCCTCCTCCGCCGTGGTGCATTCATGGTCGGAAGTGATCCCTGCGGCCGCATAGGCCACCAGATCCCGCCCGGTGAGCTGCGGCGCGTGGCCGTCACGGACCACGTGGGCGAAGGCCCGGAGCTTATCCAGCACGACGGGATCGCCCTGGATCACGCCGGGGTAGTTCATCATCTCCGCCAGCCCCAGCACCCATGGGCTGGAGAGCATCGGCTGCAGATCATACCAGTAGAGGGCGGCACCGGAGGTCTCCAGGGGGGAGGCGGGGACGCAGGAGGGGAGCATCACGAAGACGCTCAGCGGATTGTATTTGGCGGCGTTCAGCATGTACCGGATGCCATCCAGGCCCAGGACGTTGGCGATCTCGTGGGGATCGATGATCACGGTGGTGGTGCCGTGGGGGACGACGGCGCGGGCGAACTCCGGCGGGGGGACCATGCTGCTCTCGATGTGGACGTGGGCGTCGATGAAGCCGGGGGCCACGAAGCGGCCTTTGAGATCGATCACCTCCCGGGCGGTGTAACCCTCCCCGATGCCCACGATGTATCCCCCATGGATCGCGATGTCCGCCTCATAGACCTCACCCGTGAACACGTTGACCAGACGCCCTCCCTTGAGGAGCAGGTCGGCCGGCTCCTGACCGCGCGCCAGGCGGATCCGATGGGCCAGCTCCATCATGCGCTCCTCCTTCCCCCAATTTTTTCCGATTATATGCGCTCCACCGGCCTTCTGCGAACCCGATCCTCCCCATCGTCAGGGCCTTCCGGTCCCCCAGGACCACAGGCAGACAGGGTCCGGGCGATCCGCCGGATCGCCGAAACCGGCGATCCCCCGCGGGTCCCCACCCCGCGATGGATCCCGGCCCGACTCCCCCCGCCCGCTTCGATTGCCGAGCCCACGGTCCACAAAAAATTAAGCGAACTTGCTTAATTAGCGACAGAAATATAGAATTTCGCCTGATCCCGACAGAGGGGGGTGGATGGGGGATGTCGGGGCCTGGCGGGGAGATCTTCGGCGTGGGGACCCACCGGCGGGCGAACGCTTCAGCCGGGGGATTCGGGTTCCCCCCGGAGCAGGTGCGGGCGTGGCTTTCGGCGTTGCGCGCAGGCGGATTGCCCGAAGCCGTGGTCCTGAGCACCTGCGAACGGTTGGAGATCTACGGGGTCGGCGCGGCGGACGTCGCGGCCGCGTTCCTGCAACAGGCCCTGGGCATGGGATCCCCCCTCGCCTTGACCCGATGGACCGGATCGACAGCCGTCCGTCATCTGTTCCGGGTGGCCGCCGGCCTGGATTCCACCGCGGTGGGCGAGCCGGAGATCCTCGGACAGGTGCGGGAAGCCCTGACCCTCGCTCGGGAGGCCGGGACGGTCGGCGCGATCCTGGGCCCGCTGTTCGACCGGGCCATCGCCCTGGGCCGGGAGGTGCGTTCTCGAACGGACCTGGGGCGCTTCCCCTCCTCCCTGGCCGCCCTGGCCGTCCAGGAGATCCGGGAACGTGTGGGGCTGGCCGGCAAACGGATCCTGGTGGTGGGGGCGGGGACGATGGGGAGCGCGGTGGTGCGGGCGGTGGGGCGGGACCGGCCGCTTCGCCTTCGGGTGCTCAGCCGCACCCTGGAACGGGCGCGCCAGCTGGCCGAACCCGCGGGCGGGGAGGCCGGGACCCTGACGGATCTGATCTCCAGCCTGATCGAAGCGGATGTGGCCTTCATGGCCCTGGCCGTCCCTCAGCCGATCCTCTCCCGCCCGGAGCTCCACGCGGTGGCGCACGGACGGGGCGCGGCGCCGGCGGATCCCCTGTGGCTGGTGGATCTGGGAGCCCCGCCGAACGTGGACCCGCAGGCTGAGCTCCCGCCTTCCATTCATCGGATCGGCCTGGAGGATCTGCAGGCCCGTGGGAACGCGCGCCGGCAGCGGCTGGAGGCCGCGATCGCGCAGGCTGAGGCGATGGTGGAAGCAGCGGTGCGGGAGTGGGAGGCCGCGCAGCGGAGCCGGGCTGTCGGCCCGCTCATCGCCCGCCTGGAACGCCGGGCGGAGGCGATCCGCCAGCAGGAGCTGGCGTGGCTGTGGCCGAAGCTGGGAGAGCTCACCCCCGCCCAGCGCGCCCGCATCGAGCAGTTCGCCCACCGGCTGGTCCGCAAGCTGCTGCACGCTCCCCTCATCGGTCTGAAGCAGGCGGCCGGGGATCCGCAAGCCCTGGCGCTGTTCCAGGCCTTGTGGCAGCTGGAGGACGATCCCTTCTCTTCGGACGGAGGGGCCTCGCCGTGAGCGACCGCCCGTTGCGAGTGGGCACCCGGGGCAGCGCTTTGGCCCGGGCGCAAACCGAGCAGGTGATCCGCCGGCTCCGCGCCATGCATCCGGAGATCCCGGTGGAGACCGTGATCGTTCACACCAGCGGCGACCGCGGGCAGCGGGAGGTGCGGGGTGCCTTCGTCAAGGAGCTCCAGCACACCCTTCTGGAGGGACGGATCGACCTGGCGGTGCACAGCTTGAAGGATCTGCCCACGGATCCGGTGCCCGGGCTGCGGCTGGCGGCCGTGCTGGAACGGGAAGATCCCCGGGAGGCCCTGATCGCCTGCAACGGATGGACCTGGACGACGCTGCCCGCTGGCGCCCGGGTGGGGACCGGCAGCCCCCGCCGCACCGCCCAGCTGCGAGCGCTCCGGCCGGATCTGGCCTATCTCCCGCTCATCGGGAACGTGGACACTCGCTTGCGGCGCCTGGAGGAGGGGCGCTACGAGGCCATCGTGCTGGCCGTGGCCGGGCTGATCCGCCTGGGGCGCAGCGAGGCCATCACGGAGATCTTCCCCCTGGATCAGGTGCTCCCGGCCCCCGGGCAAGGAGCCATCGCCGTGGAAATCCGGGCGGACGATGCGCGGGCCCAGGCCCTCGCGGAGCGCCTCAACCATCCGCCCACGTGGTGGGCGGTGACCGCTGAGCGCGCCTTCCTGCGCGCCCTGGGCGGAGGCTGTCGGGTCCCCATCGCCGCCTATGGCGAGGTGCGAGGCGATCGCCTATGGCTGGACGGCTTAGTGATCTCCCCGGATGGGAGGCAGGCGATCCGGGATCAGATCGAAGGACCCGCGGAGGCCGCGGAGGAGCTGGGCCGCGCCCTGGCCGAACGGCTCCGGAGCCAAGGGGCGATTCGGATCCTGGAGGAAGCCGGATGAGCCGGACGCCACCGCTGCAGGGATGCCGCGTGCTGATCACCCGACCCCGTCCGGCGGCGGAAGGGCTGGCGGCGCAGCTGGCAGCCCTGGGCGCCATCCCGGTGCTGCTTCCCGCCATCGAGATCCGGCCGCCGGAGGATCCCCGCCCCCTGGAGGAGGCCGTGCGGCAGGCCCTCACCTTCGACTGGATCCTCTTCACCAGCGCCAATGGGGTCCACGCTTTCCTGGAGCGCTGGATCGCCGCCGGCCGATCGCCAGCGGAGCTGGCCCGGGTCCGCCTGGGGGCCATCGGCCCGGCGACGGCCCGCGCCCTTCAACGCTACGGCCTGCAGGCGGCCTACCAGCCGGCGGTCTATCTCTCGGAGGCCATGGCGGAGGGGCTGGGGGAAGTCGCCGGCCGCCGCGTGCTGCTGCCCCGCGCCGACATCGCCCGCCGGGAGCTGGCGGAGCGCCTGCGGGCCCGCGGGGCGGAGGTGGTGGAGGTGGCCGCCTACCGGGTGGCCGCCGCCGGGGATGCGGAGGCGCTGCGCACGGCGCTCAATCCGCGGCCTCACCGGGTGACCTTCACCAGCCCCTCGACCGTGCGGGCCCTGGCCGGGCTGCTGGAGCAACGGGAGGAGATCCGCCCGGCCGACCTGCCCGCCGTGTGCATCGGGCCGGTGACCGCCGCCGAGGCCGTGGCCCTGGGCTTCCCGATTGCGGCAGTGGCCCGGGAGCACACCCAGGAGGGCCTGATCCGGGCCCTGATCGAGAGCTGGGGTCGGAACCCATCTTCGAGCCCGGAGGGCTGAAGAGGGCCGGCCCTCCGGCGATCCCTTGAACCCCATAGGAGGTGAGAGATGGCGCAGGTGCTTTCTTCCATCCGGGTGGAGCCCATCGATCGCTTGCGACGGCTGCGCCGGACGGAGGGGCTGCGGGCGCTGGCCCGGGAGATCTCGCTGACGCCGGAGGACTTCATCTATCCCCTCTTCGTCCGACCCGGGCGGAACGTCCGAGAGCCCATCTCCTCGATGCCGGGCCAGTTCCGTCTCACCGTCGACCGCCTGGAGGCGGAGGTCGAGGAGATCGTCCGCCTGGGCATCCGCGCTGTGCTGCTCTTCGGGCTGGCGGAACGAAAGGATCCAGAGGCCCGGGAGGCCTGGGAGGAGAACGGCCTGGTGCCCCAGGCGATCCGGCGCATCAAGGCCATCGCCCCGGAGCTGGTGGTGATCACCGACGTCTGCGTGTGCGCCTACACCGACCACGGGCACTGCGGCATCGTGCGGGACGGCCGGGTGGATAACGACGCCACGCTGGCCCTGCTGGCCCGCATGGCCCTGGCCCATGCGGCGGCGGGGGCGGATCTGGTGGCCCCCAGCGCCATGATGGACGGCCAGGTCCGGGCGATCCGGGAGGCCCTCGACGAAGCCGGCTTCGTCGACGTGGGGATCATGGCCTACTCCGCGAAGTTCGCCTCCGCCTTCTACGGGCCGTTCCGCGAGGCAGCGGACTCGGCGCCGCGTTTCGGCGACCGGCGGAGCTACCAGATGGACCCGCCGAACGCCCGGGAGGCCCTGCGGGAGATCGAGCGGGATATCGCCCAGGGGGCGGACATCATCATGGTCAAGCCGGCCCTGGCGTATCTGGATGTGATCCGTCGGGCCCGGGAGCGCTTCGACCACCCCCTCGCGGCTTACAACGTGAGCGGGGAATACAGCATGGTGAAGGCGGCGGCGCAGATGGGCTGGCTGGACGAGGAGCGGGCGATGATGGAGATCCTCATCGCCATCAAACGGGCAGGGGCCGACCGGATCATCACCTACTTCGCGAAGGAGGCCGCCCGCCGGCTGCGCCGTTGAAGACCCCCCACCGTGCTCGGAGGAGAGCCTGCGATGGAGAAAACCGTGCTCGGGCACTTCGCCTTCTTCCGTTTGACTGAAGCTTTCTGGGCGCTGCCCGCCGCCCAGCGGCGGGCGCAGGCCGCCGCCTGGTGGGAGCAGATCTCCCGGGCCGCGGCCCGGGCCTACCTGTATCAGGTCTTCCCCACCCGCGTCGAGGCCGATCTCCTGGTCTGGAGCGCGGAGCCTGTGGAGGCGACGGAGACCCCGACCCGGTTCTTCGAGCGGTTCGCCCGGGCCGTTCACAGCTGCCGCACGCTCGTCCAGCCCGTCCTGACCCTGTGGGGCTTCACCCGCCCCTCGATCTACGCCGCCGGGCGCTCCCCCCAGGAGATCGACCCCTTTGAGGAGGATCGCCGACCTTACCTGATCGTGTATCCCTTCGTCAAGACGACGGACTGGTATCTCATGAGCAAGGACGCCCGCCAGGGGATGATGAACGAGCACATCCGGGTGGGGAAACAATACCCGGCGATCCGTCAGTGGTTGCTTTACGCCTTCGGCCTCCAGGACCAGGAGTTCGTGGTGGTCTATGAGGCCGAGGACCTGGTCCTGTTCTCCGACCTGGTTCAGGCCCTGCGGGGCACGGAGGCCCGCCGCTACACCCTGCGGGACACCCCCATCTTCACCGCGCTCTACCGGCCGCTGGAGGCGGCCCTGGACCTGCTCGGATGAGGAGGGCCCCATGCGCTACGCGGAGCGCCCGTTGCTCATCTACTGGGAGCTGACCCGCGCGTGCGATCTGGCCTGCCGGCATTGCCGGGCGGAGGCCATCCCCCAGCGGGATCCGCGGGAGCTCTCCACGGAGGAAGGCTTCGCCCTGCTGGAGCGCCTGACGGCCTTCGGGGATCCCCGGCCCCACCTCGTGTTAACAGGAGGGGATCCTCTGAAGCGCCCGGATCTCTTCGATCTGATCGCGGAGGCCCGGCGCCTGGGCTTTCTGGTGGCGCTGACCCCCAGCGGCACCTACGCCCTCACCGAGGCGGTGATCGACCGGCTGAAGGCCGCAGGGATCTGGATGCTGGCCCTGAGCCTGGATGGGTCCACGGCGACGCGGCACGACGCCCTGCGGGGGGTGCCGGGGAGCTTCGCCCAGACCGTGCGGGCGGCCCGCTGGGCGGCAGCGGCCGGGTTGCCTCTCCAGATCAACACCCTGGTGTGCGCCGAGACCCTGGAGGATCTCCCGGCCATGGTGGAGCGGGTGAAGGAGCTGGGGGCCCGCCGCTGGAGCCTCTTCTTCCTGATCCCCACCGGCCGCGGCCGGCTCCTCCGCGAGATCTCGCCGGAGGAGAGCGAACGCCTGATGCACTGGCTCATCGACCTGGCCCCCCAGGTGCCCTTCGAGATCAAGACCACCGAGGCCCATCACTACCGTCGGGTCCTGGTGCAGCGGGCGAACGGTCATCTGCCTCCCGCCGCGCGCCGCGGGTTTGGGGTTCGGGATGGCAACGGCATCATGTTCATCTCCCACATCGGAGAGATCTACCCGTCGGGCTTCCTGCCCATCCCGCTGGGGAACGTGCGCCGGGAGGACCCGGTGGCCATCTATCGGGAGCATCCCCTCTTCGTCGCCCTGCGGGATCCAGACGCGCTGAAGGGGAAATGCGGGCGCTGTCCTTTCCGGGCCATCTGCGGCGGATCCCGGGCCCGGGCTTACGCCGTCACCGGGGATCCCCTGGAGAGCGATCCCCTGTGCCCGTATCTCCCGGCATAAGGAGGCGGCGATGCAGGCCGAGCGTTCGGAGCAGCTTTTCGCCCTGGCCCAAACCGTGATGCCCGGAGGGGTCTCGAGCCCGGTGCGGGCTTTCCGGGCGGTGGGAGGCACGCCCCGCTTCATCGCCCGCGGGAAGGGGGCTTACCTCTACGATGTGGACGGCAATCGCTACATCGACTACGTGGGCTCGTGGGGCGCGCTGATCCTGGGCCATGCGCATCCGGCGGTGGTCCGCGCCCTGCGGGAGGCGATCCGACGCGGAACCAGCTTCGGCGCCCCCACCGAGGCCGAGCTGGCGCTGGCCCTCCGCATCCGGGAGGCCTTCCCTTCCATCGAAAAAATTCGATTTGTGAACTCGGGGACCGAGGCGACGATGAGCGCGCTGCGGGTGGCCCGGGCGGCGACCGGCCGCTCGAAGATCATCCAGTTCGAGGGGGCCTACCACGGGCATGCGGATTTCCTGCTGGCCCGGGCGGGCTCGGGGCTGGCCACCTTCGGGCTCCCCGCCAGCGCCGGCGTCCCCTCCGCCTGGGTCCAGGACACCCTGGTGGCGCCCTACAACGATCTGGAGGCCGTGGCCGCCCTCTTCGAGCGGTTCCCCGATCAGATCGCCGCGGTGATCGTGGAGCCAGTGGCGGGGAACATGGGGGTGGTCCCGCCGAAGCCCGGCTTCCTGGAGGGACTGCGGGACCTCACCCGCCGCCACGGGGCGCTGCTCGTTTTCGATGAGGTGATCACCGGCTTCCGGGTCGGCCCGGGCGGCGCCCAGGGGCTTTACGAGATAAAGTCGGACCTCACCTGCCTGGGGAAGATCATCGGCGGGGGGCTGCCCATCGGGGCCTACGGGGGACGGGCGGACCTGATGGACCTGGTGGCGCCGGTGGGCCCGGTGTATCAGGCCGGCACCCTCTCGGGCAATCCCCTCTCGATGGCCGCCGGGCGGGCCACCCTGGAGCAGCTCACCCCGGCCCTTTACCAGCAGCTGGAGGAGCTCGCCGCACATCTGGCGGAGGGCCTGCGGGCCGCCGCCGAGGAGGCGGGCGTGCCGGTCCGCATCCACCGGGTGGGCTCCATGCTCAGCGTCTTCTTCACCGAGGCCGAGGTGGTGGATTTCGCGACGGCCTCCGCCACCGACCGCGCCCGCTACGCCCGCTTCTTCCACGCGATGCTGGCTCGCGGGGTCTACCTGCCTCCCTCCCCCCTGGAGGCGTGGTTCGTCTCCGCCGCCCACACCGATGATCACATCGCGCGCACCCTGCGGGCGGCGCGCGCAGCGTTTCGGGAGGTGACCCGTGGCGGCGTTTAACGACCGCTTCCTGCGGGCCTGCCGTCGAGAGCCGGTGGACGCCACCCCGGTCTGGTTCATGCGGCAGGCCGGCCGCTATCTTCCCGAATACCGCGCCATGCGGGAACGGTATGCCTTCCTGGATCTCTGTCGCCAGCCGGAGCTGGCCGTGGAGATCACCCTCCTGCCCCTGCGGCGCTTTGCCGTCGACGCGGCCATCCTGTTCTCGGACCTGACCATCCCCCTCCTGGGCATGGGTATCTCCCTCGCCCTGGAGGAGGGCTCCGGCCCGGTGATCGAATCCCCCCTCCGCCGGGATGCGGATGTGGTCCGCCTGCGGACCCTGGAGCCCGAGGCGGACGTCCCCTTCGTCCTGGAGGCCATCCGCATGCTGCGGGCGGAGCTCACCGTGCCGCTCATCGGGTTCCTGGGAGGGCCTTTCACCCTGGCCTGCTACCTGGTGGAGGGTCGGGCGGCGCGGGATTTCGCCCGGGCGCGGGCCCTGATGTTCGCCGCGCCGGCCACCTGGCACGCCCTGATGGAGCGCCTGACGGAAAGCCTGATCCGCTACGCTCGCTCCCAGATCGCCGCCGGCGTCCACGCCCTCCAGATCTTCGAGAGCTGGATCGGCCTCCTCCACCCTCTGGACTACCGGGCCTTCGTTCGGCCTTACCTGCGCCGCTTGCTGGAAGCCCTGCAGCCGGCCGGGATCCCGCTGATCCTCTTCGGGACCGGGACGGCGGCCCTGCTGGAGGATCTGGCGGAGGCCGGGGCGTCCGTGATCGGGCTCGACTGGCGGGTGCCGCTGGACGTGGCGTGGGCGCGCCTGGGGGATCGGGTGGCCCTCCAGGGAAACCTGGATCCGGCGGTGCTGCTGGCGCCTTTCGAGGTGGTGGCCGCCCATGCGGAGCGGATCCTGCGGCAGGCAGGCGGCCGGCCCGGCCACATCTTCAACACCGGCCACGGGCTGCTGCCGGAGACCCCGCCGGACACCGTGGCCCGCCTGGTGGACTGGGTGCATGCCTATCGAGGGGATCTCCAGGGAGGGCCATGATGCGCGTGGTGATCGTCGGTGGGGGGATCGCCGGGCTGAGCGCGGCGTATTTTCTGGAGCGCGCGATGGCCCCGGGAGGCGGGCCGGTCGAGATCTTCCTGGTCGAACGGGCTTCGCGCCTGGGCGGGAAGATCCTCACGCTGCGGGAGGAAGGATTCATCGTCGAGGGAGGGCCGGATTCGTTCCTCCGGGCGAAGCCCGAGGGGATGGCGTTGCTGCGCGCGCTGGGACTGGAAAGCGAGGCAGTGCCCCCCCGGGCGCGCGCGGTGTATGTGCTGCGCCGGGGCCGGCTTCATCCGATCCCGGAGGCGCTGCTGGCCCTTCGGCCCGATCCGATGGCGGTGCTGCGGGCGGGAGGCCTCCCATGGCGGGGACGACTTCGGGCGCTGCTGGAGCCGTGGGTGCCGCCGCGCCGGGAGGACGGCGACGAGCCCCTGGCGGCCTTCCTGCGCCGCCGTTTCGGCCGCGCCTTCGCCGAGGCCATCGCGGAGCCGCTGACAGCAGGGGTCCATGCGGGGGATCCCGAGCGCCTGAGCGCGCAGGCGCTTTATCCCCATCTCCTCGCCCTGGAGCGGCGCTTCGGCAGCCTGGCCCGGGGGCTGCGGGCCGCTCGCCCCGCTGCACCCTCCGGCCCGGCGTTCGTCTCCCTGCGCGCGGGCATGGAGGCGCTGGTGGACCGGCTGGCCGCTTCCCTTCAGCGAACCCGCATCCTCACCGGGCGCGCGGTCATCGGCCTGGCCCCGCGCCGCGAAGGCCCCGCTTTCCGCTATCTGGCGGCGATGGCGGACGGAGAGACGCTGGAGGCCGACGGGGTGGTGCTGGCCGTCCCGGCCTTCGAGGCGGCGCGGTGGCTGGCCCCCTTCGCCCCCGAGGCCACCGCGCGGCTGCGGGAGATCCCCTTCGTGTCCACCGCAGTGATCACCCTGGCCTTCCGACGGGAGCAGGTGGCCCATCCGCTGAATGGGAGCGGCTTCCTGGTGCCCCGGGGGGAGGCCTTCCCGCTGGCCGGATGCACATGGACGTCCTCGAAGTGGCCGGGGCGGGCGTCGGAAGGCTGCGTCCTGCTGCGCGCCTTCATCGGTCGGGCGGGGGATGCCGATGCCCTCGCGCTGGAGGACCCTGAGCTGATCCGGATGGCGGTGGAGGCCCTGCGCCCGCTCCTGGGCCTGCAGGGGAGTCCGCTCCGCGCCTGGGTGCACCGCTGGCCGGAGGGGATGCCCCAGTATACCGTGGGGCACCTGGAGCGCCTGGCCGCCATCGAGGCGGCGCTGCGCCCCTTCCCCCGCCTGTGCCTCATCGGCGCTTCTTACCGGGGCGTGGGCATCCCCGATCTCATCCGGCAGGCTCGAGAGGCAGTCCGGCTCCTCCTGGGGGAGGAGATGGGCCCTTCGGGACCCCCGCGCTGAACCTCACGTTCGGAGGCGGAGATGGCCCGCATCGGCGTGCTGTTGATGGCCTATGGGACGCCCTCCTCGCTGGAGGAGGTGGAGGCCTACTACACCCATATCCGGGGAGGACGTCCGCCGTCGCCGGGCCAGGTGGAGGAACTGCGGACGCGCTACCAGCGCATCGGCGGGCGTTCCCCCCTTCTGGAGATCACGCTCCGGCAGGCCGAGGCCCTGGCGGCCCGGCTGGCCCGGATCGCCCTCGGCCACTCTTTCCACGTTCGGGTCGGCATGCGCCACGCGCCTCCGTTTATCGAAGAAGCCGTCTCCGGGCTGGTGAGGGAAGGCATCGACCGCCTGATCGCCCTGGCGCTGGCGCCGCATTTCTCCCGCATGAGCGTGGGCGCCTACCACGCCGCGATGCGCCGGGCCCTCGCCGCCCATGCCGCTGTCCTCCCCGTGGTGGAGATCGGGGGCTGGGGCGATCATCCGCTGTTCCTCATGGCCGTGGCGGAGCGCCTGCGGGAGGCCCTGGCGGATCTGCCCGCGGACGCGACCGAGGTGATCTTCACCGCCCATAGCCTCCCGGCCCGGCTGCGCGCGGAAGGGGACCCCTACGAGGTCGAGCTGCTGGACTCGGCGCGGCGGGTGGCCCGGATGGTGGGGTCGACACGATGGCGCTTCGCCTACCAGAGCGCCAGCGCCACCGGCGAGCCGTGGCTGGGTCCGGATCTCCGGGAGGTCCTGGAGGACATCGCCCGCAAAGGGGAGGCCCGGCACGTGGTGGTCTGCCCCATCGGCTTCGTGGCGGACCACCTGGAGATCCTCTACGATCTGGACGTGGAGGCCCGGGAGGCGGCGGCGCGGTGGGGGCTGGATTTCCGGCGCACCCGCTCCCTCAACGACGATCCGCTCCTGATCGAGGCCCTGGCCGCGCTGGTCTGCGAGGCCGTCGCCTGGGGATAGGGCGCTCTCCTCAGCGGGCGGGGGAGGCCCCCTGGAGCATCTGAAGCAAGGCCTCGGCCTCCTCGCGGAACGGGGAGGGCGCGGGGCGCTCCAGGAAGGCGCGCAGGTGCCGCTGGGCCTCCTCCACCTGCCCGATCTGGGCCAGCAGCCGCCCGAGCCAGTAGCGGGCCTCCGGCATATCCGGGGCGATGGCCAGAGCTTGCCGCAGATCCGCCTCCGCGCCCGCGAGATCCCCGCGGAGGAAACGGGCGGCCCCCCGCCCTACGTAAGCCTCCGCGAAGTTCTTCCGCAACCGGAGGGCGGCCTCGAAGGCCCCCTCTGCCTCCTCCAGCCGACCCTGCTGGAGCCGCACCGCGCCCAGCAGATAATGCCCCCGGGCTTCCTGGGGATCCTGAGCCAGGAGCGTCTGGAGCTCGGCCGCGGCCTCGCTCAGCCGGCCGCTCCGGTAAAGCGCCATGCTCAACCCCAGGCGGGCGGATCGATCCGCGGGTGCCCGCCGCAACGCCTCCCGGTAGGCGGCCTCCGCTTCACCCAGGCGGCCGGCCTGGGCGTAGGCCTCCCCCAGCAGGACACGGGCCTCCACCGCCTCCGGGTGCTCCCGGAGGAAGGCCTCCAGGAAGGAGGCGGCCTTCAGGGGATCCCCCTGCCGGAGGGCCTCTCGCGCGGAGGCGAGGCGGGGATCCCGCGTGGGAGTCGGGGAGGGAGGCGGGGCCGCGCGGCAGGCCAGGCCGACGCTCAGCAGGGCCAGGAGGGCCAGCGCCCGTTTCATCCCTCCTCCTGGGCCTGAAGGTTGAGCACGATGACCTGGGTCTCCTCCGGCAGCTCGGACCGAGAGAGCTTCAGGGAGTCCAGCGTCGGGGCCTTCTCGCTGCCCATCTCCTTGAGGAACTTCTGGACGGGGTCCAGCTTGAGGGTCAGCCCGGGCACCCGATAGTGCATGGGGATCACCACCCGGGGCTCCAGGAGGCTGACGACCTCGGCCGCCTGGGCGGCGTTCAGGGCCCCGCCCCCGCCGACGGGGACCAGCAACACATCCACCTCCCCCAGGGCCTCCTCGACCTCGGCCTGAGAGGGGACATGCTGAAGGTCGCCCAGGTGACACACCCGCAGATCCTCCAGCTCAAAGAGGAAGACCGTGTTGCGCCGCTCCCGATCCCGCTTGCGCCGGTTCTCGGGGCGGATGTCCAGGCCGGTGATGAACACCCCGCTGATCTCATACTCCCCGGGCCCGCTCAGGACATGGGGCTCGCCCTTGATGGCGCGGATCGCATTGTGGCCCGGGGCATCGTGGCTCACGGTGACGATGTCCGCCTTCAGGCGGGGCAGATTCAGCCCCACGCTTTTATCATACGGATCCGTCACGATCGTCGCTGTCCGACTGCGAATCCGAAAGCAACTCAACCCAAACCAGGTGATCTCCATCGCCGGAACGCCTCGCTGTCCAGGATCAGGGACCTCGATCTCTATGCGGGGGAATTCTACCACACCCGGTGGGCCCGGCCGCGGATCTCCGCCAGGCACCGGACGCCGTGGGCGCGCATCCACGCCTCCATCTCCTGACGGATCGCCCGGAAGGCCCCCAGGCCGCGGTAGGCCACCGCCGAGCCCACCCCCACCGCGGTCGCCCCGGCCATGAGCATCTCGATGGCATCCTCCCCAGTGAGGACCCCGCCGGTGCCGATGATCGGGATGCGCACGGCCCGGGCGATCTCGTAAACGCACCGGATGGCGATGGGCTTGAGGGCAGGCCCGGAGAGGCCGCCTTCGCGGTTGGTGAGGATCGGCCGCCCCGCCTCGATGTCGATCACCATCCCCGGCATCGTGTTGACGGCGGTGATGGCGTCCGCACCGGCCTCCTCCGCCGCCCGGGCGATGCGGGCGATGTCCGGCACGTTGGGGGACAGCTTGGCGATGACCGGGCAAGAGACCGCCGCCTTCACCGCCGCCACGGCCTCGGCCGTGGCCTGGGGGCTGGCGGCGAACATCTCCCCGTATTCCGCCGCCACGTTGGGGCACGAGAGGTTGAGCTCGATCATGTCGGGCCCCGCCGCCGCCAGGATACGGGCCACCTCCACGAACTCTTCCACGCGGGCGGCGAAGACGCTGGCGATGAGGGGGACGCCCATGGGGGCCAGCTCTTTGCGGGCCTCCGAGAGGATGGCCGCCATCCCTTCGGCTCCCGGGTTGGTCAGGCCCACGGCGTTGATCAGCCCGTGGCCCCAATCGAAGAGGATGGGGCTGGGATGCCCTGCCCGGGGGAGCCGGGTGGCCGACTTGGCGGTGATGGCGCCGGCCCCCAGACGGGCCATCCGGACCATCAACG
The DNA here is from genome assembly GCF_018771565.1 of Thermoflexus hugenholtzii. Taxonomy (NCBI): domain Bacteria; kingdom Bacillati; phylum Chloroflexota; class Thermoflexia; order Thermoflexales; family Thermoflexaceae; genus Thermoflexus; species Thermoflexus hugenholtzii. Next base: position 2,990,457 of record NZ_CP076326.1, on the reverse strand, counting down.
CCGCGCTGGTCCCCAGGATCCCCGAGGCGAGCACCAGGGGGTTCGACAGACGCACCCCTGCGATCTCACAGGAGAGGTCCAGCGCCGACAGGGTTTCGTCGGAATGCGCCCTCATGCGGAGCCTCCGTCTCGGCCTTTGAGATCCGAGTTCATCCGGAGGATGCGGCAGCCGGGCTGCGCCGCAGCGCCTCCTGGATCCGATCCCGCTCGGCCGGGAGGAGCTTCCCCTCCGCGACCAGGGCGTCCAGCAGGGCGGTGAGGGTGGTGACGGCGTGGACCCGATAGCCGGCGGCCTCCAGCTCCGGCCGCCCGCCCTGCTCCCGATCCACCAGGACCACGATATCGGTGACCCGCAGCCCGGCTTCCTCTAAAACCCGGATGGCCTCCCATTTGCTGGCGCCCGTTGTCAACACGTCATCGAGCACGGCCACTGTCTCGCCGGGGTGGAAGGTCCCCTCGATGCGCTGGCCGGTGCCGTAGGCCTTGGCCTCCCGCCGCGGATACAGCAGCGGGCGCCGCATCCGCAGGGCCACCGCCGTCCCGATGGGCAGGGCGGCGTAGGGGATGGCGGCCAGGCGATCGAAGGTCAGCCGCTCCAGCACCGTAGCATACAGGCCCGCCACCATCTCCAGCAACGCTGGGAAGGCGACCAGCTGCCGCAGATCCAGGTAGATGGGGGAGCGCTGGCCGGATTTGAGGACGAAGTCCCCGAAACGGATGCACCCGGCCTCATACAGCCCGCGGGCCAGGGCGCGGATCGCCCCCGCCTCCGGGGCGGCCTCACGGCCTCGCAACGCCTCCCCCAGCGCCCGGGCAGCCGCCCCCGGATCCGGCGCCTCCAGGATCTCCCGGGAGGCGGCGATCAGGGCGGGGGGCCCGGCCAGGGCCTTCACCGTCTCGACATCACCCCCCTGGGGGCCGATCCCCGGGATCAGGAGCCAGCGATCGGGAGCCAGGCGCCGCAGAGCCGTAAGGGCCGCGGGGACCGTCGCCCCCACCACGAAGCCGATCCGCTCGCTCCCGGCCCATCCCTCTACCTGGCGGGCCAGAGCCTGATAGAGGGGCTCGCCCCGGACCGGCAGCTCCTGCACGACCTCCGCCCCCGGGTTCGAGGTCCGGATCAGGAGGAAGACCCCACGGTCCGCCCGGTCCAGGAACGGCCGAAGGGACTCGGGGCCCAGGAACGGGCTGAGCGTCACGGCGTCCGCCCGCAGGACATCGAAGGCGAACCGCGCGTAGGCCTCCGCGGTCCACCCGATGTCGCCGAACTTCCCATCCAGAATCACCGGGATCTCCGGCGGGATCATCGCGCGGACCATCCGCAGGGTCTCCAGCCCGGAGGTCCCCATGGCGAGGTAGAAGGCCAGGTTGGGCTTGTAGGCGGCGGCGAACTCCGCGGTGGCCTCCACCACCCAGCGCACGAACGCCACGACCGGATCCGGATGCCGGCGCGCCCATGCGGGGAGGCGCTCCGGCACCGGATCCAGCCCGATGCACAGGCCCAGCCCCGAGGGGCCGGTCCGCTCCCGCAACCGGTCGAAGAACGTCATGGTGGACGCCCCCTCTTAAGCCTTGCCCAGCACAGCGGCCAGCAGGGCCATCCGGATGTAGAGGCCGTTGGCCACCTGGCGGAAATAGGCCGCCCGCGGATCCCGGTCCACCGCCGGGTCGATCTCCCCTACCCGGGGCAGCGGATGCATGATGATCATCCGCTCCTTAGCCCGCTTCATCAGCTCCGGGGTGATCACGTAATAGTTCTTCACCTGCTCGTAGGCGTTAAGATCCGTGAAGCGCTCCTTCTGCACCCGGGTCACATAGAGCACATCCACATCCTCGATCACGTCGGCCACGTCGTAGGTCTCATAGACCGGGATCCCCTTCGCCCGCACCTCGTTCATCAGGTCCAGAGGCAGGCGCAGGATCTCCGGCGAGACGAAGGACAGGCGCACGTCATACATCGTGAGCAGCTTGGTCAGGGAATGGACCGTGCGCCCGAAGCGGAGGTCCCCCACCATGGCGATGTGCAGGCCGTCGATGCGGCCCAGCTCCTCCTGGATGGTGAAGAGGTCGAGCAGGGCCTGGGTGGGATGCTCGCCGATGCCGTCGCCGGCGTTGATCACCGGAACATCCGCCACATCGGCGGCGATCTTCGCCGCTCCCACCTCCGGGTGGCGCAGGACGATGACGTCGGAATATTGCTCCAGGGTCTTGATGGTGTCGGGCAGGGACTCGCCCTTGGCCACCGAGGAGAACTGGACGCCCTGGGTGATAGGGATGACGGCCCCGCCCAGGCGCTCCATGGCGGCGATGAAGGAGGAGCTGGTGCGCGTGCTGGGCTCGTAGAAGACGCAGGCCATCACGTAGCCCTTGAGGAGATCGCAGGCACCCACGCGGCGGACCAGCTCCCGCATCTCCTCCGCTACATCGAAGAGATAGGCCAGGTTCTCCCGGTTGAATTGGGAGACCGAGAGGATGTCCTGCATGTAGAAGCCGTTGTTCGGGTTCACCGGCTCGCGCGAAACCGCGCCGTCGAACTGGAACAGGCGAGGTCGGGTCACCATCGTCCACCTCCTTTCAAACTGGATTTCCCGCGAATGCGTTCGGATACCTGTGGATGCGACATCGTTCCACGCGGCAGCAAACAGCGCCGTTTCATGCCGGCGCTCTCGCTTCCGTTTTCCTGTAGGAGGGGCTTTAGCCCCGAATCTCCTATCTTTGATGAGCAATGGGTCGCGGCGAAAGCCGCTCCTACAGAGGATGGATCTTCCTGTAGGAGGGGCTTTAGCCCCGAACCTTCTGTCTTCGACGACGCAAAGGTCGCGGCGAAAGCCGCTCCTGCAGGCATCGATCTTTGTGAGGAGGGCCTCCGCCCGGAATCTCCGTTCACGGATCCGCGAAGAGCACCCGCCCGGAGCCCGGGGGCGCGCGGACCTCTCCGTCTTCAAAGGCCACCCGTCCCTCCAGGACGGTGCGCCGCACCCGGGCCCGCACTGTCATCCCCTCGAAAGGGGTCCACCCGCATTTCGTGAAAAGGCCCTCCCGGGAGATCACCCAGGGACCACCCCATTCGATCTCCACCCACGTCTCCGGGGGCTCCAGCAAGCCGTAGATCCGCCGGGGCCCGGTGGCGGTCAGGCGGACCACATCGGCCAGCTCCAGCCGTCCTTCGGCGACGGCGGTGAGCAGCAACGGCAGCATGGTCTCCAGGCCCGGCACGCCCGGGGGTGGGTTCTCCCCCTGCTTCTCCGCGATCGTGTGCGGCGCGTGGTCGGTGGCTACGGCGTCGACGATGGCGAGGTTCGCCCACAACGTCTCCTGATCCGCCCGCGAGGCCAGGGGCGGGCGCATCTGCCCGAAAGGGCCCAGACGGGGGAGGTCCTCTTCGGTCAGGAAGAGATGATGCGGCGTGACCTCGCAGGTGATCGGGAGGCCCCGCTCCTTCGCCCGGCGGATGAGGAGGATCTCCTCCCGCCGGCTGATATGGCAGAAATGCACCGGCTGGCGGAACAAGGCGGCGAGCCCGATGACCATCGCCACCGTCCGTCCCTCGGCGTGGACGGCGATGGGGCGGTGGCCCGGCCAGGCCTCGAAGTGGCGCAGGAGGGCCGCCAGGCCCTCCAGGCGGAGGGGGCCGTAGGTCGCATCCAGGTAGAGCTTGAGGCCGGCGGCCTGGCGGGCCAGGGCGGCGGCCTCCGCCGCGTTGTCCGCGGTGCCTCCGAGGAAGAGGCCCACCTCGCAGCGGGCCAGGGCCCGGGCCCGACGGACCGCCTCCCGGAACGCGGCCGCGTCGATGAGGGGCGGGCGGGTGTTGGGCATGGCCAGCACCGTCACCACCCCGCCGGCCAGGGCCGCCGCCGTCCCGCTGGCGAAGTCCTCCTTATGGGTTTCGCCCGGATCCCGCAGGTGCACGTGGATATCCGCTGCCCCCGGGAGGCGCAGGGTCGCCATCTTCCTCCTCCGACGCTGAAAAAATCAGGCACCGGGGGCGGAAGCGCCAGCCCGGTGCCTGAAAAACATCCAGAAGGCCCCTGCGGGGTGCGCTCCCCCGCCGGGGCGCTCGCGTTCGGATATGGGGAGGGGATCCCAATCGTTCCCGGCCCATGCCGGGATTCTATGTTGCCACAGCCGCGGCCGCCTGTCAAACGGAACAGCCTGGACCCTGGCATGAAGAATCCATCGCCCCCCTCGGATGGTGGAGGCCGGACCGTTGTCAGGCCCTCCCGGCAGGAGGAGAATTCAAAAGACAGAAGCCTCAGGGATCCCCGGGAGGATGGATCCGATGGAACGTGCGGCGCGATGGGATCGTCTTCGGGAGGAGATGGCCCGGGAAGGGTTGGAGCTCCTGGCCCTGGTCCCCGGCGCGAACCTGTTCTATCTGACCGGCCTCCACTTCCACCGCATGGAGCGACCGATCGTCGCCCTGCTGCCTCGGGAAGGGGAACCCACCCTCATCCTCCCCGCCTTTGAGGTCGAGAAGGCCCAGGGGGCGCCCATCCCCTGGCGCCTGTTCCCCTACACGGACGCCGAGGGGCCCACCTCCGCTTTCCACGCCGCCGCCGCAGTCCTGGGGGGACGCGGACGCCCCATTGCCGTGGAGGCCCTGGGAATGCGCGTGCTGGAGTGGTCCCTGCTGGCCCAGGCCTTCGAAAGCCCCACCCCCATCCCGGCGGAGCCCCTGCTGGCCCGGCTGCGGATGGTGAAGGGTCCGGAGGAGATCGCCGCCATCCGCCGGGCCATCGCCGCCGCCGAAGCCGCGCTGCAACAGTGGCTCCCCGAGGTCCGGCCGGGGATGACGGAGCGGGAGGCCACCCGGCGGCTGATCCAGGCCTGTTTTGCGGCCGGAGCGGATGCGCTGGCCTTCGAACCCATCGTGGTGGCCGGACCCAACGCCGCCCTCCCCCACGCCACCCCTTCGGATCGCCCCATGGGGCCGGGGGAGCTGATGATCGTCGACTTCGGGGTGATCGTGGATGGATACGTCTCGGATCTCACCCGCACCTTCGTCCTTGGGGAGCCGGATCCCGAGACAGCCCGGGTCTATGAGGTGGTCCGGGAGGCGAACGCGGCAGGGCGCGCCGCCGTGCGCCCGGGGATCCCCGCGGAGGCGGTCGATCGGGCGGCCCGCGCGGTCATCGAGGCCGCCGGATACGGAGCCTATTTCCCCCACCGCACCGGCCACGGGCTCGGGCTGGAGGTTCACGAGCCGCCCTACCTGGTCGCGGGGGACGCCACGCCCCTGCAGCCGGGCATGACCTTCACCGTGGAGCCCGGGATCTACCTGCCGGGCAAAGGCGGCGTCCGCATCGAGGATGTAGTGGTAGTCACTGAAACCGGCGGGGAGTCCCTCACGGCTTTCCCCCGGGAGCTCCACTCCCTCTGAAGAGGCACCCCTATGGCCCCAGGGGGATCAGGATCTCCACCTGGGCCTCCGCCCGCCAGGCCTGCAGCTGGGCCTGGATCCGCCGCTGCCGGAGCAGCTCCCGCTGGTCCTCGGAGAGGGGGCGAGCCGGGTCCTTCTCCACCACCCACAGGAGGTGATAACCCCGTGGAGTGGTGACCCATGTCACCTGGCCCGGCGGGGTGGCGAAGGCCGCTTCCTCCAGCTCCGGCACCGCCAGGGTGCCCCGGGCGAACCATCCCAGGTCGCCTCCCAGCTCCCGGGTGGCGGCATCCTCCGAATACCGGCGGGCCAGCTCGATGAAATCCTCCCCCTGCTGCAAGCGGGCCAGCAGCTGCCGGGCCAAATCCTCCTGGGACACCTGGATGTGCCGCGCGTGGACCTGTTCGGCAACCTCTGGCAGGTCCGCCGTCAGCTGCTGGAACACCTTCTGGGCCAGCATGGCCGCGCGCTGGTTACGCCGGAACTCCTCCTCCGTCATCCCCAGGGCGGCGAGGCGTTGGCGGAAGGCCTCTACCCCGCCGCTCTCCTGGATCAGCTGGGCCAGGGCGGCCTCCACCTCCTCCGGAGACACCGTGATCCCCATCCTCGCGGCGTGCTGCTCGATCAGGACCTCCTCGATCATCCCCTCCAGGATCTGACGAGGGAGCGCAGCAAGGCGCTGACGCCCCTCCGCGGACTGGGGGTCCAGGCCGTTGCGGCGCCACTCCTGCTCATAAGCGGCCAGCCGTCTCTCGAACTCCGCGAGGGGGATCGGCACCCCGTTCACCCGAGCCGCGAGGGCCATGGGCGTCGGGGAGGGCAAGGCGGTGGGCGCAACCGGCGTCGACGCGGGGGACGATTGGCATGCGGCGACGCCGAGCATCAGGATGATCAGCCCTCGCTTCCACATCGGTGCCTCCTCAAAAGGGGTAAGCTTCCGACACGCGTGCGTAAGCCCGGCTCAAGAAGGCGTGGAAATCCCGAGCGTCCTGCCAGGCCTGGGGGCGCAACGAGCGCTCCGCCGGGAAGATCAGGAAGGCGATCTCCTGAGGCCCGCCCAGGCCCCCATGGGTCCCCAGTTGATCCTCAAAACTCACCACCGTTCGACCGTCCCAGGCGCCCAGCAGGATGAGATCGCCACTCCCGGGCAGCCGGGCCAGGCGGGCCAGCTCCTGAGCCGTCCGCTCGGGATCCAGCCACCGCCCCTCCGGCGCCATGCGCTCCGGATCGGCCAGGGGGTCCTGGCCGTAGATCGAGGAACGGCCGTCGGCGCGGACGACGCGCGCGCCTCCCTGTCCCATCAGGAAGACTACCTCCCCTTCCCGGCCGATCACCAGCCCGATCCCCGGGTGCTCGATCAGGGCGTCCAGGAGCTGGGGCCAGCGGATGACGATCTCGCTGAGGGGGAGGGGCTCCGGCACGGCGGCGATGTAAAGATGGGCCAGCGGACCGGAGGCCCGGATGATCACATCGGCGGACGGCACGGCGGGGGCGGAGGGTTCCCCTCGCAGGAGGGACGCGCGCCGCTGCACATAGGCTCGGGCCGCCCGCACCACCCGGGCTCCGCGCGGGGAGAGGGTCCGTTCCAGCTCGCGCATCTCCGCCATCAGGTATTGCCACGAACGCCAGCGGCGGTCATCCGGCTCCACCGCCTCGTCCAGGGTCACCGACCGGGCCATGCAGCGCCGGACGAAATCCCCCAGGCTTTCACGGAAACGCCGGGCGAAAGGGACCGCCGGGGTCATCCCGTGATCCGAAAAGATGTAGAGATCATACGGCCGCCGGGCGAAGCGGGCCATCCGATCGATCTCCCGCAGGTAAGCGTCCAGCCGGCGGAGGGCCCGCAGGGCGACCGGATGCTCCGGCCCGTAGCGATGGGCCGCCTCATCATACAGCACGTAGATCCCATACAGAGGGGAGATCCCCCGATGGAGATCCATGCTGAGGCTGAAGGTCACCAGCTCGTGGAGCAGCGCGTTGCCCAGCGCCAGAAGGGCCGTGCGGAGCAACCCCGCCGGATCCCGCAGGAAGCGCCACCCGGCCCCCCAGGAGCGGATCCCATACCACAGCTCGTCCAGGATGTCGCGCACCACCATGCGGAGGATCCGCCAGATGCGCCCCGGGTTGAGCAGGACGATCAGAAGGAGCCCCACGCCCCGGACCCCATCGAGGAGCCCGGGCGGGCCCATGGCGCTTAGGGTGAAGACGGCCCGCTCGGCCCCCCCGTCGAACAGGCTGGCGTAACAGGCGCCGCCGCGCAACAGCCCCTCCGCGCCCTCCGCCTCCAGCCGCGCGACGACCTCCCGCACATGGCGCGGTCGCTTCATCCCGATGGGCTCGCGGCGGGCCTTCTCATACCACCGGAACCCCGGGATGGCATCCAGCCGCCCGTAGAGCAGCGCGGCGGTCACCACCGGGGTGGTGGTGGGGAAGCCGGCGAACCAGGGCGCCAGCCGGAACCGCCCCTTCTGGATCTGGCGGGCCAGATAGGGCATGCGGCCCGCCTCCAGGGCCCGCTGCAGATGCGGGAAGGAGAGGCCATCGATCTGGATCAGCACCAGCCCCCGCTCCGGCGTCGGCGGAGCCTCCGGCCGCCTCATCCGTCGGCCCAGGATTCGGAACTTCGCCCGATAAAACTCCCGGAGGACCGAGACCATCCTCCACCTCACAGGAGAGCGGGGGCGCTGCACGGAGATATCCTTCGCCCTTTCGAAAGCCGGAACAGCCGTCCGCCTGCAACCGCCTGTCCGGACTTCCGCGCAAGCCCAACGGAATTCCGCCTTACATCGCGGCGGCCTGTTCCAGCGCCCTTCCCCGACCGCTCCATCCGTTCACGGCCACCCGGCGGGAAGCTCCCGCGCCAGGGCTTCCACCCGCTCCCGGGGGATCCAGCCGGCCGGCCGGCCAGCCCGCAGGACCAGGACCCCGGGGCTTTCGCTCTGGGCCAGGCATAACCATGCGGCGCCCAGGGAAGCCGTCGCATCCAGGCTGGGGAGATCCAGGCGCCGCAGGCCGTCCCTCATGCGGACCAGGCCTCCCGGCCACCGCCCGGCCTCCTCCACCGGCAGGATCGGTTGTCCGCTGTGCTGAAGCAGGCGCCGGGCAGCGGGCTCCGGGATCCGATCGTTCACTGCCAGGGGAAGGGGCTGGAGATGCGGGACGAGGGGGATCTGCTGCAACCGCTCCCGGCGGCGCAGCTGCTGGGTTTCCTGGAGGGTCTGGCCGAGCAGCCACATGGCGATCAGCATCGTAACCAGCCCGCCTGCGTCCTGATGCCGGAACTGCCAGATCGCCAGCCCGCCGATCCCCAGGGCCCCTGCCTGCCCCACCCGCAACGCCAGCCAGGTCCCCCAGCCCTCCCCGAGGGCCATGGCCAGAGCGCTGCGCAGGATCCGCCCGCCATCCATCGGGAACACGGGGAGCAGGTTGAAGAGGCCCAGCAGGAGGTTCAACCATCCGAACACCACCTCCGGGCGCCATCGCGCTCCCGGGCCTTCCCAGCCGCCCAGCCCGGCGATGAGGAGGGCGAGGAGGAGGTTGACGCTGGGCCCAGCCAGGGCGATCCCCAGCTCCGCTCGGAAGCGGCCGGGGGACAGCCGGACCGCGGTGAAGCCGCCCATGGGCCAGAGGACCACCGCGGTCACCGGGACACGCAGCAGGCGCGCGGCGGCGAGATGCCCCAGCTCGTGCAACAGAACCGCCCCGAACAACAGAAGCCACCAGAGGCCCTGCCGCAGGGCTTCCCGCCATCCGGCCAGCAGGCCGGCTCCCAGCACGGCCGCCATCAGCAACGCCACCAGGCTCCCGTGCACCTGCACCGGAACCCCGGCGAGGGTGAACAGCCGGATGGCGGGAAGGCGGAAGCGGGACATCGCGCACCTCTCTACGTCCCAGGAGCCCTCAACGGGCGGGGACGCTCTCCAGAAGCCGGACGGCCGCCTCCAGGCGTCGCAACGTCCGCTCCCGGCCCAGGAGGGCGAGGGACTCAAACAGAGGGGGGGTGACCCGCCGGCCGGTGACCGCCACGCGGACGGCCATGAACAGCGTCCCCGCCTTCACGCCCAGGCGATCCGCGAGGCCCCGCAGCGCCGTCTCAACGGCCTCATGGGTGAACTCGGGGAGCGCCTCCAGAACGCGCCGGGCTTCCGTCAGCCAGACCCGCACCGCCTCGGGGGAGGCGCCCGAGGGCACCAGATCCTCCAATGCCGGCGACACCTCCTCCCTCCACAGGAATTCCAGCATCTCCGCCCCTTCCCGCAGCGTCTTGATCCGCTCCTGGATCAGGGGGATCGCCCGGCGCAGGGTCTCCGGATCCGGCCGCAGGCCGAGGGCCTCCACATAAGGCCGCAGCCGCTCCGCCAGAGCCTCCGGGCTCAGGCGCCGGATGTAGACGCCGTTCATCCACTCCAGCTTGTCGTAGTTGAAGGCCGCCGGCTTGGGGTTGATGCCGGAGATGTCAAACTTCTCGATCAGCTCCTCTACCGTGAAGAGCTCGGTCTTATCGTCGTAAGCCCATCCGGTCAGCGCCAGGAAGTTGATCAGGGCCTCCGGCAGGTATCCTTCTTCCCGGAAATCCCGCACGAAGACGGCCGTCTCCCATCGCCCCTGCTCCTGCAGCACCCGCTTGCTCATCTTCCCCTTGCCCGTCGGGCTCAAGATGATGGGCAGATGGGCGAACTGAGGCGGCTCCCATCCAAAGGCCTGGTAGAGCAGGATGTGCCGGGGCGTGCTGGGGATCCATTCATCCGCCCGCATCACGTGGGTGATGCGCATCAGATGATCGTCCACCACGTTGGCCAGGTGATACGTGGGGTAGCCGTCGGATTTCAACAGCACGAAATCATCCTGGGTCCGGTTCTGCACGGAGATCTCCCCGTGCACCAGGTCGTGGAAGGACGTGGTTCCCTCCAGGGGAACCTTAAGGCGGATCACATAGGGCTCCCCGGCGGCGATGCGACGTTGGGCCTCCTCAAGCGAGACGTTGTAGCGGCAGTAGCGGTCGTAACCGGTGGGCTGCTTGCGGGCCTCCTGCTCCCGACGCAGGCGCTCCAGCCGCTCCTCCGAGCAGAAGCAATAATAGGCATGGCCCAGGTCGACCAGGCGGTGGGCGTGCTCCCGGTAGATCTCCAACCGCTGGGACTGGATGTAAGGCCCGTAGGGTCCTCCGACGTCCGGGCCTTCGTCCCAATCCAGGCCCAGCCACCGGAGGGAGTCCAGGATATCCTCCAGGGCGCCGGGGACCAGGCGCTTGCGGTCGGTGTCCTCGATGCGCAGGACGAACTGGCCCCCGTGATGGCGAGCGAAGAGCCAGTTGAAGAGTGCCGTGCGGGCCCCTCCGACGTGCAGGAACCCGGTCGGGCTGGGTGCAAACCGAACGCGAACGCTCATCCGGGATCCCCTCCCAATCCCGTGATCACCGGGTATTGTAACTCAAGCGGCTCAGCGCGTCCGGGTTGGCGTGGGGGCCGGCATCAACGTCACCTGGAGGCTGGGAGGGATCAGCGTCCAGGAGAGGTTGGTCACCGTGGCGCTGAGGGTCACCGTGGGCGTCAAGGTATAAGTCCCCCGCTCCAGATCCCTCACCTCCACCCACACCCGCAGCTGATCCGGCTGGAGGCTCTCCACGTAAAGAAGGGGGCCCCGCACGATCACGTCCACCGTCTCCGGGGAGAGGCGGGCGATCATCCCCGGGCGCAATCCCTCCACCACCACCGGGACCTGCTGGAAGACCTGGGTGCTGAGGATCGGCTCCACCCGGAGGCGGACCTCCACCTGGTTGGAGGCGCCGACCAGGGCGACCCCGGGCGGCAACACCAGAGGGACTTCCGCGATCAACTCGCCCCGGGCCTCGGAGAGATCGATGGGCTCGGTGGAGAGATAGCTGCCGACCTCCTCCAGCCGCCGGGGATCCCCGGTCAAGGTGACCGTGGGGGGATCCACGGAGATCTCCGTCAGCTGATAGCCCCGCGCCGGGCGCCCGCGCAGGTTGACCCGCACCGGCAGCTCGCGGAAGCCCAGGCGCTGTTCAATGGGGACCGTGACCGTGATCCGGGCCGGCTCCACCTGCACCTCCGTCAGCACCCTCCCCTCGGAGTCCACCGCTTCCAGGGCGACCTCCGCCTCCACGCTTTGACGCGCCCCCTCGATGCGGATCCGCCCCACGGCCATGGCCGCAACGGCGATCCGGGAGCGGGGGCCGGTCACCCGGACCTGGGGGAGGGCGGGAAGCGGGACGCCGACCTGATAACCAACGGCGGGCTGGCCCAGGATCTGGATGGAGACCGGGATCTCCCGGCCCTCCAGGCGCTCCAGACGGAAGCGCACCGCCGGGGGATCCACTTCGAGGATCTGGATGCCCCGCCGGTGAACGCGGATCTGCACCGGCCGCTCATAGGCTCCCTCGCCCAGGCCGGACACGTTCACAAAGGCCTCCACATCCTGAGGGACGATGGTTCCCTCCATCGCCCGGGGCACCCGCAGGCGGAGGCGGACCCGCTCGGCGGAGCGTTCGAAGACCACGTGATCGGGCGCCAGGCCTTGAAAGGCCAGCGGGACATCGGTCAAGGATCGCTCCACGGGCGGGTTCTCCTCCCAGACGGCGGCGGCCCAGAGGGCGAAGGCCAGCCCGAAGGCCAGCAGCGCCAGCCCCATGTTCTCCCGGGCCCACTTCATTGCTTACCCCCAGCTCCCCGGATGGGGAAGAGCACCAACCACACGCGCCGGCCGAGTTCCCGCAGCTCCTGCAACCAGCGGTAAGTTTGCGCCACCTCCGGCGGCGGGCTGTAGAAGTTGCGCAACACCAGCTCCAGGCGCCGCGCGTCCAGCCGGCGCACCATCCGCCCGTTCAGCGCCACGGAGATCGTCCCGCGTTCCTCAGAGATCACGATGGCCAGGGCGTCGCTCACCTCCGTGATCCCGATGGCCGCCCGGTGTCGCAGGCCCAGCTGGGGATCCCCCAGCCATCCGGTGGTGAGCGGGAGGATGCATCCCGCCGCCACCACCCGCCCGTCCCGGATGATCACCGCCCCGTCGTGCAGGACCGTGTTGGGCGCGAAGATGGTCATCAACAGCTCCGGGGTCACCCGGGCGTCCAGGCGGATCCCGGTGTCGATGTAGGTCTGGAGGCCGGTGGTGCGCTCCAGCACGATGAGGGCGCCGTGGCGACGCTCCGCCAGCCGGGGGCACGCCTGGACCAACGCCTCGATCACCTCATCGACGGGCGCCTCCCTTGGATCCCGCTGGAGCCAGAGCCCCACCCGCCCCAGCCGTTCCAGGGCACGCCGCAGCTCGGGCTGGAAGATGATGGGGATGGCGATGAGCAACGCCGGGAGCGCCCGCTCCAGAAGCCAGCGCATCGCCCGGAGGGAGCGGAGGGGGCCGCTCAGGATGAGCACGAGCAGGATGAGGATGAACAGGCCCCGAACGAGGGTGACCGCCGGCGTCCCTTTCAGGGAATACAGGATCCCGAAAAAGAGGAGGGCCACCAGCCCGATATCGATCAAACTGATCCAGCTCAGCTGATCCAGCAGGTAGAGCAGATCCCGCACGCGCCATCACCTGTTCGATCGAACGTGGATCCGCAACCTCTTCTTTTCGGATCGCGCCGCGCTGCGGCGTTCCTCCCGCCCTCATCCGCTGGAGCTCAGCAGGGCCTGGTAACGCTCGGCCTGGGCAGGGTTCAGGCGCATCAAGGAGCGATACACCGCCTGGGCCTCGGAGAGACGCCCGGCCTGCAGGTATTGCTCCCCCATCCGTTCCAGATGGGCCACCGCCGCCCCGGGCTGTTCCAGCTCCAGATACAGCTGAGCCGCTTGCTGGCGCAGGGCCGGCTCCTCGGGGAAGAGCAGGATGAGCTCCTCCAGGTTCCGGGCCGCCTCCGCCAGCCGCCCGGCGGCCCGCGCCCGCTCCACCAGCTGCTGCAGTTCCTGCACCGCCGCATCCTTGCGGTTCGCCCGCAGGTAGGCCTCCACCAGGCCCCAGCGGGCCTCCAGGTCCTCCGGGGCGAGGGCTCGCAACCGCTCCAGGTGTTCGATCGCCCCGTTCCAGTCCAGACGCTGGACGGCGATCTCCACCAGCCGGCGGAGGAGGGGCGACAGCGTCGAGCCGGGGAGCCCATGGCGGGAAGCCCACGCCAGCCCCTCCCGGCCGATTCGCTCCGCCTGTTCCAGATCCGCCATCTGCATATGCGCGTCCACCAAGCCGCAGAAGGCCTGCAGCGCCCGCGGCGCATCGCCCAGGGTCTGGGCGAGCTGCAGCAGCCGTTCCAGAGCCGCCAGATCCATGGGAGCCAGCCGGGTGACCTGCTCGAAGGCGGCGAGGGCCATATAGGGATCTTCCAGATGCAGGAAATAGGCCCCCAGGATCCGGAATTTGTTCGCCGCCGCCGGGATGTGGCGGCTCCAGACCAGCAGCTGCCCGAGGATGAGATGGGTCAGCGGGGCGAAGGGGGCGCCGGCCAGGATCCGCAACGCCTCCTCCAGCGCGCTGTAGAACAGGCCCAGCTGGGCCCACGTATAGGTTTGCCCCAGATCCAGGAGCACCCGCTCCCCCTGGGGAGAGAGGAGGGCGTCGGCCAGGGTGAGCCGGAACGGCGTGCCGGCAGTCCATTGATCCAGCGCCTGGCGGATCCAGAGGATCCGATCCTCCCAGGTCGGGCTCTCCAGGATCTGACGGGCCCCCTCCAGGAGGGCCGCCTGACGATCTGGATGCCGGGGGAGCCAGGAGCGCAGGAAGCGATAGCGCTCCCGGAGGACCTCCTGGCTTTCCTCCCGGGCCAGCTCCTGATCCAGGGACTCCAGGGCCTCCAGGTAGCGCAGGGCGGCGGACGCCGCCGCGCCCTGCCGTTCCTCACAGCGGGCCAGCAGGAGGAGACCGGCGAAGGCATAGGTGGGGACATCCGTGGCGCGCCGGAGATACGAGGCGGCTTCCTCGCAACGCCGGAGCTCGGCCAGCGCGGCGCCGATGGCGAAGGGGAGGGCCGGGTGCTCCAGCCCGGCGGCGCGCACCTGTTCGTAGAAGGCCAGCGCCTCCCGCAGCTGGCCCTGGGCGTGGGCGTCCACCGCCCGGCCCAGGAGGGCATGGATCCGGAACCACTCGGATTCAGAAAACGAACCCGGCTCCTCCGAGAACACGAGATCCGCCAGCTCCCGGAGCGCTTGGGAGAGGGCGCGGCGGATCGGATCCGCAGGGGCTTCGGCCTCCTCCGGGGCCAGCATCCAGAGGGCCTCAGCCCGGGTCTGCTCCGCCTCGGCGCTTTCGGCCCTGGACGTCGGCCGGGGCAATGGACCGGTGCCGGTCCGCCGGGCCAGCTGGACGCGCAGCCAGTCCCGGGCCTGCAAGGCCTGCGGATGATCCGGATCCAGGGCGAGGGCGGCGTCGATGGCCTCGAGGGCCCGCTGCAGGTCCCCTTGCTGGATCCAGGCGCGGGCGAGGGCCAGATCCACCCGGATCGCCGCCTCCCGCTGATCCAGCTGGCGATACGCCCGGGCCAGGGCCTCCAGCGTCTCGATCCGGCCCGGATCCAGGCGGACGGCCTGGGCCCATGCCTGGATGGCGCGTCGAAGATCGCCGCGATCGGCGAACATCCGGCCGGCCCGGTGGTAATGGGCCGCCGCCTCCGCCGCCCGGCCGGCGCGCTGATGCACCTCGGCGAGGCGCCACACCGGCGCGGGATCCTCGGGGCGGAGGCGCTCCAGCTGCCGGAAGGCCTCCAGAGCCTCTTCATAGCGCCCGGCCTCCATACAGGCCAGGCCCAGCCCGGTCAGGGCCTCCGGCTCCTCCGGCGCCACCGTCAGGGCCTCGCGATAAGCCGCGATGGCCGCCGCCCACTGCTTCTGCCAGAGCGCGGCATGGCCGCGCTGCAACGCCTGTTCATACCGCAGGCGCTCTTCCCCCACCGCGGGTCTCCCGCCTGTTGGATCCGTCAAAGTCCAAGTATACCAGCGGGGAAGGTGGCTTGAAAGGGCCCTTTGGGGCCGCTACAATAAGCCTTAGATCCTTGGGGAAGGCAGGAGATCCTTCGCGGCGTAAGGAGGCCGGACGATGGGTCGGATCACCCCTCGCCATGAAGATTACAGCCAGTGGTATCTGGATGTCATCCGGGAGGCGCAGCTGGCGGATTACGCCCCGGTCCGTGGATGCATCGTCTTCCGGCCTTACGGCTACGCGATCTGGGAGAACATCCAGGCGGCCGTGGACCGACGGTTCAAGGCCCATGGCTACCGGAACGCTTATTTCCCTCTGTTCATCCCTTATTCGTTCATCCAGAAAGAAAAGGAACACGTGAGCGGCTTCTCGCCGGAGCTGGCGGTGGTGACCATCGGAGGTGGGGAGACGCTGGAGGAGCCGCTGGTGGTGCGCCCCACCTCCGAGACCATCATCGGCTACATGTATGCCCAGTGGATCCAATCCTACCGGGACCTGCCGCTGCGGATCAACCAGTGGTGCAACGTGGTGCGCTGGGAGAAGCGCACCCGTCCGTTCCTGCGGACGCTGGAGTTCCTCTGGCAGGAGGCCCACTCGGTCTTCGCCACGTATGAGGAGGCGGAGGAGGAAGCGCTGCGGGTGCTGGATCTCTACACCGATTTCGCCGTGGAAGACGCCGCCATCCCGGTGATCCAGGGCCGCAAGAGCGAGTCGGAGAAGTTCGCCGGCGCGCTGCGCAGCTACACCATCGAGGCCATGATGGGAGACGGCCGCGCCCTGCAATCCGCCACCTCCCACAACCTGGGTCAGAACTTCTCCCGCGCCTTCGAGATCCGCTACCTGGACGCCCAGAACCAGATGCAATACGCCTGGACCACCTCCCACGGCCTTTCCACGCGGGTGGTGGGAGCTGTGATCATGGTGCACGGGGACGACCGCGGGCTGATCCTGCCGCCGCGCCTGGCCCCCATCCAGGTCATCATCGTGCCCATCTGGAAGGGAGAGGAGGAGCGCTCCCGGGTGCTGGAGGCCTGCGAGCAGGCACGCCGCATGCTGCAGCCCGAGATCCGGGTGGAGGTGGACGCCCGGGAGGAATACACGCCGGGGTGGAAGTTCAACGAGTGGGAGCTGCGCGGGGTGCCGCTGCGCATCGAGATCGGCCCCCGGGATGTGACCGAGCGTCAGGTCGTGCTGGCCCGGCGGGACCAGCCCGGCCCCCAGGGCAAGCGGACGGTCCCGATGGACGGCTTGCTGGGAGCGGTCCAGGAGACCCTGAGCGCCATCCAGGCCGACCTCTACCAGCGAGCCCTGGCCTTCCAGAAAGCGCACACGCATTACCCGGAGACCTACGAACAGCTGCGGGAGGCCGTCGCCGACGGCTTCGCCTGGGCCTGGTGGTGCGGGAGCGCGGAGTGCGAGGGCCGGATCAAGGCCGATACCACGGCCACCAACCGGTGCATCCCGCTGGAGCAGCCCGGCGGCCAGGGACGGTGCATCGTCTGCGGCGCGCCGGCCCGGGAGATGGCCATCTTCGCCCGCGCCTACTGATCGAACCTGCGAACGGAGGAGGGAGCCAATGGATTTCGTGATCGTCGGAGCGGCGGAGACGCCGGGGCTGCGATGGTTCCGCCAGGGGTTATGGCAGGCCCTGCGGGCCCACGGGCACACGTTTCTGGAGGAGCCCACGCCCACCATCCGCCTGGTGCTGAACTTCACCCGTCCGGAGCGCCCGCGCCCCTTCCGACGCAAATCCCAGGGCACCTTCGTGGCCTCCGTCGTCGAGCTGCCCGAGGTCCCCACCGACTTCCTGAAGACCTGCTATCCCATCCTGGTCCGCGCCCTCTCCAACCTCCTCATCGTCCTGGTCCCGGGCGGCCGGTCCTCCTCTGTCAACGGGGCGCGCTGGGAAGCGCACTTCATCACCCTGGAGCTGGGCCATTACGTGGAGGCCTGCGGGGAGGATGAGGCGGACTTCTTCGAGCGGATCTACCGGCGCCTTGCCCCACTGGCCCAGGCCCGGCTGGTCATCAACAACGAATTCCACCCGGATCTCCCTCCCGAGCTCTGGAACGGCAACGAGCGGACGGAGAAGCTGAAGGAGGCAGGGCGGTTCCTGGCCTCCCTGAACCTGCTGCCTGCCCCCTTCCCCCTGGAGGAGATCCTTCCGCCCCGGGATTTCCAGCACGTCAAGCGGCTTTACGGGCTGGGCGGTCTGAGCTACGGCAACCTGAGCGTGCGGGAGGACGCCCAGCGCTTCTGGATGAGCGCCAGCGGCGTGGACAAAGGCAATCTGCAGGTGATCGGGCGGGACATTCTGCTGGTGAAGGGCTACGATGCAGCGCGCAACGTGATCCTCCTCAGCGTCCCGCCCCATATCGAACCCCGACGCGTCTCCGTGGATGCCATCGAGCACTGGATGATCTACCGGGAGCACCCCGAGGTGGGGGCGATCATCCACGTCCACGCCTGGATGGAGGGGATCCCGGTGACCACGGTGAACTATCCGTGCGGGACGTGGGAGCTGGCGGCGGAGGTGGCTGAGCTGGTGCGCCAGGCCCCCGATCCCGCCCGAGCGGTGATCGGGCTGCGCAACCATGGGATCACCGTCACCGGCCGCAGCCTGGAGGACATCATGGAGCGCCTGCGCGGACGCGTCATCCCTCAGGTGCCCATGGAGTAGAGGCCCAGCGCTGCTACGCCCATCGCAGCGGCGCTGCGCCCCTCCCACCAGGCGGATAGGCGGATGCGATGGGGGAGCCTTTCCGATTCCGGCTGTCTATCCCGGCCGCCGGGCTGTTGCTGGCGCTGGGGCTTCTGCTGAGCCCGCAGACCCAGGGGCCCGGGGAGCGGTTCTTCCCGGAGACCGGCCACACCGTCCGGGAGCCCTTCCTGCGCTTCTTCGAGGCGCACGGTGGGGTGGACTTCCTGGGCTATCCGATCACCCCGGCGGTCCTGGAGCCCCCGGATCAGATCCAGTGCTTCCAGTATGCCTGCCTGCGCTGGGATCCCCTGGCGCCGCCGGAGGAGGCCGTCCAGCTCCTCCCCATCGCCGAGGCCATGGGACTGGGCGCGCCGCCGCTGCCGCCCGAACGCATCCCCCTGGGCCGCCCGTTCCGCCGATATATCCCGGAGACCGGGCACACGGTGAGCGCGATGTTTCTGGCCTTCTGGCTCCGCCACGGCGGCGCGAAGATCCTGGGGAACCCCATCACGGAGCCCTTCCTGGAGAACGGCCGTATCGTCCAGGTGTTCCAGCGGATGAAGGTGGGATGGGATCCGGTGGATCAGCAGGTGCGGCCGCTGCCCCTGGGGGAGCTTTACGCCCAGGCCCGCGGGATGAGCCCCCGGGTCCCCGCCCGCATCGCCGGGCCCATGCCCGCCCTCCGGGTTCAGCTCCTCCTGCACCGCCCCATCGTGGCCGCCGGGGAAATCCAGCGGGTCACCGTGCTGGTCACCGACGAGACCGGCCGGCCGGTGCCTCAAGCCCGGGTGCGTGTGGAGGCACCCGGAGCGGATCCGCTGGAGCGGATCACGGATGAGCAGGGAAAGGCGGAGGGGGCGTTCGGGGTCGGAGCCTTCCCCAGTGGAACCCTGGTGGAGGTCCGGGCGGTCGCCTCGGATGGCGTCCGTCAGGCGGAGACCTTCGCGGCCTTTCGAGTCTGGCCGTGAGGACGGCCCCTCTCACTGAGCAGGCTTCTCAGGCGGAGGCCTCCTGGACCAGACGGCGGACCGCAGGGGCGTCCTCCTGCGCCAGGGCGGCCTCGGCCAGGGCCTGAGCCTCCTGCAGGGACCAGCGACGGACGACGGCTTTGACCTCCGGCACGCGCACGGGGTTCACGCTGAGCTCCCGGACCCCCAGGCCGATCAGCACGGGCACCGCCTGGAGGTCGCCGGCCAGCTCCCCGCAGACCCCCACCCACTTCCCGGTCCCCTCCGCGGCGGCCGTCACCTGGCGGATCAGGCGCAGCACCGCCGGATGCAGGCCGTCCGCCATCCCGGCCACCGCCGGGTTGGTCCGATCCGCCGCCAGCACATACTGGGTGAGATCGTTGGTCCCGATGCTGAAAAAATCCACCCAGGGCCGGAAGTGCTCCGCCAGCAACGCCGCCGCGGGCACCTCCACCATCATCCCCACCTGCAGGTCCTCCGGCAGGGGGACGCCCTCCCGCGCCAGAGCGGCGCGCACCTCGTCCAGAAGCGCCCGGAGCCAGCGGATCTCCTCCACGGTGCTGACCATCGGGAACATGATGCGAAGGGGGAAGCCCGCGCCGGCCCGCAGCAGCGCCCGGAGCTGCCGGCGAAGCAAATCCGGATGCTGGCGCGAAAGCCGCACGCCTCGCACTCCCAGGAAGGGATTGGGCTCGGAGGGCATCGGGAGATAAGGCAGCGGCTTGTCCCCCCCGACGTCCAGGGTGCGCACCACCACCGGCTTCCCCCCCATGGCCTCCAGGAGCGCCCGGTAAGCGGCGACCTCTTCCTCCTCGGTAGGAGCGGCCGTCCGCTCGAGATAGAGGAACTCCGTGCGCAGCAGGCCGATGGCATCCGCTCCCCTTCGGAAAGCCTCCCGGGCGTCCTCCAGGCTCCCGACGTTGGCCGCCACCTCAATCCGGACCCCGTCGCGGGTGAGCGCCGGCTCGTGGGCGGCGGCCTCCGCCTGCGCCCGCTCCGCCTGCCAGCGGGCCTGTCGCGCCTGGGCCTGGCGGATCACTTCCGGGGCGGGCTCGATCTCCACCCAGCCCGCCTCGCCATCCACCAGGAGCGTCGCGCCGTCGGGGACGGCTCGGAGCGCCGATCCCACCGCCACCACGGCGGGCACCCCGAGCCGGCGGGCGAGGATAGCGGCGTGGGCCGTCGGCCCGCCCCCCTCGGTCACGAACGCCAGCACCCGCTGGGGATCCAGACGAACCGTTTCGGAGGGCAGCAGGTCGTCGGCGACAACGATCACCGGGTGGGCCGGCATGGCCGGCTCCTCCGGAGCGCCCATCAAATGGCGGAGCACCCGGTTCCCCACATCCCGCACATCCGCCGCCCGGGCCTGGAAGTAGGGGTCCGGCAACGCCGCCAGCCGGGCGGCGAAAGCTTCCACCGCCTGGCTCCATGCGGCCTCGGCGGAAGCCCCCTCGGCCAGCGCCGCCTCCACCTGGGCCAGGAGCTCCGGATCCTGGAGCATCAGGGTCTGGGCCTCGAAGATGGCCAGCTCCTCCGGAGACAGACGATCACGGTTCGCTTCCTGCAGCGCCGCCAGCTCGGCGGCGGCTTGCTGCCGGGCAGCCTCCAGCCGCGTCCGCTCCACTGCGGGATCCTCCCCTCGTGCCCGCAGCGGGCCCCGCTCGGCCCGCCGGAACCACCAGGCAGGGCCGAGGGCGACCCCAGGGGAGGCCGGAAGACCCTGCAGGCGGCGGCTCATCCCCCATCCTCCCCGAACCGCGACTCCACCAGGGCCTGGAGGGCCGCGATGGCCTCCTCCTCATCCGGCCCTTCGGCGACGATCTCGATCTCGTGGCCGTGCTCCGCCCCCAGGGTGAGCACCGCCAGGATCGCCTTGGCGTTCACCGGTGGGGTTCCCCGGGTGAGGTTCCGCACCGTGATGTTCGAACGAAAGCGCGCGGCCGTCTGGACGAACACCGCTGCCGGCCGCGCGTGTAACCCGACCGCGTTGGTGAGCGTGAGCGTCACCTGCCGCATCCGCCTCCGGACCTCCGTGGGATCTCCTCAACGGATCACCTTAGGCATCCGACAAGCCTCCACTGCCGAGGCTTCCACCTCCGTCGCCCCCTTTCCGATGGCGGCCTCCACGGCGGCGACGATGGCGCCTTCGACCAGCGGCGCCTGGCTGAGGAGGATGCGCGGGCGGACCTCGGGGGGAAGCATCTCCACGGCCATCTGCGTCCCCATCACCGCGCTCCCCAGATCCATCAGGACCAGCACCTCATCCGCCCGGGAGAGGGCGGCCTCCAGAGCCTCGCGGATCCGCTCGACGTTGGTGCCCAGGGTGTGGGCGTCCAGGCCGCCCGCGGCGAAAATGGGGACACGGCCCTGGACCATCTGGTCCGCCAATTCCTTCACCCCCTCCGCCAGCTTGGCGCTGTGGGCCACGATCACCAGGGCAACCATCGAGGCTCCCCTATCGAGGCTGAGAGACAGGCTCGCCCACCAGGGCGGCCACCAGCTCCCGGCAGAAGGCCGGGATGTCCGGAACCACCCGACCCCAGACCAGATTGCCGTCCCGGAAGGCCGGCTCGTCGACCCAGATCGCCCCGGCGTTGATCAGGTCATCTTTGATCCCCAAACTGCCGGTGGCCCGATGACCCCGCACGATCCCGGCGGAGATCCCCACCTGGCCGCCGTGGCAGATCATGGCCACGATCTTGCCCTGGCGGTAGGCGTCGCGGACCAGGCGGAGGACCGCCTCGTAACGGCGGAGCTTGTCGGGGGCCCAGCCGCCGGGAACCACCACGGCGTCGAAGTCCGTTGCGGAGACCTGATCGGCGGCCACATCCGCCTTCGCCGTCAACCCACCGCTCTTGCTGCGGACCACTTTCCCGGCCTCCAGGCCGACCACGGTCACCGAGGCCCCTTCTTCCTGCAGACGCATCAGCGGGACCCAGAACTCCAGGTCCTCGAAGCCTTCCTCCACCAGGATGGCCACCTTCTTGCCGCTTAAGCGCATCGCCTTTCACCTCCACTCCATGATCTTCCCGCCGTCATGGGCGCCCCGATCAGGCCCCTTCAACAGTGAGCGGCTGGCAGGCCGGGCACGTTTCCACCTCCCATACCCGCTCCAGGGCCGCCGCGTCGATGGCCTCAGGGGGGCCCTCCCGGAAGCCGACGGCGCCGCATCGGCAAGCATACCAGCCCGGGGAGATCTCTTCAAAGGATCGGGCGGGCCCCAGATCGATCTCCTCCACGCCCATGCGCCAGCGGGCGTTGGTGAACAGCCGGCGGCAACCCGCGGCCTGGAGCTTGCGGATGTAGAACGGGAACGAGGCGCAGTGTCGCATCAACAGCACCGCGGTGTCCACCGGGGGAAAGGGCCAGGTCCGCGCGTCGGCCCAGACCACAAGCAGGCGTCCCTCCCGGAGCGGGATCGGCCGCTCCCAGCGCAAGATGCCCGGGGAGAGGCCCAGGGCCTGCAGCCCTCGGGCCAGCACCGCCCACTGGCGCTCCACCGCGATCACCCCGACCCCCGCCTCGACCATCCGCAGGGCCAGCCGCAGATCCCCGGCGCCGATCTCCAACACGCGCTCCCCGGGCCGGAGGCGCTCCAGGATCCTGCGGTAGGCCTCCTCCTCATAGGGCGCCCACAGGGCTTCCCAGTCCAGCGCTATAAACCTCGGGAGCGGATCAGCCATGAGAGCCACATCCCATAGCCGATGATCCCCAGCGCCAGCAACGTCAGGCCCCGCTTCAGCCAGCGGTCCGTCGCCGGGCGGATGCCCAGATCCAGGAGGATGGCCCGCACCCCCATCAGCGCGTGGGCGGTGACCACGATCAGCAGCGCGATCTCCCAGGCGAAAACCAGGGGATGAGAGAGGTAGGCCACCACATCGCGGTAAGTGCGCAGACCGCCCTCCACCACGAAGTGATTGAAGATCATGTGCAAGGCCAGCAGGACCAGAAGAAGCAATCCGGTGAACGCCTGCCAGATCCACATGGCGCGCCTCTTTCCGCAATCTTAAATCATCCGGCCAGCGCGAAGATGGCGTAGACCGCCACCCCGGTGAGCAGCAGGGTCAACACCATCACCCCCCAGAACAAACGGGCCTGGAGGGGCACCCCGATCCCCAGCCCCAGCAACGTCACCCGGACGCCGTTGAAGGCGTGGTAGAGCAGGCCCAGGATCAGGATCCCGTCCAGCATCAGGAAGAGAGGGGATTTGGCAGTGGCGATGAAGGCGTCCCAGGCCTCCGGCCCCTGGGCCAGCAGGCGGAGGACATACAAATGGAGGAACAGGTAGATCACCAGGCCGATGCCGGTCAGCCGCATCAGCAAGAAGGCGAGCCCTCCTTCCCGCCTTCCCCGGAGATCCATCCATCCCCGGGCTCGCTTCCAGCGCGGTTCCGTCGTCATCATCCACCTCCCAGCCAGCGCCGCAGCTTCTCCGCTAACAGGTAGCGACGCAGCCGTCCGATGGCCGCAGCCGGATCTACGTTCGAGGGGCAGACGGCCGTGCACTCCATCGCGGAGTGGCAGCGCCAAACCCCGTGGGGGTCATCCGCCAGGGCGAGGAGCCGTCCGCGGTCCGCCCCTCGGGGCTCGGCCAGCATGCGCTCGATGGCCGCCAGGGTCGCCGGCCCCAGATAGGCCTCGTCGGCGGCCATCACCGGGCACGCCGAGAGGCACAGGCCGCACTCGATGCAATCCTCAAACCGCGTGGCCTTTTCCACCCCTTCCGGCAGCGGACGGTCGGCCGTGAGCTCGTCCCGCCGGATGACGGCGAAGCCCACCGCCATCATCCGGCGCATCATCGGCGACACGTCCACCAGCAGGTCGCCGAGCCAGGGGAAATGCCGCAACGGCTCAACGACAATCGGACGATCGGGAGCGAACTCCCGGAGCGGGGTGATGCACATCAGCCGCTCTCGTCCGTTCACCCGGACCCCGCACGCCCCGCACGAGGCGTGGTGACAGGCGTGGCGGAAGAGCAGGTCGCGGTCCTGCTCCGCCCAGATCTTCTCCACCGCGTCGATGAGGTAGGCCTCGGCCGGGAGCTCCACCCGATACGTTTGCAGGCGGGGCGGGTTTCCCGGGCGGCCCCGCAGCAGGCGCAGCTGCCATGTGGGCATGCCGGTATCCTCCGGTGCGATCAGGTCAACTCATAGAAGGCCCGATAGGGGAGCAGCGGCACCTCATGGGTCCGGCATGGGATGGAGAGGCCCAGCTTGGCGCACACGACGTCGACGACCTTCTCGGCCATCGCCCGGGCGGTGGTCATCTTCCCCCCGGTGATGGTCACGAAGCCCTCCACGCCGTCGGCCGCGTGGTCGAAGCACTCGAAGGTTCGGGAGAGCTCGCGGCCGTCGGCGGCCACCCCCCGCCGCCCCACCAGGGGCCGGGCCACCGCGAAGACCCCCCGGATCCCTCCCTGGGTGTAGCCGGGGATGAACCGTTCGGCGCTCGCCAGGAGCAGGCGGACGTGGTCCTCCGGGATCGGGATGAAATCGGGATCTTCCACCTTCCAGGAGGTGGTTCCGATGATGGCCGTGCGCCGCTGGGGGACGATGATGTCCCCGTCCCCGGGGAGGTTCAGGCGGTTGATCACCATGCGGTTCCAGCGCCGGCCGACGGAGATCATCACCCCCGCGGTGGGGACCACGGGCACGTCCACCCCGGCCATCGCCGCGATCCTCCCGGCCCACGGCCCAGCGGCGTTGATCACCACGTCCGCGCCGATGGTCCGCTGCTGACCGGTCCGGCGATCCCGCACCCTGACGCCGGCCACCGTCCGACCCTGGAAGACCATGTCCACCACCTCGGTATAGGTGAGGACGGTCGCCCCGTTGCGTCGGGCGGTGGCCAGGAAGGAGAGGCAGAAGCGCAACGGCTCGAACACCCCATCGGGGACCTGAACGGCGGCGCGGATGCCGGGGTTGAGATGGGGCTCCAGGGCCAGGGCCTGCCGCACCGGGATCTCCCGGGCCGGGATGCCGCACTCCTCACAGGCGGCCAGGAACCGCTCCTTGAAGGAGAGATCCCCTTCGTCCAGGGCGACGAAGAGCCCATCGTTGAGCTCCAGGGCGTCCGGCATGATCCGGCGCAGGATCATGTTCTCCGCGATGCACTCCCGGGCGGACTCGGGGTCTTTCATGGCGTAACGTCCCCCGGAGTGGAGCAGACAGTGGTTCCGCCCCGAGGTCCCGGAGGCCACTTCCCCGCGCTCCACCACCGTCACCCGGAAGCCCCGGAGGGCCAGGTCGTGGGCGGTGGCCGCCCCGGTGGATCCGGCGCCGATCACCACCACGTGATAAGCCATCCGGCGTTCCTCCCTTGGCGAAAAGGGGCCGGGCAGGCACCCCCGGCCTCGCCCGGCCCCCTGGGTTCACCGGAGTCCGGGCTCCTTAGAACTCCACCCATCCGAAGGAGCGCTCCACCGCCTTCTTCCATCCGGCGTAGAGCTTCTCCCGGGTCTCCGGATCCATCTTCGGCAACCAGCGCTTATCCTCCTTCCAGTATTGACGGATCTGCTCCGGGCCGCTCCAGAAGCCCACGGCCATCCCGGCGGCGTAGGCCGCGCCCAGGGAGGTGGTCTCCTGGATCACCGGCCGCACCACCGGCACCCCCAGGATGTCGGCCTGGAACTGCATCAGCAACTCATTGCGCACCATCCCCCCGTCCACGCGCAGCTCAGCCAGCCGGATCCCGGAGTCCGCATACATGGCGTCGAACACGTCCCGGGTCTGGTAAGCCGTGGCCTCCAGGACGGCGCGGGCCAGGTGGCCCTTGTTGATGTAGCGGGTGAGCCCCACGATCACGCCCCGGGCGTCCAGCCGCCAGTAGGGGGCGAAGGCGCCGGAGAAGAAGGGCACGAAGTAGATGCCCCCGTTGTCCTCCACCGTGCGGGCCAGGTCCTCCACCTCCGCGGAGGTCTTGATCAAGCCCAGGTTGTCCCGCAGCCACTGGACCAGGGCGCCGGTGATGGCGATGGAGCCTTCCAGGGCGTAGATGCAGGGGCCGTCCCCGAATTGATAGGCCACGGTGGTGAGCAGGCCGCTCTTGGAGGGGACGATGTTGGTGCCGGTGTTGAGGAGGAGGAAGCAGCCGGTGCCGTAGGTGTTCTTGGCCATCCCGACGTCCAGGCCGGCCTGGCCGACCAGGGCCGCCTGCTGATCCCCCAGGTCCCCGCAGACCGGCACCTCGGCCCCGAGCAGCCCGCTCTTCGGCGTCTTCCCATAGAAGCGGGGGTCGGAGGACGGGCGGATCTGGGGGAGCATCTGGCGCGGGATGCGGTGGATCTTCAGGATGTCATCGTCCCAGTCCAGGGTGCGCAGGTTCATCAACATCGTCCGGCTGGCGTTGGAGACATCGGTGACGTGGGCGCCCCCGTCCGGCCCGCCGGTCAGCCACCAGATCAACCAGGTGTCGATGTTGCCGAAGAGGGCCTCCCCCTTCTCCGCGTCCTCCCGCACCCCGGGGACGTTGTCCAGGATCCACTGGATCTTGGGGCCGGAGAAGTAAGTGGCGATGGGGAGGCCGGTCTTCTCCCGATACGTGGCCTCGTAGCCCTCGCGCTGGAGCTGGGCGCAGATGGGGGCAGTGCGGGTGTCCTGCCAGACGATGGCGTTGTAATACGGCTTGCCGGTGCGCTTGTTCCAGACGATGGTGGTCTCCCGCTGGTTGGTCACCCCGATGGCGACGATGTCGGACCCGCTGATCCCGGCCTTGGCCAGGGCGTTCTTGACCACCTCCTGGGTGCGCTCCCAGATCTCCATCGGGTTGTGCTCGACCCAGCCGGGCTGGGGGTAGATCTGCTCATGCTCCTTCTGGTCCCAGGCCACCACGTTGCTCTCGTGATCGAAGATCATGGCCCGGGTGCTGGTTGTTCCCTGATCGATGGCCATCACATATTTCGCCATGGCAGACCTCCTTGCAGAAAGATGGATTGGATGCGCCCTACGTGACGTGACCCCAGGTGTCCGCGGCCGCCTTCAGGATCAGGTAGGAGGACGTGGCGCCGGGGTCCTGGTGGCCGGCGGAGCGCTCCCCGAGGTAGCTGGCCCGCCCCTTGCGGGCCACCATGGGGATGGTGGCCTTCATCCCCTGCTCGGCCGCCTCGGCCATCCGCTGCAGGGCCTTCCCGAAGGAGTCGCTGTTGCGGATGGCTTCCTTGAAGGCCTCCAGGGCCGGCAGCAGGGCATCGACCATCGTTTTGTCGCCCGGGCGGGCCTGGCCGCGGGCGATCACCCCGTTGATGCCCGCCTCCAGCGCCTCAGCCCAGTCCTCCGGGGTGAGCATGAGCTTGTTGGCGGTCTTCACACCCATCTGCAGGAAGAAGGTGCCGTAAAGCGGCCCGCCGGCCCCGCCCACCGTGGCCACCAGGGTCATCCCCAGGGTCTTCAGGATGGTCCCGATGTCCTTATCGGCGACCGAGGGCAGCTTGGCCATGAAGGCCTTGAACCCGCGGTCCATGTTGACGCCGTGGTCGGCGTCGCCGATGGCTGCGTCCAGCTGCGTGAGGTAATCCCGGTTCTCCTCCAGCACCGCCGCGCAACGCTCCAGCCAGGCAACCACATCGTCCCGCATCACTGGCATTTTCGACGGCCCTCCGCTTTAAGATCGAGTGAGGGATGGGGGAGCGCGGAACCGCTCCGCCCACCCCCGGATCCTTCGCCCTCTACATCCCCCAGCGCAGCGCCGGGGTCTTGACCGGGTGATCCCACAGCTCCAGCATCTCGTCGTCGGCCCGGAGCAGGGTGATGGAGGTCCCGGCCATCTCCAGGGAGGTGATGTAGGCCCCCACCAGGTTGCGGACGATCTGAATGCCGGACTTCTCACAGATCTCCGCGACCTTGCGGTAGACGATGTAGAGCTCGCTCAGGGGAGTGCCGCCCATGGAGTTCACCATGCAGATCACCCGGTCGCCGGCCTTGAAGGGGAGGTCCTTCAAGATGGGCTCCATCAGCCGCTCGACGATCTCATCGGCCTTCTTCAGGGGCTCGCGGTAGCGGCCGGGCTCCCCGTGGATGCCGATGCCGATCTCCATCTCATCCTCGCCCAGCTCGAAGGTGGGCTTGCCCACGTGAGGGACGATACAGGAGGTGAGGGCCATCCCCATGGAGCGGCCGTTCTCCGCCACCCGGCGGCCCAGGGCGGCCAGGCGCTGGAGGTCGTAGCCGCGCTCGGCGGCGGCCCCCAGGATCTTCTCCGCCAGCACGGTGGTGCCGGTGCCCCGCCGGCCCTGGGAGTAGAGGCTGCTCTCCACCGCCACGTCGTCGGCGATCAGCACGCTCTCCACCTGGTAGCCCTCGCCTCGCAGCAGATCCGCCGCCATGTCGAAGTTCATCACGTCCCCGGCGTAGTTCTTGACGATCATCAGGATCCCCGCGCCCCCGTGGACGGTCTTGGCCGCCTCATACATCTGGTCGGGGGTGGGGGAGGTGAACACGGCGCCGGGGCAGGCAGCGTCCAGCATCCCGTAGCCGACGAAGCCCACATGCATCGGCTCGTGGCCGCTGCCGCCGCCCGAGATCACCGCCACCTTCCCCGGCCGGGGCGCGTCGGCGCGATAGACGTAGTTGGGGTTGAAGTGCACCTTGATCAGGTCGGGATGGGCCTTGGCCATCCCCTCCAAGGCCTCCGGGACCACATTCATCGGATCGTTGATCAGCTTCTTCATGGCGACCTCCTGACGGATCGGGGGAACGGGAGATCCGGGTGGGGGAGGGGAGTGAACCCTCCCCCACCCGACGATGCTGGCTCACAGCCCCAGGGCGACGAAGAGGAAGGCGCCGATCAGGCCGCCCACGATGGGGCCGACCACCGGCACCCAGCTGTAGCCCCAGTCGGAGTCGCCCTTGCCCGGGATGGGCAGCACCGCGTGGGCGATCCGCGGCCCGAGGTCACGGGCCGGGTTGATGGCGTAGCCCGTGGGCCCACCCAGGGAGAGGCCGATGGACCACACCAAGAAGCCCACGAGAAGAGGGGCAAAGCCTTCGGCCAGCTTGTTAGCGGTGATGGCCAGGACCCCGAAGACCAGCGTGAAGGTCCCGATGACCTCGGTGATGAAGTTCAGGGGGTAATTGCGGATGTTGGGGGCTGTGCAGAACACCGCGCGCTTGAGGGCGGGATCGGGCGTCTCCGCCCAGTGGGAGTAGTAAGCCAGCCACACGAGCACCGCGCCGATGAAGGCGCCGATGAACTGCCCGACGATGTAGAGCGGGACGTCCGACCAGGGGAACTTGCCGACCGCGGCGAGGGCGATGGTCACGGCCGGGTTGATGTGGGCGCCGCTGATGCGGCCCACCGCATACACGGCCACGGCCACCGCCATGGCCCACCCTGTGGTGATCACGATCCACCCCGAGTTCTGGCCCTTGGTCTTGCCCAGGACGACGTTGGCCACCACGCCGTCGCCCAGCAGGATGAGGATCATGGTGCCGATGATCTCTGCCACCCAGGGTGCCATGGTCGCACTCCTTTCGTTATGTCAGGGGCATGCGGACGCTGCCGCTGAGCGGAAACGCACCGATCCGGCAGGACGGACGGGCCGTCCGCGAAAACCCACCGCGTCTCCTCACGCACTCCCCTCACCCCGCTCCCCGGCGCACCTCCTCGCATCCGAATTCAGACCTATTTGTTCGGTTTCTATCTTCCCAGACTCCCCGCACATGGGCAAGCGCTGAGGCCGATTTGTTTCAAGCTGAAACAACCTCCCATCAAAAATGTCTCAAAATGAAACGATTAATCGGGGTCGGAGGCGGGGGGTGGGGTGACGGCCTGCGGGGCGCTTACGGAATTCTCATAGAGGAGAGATATATTGATGCGTGGACGCTGACCCTGGGAATCCGGGTGCAGGAAGGAGGTGAGGGTCTATGTTGCGGCCGGATCTCGGGTGGGCGATCTTGCGCGTCCTGATCGGTTTGCTCTTCGCGGGCCACGGGGCCCAGAAGCTGTTCGGGTGGTTCGGTGGCCACGGCCTCAGCGGGACGGCGGGCTGGCTGGAGAGCTGGAACATCCGGCCGGGCCGTCTGTGGGCGTGGCTGCTGGGACTGGGGGAGTTCATCGGCGGGCTGCTGCTAGCTTTGGGCCTGGCGACGCCGTGGGCGGTCCTGCCGCTGATCGCCTCCCAGCTGGTGGCCATCGTCCGCGTGCATGCGCCGAAGGGGCTGTGGATCGATCGCGGCGGGTTTGAGTATAACCTGGTCCTGGTGGCCCTGAGCGGCTTCTTCGGGCTCTACGGGCCGGGCCGCTATAGCCTGGACGCGGCGCTGGGCCTGACCTGGCCGCAGCCCCTCGCCTTCGGGGTGATTCTGATCCTCGCGGTCCTCATCGCGCTCATCGCCCTGACCGCTCCGGGCTGGGCGCCGCGGCTCTTCCGGCAGGCGGCCTGAAGGGCCTTGCGGGTTCCCCCTTCCGGGCGGCCGCGTCCTGCGGCCGCCCGTTCTGGTTCTCATGCGATCATCGGGGCTGAGGGCGGGCGGCCCAGATCTCGTCGAAGATCTGGGCGCCGGTCTTGCCGGTGCGGCCGCTGCGGGCCAGAGCCAACGCCCGCCGATACCCTGCGGCCAGATCCACCCCGGTGGCCTGCTCGATCAACTCGATGGCCCGGGCCGCCTGTCGGATCACCAGGCGGGGCTCCAGCCCATCCAGGTCCTCGAAGAACCACCCGCAGCTGGCGAACATCCGCTGGCGGTGGACCTGGGCCTGAAGGGCCAGGAGCAGCCGCCGCTCCACGTCCGAGGGAAGGGGACGATCAGCGAACTCCCGTAACAGAGCCGGCGCCTCCATCGCCCCCAGCACCACGTGGATGTATTCGTCCCGCAGCCGCCACGGATCGCGGATCCAGCCGTGGGCGAGATCCAGATAGGCCGCGTCGATCTCCTCCGCCAGAAGGTCCATAGCCGCCCGCAGGATCGCCTTCCAGCGAGAATCCCCCGGGGTGCAGGCGCACCCGGTGCTCCAGCGGGCCAGCCCGTGGGCGCAGCTCCACGCCGTGTTCTGCAGGACCTCCACCTCCTCCACCGGCGGATGGGCCCGCAGGTATTCGGTGAGGGTCACCACCTCGTAAGCCCCCGCCGGCGGCCGGAGCAGACGCTCGAGGAAATCGACGCCCTCCCGGTGATGATGGCCGAAGGTCTCCCCATCGGTGGCCAGCAGCGTGAGCGCCGTCCGATCCCGCAGGGCCTCCGCCGCCCAGCGATCCGCCGGCCCCAGGGAGGGCATGACGAAGGAGACCTGGTTGGAGAGATCCCGATCGCGGACGAACACGGTGAAATAGGCGTTCGCCTCCAGGCGGACCCGATAGGGCCCCGCCCCGCGCGGGAGGGGTCCGCGCACCTGCTCGGAGGAGAGGATGGTGAAGGTCAACCCGGCCTCCGCCAGCACCTCCAGGGTGGCCAGGTCCACGGCCATCTCGGGCAGCCACATCCCCCGGGGGTGCCGGCCGAAGCGGTGCTGGAAGGACTGGATCCCCCAATAGACCTGGGTGACCTTATCGCGGCGCCGGGCCAGGGGGAGGATGGTGTGATGCGCGGACTGGGCGATGGCGTTGCCCACCCCCCGGGCCACGTTCACGCGGTCCGCCTCCAGGATCCGACGGTAGGTCTCCGGGTCATGGCGGGCCAGCCAGCCGATCAGGGTCGGCCCGACGTTGAAGCTGATCCGTTCGAACAGGCAACGCTCCGCCAGGGGGCGGTAGCATTCCGCCGTGATCTTCTCGTTGAAATCGTGATACGGCGCGGCGCCGGGCTCCGGCGGCACCTCCCCGGTCCACGGATCCTCGCGGGGGGGCTGATAGAAATGCCCATGCACAGCCAGCGCGGGACGGGATTCCCCCAACGGTCACCCCCTCGGGCGTTCAGAACTCGGTCACGCCGGTGAAGGTGAAGGCCTCCAGCAACAGGGCGGGCACGCAGGTGAAGCCGAAGCCCTCCGAGATCAGCCAGCGCTCCTTCCCCACCGCGCGCACCCCGGCCAGGGCAGGCACATACCCCTGGGTGAACCGCAGGTTGCGGACCGGATAGGCGATCTCCCCCTTCTCGATCCAGAACACACCGTCCCGCGTCATGCCGGTCAGCACGCAGTCCCGCGGGTGCACCAGCCGGGTATACCAGAACCGGGTGATGTAAAGGCCTCGATCCACCTGCCGGACCATCTCCTCGATCGTGGCCTCGCCGGGGGCCATGAACAGGTGGAGCGGGATGGGGCCCAGGCTGGCGGTCTGCGGACGGGAGCGGGGGAGGGCGTGGCCGGTGGACCGTCGGCCTTCCCGGGCGGCGGTGACCGTGTCATACACCGGCCCCTGAGGGACCCCGCGCTCGACGATGATCACCCGCTGCCGGGGCACCCCTTCGAAGTCGAAGGGCAGGGGCAGCCCGGCCGGATCCCGGCCATCATCCCAGATGGTGATCTGAGGGGACATCACCGGGCGGCCGATGCGATCGTTCATCCACGAGCGACCCTCCTGGACGGCCAGGGCGCCGGCCCCCGCGTAGCCCAGCCAGGAGAGGATGTCCTCCACGGCGTAGGGCTCCAGGACCACCGGATACACCCCGGGCTCGATGGGACGAGGGTTCCGGCTCCGCAGGGCCCGCTCGATGGCCGAACGGCCCAGCGCTTCCACATCGAGATCGGCGAGGCGCCAGGCGGCGCGGTGGGCGTAGCCGGATCCATCGTCGCTCATCACCACCGTGCTGAAGTGGGTCTCGGTGCCGGCGTGATAGGCGAACACCCCTTTGGAGTTGGCCACCGCCAGCTCATACACCCCGGTGGAGAGGGCCCCCGCCGCGTTCACGCCCATGGATTCCGCCAGCCGGCAGACGGCCCCCACCGCCCGCGCCCGCCACTCCGGCGTGGCCCCCGCCACCGCCTCATCGAAGGCGGCCACCGGCTCGATGGGCTGGGGTTCCGGCAGGCCCGGGAACTCCGGGTTCTCCGGCTGCAGCCGGGCGAGGGCCACGGCCTCTTCGATGGCCCGCCCCAGGGCCTCCTCCGTCAGGCGATTGGTGACCGCGGCGCCCACCCGCTTCCCGAGGACCACCCGGACGGCGATCTCGGTGTTGACCTCGGCCACGTTCTGGTGGATGACGTTGTTGGCGAAGCGAGTGAGGGCGCTGTCGTGGGCCTCCAGCACGATCTCCGTCTCGTCGGCCGGGGAGGCTCGCAACGCCTTCCCCAGGATCTCCCGGATGATGGGTTCGCCCAGCATCGTTCGGCTCCTCAAAGGGGAAAATGGAAGACTGCGCAGCCGCTCATTTCCGACTGAACACCCGCACGTTCCGGAAGCGGGCGGGGGCGGCCCCGTGGCCGGTGTGGGCCAGCTGGGAGGGTTGCCCCTTGCCGCAGTTCGGCGTCCCCCAGATCACCCAGTGGTCCGCGTTGCACACCGCATCACAGGAGCGCCAGAACTCCGGCGTGATCCCGGTGTAAATCGGGTTCTTGAGCATGCGGGTCAGCTTTCCCCCTTTGATCTCCCAGGCGATCTCGCAGCCGAACTGGAAGTTGAGCCGCTTGTCGTCGATACTCCAGGAGCGGTTGGTGTCCATGAAGATCCCTTCGTCAGTGTCGGCGATCAGATCCTCCAGCCGCCAGGTCCCCGGGAGCAGGTTCACGTTGGTCATCCGGATCAGGGGGATACGGTTCCAGCCCGAGGCCCGCATGGTGCCGTTGGAGAGGCCGGTGACGTAGGGGGAGGGGCCCAGGAGCTTGAGCAGCTGACGGGCCGTCTCCCGGGAGGTCATGTAGCCGACGAAGAGGCCCTCTTTCACGATGTCCACCCGCTGCGCGGGCACCCCCTCATCGTCCCACCCGAAGGTGCCCAGGCCCCCGGGGAGGGTGGCGTCGGCGGTGATGTTCACCACCTCGGAGCCGTAGCGGAACGTCCCCAGCTTCTCCGGAGTGAGGAAGGAAGTGCCCGCATAGGCGGCCTCGGTCCCGAACACCCGGTCCAGCTCGATGGGATGGCCGCACGATTCGTGGATCTGGAGGGCCACCTGGGAGCCGCCCAGGATCACCGTGGTCACCGTCTCCGGACACGGGTCGGCGGTGAGGAGGGCCACCGCCTCCTCCGCGATGCGCGGGGCGTTCCCGGGCAGGTCACACTCTTCGATGAACTCCCAGCCCCGGGTCATCTGGTGACGCCCCACCGATTTGGGGTAGGAGCGGCGCTGCACCTCATCGGGACCCACGGCGGTCGCCTCGATGCCGCAGCCCGACTCGATGATCTCCTGTTCGATCCAGGAGCCTTCGGTGCTGGCAAAGGTCTTGCGCTCGCGGATGAACACCATCTCCGCTTCGGTGGCGGCGATCCCGCGCACGGCGCGCATGGCCGCATCGGCGGCGAGCAGGATCTCCAGCTTCTTCTCCAGGGGGACGGTGAAGGGATCGATCTGCACCGGGGTCCGATAAGTTCCGCGCTGGACCACCGGCGGGCCGATGTCCACGTCCTCTTTCTTGAAGAGGGCGCTGGCCCGGGCGATCTGAACGGCCCGTTCGGCCACGCGCTCAGCCTCCTCCAGGGTGAGGCGGGCGCTGGAGGCGAAGCCCCACGCGCCGTCGGCGATCACTCGCACCCCGAAGCCCATATCCTCGATCTGGCTGATGCCCTGCACGACGCCGTTGCGGACCAGGAGGGATTGCTCGATGCGGTGGACCAGGCGGACGTCCGCATAGGTCGCGCCGCGCAGCTGGGCCACGTTCAACGCGCGCTCCAGGATCTCCTTCACGGCTGCCTCCTGAGTGGATCTTGCCCGGCCGGGAAGTGCGCGACTGCTCACCCTTGTCGCGCCCTCTGGAACAGGATTGCGCTCCCATTATACCCGCCGGGGGGCCGCACGGCGCGGTTCTATGGAGACTGGGGAACCTCCTCAGCGGGGATCTGGATCAGCCTCCCCGCTCGGAGGACGCCGAACAGGGCCAGGGGGAGGAGCAGACCGGCGACCTGCAGGGGGCGAGCCGGATGAAAGGAGAACAGGAGCCCGGCGAAGGGAGCGGCCAGCGCCAGCGCCAGGCTGCGGGCGGTGTGCAGGAGGGCTGCGGCGGTCGCCTGGGTCTCCGAAGGGGTCAGACGCAGGATCCGCGCGGCGGCCAGGGAGTAGGCGGCATACGCCCCTCCCACAAGAACCATCGCCGCGCCTGCCAGGGGAAGCACGCGGAATCCCAGGAGGAGCAGCCCCATTCCGATCCCGGCCAGCCCCCATGCCGCCGCCAGCCCCACCGGCCGCGCCCGGCCCTGATCCCACCGCCCCAACGCCGGGCCCAGCAGGATGGTCCCCAGGGCCTGCAGGGAGGCGAACAGCCCCAAATGGGACTTGGACCATCCTCCCGCCTGTTGCAGGAAGTTCGGCAGCAGGATCAGGCCCACCTGCCCCACGGTGAACAACGCGAGCAGGGCCAGCCCGAAACGCCAGGGGATCCGCCGCCAGGATCCCAAGCGGCGGCCCCGCCCATGAGGATCCGGTGGGGGATCCAGGGGGAGGAACAGCGCCGCGACGGTGGAGAGGGCGAAGAGGCCGGCGCTGAGGAGCAACACCGGGCGCATCCCGACTCGCTGAGCCATCCATCCGCCCAGGGCCGGCGTCAGCAAACCGCCCACGGCGTAACCGGCGCTCAGGAGGGGGAAGGCCCGCTCCAGCGGGATGGGGCCGGCCATGCGGGCCACATAGGCGTGGATCACCGGCAGGCAATAGCCGGACATCAGATAGAGGGTCAGGCCGGGAAACAGGGCCCACCAGGTGGTCGCCCCGGCCATCAGGAGGATCCCGATCAGCCCGGCGAACCACCCGCCCAACATCAGCGGCTTGCGCCGGGTTCGATCCGCCAGCCATCCCACCGGCAGATAGGTAAGGGTCAGGGCCAGCTCCCCGACCCCGAAGGCCAGCCCAACCTGAGCAGGAGTGGCCCCCAGATCCTGCACGTAGACCGGGAGCAGATAGAAGAACAATCCCTCCCCCACCGCCCAGAGGATCTCCGAAAGCAACATCAGGCGGATCATCGAGCGGGGATGGAAGGCGATCTCTTCGATGGATGACATCGTCATCGGCGCGGCTCGCTCTCCGATCGGATCCGCAGGGCCATTCGATAGACCGCGTCCCGGGGCCATCCGGAGGCCCGGGCCACCTCCCGGGCCGCCTGGGCTGGGGTCCGTCCGCTGCGCAACAGCTCCTCCAGCCGGGCGCGCACCTCTTCTTCTTCCCATTGGGAAACCTCCTCCGGCGCCCCGGCGATGACCAGGGTGAACTCCCCCCGAGGCTCCACTTCGGCGAAGTGCGTCAGGATCTCCCGCACCGTCCCGCGGCGGATCTCCTCGTGGATCTTGGTGAGCTCCCGGGCGACGGCCATCGGGCGGTCGCCCAAGATCTCCAGGATGTCCCGGAGGGTTTCGCGGAGGCGATGGGGCGCCTCAAAGGCCACCAGGGTCCACGGGAGGGCAGCCACCTGGGCAAGCAGCCGGCGACGTTCGCCGGGCTTGCGGGGCAAAAAGCCCAGGAAGAGGAAACGATCCGCCGGCAGCCCGGAGACCACCAGGGCGGTCACCGGGGCGGAGGGCCCGGGGATCGGCACCACCGGGAACCCGCGCTCCAGAGCCGCCCGAATCAGGACGTAGCCCGGGTCCGAGAGGCCGGGCATTCCCGCTTCGGAGACCAGGGCCACATCCCCCTGGGCCAGGGCCTCCAGGATCTGGGGGATGCGGGCCGCCTCGTTGTGCTCGAAGTAACTGATCATCGGCTTCTCGATGCCGTAGCGGTCCAGAAGAATACGGGTCTTGCGGGTGTCTTCGGCGGCGATCAGGGCGCACTCCCGCAACACCCGCAGCGCCCGCAGGGTGATGTCCTCCAGGTTCCCGATGGGAGTGCCCACCACATACAACGTGCCCATCGCATCTCCACGCCAGGATCCTTGTCCGAAACCCGATGGATCGATGCCCGCTTCATGTTACATCGGGCAGGCATCCGCCCCGGAGAACCACGCATGGGGTGCGGCGACGAGGGAACCTGCAGGACAGGTCCCAAAATCGTAGGACAACTGCGAGCAGTTGTCCTACAACGCGGCGAGGCCCGACAAAATTGGGACACACCCTTCAGGACGGGATTCAACGGGCGATGACTGGAAGATATGCCCGCCAGGGGACCGCCGTGATGACCACCTCGCGCTCCCACACGCCTCCCCACGCATCCTCGGCCCGCAGGACGAGACGCCGGGGATCCGGCTCCAGCGTCAGAGGCGCCCCGAGGGCGATAACCTGCAGCGGCTCCCCGGGGCCCAGCGTCCCGGACCACACGCCGCTGCCCGGGGAAGGCTGAGGCAGATCGCTTCCATCCATCCGGAAGCGGGGATCCTTCCAGCCCATGGGCAGGGTCAGCGTGAGCGCCAGGGAGAGATCGCCGGATGGCTGGAGCGTCCAGGATCCGGCGTAGGCCTGTCCCGAAGGAGCACTGGGATCTCCTGCGAAAGCGATGGCGAGATCCGAGACCCCTACGCCAACCGGGAGGATCTGCCGCAGGGGCCAGCGCCCGTCGGTGCCCTCCAGCGTCAGAGGGGCCCACCCGGAGGGCCCCTCCAGGATCATCGAGGCGGTGAGCACCGCTGGGGCGAGGATCCGGCCCTGCCATCCGGGAAGCTCCGGGTCCAAGGTCCACCCGGGCGATTGATCCGGATCCCGGATGGTCCATGGCGGAGGCACCTGCAGGCGGAGGGCGATCGAAAGCCCTTGCGTATGGGTCACGAAGACGGCGATCTCCCGCCGGGCTCCAGCGGGCGCGATCCGAGGGACGACCTCCAGCCTCGTCTCCCCCATGGGCCCCAGCCCGGAGAGCACGTGGCGCATCACGGCTGCCTGCAACGGCTCGGGCACTCCCTCCAGGCCGAGGGTGGAGAAAACCAGACGCCCCGCTCCCTCCGAGCGGGTCAGGGCGATCGGCCGGCCGTGCGCGCCACGCCAGAGCGGTCGGGCATCGGGCATCGGCTCCAGGGCGTCGGTCCAGTTCGGGTAGGGAAGAGTGAGCTCCCAGCGGGGGAGCCCCCGGCCGATTGGAGAGAGGGGGCTGGGGAGGGCCACCGTTGTGGTGAGCCCCTCGTCATGGGTCCTCACCCCGAGGGCACGGGCGAACGCCCAGGATCGCCCGCCGTTGAGCAGCGAATACAGGTAATCCTGCGAGAAGAAGACCAGGCGCCCGCCGCCCTGCACATACGTTAGCAGCCGCGCTTCCTCCGCCGGCGAGAGCGGATCATACCAGTCATAGCCGGTGAACCAGATCACCCCCTCGTAGCGCGCCAGGTCCCCCTCCGATGGGGATCCCTGTCCGAAGAGGTCGGCGACCCGCCAGCGATCGAAGGAGATCCCCACCGCCGTCAGGGCCCGGCGATAAGCCTCCCCCACCTCATACCAGCGATCGTCCTCCACCAGCAACAACCGGGCAGGCGTTTTAAGTTGCCACACGCCGGAGGCGGAGAGGGTGGGGGAGAGCGTGGAACGGGCGGTGACCGTGATCCGGGCTCCTGCATCCCGGGGGAGCCCGGCGGGGACGTCCACGGTCAGCGTGAGGACCCCTGCGGCGCAGGGGGCCAGGGTCATCGCATCGGGCGTGAGCGTCACCGGCCAGCCGGTTCCTTCCATCTCCAACCGTATGGTATCGGTGGCCACCTCGCTCAGGTTCTGGAGGGTGGCGGTGAAGAGGACCTGAGTGGCGGTGGGCACCACGCGCTCGGTGTAGGCCGGATCCCAGCGCAGGCCGGCCGGAGACGGCGGGGCGATGAGGGCCCGAAGCGAGCGCTCCAGGACCTCCCCCCGCAGCGCGGGGTCCGGGATCCCCTCCAGGCCGAAGGCGAACACCAGCCCACGATGGGGGCGGCACAGGCCCACGGCGGTCACGGCCCCCCCGTCGTCGAGGTAGCGCATCGGCTGATCGGTCAGCGGGTCGGCGGGGGCGATCTCATCCGGGAAGCGCTGGTTTTGGGCGCCGCCTTCCCCGCGAATGTCCACCACCAGCCCGTCGAAAGGCCCTCCCAGCGCTCCGGTCACCGTGAAGATCCCGCTGGAGTCCCGCACATATCGGGTCCCCAGCATCCTTCGCAGATACGGCGCGTAGAAGAACCCGTTCCCCCCATCGTCCCAGAAGGCCACGTCCTGGCCGCTCACCAGCAGGCGGCCGCCCTGGCCCAGGAAGAAAGTCAGCGCGCGGTCTGCGCCGATGTAACCGGGGGAGTCGAAAGGCGAGGACCAGATCACCACCTCGTAAGCGGTGAGGGTGGCGGTGGGCGGTGGGATCGGCGGATAGGTCACCCGGTATTCATCGTAGGACCACGCCTGGGCGTCGAGGGCCTGCCGGTAAAAGAAGAGGGCGGACTCGTTATACCAGGCCCCGGAGTCCACCAGCAGGACGCGGGGCATGCGCGGCATGGTGAGGATGCGGGTGGTGGTGATCCCGGCCGCGATCTCCACCGTGTCCGTCACCACCCGATGGCCCAGCGCCCGCAGGCGCAGGAGATAAGTGCCGACCGGCAAGGAGAGGGTGAATGGAAAGGCAGGCTGGGTCAGGGAAACAGGAGTCCCTACCAGGGAGAGAGAGGGATCCCGAACCGGGGCGCCGTGCTCATCGACGGCGTGGACGACCAGAGAGCCCCGGGGGAGAGGATCCAGCCGGAAATCCAGGGAGCGGGTGATCCCCTGAAGGATCTGGATCCCGAAGACCTGGGCTGGGGCGTAGCCGAAGGCGGAGGCGGTGACATCGTAGGTGGAGGCCCGGAGGAAGAGCCGGTAACGCCCCGCCGGATCGCTCTCCCGGGAGACTTGGAACCGCCCATCCCGGGCGCGGGCGGTCACCGTGGCCCCGGCGATCGGGCGGCCCTCGGGATCCTGAACGGCGCCCTCCAGAAGGCCGCTCTCCACCACCGCGCTGAGGGCCTCCATCGCGTTCACCAGTCCCCACCCGCTATCGAAATTCGGGACGGTGACGGTGAGAGGTGTCGCGGTGCGGGTCAGGATCTCCGCGATCTGCAGAGGGGAGAGCTCCGGCCGGGCGGCCTTGAGGAGAGCAGCCACGCCTGCAGCGTGGGGCGCGGCCATCGAGGTCCCGCTGAGCTCCCCATAGGTCCCGCCGGGGAGGGTGGAGCGAACCCGGACCCCGGGGGCCACGACGTGGGGACGAACCTCCCCCCAGGGGGAGGGGCCCCGACTGGAGAACAGGGCCACCTGTCCCTCGGCGTCCACCGCGCCCACCGCGAAGGCCCCCGGGAGGCTGGCGGGGGAGGCGATGGAGCCAGGCCCCGGGCCCTGATTGCCGGCGCTGAAGACCGCAAAGATCCCGGCAGCCTGCAGGGCCGCCAGATCCTCCATGAAGGTGGTATCCCAGCCGTCGGGGTTCCCCCACGAGTTGTTCACGATGTCAGGGGCCAGAGCCGGATCCCCCTCCGGCGCCAGGATCCACTGGAAGGCGGCGTGGATCCACGAGTCGTAGGCGTAGCCCTGGGCGTCGAAAGCCCGCGCGGCGATCCAGCGGGCACCGGGGGCGACGCCGGTCCCCTCGCCCACCATCAGGCCCATGGTATGCGTGCCGTGGCCGTTGGCGTCCACCGGATAGAGCGCGCCGGCTCCGGTGGCGTCGAACCAGTTCCCCGCATGACGATGGAAGCCCCGGGCGTCGTAACCCCGGTACGCCCGCTGCAGGGCCGGATGCAGCCAGTCCACCCCCGTGTCGATGTTCGCCACCACCACGCCGGTGCCGGTGATGGCGAAGGCTGCCCACGCCTCCGGCGCGCGCACCATGTCCAGATTCCACGGCGTCGAGAGCGGATCGAGGGTCTCCCGGAGGGGAGCGGCGGTGATCCAGCGCCGGAAACGATCCTCGCGGATCTGTCGGACGCTGGGCTCCCGGGCGAGGGCGAGCAGCATGCGGGGAGAGATCCGGGCGGCGATCTGATTCGGGAGCCAGAGCAGGTGAACTCCTTCGGCCTCGCCGGCCCCCTCGGCCTCCCGGAGACGCTGGAGGAGCGGGGCTCCGGCCGCTTCTGCCCGGGCGCGCAGGCGGGCGACCAGGCGCGCGCGTCGTTCCGCGGCCGGTCGATCCGCGCCGGCCTCCGCGGCCGCTGCCTCGCCGGGCGAGGCCCCCTCCAGCTGGATCAGGACCGGGATCTTTTCCTCGGGGCGGGCCCGGAGCAGCCGCCTCGCCAGAGCGGGATGCAAGGTCGGTATTCCCGGGATGAGAGACGAAGGCGGGGGACGATGGGCGGCGAGGGGACGTGGGGAGGGGAGCAACGCCAGCGCGAGGAAAAGAATCCGCAACGCTCTCAGGAGCCTGCGAAGCGCCCGGCCAGCGCCTGCAGGCGCCGGAGCGTGTCCCGCCACTGGATCTCGGAGAGACCCAGCTTCTGGCGCAGGTCTTCCGGATCCATCCCCCGGATGAAATCCTGCAACGCGCATGTCCACCGCAGGGTCTCAAAGGAGAGGTGCGCCATCCCGGCCCGACGGGCCACATCGTCCAGCACGTATTCTAAGTTCCGGGGCGTCCACGGGAAAACCCGACCTTCGATGCGATATTGCTGGAGATACTCCCGGAACAGCTCCGGCCACTCCGGCGGGAGCGGGAGCCGGCGCTCCTTATGGCGATAGCGAGGATGGGCGTAACGGATCCAGACCGCCGGCTCGCGGAGATCGAAATGCTCCAGGCGCAGGGCAACCACCTCGCTTTTCTTCAGGCCGGTGTGGAGGAGCAGGGTGAGCAGCGTGAGGGGACGGGCATCCCCTTCCCGACGGAATCCCTCCGCCGCCTCCCGGACGGCCCGGACCTGTTCCGGGGTCAGCACCTCCGGGAGGGGTTCGACGGCCTCGGGGTAAACCAGGGCCTCGGCGGGGTTGGTCGGCAGGACACCGAGCTCCTCATGGAGCCAGCGGAAGAAGGCCTTCACGGCCGTGATGCGCCGCCGCAGGGACTTGGGCGTGCATGGGACCCCGCGACGATGGCGGAGCCAATCCACGAAATCCTGCAGATCCCGCAGCCCGATGGTCCCCACGGGGCGATCCTCGCCCAGGCATTGCCCCAGCAGGCGGAGATCGTGGGTGAAGAAATACACGGTGTGCCGGGAGTAATCCCCGCCCTTCAAGTGATCCGCGAAGGCCTGTCGGGCCCGGGCGAGGGGAGTCTCCGGCGTCAGCTCGGAACGGGCTTTGAACTCAAACAAGCTGGGCTGATGCGCCATCGGCCTCACCGGTGGCTGAGGGAATGAACCTTCTCCCGCCGCTCCACGACCCACGAGGCCAGCCCGCTGACCAGGAGGGTCAGAAGCACGATGGCCAGCGAGAGGGCAGGCGGGATGTGGACGTAATCCGAAAGCAGCATCTTGAGCCCGATATAGGTCAGGATCACGGAGAGGCCGTAGTGGAGATAACGCAGGCGCTGGATCAGGCCGGACAGGACAAAGTAAAGGGCCCGCAGCCCCAGGATGGCGAAGATATTCGAGGTGTAGGCGATGAACAGCTCGGGAGTGATGGCCAGCACCGCCGGCACCGAGTCCACGGCGAACATCAGGTCGGTGCTCTCCACCACCAGCAGGGTCAGCAGCAACGGCGTGGCCATCCACCGGCGCCCCTCCCGGATGAAGAAACGCTGTCCATGGAAGGTCGGGGTGATGGGCAGGAAGCGACGGGCGAAGCGGAGGACGGGGTTGCGCTCCGGGCGCACTTCTTCCTCTTCACTGCGCAGGGCCAGCCGGATCCCCGTGTAGACCAGAAAGGCGCCGAAGAGATAGACGGCCGGATGGAAGGCCTTGAGCAGCTGAACGCCGGCGAAGATGAAAGCCGCCCGCATCAGGACAGCGCCCAGGATCCCCCAGAAGAGCACGCGGTGCTGATAGGCCGGCGGGACGCCGAAATAGGCGAAGATCACGGCGAAGACGAAGAGGTTATCGGCGCTGAGGGATTTCTCCACCAGGTAGGCGGTGAGGAAGTGGAGGGCGGGTTCGTGGCCCCAGGCCAGCAGGATCAGGGCGTTGAAGGCCAGGGCCACAGCGATCCAGACCACGCTCCAGATCATCGCTTCTTTTAACCTCACCTCGTGGGCGTTCCGGTGAAACACCCCGAGGTCCAGAGCCAGCATGACCGCTACGATCAGGTGAAAGAAAATCCAGGCCCAGAGCGGAAACTCCATCTGTCCACCTCTATGCCCTCAGATTCAAGGATGCGGCGGGCGATGGCCTCGCTTCCGGCGGACCAGCGTCCACCCCA
Organism: Thermoflexus hugenholtzii; assembly: GCF_018771565.1. Taxonomy (NCBI): domain Bacteria; kingdom Bacillati; phylum Chloroflexota; class Thermoflexia; order Thermoflexales; family Thermoflexaceae; genus Thermoflexus; species Thermoflexus hugenholtzii. The sequence goes on along the minus strand of NZ_CP076326.1, from coordinate 2,947,282 downwards.
GGGCCACTGCTGCGAACCCCCCAATGATTATCACCCCCGGGAGGGAAAGCGTCGAAATCCATACGTCCAAATGCCAGGCCAGGAAGAGGCCGGCAGCAGTCTGCAAGGTCGCCCGCAACGCTGCCCCCAGGGCGGTGAGCCCCCCGAAGGGCATCAGAGGCATCCCGCTCATCCCGGCGGGGATAGCGATCCCGCTGCGCAACCCGGGGATCAGATGGGCGACGAGCAGGATAGGAGCCCCGTAGCGTCGGAACAGCAGAAGAGCGCGGTCGACCTCCGCCTCCCGGATCCCCAGCCAGCGCCCATAGCGGCGAACCGCGCGGCGGACACCCGGCTCGCCCCGTCGCCCGAAGGCGTAGAGGATCAGGGCGCCGACCACGGTGCCGGCGGTGGCGGCGAGGATGACCCCTTCCGGTCTCAGGACGCCGCCGGCGGCCGCCACTCCCGCCGCCGGCACCAGAAGATCCGAGGGCAGGGGCGGGAAGACCACCTCTACCACCGCAGCCAGGAAGATCCCCCCATACCCCAGCTCCGCCATCACCGATTCGATCAGCGCTCGAACCCGGCTTGTCCCCTCTCCCAGCATCCGGTCCGCCTCCGTTCTGGATCAGCCGTCCAGGGATCCCAGCAGCCCCCGGCGCTCGACCCACTTCACCAGCTCCAGCACCGGCACCACCGTGGCTGCCGCCATCAGGACGATGGCCCAATCGATCGGCGGGAGGCTGTAGATCCCGAACAGATCCCGCAGGAAGGGCACGTAGATCAGCAACAACAGCATCGCCCCCTCCCAGAGGATCGCCCGGTTCAGCCAGCGGTTCGCGAAGGGCTGCCGCAGGACCGAGTGTCGATCCGAACGGAAGTTGTAGGCCTTGAAGAACTGGATCAGGACCAGGGACACGAAGGCCATGGTCATGGCCTCTTGCAGGCTGCGGCCGGAGGAGAGGGCCCAGGCGAACAGGGAGAGGTTGACCAGGGCGGACCAGAGGCCTCCGGCCAGCATCAACAGCACCACGGGCCGGGTGAAGAGGCCGCCGCGGGGGTTGCGGGGCGGCCGGCGCATCAAATCCGGCTCCGGCGGGTCCACCGAGAGGGCCAGCGCGGGCAGGCCGTCGGTGGCCAGGTTCACATACAGGATCTGAGCCGCGCTGAGGGGTGGGGGGAGCCCGGCCAGGGAGGCCAGGGCCATCAGAAGGATCTCCCCCACGTTCGAGGAAAGCAGATACATCAGGTATTTCTTGATGTTGGAGAAGATCGCCCGGCCTTCCTCCACGGCCGCCACGATGGAAGCGAAGTTGTCGTCCAGCAACACCATCGCCGCGGCCTCTTTGGAGACGTCCGTGCCGGTGATGCCCATGGCGACGCCGATGTCGGCTTTCTTCAGGGCGGGAGCATCGTTGACCCCATCCCCGGTCATCGCCACGATGTGGCCTTTCTTCTGGAGGGCGGTGACCACCCGGAACTTATGGGCCGGCGACACCCGGGCGTAGACATCGATCCCCTCCACCTGGTCCTCGAACTCCTCATCGCTCATGCGATCCAGCTCTGCCCCGGTGACGACCCGGCCATCCCGGAGGAGGCCGAGCTCCCGCGCGATGGCCTGGGCCGTCAGCGGATGATCCCCGGTGATCATCACCACCCGGATCCCGGCCTCCCGGCACACCCGGATGGCCTGCTTCGCCTCGGGACGCGGGGGGTCGATCATCCCCACCAGGCCCAGGAAGACCATCCCCTCCTCGGCGTCCTCCGGAAGGGCCTGGGGCTTGTCCGCCACCCCCAGCACCCGGAGCGCCTCCCCGGCCATCGCCCGGGCGGCCTCCAGGATTTGCTCCCGATCCGAAGGGGTGAGGGGTCGCTCGCCTTCCTCCGTGAGCAGAAAGCGGCAGCTCTCCAGGATCACCTCGGGGGCTCCCTTGGAGGCCGCGAAGAGGCCCTCCGGACCCTGATGCAGGGTGGTCATCCGCTTGCGCTCGGAGGTGAAGGGGATCTCGCGGACCCGAGGATGACGGCGGTTCAGCTCCTCCGGGTCCAGCCCGGCCTTCATCGCCGCGACCAGGAGGGCCCGCTCCGTGGGATCCCCCTGTCCCTGCCAGGCGCCATCCGCGCCCCGATAGAGGCGGGCGTCCGAGGCCAGGGCGGCGGCCCGAAGGAGCCGGCGCACGGCCTCTGAAGGCGTCACAGGTTGCCCGTCCACCCGAAACTCCCCCGCCGGCTCGTATCCGCTCCCGGTCACCTCCCAGAACCGCCCACAGACGAAGAGGCGCCGCACCGTCATCTCGTTCCGGGTGAGGGTCCCGGTTTTATCCGTGCAGATCACATCGGTGCTCCCCAGGGTCTCCACGGCCGGCAGCCGCCGGATCAGGGCGTTGCGCCGGACCATCCGCTGCACCCCCAGGGCCAGGGAGATGGTGACCACCGCCGGCAGGGCTTCCGGGACCACGGCCACGGCCAGGGCCAGGCCGAAGATCAACATCTCCAGCCAGGGCCGGCCCCGCAGCAGACCCAGGGCCACGATGAGGGCCACCACCCCCAGGGCGGCCCGGGCCAGCGCCTTCCCCACCCGATCCAGGTTCTCCTGCAGCGGCGTCCGCTCCTCCTGGATCGTCTGCAACATCCGGGCAATGGCCCCGAACTCCGTCCGCATCCCGGTGGCGACCACGAGCCCCTGGCCCCGCCCATACGTCACCACCGTCCCCGCATAGGCCATGTTCCGCCGATCCCCGATCGGGAGCGCAGGATCCGGGATCGCCGCCGTGTGTTTCTCCACCGGGACCGACTCGCCGGTCAGGACGGCCTCATCGATCTGGAGGTTGACCGCCTCGATCAGCCGCAGGTCCGCCGGCACCCGATCCCCGGCGTGGAGGACCACTACGTCCCCCGGCACCAGCTCCCGCGCGGGGATCCGCTCCTCCACGCCCTCCCGGAGGACGGTGGCCATCGGCGCGGCCATCCGGCGCAACGCCTCCAGGGCCCGCTCCGCGCGGTATTCCTGGACGAAGCCGAGCAGGACGGAGAAGAAGACGATGATCATGATGACCACCGCCTCCGTCCCATGGCCCAGGACGATGGAGAGGGCGGTGGCGGCCAGGAGGATTAGCACCAGGATGTTCCGGAACTGGGCCAGGAGGATGGCCAGGGGCGAGATGCGCCGGGGGGGCTCCAGCTCGTTGGGGCCCCATTCCCGGAGCCGGCGGGCCGCCTCCTCCCGGCTCAACCCCGCCGGCCCCGCGCGCAGCCGCTGGAAACACTCTTCGACCGATAAGGTATGCCAGGGGATCCGGGGCTCGGAGGTCTGCTCCATCGGCTATTCCTCCGAGCGCCGCATGCCCATGGCCAGGAAGGCGTAGTAGGCCAGGGTGGAGAGAGCCTGGGCCAGGGCCGCCACGTAGGTCAGCGCGGCCGCCCGCAGCACCTCCCGGGCCCCCGCCCGCTCCTCGGGGGTCCACAGCAGCCCGCTCGACTCCAGCAGGGCCAGGGCCCGGCGGCTGGCGTCCAGCTCCACGGGCAGCGTGACCAGGGCGAAGAGGGCGGCGGCGGAGAAGAACAGCACCCCTGCCCAGACCAGCGTCAGGCTCTGCATCAGGAAGCCGATCAGGAAGAGGATCGGGCCGAGCCAGGAGCCGAAGTTCACCGCGGGCACCAGGGCCGCCCGGGCCCGCAGCCCCCAGTAACCTTCCGCGTCCTGGAGCGCGTGCCCGATCTCATGGGCCGCCACCGCCAGGGAGGCCACCGAGGGCACGCCCGCCACGCTGGGGGAGAGCCGGAGCACCTTGCTCGAAGGATCGTAATGGTCCGTCAGGTGCCCGGGGGTTCCCTCGATGCGCACCTCATACAGACCGGCCGCCTGCAGCAGGCGCTGGGCCGCCTCCAGCCCGGTCAGTCGAGCCGGCGCCCGCAGCCACCGGTTATAGGCCGCCTGGACCTTCGCCTGAGCATACAGGCCCAACAACAGCGCCGGCATGGCGAACAGGAAGTAAAGGGGATCCCACCAGAACAGCATCGCCGCACCTCCTTCAGGTTCCCTGAGAACCTCAGGGTCGGATGGACGTTCCGCGCGCCCCTGTTCCGCTAAAGAAAAAGACCTTCGACCGACGCCCGAACGCATCCGGCAAGGATGCTTCCCGGCATCGGCCGAAGGTCTCGCCGCACCCGGAGCGGGCGATGGGACCGGGGATCGGGATTCGGAACATCCCGTGCTGACGATCCCATCACCGGGCCCGGTGGACCCGGGGGCTACTCCCCTTCCGGCCATGCCTATGTTTACCCGGAAGGGATGCCGCTGTCAAATTCGGAAGGCCGGCGCGCCGGCCTTGAAGCCATGCCCCCTTTGCGCTATGATGGGTCACCGGCACACGTGGATCGATCTGTTGCCGGGATCCCCCAACCTGGCGGAGGGATGGATCATCGGATGGAAGAGACACGCCCCTTTTCGCTGGATTCCCGCATCTTCGTGGAGGACCGCCTCCACTTCGCCACTGTGGGGGCGGTGCGGACGGAGCAGGGATGGATCTGCATCGACACCCCGGCGGACCCGCTGCACGCCGCCTGGTGGCGGCAGGCCCTGCAGTCCATCGCCCCCATGCCCATCCTCGCCGTCATTTACACGGATGCCACCCGGGATCGGGTCATGGGCACCCCCTTCCTTCTGGAAGGGAAGCCCGCCCTGATCATCGCCCATCATCACGTGTTCGATCGGCTCCGAGGCCATGGGGAGATGGGACGCCAGCAGCTGATCGACCTCCTCATCAGCCTCGGCCAGACCGAGTCGGCGGAGCAACTGGCCCGCGCCCCCCTCATGCTGCCCAATCTGACCTTCTCCGACCGTCTGGTCCTGAAGTTCGGCGCGCCGACGGTGATCCTGGAGCACGTGGACGGGGCTTCCCCCGGGCAAATCTGGGCGCGCATCCCCGAACATGACGCGGTGTTTGTGGGAGACACCGTGACGCTGAGCACCCATCCCAACCTGGGGGAGGCGGACCTGGAGCGGTGGCTGGAGCAGCTGGAGCAGCTGCGCGCCGGCCGGGTGGCCCGTCACATCGTGCCCGGGCGGGGCCCCCTCGCTTCGCCCTCGGACATCTCCCCTCTCCTGGATTACCTGAAGGCGTTGATGCGACGGGTCCGGGCCCTGGCGGCCTCCTCGCGCAAACCCGAGCTCGGCGCCCTGATCGCCGAGTTCATGGCCTACTTCCCGGTCCCTGAATACGAGCGGGAGCGGGTCCAGCGCCGCATCCGCTCCGCCCTGGAGCGGCTGCTGGAACTTTACGCCGCCGGCAAGAAAGCCCCGAAAGAGAAGCCCAAGGAGAAGGCGGGGGCGGCCAAATCTCGCAAAAAAGGCGGCGCCTCCCGCTAAGATCCGGCAGGCTCCCCGCGCGCCCGCCTATCCCGGGCGAAAGGGCGGGGGTGTGTCCCAAAATCGCAGGACAACTGCTCGCAGTTGTCATGCAAGACGGCCAGGCCCGACAAAGTCGGGACACACCCAAGGGCGTGCGTTGTTGCGGGTCCCCCCTTCGATGTGTTAGGATGGACGGGAGCAGCAACCTCATCACGAGGTGAGCGGATGGCCTCTCCGACCCGTGAATCCCTCTCCGTGGAGGCGATGCCGGACGCGCCCGTCCGCCCGGCGCGGCGCCCCGAATGGTTGAAAGTCCGGGCCCCTCAGGGCGAGACCTATGAGTTCGTGCTCCGGTTGATGCGGAGCAAGCGACTTCACACGGTCTGCGAGGAAGCCCGCTGCCCCAACATCGGGGAGTGCTGGGGGCATGGCACCGCCACCTTCATGATCCTCGGAGATGTGTGCACCCGCTCCTGCCGCTTCTGCGCCGTCCGGACCGGCCGCCCCCTCTCCATCGACTGGGACGAGCCCAATCGTGTGGCCGAGGCCGTGCGGGCCATGGGCCTCTCCCACGTGGTGATCACCTCGGTGAATCGGGACGAGCTGCCCGACGGCGGGGCCACCCTCTTCGCAATGACCATCCGCCGCATCCGGGAGCGGGTCCCCGGATGCACCGTGGAGGTCCTCACCCCGGACTTCAAAGGCTCCATCGAGGCCCTGCGCATCGTCATCGAGGCGCGGCCGGATATCTTCAACCACAACGTGGAGACCGTGCCGCGTCTCTTCAAGAAGGTGCAGCCCCAGGATCGTTATGAGTGGGCTATGGCTACCCTCTCGAACGCCAAGAAGCTGTGGCCGGAGTGCGTCACCAAGTCCGGCATCATGGTCGGGCTGGGCGAGACCTGGGAGGAGATCATCGATGTGATGAAGGACCTGCGGGCGGTGGGGGTGGACATCCTCACCATCGGCCAGTATCTCCAGCCCTCCCGGAACCACCTCCCGGTGGAGCGGTTCTACCGGCCGGAGGAGTTCGAGGCCCTCAAACGGATCGGATATGAGCTGGGGTTCCGCTGGGTGGAGAGCGGCCCTCTGGTCCGCAGCAGCTATCGGGCGGAAGCCCAGGCCCGGGCCCTCTCCCGGGTCCCCCGTCCCTGAAAAGCCGGACGGAATAAAAGCGAAGCGCCGGGGGCCGCCATCCCCGGCGCTCGGCTAAAAGGAGGAGAAGAGGTTCCGCCCGCTGCTCACTTATCAATATACAGGGTCCTCTCCCTCGGATCTGGACGCTTGCCCAACGTTTGCCCGACGTTTCCCCAACGCCGAAACGGACCCCCAATCGGCCCGCCCGAATTTTACCGCAGGAAGGATTTTAGATCCAACTTCCTTAACTGTTTCGGTCGAATGGTCCCTTAAAATCCGATGCCTTGCACCCGCAGTTGGGGTCTAAGACCGAAGTGTAATTTCCAAAGGTGGATAAGCAGATCCGCCCGGGATGTGCCGCTCCGAAAGAGGATCGGCCCCATGATTTGGGGTAAACTAAACCGGAGATGAGAGCGGTCATCCTGGAGAGGCTGGATCCCGAAACCGAAGAGGCGTTCAGCCCATGGAAGATCGAGCGGTTCCAGCGGTGCGCACCGAGCGCCTGACCCGGGTTTACCGGGTCTCCCGCCGGCGGGGGCAACCTCCTCAGGAGCGGGTGGCCCTGCATGAGGTCGACCTGGAGATCCATCCCGGGGAACTGTTCGGGCTGCTGGGTCCCAACGGGGCCGGGAAGACCACGCTGATCAAGATCCTCACCACGCTGCTCCTGCCCACCTCCGGGCGGGCGTGGGTCGCCGGCTACGACGTCGTGGCCCAGCCCGAGGCGATCCGCCGCCGCATCAACATGGTGGCCGGTGGGGAGTCCTGCGGTTACGGGCTGCTCACCGTGCGGGAGAACCTGTGGATGTTCTCCCAGTTCTACGGCCTGGACAACCGAACCGCCCGCCGGCGCATCGAGGAGCTCCTGGAGCGGTTCGGCCTGCGGGATCGGGGGGACTCCAAGATGTCAGATCTCTCCACCGGGCTGCGGCAGAAGGTCAACATCATCCGGGGGTTCCTGACCGACCCGCAGATCCTGTTTCTGGACGAGCCGACCCTGGGGCTGGACGTCAACGCCGCCCGACAGATCCGCTTCTTCATCCGGGAGTGGATCCGGGAGCGGCCGGGTCGGACGATCCTGCTGACCACCCACTACATGCTGGAGGCCGATGAGCTCTGCGACCGGGTGGCCATCATCGACCGGGGGCGCATCCTGGCGTGCGACGCCCCCGGGAACCTGAAGCGCCAGCTCCAGCGCGATGCGGTCTTCTCCCTGGAGATCGACGGCCTCGGAGGATGGTTCCCCGCCCTGCAGGGGATCCCGGGCGTGCGGCAGGCGTATTACCGGCCTCGGGACGGGCGGGCGGAGGTGGATCTCATCCTGGAAGAGGAAGGGGCGATCGGGCCGGTCATCTCCGCCCTGACCGCTCACGGCGCCCACATCCTGGCCCTGCGCAAGCGCGAGCCCACCCTGGAGGATGTGTTCGTCCGCCTGGTGGGCCGCGGGCTCTCCGAGGCCGAGGAGGAGGAGCCCGAATGAGCCGGGAGGCCGTCATCCTCTTCCTGCGGACGATGATCGCGCGGGCGTATCCGCGCATCGTCGGCCAGAACCGGGAGCCCAGCTGGGTGCTCATCGACGTGGGGTTGCCGCTCCTGGGCACCTCCGCCTATGTGTTCATCTACCGGGCTCTTCAGGCCCCTGAGGCCTATATCGGGTTCGTGATCCTGGGCGGGGCCATGACCGCCTTCTGGCTCAACGTCCTATGGTCCATGTCCAGCCAGCTCTACTGGGAGAAAGAATCCGGGAACCTCCCCCTTTTCATCATCGCGCCGGGCCCGATGATGGGGATCCTGGCCGGCATGGCCCTGGGGGGGATGCTGGCCACCACCCTCCGGGCCTCGGTGATCGTGCTGGCAGGGTCCCTCCTCTTCGGCGTGCGTTACGCGCCGGCGGATCCCCTGGCCCTGATTGGGACCTTTCTGCTCACCCTCCTGGCGCTCTATGGGCTGGGGATGCTGCTGGCGTCTCTCTTCCTGATGTGGGGTCGAGAGGCCTGGCACCTCTCCAACCTGCTCCAGGAGCCCATCTATCTGCTCTCCGGGTTCTACTTCCCCATCCGGGCCCTGGGGTTCTGGGTGGGCGCCCTGGCCTCCCTCATCCCCCTCACCCTGGGCCTGGACGCCATGCGGCAGCTGCTTTTCCCGCAGGCCGCCAGCGGCCTGTTCCCCGTCGGCATCGAGATCGCCGGCCTGGCGGCCCTCAGCGGGATCTTCCTCCTCGCCGCCCACCGGGCCCTGAACGCGATGGAACGGCTGGCCCGCCGCGAGGGTCGGCTCACCGAACGGAGGCGCTGAATGCGAACCCTCTGGCGAACCCTCCGCACGGCAGCATGGCTGGGCTGGCAGATTGAGTCCAACTGGACGGATCCCTTTCTGTTCACGGTTTACTCCATCGCCAAGCCCATCGCCAGCGTCCTCATCCTGATCCTGATGTATAAGGTGGTGGCCCGGGCGGATTTCGGGCACCCGATGTTCGCCTATCTCTATCTCGGGAACGCCTTTTACATCTACGTGGGAGCGGTCCTCACGGGGATCAGCCAGGTCCTGATCATCGACCGCGAGGAATACGGGATCCTCAAATACTTCTACATCGCCCCGATCCCGCCGGAGGCGTATCTGGTGGGTCGGGGGATGGCGCGGATGGCCACCGGGACCATCGCCGTGGCCATCACTCTGCTGTTCGGGGTTTTGGCCTTCGGGCTTCCCCTCCGGCCCTCGGCCGCGGGCGCGGGGGTTTTCCTCCTCGCGATGGCCCTGGGGATGCTGGCGATGATCGGGCTGGGGGTGGGTCTGGCCGGGGCGACCCTGCTGGCCGCCCGTCACGTCTGGGTGATCGGCGAGGCGGTGGCCGGGGCGCTGTATCTCTTCTGCGGCGCGGTGTTCCCCCTGGAGGTCCTCCCGCCTTTCCTGCGGCCGCTGGGCTACGGCCTTCCCCTCACCTACTGGCTGGAGAGCGTCCGCCGGGCGCTGCTGGGCCCCTCCGCCTTCCGTTTTCCCACTTTCGCCGGATGGTCGGACGCCCAGCTGCTGGGAGCGCTGAGCGGGATGGCCCTCCTGTCGCTGATCCTCGGCTTCGGCTTCTACCGCTTCGCAGAGGGCCGGGCCCGGCAGCACGGGGCCATCGATCGGGAGACCGGCTACTGAGGAAACAGAGCCCGGTCAGGGCCTGTGGGATCCTCCCGGATCACGGCCGCGCGGATGGGCGGGGCGGCGTAGGGAGGCTGGCGGAGAAGCCCAGGAGGGCTCCCAGAAGGAGGGCGGCCAGAGCCTCCCACAGGGGCAGGGGGATGCCGGATACCAGGGAGAACAACCACGCCACCACCAGGCCCAGCACGGCCCCGCTGAGGACCAGGGCCGGTCGAGCCCAGCGCCTGCGGAAGGAATCCGAAACCGGTTCCGGCGCGCGTGCCATCGGAGATGAATCCCGCTTCACAGCGAAGCGAAAACAAAAACGGCGTGGGGAGGGAAGCCCCCACACCGACCGGATGGCGCCCCCGGCGCGACTCGAACGCGCAACCACTGGATCCGAAGTCCAGCGCTCTATCCAGTTGAGCTACGGGGGCCCTCCAGGGAGGGCGACGGGGATCGAACCCGCGACCTCCTGATCCACAGTCAGGCGCTCTAACCGCTGAGCTACGCCCTCCACGCCTTTTATATTCTACCGTGCTTCACCCCGCATGGCAATCCCCGGTCTCCCATCCCCCGCTCCGGCTTTGCCTTCGCCTCCGGAAGAGAGGAGAATCCGAAGCGGCGAGGGATCTCCTGGCGCATTCGGAAAGTCCGCCGGCAGGAGGAGCCTTGGACTGGGATCCGGAGGAAGTGCGACGGCTCACCGAGGAGATCCCCTGGATCCGGGAGATCTACCTGTATCCCGAGGTCGGGTCCACCAACGATGTGGCCCGAGACCTGGGGGATATGGGCGCGCCGGAGGGGGTGGCCGTCCTGGCAGACGCCCAGACCCGAGGCCGGGGACGGGCCGGGCGGTCCTGGTGGACCCCCCGGGGGCGCGCCATCGCCCTCTCGCTCCTGGTTCGCCCGCGCCGGCCCGTGGCGGACTGGCCCCAGCTGGTGATGGTCGCCGGGCTGGCGGCGGTGGAGGCCGTGCGGGGGACCGGCTGCCCGGCCGGCCTCAAATGGCCCAACGACCTGATGATCCCCCCCGTCACCGGCGAGGTTCCTTCCTTAATGGCCTGGCGGAAGGCCGGCGGCATCCTGGTCGAAGCGTTTCCTCCGGCCTTCGCGGTGATCGGGATCGGGATCAACATCAACATCTCGCCGGAGGAGATCCCTCCGGACCTGCGGGAGATCCTGGGAAGCCTGTCCCAGACCCTCGGCCGTCCGATCCCCCGGCTCGCCGTTCTCAAAGGTCTGTTGCGCGCCTTCGCCTCTCTGTATCTGGAATGGAACGCGGGGGCGCGGCTCGTGGAGCGCTGGGCCGCAGCGCTGATCATGCTGGGGCACCCGGTGCGGGTCCTGACCCCGGAGGGGGCCTGCGAAGGGATCGCCGAAGGCGTAGATGAGGGGGGCGGGCTGCGGGTGCGCCTCCCGGATGGGCGCGAGCGGCGCTTCCACGCCGGCGAGGTCTCCCTGCGCGGATGACCGGCCGGCAGCGGCAAGGCCTTGCCTTCTGAAAGAACCTTTGCCGATTCCCACCCTCCTCGCTATAATTGGGGCAAGCCTTTCCCGGGCCTTATGGGATCTGACCCTGCGTCAGGAGTTATGTGGGATGAGCGAAGAGATCCGGCAGGATCGCCCCGAAAACGCCAACGCCATGGCCGAGATGGGCGAGTGGCTGGAGCTATCTCCCCCCTCGCTCCGACGCGGCGACATCGTGCGCGGCACCATCGTCCGGATCACCCCGACGGAGATCCTGGTGGACATCGGCATGAAGGCCGAGGGGGTGATCACCGGCCGCGAGCTGGAGCGGATGCCGAAAGAGATCCGCGAGGTGCTCCGCGAGGGGGATGTGATCCAGGTCCAGGTGGTGAACCCGGAGGATCGCAGCGGGAACATCCTCCTCTCCCTCCAGCGGGCGCTGATGGAGGAGGACTGGCAGCGCGCCCGGCAGCTGATGGAGGCCGGGGAGATCCTGGAGCTCACGGTCAGCGGTTTCAACAAGGGAGGGCTGGTGGTGAAGGTCGGACGGCTGCGAGGGTTCATCCCGGCTTCCCAGGTCCTCCCTCAGGAGCCCGGCGAGGAGAAGCTGCCGGTGGAGCAGCGCCTCAAACGCCGGGTGGGCCAGAAGATCTGGGCTCGCATCATCGAGGTAGACCCGGAGGCCAACCGGCTGATCCTCTCGGAGCGGGAGGCTCAGAAGGAGCTCCAGAAGCGGCAAAAGGAGGAGCTCCTGGCGCGCCTGGAGCCCGGGATGCGGGTGAAGGGCCGGGTCATCAGCCTGACCGACTTCGGCGCCTTCGTGGACCTGGGCGGGGTGGACGGCCTGATCCACATCAGCGAGCTCTCCTGGCGTCGAGTGCGACATCCCCGGGATGTGCTCTCGGTAGGCCAGGAAGTCGAGGTGGAAGTCATCGGGGTGGATCGGGAGCGCAAGCGCGTCGCCCTGAGCCGCAAACGGGTGGAGCCTGATCCCTGGCAGGAGGCGATCTCCCACCTGCGAGAGGGGCAGCTAGTCGAGGTGGTGATCACCCGCCTGATGAACTTCGGCGCCTTCGCCGCCCTGAAAGAGTTCCCGGAGGTGGAGGGCCTGATCCATATCTCGGAGCTGGCCGAGCACCGGGTGAACCATCCCAAGGAAGTGGTGCGGGAAGGGGAGGAGCTGGTGGTGCGGTTGATCCGGATCGACGCGGAGAACCGGCGGCTGGCGCTCAGCCTGCGTCGGGTCGCTTCCCCCGAATACGCCATGCTGGACTGGGAGATGGCTCAGGCGCGCCTCCGGGCCAGCGAGCAGACGGGACCGGAGGAAGCTTCCTGAAGGCCCTACCCGGCCGGAGGAAGGACACGACCTGAACCGCCGGCGCCCCAGCTCCCTCGCTCCGCCCATCGCAGCAGGGTTTGGCATCGCCCTTCCACACCCATCGGATCGGCTAAGGCGTTGCGGACGGATTAACGAAGGCGACTTCCTGCGATTGTGTTGTATGGCAACGCGGGGATCGAAACCGCTTAGAGTAGCGGCAATCCGTTTTCTGAAACTAACCGGCGAAAGGGATGGCGTGTTATACTAAGAGTGAAACCGGTTGCGGGTTCGCCGGGCACATTCAGCGGTCAGCCGGAAGGAGGACGCAGTGTCGAGCAAGCTGGATCGGTTCACCCAGCGGGCCAGGCGGGTGCTGGCGCTGGCCCAGGAAGAGGCCGAACGCCTGAACCACACCTACATCGGCACCGAGCATCTGCTCCTGGGCCTGGTGAAGGAAGAGAACGGCATCGCCGGCCAGGTGCTCCGACGTCTGGGGGTGACCCCCCAGAAGGTGGAGGAGATGGTCCTTCGCATGTCGGGGCCCGGCCGCCGCACCCCTCACAGCAAACCCGATTTAACCCCCCGGATCCGCCGGGTGATTGAGCTGGCCGTCGACGAGGCCCGGCGGATGGGACACCACTACATCGGCACCGAACACCTCCTCCTCGGGCTGGTCCGCCTGGGGGATGGGATGGCGGTGGACATCCTGAAGAGCCTCGGGCTCTCCCTGGAGCAGATCCGCCGGGAGACCAACCGGATGATCCAGGAGACGACCGCGGCCGCCCGGCCCCGGCGGGAGCGCCCGAAGACCCCGCTGCTGGACCAGCTGGCGATCGATCTGACCGCCCTGGCGGAGGAGGGGAAGCTGGATCCGGTGATCGGGCGGGAGCAGGAGATCGAGCGGGTGATCCAGATCCTCTCCCGTCGGACCAAGAACAACCCCGCTCTGATCGGGGAGCCCGGGGTGGGCAAGACCGCCATCGTCGAGGGCCTGGCCCAGCGCATCGTGGCCGGCGAGGTCCCCGAACCTCTCCTCAGCAAGCGGGTCCTCCAGCTGGACGTGGCCTCCCTGGTGGCGGGGACGATGTATCGGGGCCAGTTCGAGGAGCGGCTGAAGCGGGTGCTGGAGGAGCTCAAGAGCGCCGACTGCATCCTGTTCATCGACGAGATGCACATGCTGGTGGGCGCCGGGGCGGCCGGCAGCGCGGTGGACGCCGCCAACATCCTCAAGCCGGCCCTGGCCCGGGGTGAGATCCAGTGCATCGGGGCCACCACCTTCGACGAGTATCGCAAATACATCGAGAGCGACGCGGCCCTGGAGCGCCGGTTCCAGCCGGTGGTGGTGGAGGAGCCCACCATCGAGGAGACCATCGAGATCCTGCGGGGCATCCGCCACCGCTACGAGGAGCACCACAAACTGACCATCACCGACGAGGCCATCGAGGCCGCCGCACGCCTCTCCGCGCGCTACATCCCCGAGCGTTATCTCCCGGATAAAGCCATCGATCTGATCGATGAGGCCGCCGCCCGGGTGCGGATGTATAAGGCCGCCCGCTGGCCCAGCCTCCAGAAGGTCTACAACGAGCTGCGGACGGTGCAGCGGGAGCGGGAGGAGGCCCTGGCCGAGCGCCGCTACGAGGACGTGGCCGACCTGAAAGCCCGGGAGGAGGAGCTTCAGGCCCAGCTGCAGCAGCTGCGCATGCGCAGCGAGACCGATGAAGGGCCGAAGGTGACCGCCGAGGACATCGCCGAAGTGGTCTCGATGTGGACCGGCATCCCGGTCAGCCGCATCGCCGGGGACGAATCCCAGCGCCTGCTCCAGATGGAGGAGGAGCTGAAGAAGCGCATCGTGGGGCAGGATGAGGCCATCAGCGTGATCTCCCGGGCGGTGCGACGGGCCCGCGCCGGCCTCAAGGATCCCCGCCGGCCCATCGGCTCCTTCATCTTCCTTGGGCCGACCGGGGTGGGCAAGACGGAGCTCACGAAGGCCCTGGCCGAGTTCCTTTTCGGCTCTGAGGACGCCCTGCTCCAGCTGGACATGTCCGAGTTCATGGAGCGGCACAACGTCTCCCGCCTGGTGGGCGCGCCTCCCGGCTACGTGGGCTACGAGGACGCCGGCCAGCTCACGGAATATGTCCGCCGCCGGCCTTACTGCATCGTGGTTTTCGACGAGATCGAGAAGGCCCATCCGGACGTGTTCAACATGCTCCTCCAGATCATGGAGGAGGGCCGGCTGACGGATGCCCGGGGCCGCAAGGTGGACTTCCGCAACACGATCATCATCATGACCTCCAACATCGGCGCCGAGACCATCCGCAAGGCCCACCTGGGCTTCCCCACCCAGAAGCAGGAGGAGGTCGATCTGGAGCGGCGCTACCGCGAGATGCGGGAGAAGCTCCTCAATGAGCTGCGCAAGGTCTTCCGGCCGGAGTTCCTCAACCGGGTGGACCAGGTGGTGGTCTTCCGGCCGCTGAGCCGGGAGGACATCCTGAAGATCGTGGACCTGGAGCTGGGCAAGGTGGCGGCCCGCCTGAAGGAGCATCGCCTGAGCATCGAGGCCACGCCGGCCGCCAAGGCCTTCCTGGCCGACAAGGGCTACGACCCCGAATATGGGGCGCGGCCGTTGCGCCGGGTGATCCAGAACCTGGTGGAGGACGCCCTCTCGGAAGGAATGCTGGCCGGCCGCTTCGGCCCCGGCGACACGGTGGTGATCGATGTGGAAGGGGACCAGCTGACCTTCCGGGCGAAGGGGATCGAGGAGCTGACCCCGCCGCCCGCCCTGGTCGTAGAAGGCTAAGGGATGGCACCCGGGGGCGCGTCCTGCGCCCCCGGGTTTTTACGTGGGATCGCCCCCGCGATAGGGAGTCGTCCCCGAATCGAACGCGAATCCACCCATTCGATCTCCGGCCTCTCGGGACGCGCCCTCATTCGCGGACGGGCCCTACGTCAACACCCCCTCCCCTTGCAGCGCCGCCTGGAGAACCTGGGCCAGGAAGCGGCGGGCATCCAGGATCTCCAGGAGCGCCAGCTGCCCATCGGCCGTGAAATGGGCGATCAGAGAGCCCGTATGCTCCGCGTGGTCGATCACGCCCTCGGGGAGCCATTCGATCGCCAGGATGTCCGCCTCCCGATCATATCGCACCTTCATAGCGCTCCCTCCTTGCGGAATACAAGGCGATCACGCTGAGGTTCTCTCCTTCCTTTTCCGCAGAGGGCGAGGAGGCTTGTGCCCTTTCATGCTTCATGCAAGTCCGTATTCCTCCCACCGCCGATCGACCAGGGCCCGGATCTCCGGGCTCATCTCGATGCGCTCCGGCCAGCCTCGGGGATGCCCTTCCTCCGGACCCTTGGCTGTGGCGTCGATGCCGATCTTGCCCCCGTAGGCCCGCAGGGGCGCGGCGTGATCCAAGTGATCCACCGGCCCTTCCACGATCACCACGTCCCGCTTCCAGTCCACGTTCCCCAGAACCTGCCAAGCCACCTCGGAGAGGTTATGGACGTCCACCCACTCATCCACCACCACGATGCATTTGGCCAGGCTGAGCAACCCCAGACCCCACAGGCCGAAGATCACCTTGCGGGCGTGACCGGGGAACCGCTTGCGGATGCTCACGATCACCAGGTTGTGGAAGACTCCCTCTGCAGGCATGTTGTAATCCACCACCTCCGGCAGGAAGAGACGGACCAGAGGGAGGAAAAGCCGCTCAGTGGCCTTGCCCATCCAGTAATCCTCCATGGGCGGGCGCCCTACGATGGTGGTGGGATAAATGGGATCCCGCCGATGGGTGATGGCGGTGATGTGCATCACCGGGAAGGGCTCAGGAGGCGTGTAGTAACCGGTGTGGTCGCCGAAGGGACCCTCCAGCCGCTGCTCCCGAGGATCGATGTATCCTTCGATGACGATCTCGGCCGAAGCCGGGACCTCGAGGGGCTGCGTGACGCAGCGGACCATCTCGACGGGCCGGCCCCGGAGCCAGCCGGCCAGCAGGTATTCGTCGATGTCCGGCGGCAAAGGCGCGCTGGCCGCCCAGATGCAGGCCGGATCCCCGCCCAGGGCCACGGCGATGGGGATGCGCTCCGCCCCCACCTCCCGGGCGGCCCGCTCGTGCTCCGCTCCCCCTTTATGGATCTGCCAATGCACGCCCAGGGTGCGTTCGTCGTGAACCTGCAGGCGATACAGCCCGACGTTGCGCTTGCCGGTGCGAGGATCCCGCGTGATCACCTGGCCCAGGGTGATGTAACGCCCCCCATCTTTCGGCCAGCATTTCAGGATCGGCAACCGATCCAGGGAGGGCTGCTCGGTCTCTACCACCTCCTGACAGGGCGCGCGGGAGACCCGCCGGGGGCCCAGGCCGATGCTCCGCAACGCCCCCAGCACCTGGCCCAGCCGCTCCAGGGCCTCCCCCACCCCCTGCGGAAGCTCCGGGCGCAGCAACGCCTCCAGCCGCCGCCGGAGGTCCTCCAGATCCTCCACCCCCAGCGCCCAGGCCATCCGGCGCGGGGTGCCGAAGAGATTGATGACCACAGGGATCCCCTTCCCATCCACGTTCTCAAACCACAGTGCCTTGTTGCGCGCTGCCGGGCCCTTCATCACCCGGTCCGCGATCTCCGTGATCTCCAGCTCCGCGGAGACCGGGGCGCGGATCCGCACCAGCTCCCCGGCCTCCTCCAGACGCCGCAGGAAATCCCGCAGGTCCCGATAGGCCATCCTCCACCTCCTCCCAGAGCCTCGTTCCCCCATAGTGTATCGAAATTCCCCCTCCCCGGCCCCCTGACCGATTTAGAGCGGACCAATGATGAGGGTGAGACTATAATGGAGGCAAACTCCATGCCGGGAGGTCGCGATGCCGATGGTGCGCAAAGTGCAGGGGGTGCTGTGCCCGGTGCGGGATCTGGCGCGGGCGAAGGCCTTTTATGGGGAGACCCTGGGGCTGCCCCTTCGGGAGGAGGACCCGGAGGGCCGGTGGGTGGAGTTCGGCCCTCCCCGCGGCCCGGGGATCCTGCTCTATCAGGGGGCGGCGGGCTCCGGAGGCGGGGCGATGTTCCCGGTGCGAAACGCCCAGCGCACCCTCCGGCGCCTGAAGCGCCTGGGGGTTCAGGTGGGAGATCTGGTGGAGGTTCCCGGGGTGATGATCATCGGAACGTTCTATGATCCCGACGGGAACCCCCATCATCTGGTGCAATCGCTACGCCCGAAGGCCCCGCGGCGCCGTCGGGCCTCTGAGGGCGGCGAGGTCGCGCCTCCCGAACCCCAGCCCTAAGCCCAGCAACCCCATCTCGGTGGGGCACATGGGGCCGGGGATTTCTCCATTTCCCGGCCCCTGTTGATCGGATAGACTAAAATCATCCTCGGCGGAGGGAGCTCCGGAATGCGACGGGCTGTGATCGTGGACTTCGGGGGCGTGCTGGTGCGGACGGAGGACCTCTCCCCCCGGGAGCAGCTGGCCCGAGAGCTGGGGATGAGCCGGGAAGCGCTGGAGGCGCTGCTCTTCGCCAGCGATCTCTCCCTGCGCGCCCAGCGGGGAGAGCTCCCGGAGCCGGCCTTCTGGCAGGCCGTCGGGGAGCGCCTGGGGATCACCGATCCGCAGGCTCTCCATCGGCTGCGCGAGCGTTTCTTCGCCGGGGACCGCCTGAACGAGCCCCTGGTGGAGGCCTTGCGGCGGTGGAAAGGCCGCATCCCTCTCGGCCTGATCAGCAACGCCTGGTCCGGATTGCGGGAGGTGCTGCGCCGGCTGGGTCTGCTGGAGCTCTTCGACGTGGTGGTGATCTCCGCCGAGGTGGGGCTGTTGAAGCCGGACCCCCGGATCTACCGGTGCGCTCTGGAGGGCCTGGGCCTTCCCCCGGAGGCGACGGCTTTCCTCGATGACCTCCCCGAAAACGTGCAGGCGGCCCGCGCCCTGGGCATGCATGGGATCCTGTTCCGAGATCCAGAGGAGGTCCTCAGGCAGCTGCAGGAATGGCTCAACGGGACACGCTGAGCCTTCCAAGGGCCCCGTCGGCTCCTCAGGCGGAGGGAGGCCATGCCCCTGGAGATCCATCTGGACGATGTGGTGCAGCTACGAAAGCCGCATCCGTGCGGCGGCACGGAGTGGCAGGTGGTCCGCGTGGGGGCGGACATCGGGATCCGTTGCCTCACCTGCGGGCGCCGGGTCCTGATGCCCCGTCGGGAGTTCGAGCGCCGGGTCCGACGGATCGTCCGTTGCTCCCGGCCGACGCAGCTCTGACGATCCGGCCCGTCCTCCCACCCTCCTTTCCGGCAGGCTCCGAGGGCAGGGCATGGGCCGATCGCCTCTCACTGCACATCCCATCTTCGGAGGGGCCATCATGAAACGCTGGGGAATTCGAATCGGCGGCGGGCTGGTGCTGCTCCTCATTACGCTTTTCCTGATCGCGGCCTTCTGGCCGGTTCCCCCGGATCTTCCCCCAGGCGGTCTGTCCGATGGGATGCCCGGCGCGACCGGGGCCCTCCGTCGCCCCTTCCCCCCGATGCCCATCCCTCCGGACAACCCCCAGACCCCCGAGAAGGCGGAGCTGGGTCGGCTCCTGTTCTACGACCCGATCCTCTCGGGCGATCGGACGCGTTCATGTGCGACCTGCCATCATCCGGATCTCGGCTTCACCGATGGCAAGGGACGATCCATCGGGGCCGATGGGCAGCCGATGCGGCGGGGCGCCCCCACCCTCTGGAACGTGGGCTACCTGCGCCGCCTGTTCTGGGACGGGCGCGCCACCTCCCTGGAGGAGGCGGCCCGTATGTCCCTCACCGATCCTCGGGAGATGGCCACGGACCCGGAGCGCCTGGTCCGGGCCCTGAAGGCGATCCCGGAATACCGGGAGCGGTTCGACCGGGCTTTCGGGGGCCGGGACGGCTCGGCGGTGACGTTTGAGAACATCGCCAAGGCCATCGCCGCTTTCGAGCGCACCCTGGTCAGCCGGAACTCTCCCTTCGATCGCTTCGCCGCCGGCGACGCCGCAGCCCTCACCCCCGCCCAGCGACGCGGCCTCAACCTCTTCCGCTCCGGCCGCACCCGATGCTTTGAGTGTCACACGCTCCCCTTGTTCGGCTCCTCGGACTTCCGGGTCATTGGGGTGCCGGATCTCCCGGGAGGGCCGGCGGATCGGGGCCGCGCGGAGGTCACCGGCTCCCCTCGGGACGAGCGGGCCTTCAAGGTGCCCACCCTGCGCAACGTGGCCCTCACCGCGCCCTATATGCACAACGGGATCTTCGCCACCCTGGAGGAGGTGGTGGACTTCTACAAAGATGGCGGAGGACGGGGCCGGGGCATGGATCTGCCGAACTTAGACAGCAAGATCCAGTCCTTCCGCCTGAGCCCGGAGGAACGCGAGGACCTGGTGGCCTTCCTGTATGCCCTGACGGATGAATCGGCCATGCCCCCGGTGCCCGAATCCGTCCCCTCCGGCCTGCCGGTGGTGCCCCGCCTGGAGAACCCCGCTCGCGCGGTGGCCGCCCGTTACAACGTGGGGGCCGCCGCCGCGTCGGAACCTCCTCGCGCTCCGCAGACCCGGGTGGTCCGACCCGGTGAGTCCATCCAGGCGGCCCTGGATCAGGCCGGCCCCGGGGACACCATCCTGGTGGAGCCCGGGATCTACCGGGAGTCCCTGGTAGTAGAGGTGGAGAACCTCACCCTGAGGGGAATCGTCCGGGACGGCCAGCGGCCGATCCTGGACGGGGAAAGCATACGCGGGGACGGCATCATCGCCACCCGGGACGGGTTCACGGTGGAGAACTTCATCGTGCGCCATTACACCAACAATGGCATCGTGGTGCCCGGCGCCCGGGGGATCGTGATCCGGGACGTGGTCACCGAGGACACCGGGGCTTACGGCGTGTATCCGGTGGGCAGCGAGGACATCCTGATCGAACGGGTGGTGGCCACCGGGGCCTGGGACACCGGCATCTACATCGGTCAATCCCGCAATGGGGTGATCCGCGACAGCGAGGCCTACGGCAACGTCAGCGGGATCGAGGTGGAGAACTCCGTGAACATCACGGTGGTGAACAACTACGCGCACGACAACGCGGCCGGGTTGCTGGTCTTCGTCCTGCCCAATCTAGAGTCGAAGGTAGGCTCCCGCAACCGGATCATCGGCAACCGCATCATCCGCAACAACGGACCCAACTTTGCCAAACCGGGGGCCATTGTGGGCAACGTCCCCTCGGGGACCGGGATCCTGATCATGGCGGCGGATGAGACCGAGGTGACCGGCAACGAGATCCGGGACAACGCCTCGGTGGGCATCGCCGTGGTGGGCCTGCACCAGGTCTTCCCGAAGGGGACGGTCTTCGACGTGGGGGCCATCCCGGAGCGCAACTGGATCCACGACAACGTTCTGGTCCACAATGGATTCAACCCGGATCCGAAGGTGCGGGCGGCGGGGCTGCCAGGGGCGGACCTGCTGTGGGACGCCAGCGGATGGGATAACCTGTGGCGGGAAGCGGGGGCCCGAGCCTTCCCACCCTTCCTGCCCGGGCCGGACTGGCCAGGGCCGGTCCGGCGGGCCTACTGGCGGCTGCTCCAGCTGCTGGTGCAGCTTTTGGGATAGCCGGATCCCGGAGGTCGCGATGCCGGAACAACCGGTCGGCGAGGACAGTATTTTTTACGCTGTTCACACCGATGTCCACGCGCGTCACACCCTGCTCCTGATCCACGGTGCCGGGGAGTCCCATCTGGTGTGGCCCGGGGCGCTGCGGAACCTCCCGGGGGCGACCGTTTACGCGCTGGATCTGCCCGGCCACGGCCGGTCCCGGGGGCGCGGGCGCTCCTCCATCGCGGACTACACCCGGGTGGTGGTGGAGTGGATGGCCGCCCTGGGGTTGCCGCCGGCCATCTGGGTGGGTCACTCGATGGGCGGAGCCATCGCCCAGTGGGCGGCCCTCCACCATCCGGAGCGCGTGGCGGGGCTGATCCTGATCGCCACCGGGGCCCGCCTCCGGGTCAGCCCTCAGATCCTTGAAGGCCTGCGGTCCGATTTCCACCGCACGGTCGAGCTCATCACCGAGTGGAGCTGGGGAGTGGATCCACCGGTTCGGCTGGTGGAGGAAGGACGCCGCATGCTCCTCTCTGCGGACCCCCGGGTGATGGAAGGGGATTATCGGGCGTGCGACGCCTTCGACGTGATGGGCCGCCTGGGGGAGATCCGAGCCCCCACCCTGGTGATCGGCGGGACAGCGGACCGGATGACGCCCTTCAAATATGCGGAATATCTGGCGGCCCATATCCCGGGCGCGCGGCTGGTGCGGATCGAGGGGGCAGGCCACATGGTGATGCTGGAGCAGCCCGAAGCCGTCGCCGAAGCGATCCGGTCCTTCCTGACGGAGATTGCCTCCCGCACAGATCCGGATGCCTGAATCCCTTCTCGGAGTCACAGCGCGCGGATGATCGCGATCGGAGTGGATATCCTGGAGATCCGACGGATGGAGCAGGCCATCGCCCGCTTCGGGGACCGTCTGCTCCGGCGGGTTTTCACGCCGGCCGAACGGCAGGCATGCCGCGGGCGGGTGGCTGAGTATGCGGCCCGCTTTGCGGCCAAGGAGGCTGTCGCCAAGGCCCTGGGGGTGGGCCTTCGGATCATGGCCCGCGAGGGCATCGGATTTCACGACGTGGAGATCCTCCCGGACCACCGGGGACAGCCTCACGTACACCTGCGGGGATGGGCCGCGGAGCGCGCCCGGGTGCTGGGCCTGAAGCAATGGGCGGTGAGCATGACCCACGACGGGGGGTTCGCCATCGCGGTAGTGGCCTCCATCGGAGGGCTTCCCCCTCTCGATCTTCCCTCGGAGCGCCGTTCATGACGGGCTTCCCCCCGCTCCCCTGGCTGCGCCCGCCCGAGCGCTCCCCGGTCCCCCCGGATCCCCGGGACGTGCGGATCGCGGATCTGCTGCAAACGGATCCGGCTGGGGCCCATGTGGCGGTGATCGGCATCCCCTTTGACACCGCGGTGATCGGCCGGCGGGGTGCCCGGGAGGCCCCTGCGGCCATCCGCCGCGCCCTTTATCGGATGACAGCCTTCGATCTGGAGAGCGGGGTAGATCTGGCGGAAGGCCTCCGGCTGGTGGACCTGGGGGATGTGGCCGTGGTGCACACGGATATCCACGAGACCCACCGGCGGGTGACGGCGGTGCTGCGGGAGGTGACCCGTCAGGGCCTGCGCTCCCTGGTCCTGGGCGGAGATCACAGCCTCTCGTATGCCACCCTGCGGGGGGTGATCGAAGGGCTGGGGAAGCCTCTGGGGGTGATCCAGTTTGACGCCCATCATGACCTGCGGGAGCCTCTGGAGGGGGAGATCACCAGCGGAACCCCTTTCCGCCGCCTGCTGGAGGAAGGACTGGTCGAGGGGCGGCATCTGGTGCAAATCGGGCTGCTGGGGGGACGCAACAGCCGGGCCTATTATGAAGTCGCCCGCCGGCATGGCGTCCACATGATCCCGGCGGCCCACGTCCATCGGGAGGATCCAGAAGTCCTGACTGCCCAGGTCTTGGAGGTGGTCACTGCAGGCACCCTTGGGTTTTTCATCAGTTTTGACATGGATGTGTTCGAGGCCGCCTGCGCGCCCGGGGTGTCCGCGCCCAGCCCGGGGGGATTGCTACCCGCGTCGGTGCTGGCGCTGGTGCGGAGGTTGGCCGCCCATCCGGCATGCTGGGGGATGGATCTGATGGAAACCGCTCCACCTCTGGATCCCGATGGACGGACCGTGGCGCTTGCGGCGGCGGTCGCATGGGCCTTTCTGATCGGGCGGGGGATGGTCGGGGTGAAATCCGAATCCGGGATTGACACAGGTCCGCCCGCCGGGCCATAATCATCCCAGACGGGAGGCATACGATGGCGCTGACGGCGGAAGACCTGCGGGATCTGGTGGTCCTCTTAGAGACCCACCCGGAGTGGCGGAAGGTCCTCTGGGCCCTGCTGGCCTCGGAGGAGGTCCTCCGCATGCCCGCCGAGCTGGCTGGGCTTCGGGCGGAGACTGAACGCCGCTTCGCGGAGCTGGCGGAAGCCGTTCGTCGCCTGAGCGAGCTCTTCGTCGCCCACCGTCAGGAGTTCCTGGCTCAACAGGCCCACACGGACGCTCGCCTCGCCGAGCTCACTGAGACCGTTCGTCGCCTGAGCGAGCTCTTCAACACCCACCGTCAGGAGTTCCTGGCCTATCGGGAGGAAACCGATCGCCGCTTCGCCGAGCTGGCCGAAGCCCAGCGCCGGCACTACGAAGAGTTCGCCGCCCACCGCCAGGAGTTCCTGGCCTATCGGGAGGAAACCGATCGCCGCTTCGCCGAGCTGGCCGAAGCCCAGCGCCGCACCGAGGAATCCCTGGCCGCTCACCGCGCCGAAACCGACCGCCGTTTCGCCGAGCTGGCCGAAGCCCAGCGCCGACACTACGAGGAATTCGCCGCCCACCGCGCCGAAACCGACCGCCGCTTCGCCGAGCTGGCCGAAGCCCAGCGCCGCACCGAGGAATCCCTGGCCGCCCATCGCGCTGAAACCGACCGCCGTTTCGCTGAACTGGCCGAAGCCCAGCGCCGGCATTACGAGGAATTCGTCGCCCACCGCGCCGAAACCGACCGCCGCTTCGCCGAGCTCAGCGCCGAGGTCCGCGCCTTGGCCGAAGCCCAGCGCCGCACGGAGGAGATCCTCCAGCAGGTCCTTCTGCGCCAGGAACAGTTCCAGCGCACCCTGGACCACTTCGGCCAGATCATCGGCCCCATCACTGAAGAACATATGGTCCAGGCCCTCCAGGAATGGATCGCCCAGCAGGGCGGCACCCTGCTGACCCCCGTGGTCTCCATCACCCTGGACGGCCTCGGCGAGGTCGATGGCCTGGCCCGGGCCCGCCTGCCCGACGGCCGGGAGGCCTGGTTGTTAGTCTCGGCCAAAGCGAAGGTGTGGGCCCGCTCCATTACCGAGTTCGTGGAGCGGATCCTGCGGCACCCGGAAGCCCGCGAGCGCCTGCAGGCCCAGGGGGTGGGGGATCCGGTGCTGCCGGTGGTGTTCGGACGGGCCCTGGATCATCGGGCCCTGGAGGCGGCACAGCGGGCGCGAGTCGGGCTGCTCATCGGGCGGCAGGGGATGCTCGTCCCCCCCGCCCTCTGGTCCCTCTCGGAGGGCAAACCCCTGGGGCCATCGTCCTGATCTCACCCCTCCCACCACGCTACGGCAGGGGTCCCTCCACCCACTGTCGGGGGTCAACCGGGATCCCCCGCACCCGGATCTCCCAGTGGAGGTGGGCCCCGGTGGAGAGGCCGGTGTTCCCCACATAGCCCAGGAGATCCCCTGCCTTCACCGTCTGACCCTCCCGCACCGCTACGGCCTGGAGATGCCAGTAGCCGCTGCATATACCCCATCCGTGGCGCAGGATCACCGCGTTGCCCCGCACCACCAACGCCTCCGCCAGGGCCACCAGGCCGTCTGCCGGGGCATAAACCGGCGTTCCAGCGCTCCCTCGCAGGTCCAGCCCCTCGTGATAGCTGGAGTAAGGACCCCCATTATACGAGCGACGGGTACCGAACTCGGAGGTCACCTCCGGCCGGGCCACCGGATACCGGAAGGGTCCCTGCCAGCGCCGTTCCGGTTCAAAGGGCGTGCAGGCCGCCAGCACCTTCTCCCGCTCCACACGGAGCAGCTCGGGGTCCAGCAGACCCTGGCGATCGGGCGGCAGGCGGATGGCCTCTCGACCGTAGGGACCAGCCACCACCTGAACCGGAAGGCTCACCTGCACCGTCCGGCCGTCCGAAGTGCGGGCGGTCACCCCCAGGGAATAGACCCCTGGGGCCTGCATGGCGGGCACCGCGATCAAGCCCTCCCCGCCCTCCGGGGTGGGAGCCAGCGGAAAGGCGATGCCCAGGAAGCGCGCCTCCAGGGTAGCCGGCTGGGAAAGCCGCACCCGCACCGGAAAGACCCGTCCCTGCACCGCCGGCGCCGGACCGAGCCGGATGTCTTGGAAGGGTGCCGGCCAGGCGGCCGGCGTCCCAGGGGCCTCCTCGGGGATCCGGAGGAGCTGCCCGACGAAGATCCGGTGGGGGTTGCGAAGGCCGTTCAGGGCCATCAGCCGTTCCACCGTGGTGCCGTAACGCAGGGCGATGCGGTAAAGGGTTTCCCCGGGTTGCACCGCATGAACCCGACCGGAGGGCGAGGGGGAGGCGGTGGAGGCCGGGATGAGCAGGACCTGGCCCACATAGATCAGGTTGGGGTTGACCAGATGGTTGGCCTCCGCCAGGGCTTCCACCGTGGTGCCGAAGCGCGCCGCAATGCGAGTGAGCGTATCCCCGGGCTGGACCGTGTAGCGGACGGGCTCCTGGGCGAAGGCCGGCTGGATCCGAAGCAGGGCCAGCGCCAGCATCAGCCCCGCTACGATGCCCCATCGTCCTCGCGCCATGTCCACACCTCCCCCACATGGGCCTCCCGGAGCAGACGGACCGATCCTTCGATCAGATAGCGGGCCGGGCGCGGAGGGAGATACACCCGGAAGGGACGGGCCTCGACGGCATGGACGATGCGCCCTTCTTCATCCAACCAGATCGCTGCGATCGGGAAAAAGACGAAAAACATATGGATGGCGGTCTCCCAGCGTCCGGCGCGGGGGAACACAAAGAACAGCCCATCCTCCTCATCCAGAGCGCGTCGGAACATCAGCCCGCGCCCGCGACACGCCAGGGAGCGGCATAGCCGCAGCCGGGCCAGGGGACGACCTTCGGCGTTATAGACGGTAACCCATCGCGCGGGCATGGACGGACGCCGATCGTTACGGAGCCTTGTCTCCCCCTTCAGGCCAGGCTCGCACAGCTGGAGCTTCCTCCGCCTTCGCCTGATTCCACAACGCATCCATCTCTTCAGGGGAGAGATCCTGGAGGCGACGGCCGGCCGCAGCGGCCAGCGCTTCCATGCGGCGGAATCGGCGGGCGAAGCGGGCGTTGGCCTCCCGGAGGGCTGCCTCCGGATCGATCCCCCAGTGGCGGGCGAGCTGAGCCAGGGTGAAGAGCAGGTCCCCGAACTCCTCCGCGCGACGCGCAGAGTCCGCCGCGCTGGCGATCTCCCGAAGCTCCTCCCCGATTTTCTCCAGCACCCCCTCCGCGTCGGACCAGTCGAACTTCAGGCGAGCGGCCCGCTCCCCGTAGGCGGCCGCCTGGGCCAGGGCCGGCAGGCCCTTCGGTACCCCATCCAGGGCGGAGGTCTCCGCTCCCCGCCCCGCCTTCTCCCGTTGCTTGATCTGCTCCCAGTTCTCCAGGACCTGGCGGACGCCGCTGACTTTCACGTCTCCGAACACA
Source organism: Thermoflexus hugenholtzii (assembly GCF_018771565.1). Classification (NCBI taxonomy): domain Bacteria; kingdom Bacillati; phylum Chloroflexota; class Thermoflexia; order Thermoflexales; family Thermoflexaceae; genus Thermoflexus; species Thermoflexus hugenholtzii. The sequence goes on along the minus strand of NZ_CP076326.1, from coordinate 2,920,627 downwards.
TGGGGATGCCGGCGGCGGATCTTCTCGTTGACGTGGGCGATGACCTCGGCCATGGAGAACTCCCCGCTCTCCACGGCGATCTGGCTGTGGAAGACCACCTGGAGGAGCAGATCCCCCAGCTCCTCCTTCAGGCGGGCCGGGTCATCGGCGTCCAGGGCCTCCAGGACCTCGTAGGCCTCCTCCAGCAGGTTGGCGCGCAAGCTCTGATGGGTTTGCTCCCGGTCCCAGGGGCAACCCTCCGGGGAGCGCAGATGGGCGATGGTGTCCTGGAACGTCTCAAAGGCCCCGGGTCGGGCCAGGGGCGGCACATAGAGCGCCGTCAGGGGCGTGAAATCCGAACGGTGGTCCAGGGCATAAAGCGGGAAGGTAAGGACCCGGGCTTCCGGCAGCCCGGCCGCGTCCAGGAGGGTGACCGGATGATCCGGGGGATACTGGTTCATCAGGGTCAGCTTCACATCCGCCGCCACCGTCCGGCTGTCCAGCTGGGCGATGAGGGCGGGACGGTCAGGGTTCAGGGGGGGATGGTAGCGCTCGGCCAGCTCAAAGGCATCCGCGATCTGCAAGCCGTCCAGCGCGTCCAGCCCGAGGAGCTCCAGGGCCACCTCGATGAAGCTGAGGCCGTGGACGATGCGAACGGGGAGGCCGGCTTCGGCGGCCAGCGCCCGGATCCGAGCCACCGTGGCCTCCCCAACGAAGGGGGAGCCCGGCACGGCGTAGCAAACCCCCTCCGGCCGCCGGCCCAGCTCGACGATGGTCCGGGCGATCCGCTCGTAGACCGCCTCCAGGGTCTCCGCCTCCGCATAGACCGCGTCGAAATCGTGGACGATGAGATGCGGGGGCAAGGCGGCCACCGCCGGATGCCGGCGGGTCCGCACATAGATCTCCCGGATCCCCTGAAGCACCTCCAGCGCCTCGCGGGTCCAGTAGCGGGGATCTCCGGGGCCCAGGCCGAGGATCACGATCATCGCGCTCCCTCCACGTCGGCATCACGACGCAGCCCGGCGGGTCGGCAGATACCATCCGACCGTCCGCCGGGAGCGGACCAGATAGGCGCGGGCGACGCGCTGGACATCCTCGGGGGTCACCTGTTTGAGACGGTCCAGATAGCCTTCGAACCAGGTGTAATCCGCGAAGATCTCGCTCCAGCCATACCAGAAACCCTGGTTGGTGACCGACTCGCTGCTATAGGCGAAATCGGCGCGGGCCTGTTTCAGAGCCTTCTCGAACTCCTCCGGGCGGAGGGGTTCCGTCTGGAGCCGGTCGATCTCCGCATCGATCACGGCCTCGGCCTCCTGGGGATGACGCCCGGGCTGGAGGGTGGCGGTCAGACGATACAGGAAAGGCTCCACCGTTGGGATCAAGGAGCCCTCGATGTCGGCCGCGATCCCGCGCTCCACCAGAGCCCGGTAAAGCCGGGAGGTCTTGTTGGAAGTCCCCCCACTGAAGCTCAGGGATCCGGTTCCCGTGAACACCGCGTTCAGAACCACCATGGGCAGGAAATCCGGGTGGGTGGCCTCGGGGATGAGATAGGCGATCTCCAGATAGGCCGTGTTCCCCTCTCCCTCAAGGACCGTCCGACGCTCCCCGCGGGGAGGCGGCTCCTGGACCCGCAGCCGGGGGATCTCGGGGACGGGACGGATGCGCCCGAAGGCGCGTTCGATGACGCGCAGCGCCTCCGGGATGCGGAAATCCCCCACGGCCACGACCACCGCGTTGTTGGGCGCGTAGTAAGTCCGGTAATGGCGGTAGAGGTCCTCCCGGGTCATGGTCTGCAGGTCTCCGGGCCATCCGATGACCTCGTGGCCGTAGGGATGGGCCTGGAAGGCCAGCGCCTGGACCTGCTCGCTGAGCAGGAAAAGGGGGTTGTTCTCGTAGCCGTGGCGCTCGGAGAGGATGACGGTGCGCTCGGCCTCCACCTCTTTGGGATGGAACAGGGCCTTCGTCATCCGATCCGCTTCGATCTCCGGGGCGATGGTCCAGCGGTCTGAGGGCAGCGTTTCAAAATAGGTGGTGAAATCCAGCCAGGTCATCCCGTTCCAGGCCCCACCTTCCCGGGAGATCAGGCGATCCAGGGTCCCCTTGGGGTAAGTGGGGGTGCCCTTGAAGAGCATGTGCTCCACCCAGTGAGAGATGCCGGTGAGGCCGGTGGGCTCATCCCGGCTGCCCACCCGATACCAGATCCAGAAGGTCACCACCGGCGCGTGATGCTGCTCCTTCAGCACCACGGTGAGGCCGTTGTCCAGGCTTGTTTTGAGGAAGCCGTCCCGGCGCACCGGGCGAGGGCGCCGGCGGCTCCGGGACGGCACGGGGAGAGCGGGGGCGCGTCGGGCCATGGCGCTCACCTCAACAGATGAGGCAGAAGGAAGGCGAGGGCGATCTGGGCGCCGAGGAGCACCCCGGCCAGGACGCCGATGCGGCGCAGATCCCGCCGCACGTAGCTGTAGTCGTAATTGGACAGGCTGGAGGTCGGCCGGCGGGACGGCGGGGGAGCCGCCGGCGAGGGCACGGCCTCTCGCGCGGGCGCGGGCGCTGGGGCGCCCCGCGGGGCCACAGGGGTTGTGCGAACCCGTCGTTTCTTGGCCATATGCGCACACTCCTTTCCGGCTGAGATCCAGAGCGCGGCAGATCCTGGAAGATCCCTCCGGCGCGGCCCGGGCTCAGCGGGCGATCTCCACCGCCCGGGTCTCCCGGATCACGGTGACCTTGATCTGGCCCGGGTATTGCATGGTCTCCTCGATCTTGCGGGCGATCTCCCGGGACATCCGGATGATGGCCAGGTCGTCCACCTCCTCCGGCTTGACGATGATGCGGATCTCCCGCCCGGCCTGGATGGCGTAGCATTCGGCGACGCCCGGGTAGGAGCGGGCCAGGTTCTCCAGCTCCTGGATCCGCTTGAGATACATCTCGAGGGTCTCCCGGCGGGCGCCGGGCCGGGCACCGGAGATGGCGTCGGCGGCCTCCACGATCACCGCCTCGATGCACTCCTGGGGCACCTCGTGGTGATGGCTGGCGATGCAGTTGACCACCTTGGGGGGCACGCCGTAGCGGCGGGCCAGCTCCGCCCCGATCAGGGCGTGGGTGCCCTCCACCTGGTGATCCACCGCCTTGCCGATGTCGTGCAGCAGCCCGCCCATGCGGGCGATCCGCACGTCCGCCCCCAGCTCGGCGGCGATCATGCCGGCCAGCCAGGCCACCTCCACCGCGTGGTGCAGCTGGTTCTGGCCGTAGCTGGTGCGGAACTTCAGGCGCCCGAGGAGACGGATGAGCTCGGGGTGCAGGCCGGTGACGCCGGCGGCGGCGGCGGCCTGCTGCCCCTCCTCCCAGATGATCCGCTCCACCTCCTCGCGGGCCTCGGCCACCACCTTCTCGATCCGCGCCGGATGGATCCGCCCATCCTGGATGAGGCGGGTGAGGGCGATGCGGGCGACCTCCCGGCGCACCGGATCATGGGAGGAGAGGGTGATGGCCTCGGGGGTGTCATCCACGATGATCTCAACTCCGGTGATCTTCTCCAGAGCTCGGATGTTACGGCCGTTCCGCCCGATGATGCGCCCCTTCATCTCGTCGTTGGGCAGGGGCACCACTGAGACGGTCAGCTCAGCGACCTGTTCGCTGGCGATGCGCTGGATGGCCGTGGCGATGATCTCCCGGGCGCGTTCCTCGGCCTGGAGCCGGGCCTCGGCCTCGATCTGCCGGTAGAGGCGGGCCATGTCCTCCCGGGCTTCCTTCTCGACCATCTCCAGCAGGACCTGACGGGCCTGCTCGGCGGTCATCCCGGCGACCTGCTCCAGGGCCGCCCGGCGTTCCTCCTCCAGCCGGGCGACGGCGGCCTGCAGCTGCGCGGCCTGCCGTTCCAGCTCCGCCTGTCGCTCGTTCAGGCGACGCTCCTGCTTCTCCAGACGCTCAGCCCGGCGGTCGAGCTCCTCCCGCCGGTGGCGCAGCCGCTCCTCCTCCTTGCGGAGATCGGCCCGCCACTTGCGAAGCTCGGCCTCGGTGGCCTCCCGCAAGCGCAGGGACTCGTCCTTTGCCTGAAGCAGGAGCTGAGCGGCCTGCTGTTTGGCCTCCTCCACCAGACGCTGCGCTTCCTGTTGAGCGGCCTCGATCTCCCTGCGGAGCTGTCCCCGAACCTGTTGCTTCCCCAGGAACCATCCCAGCGCACCGCCGCCGATCAACCCAATCACGGCGAGCGGGATCCAGATGATTTGCTCCATGGCCGATCCTGTGATGGAAAGGATCTAACGAGAGGGGGATGTTCCCCCTGTCCGGATCCGGCGGGCAGCGGGGGTTCCCGCCTACCCTTCCGGCGCTTCTTCCTCCTCGCTTTCGATATCCAGAGCGCGAAGGACTTCCATCACCAGTTCCCCGTCGAACCCCCGACGGCTCAGGTAGCCGGCCAGCCGCCGCCGGAGGGTCCGGGGGTCCAGGCCTTGCAGACGTCGGGCTCGCTCCCGGGCCAGTCGCAGGGCCAGCGACCGTTCATCCGGGGCGCTCTCTCGGAGGACCTCCCGGATGACGTCGGGGGGGACGCCCTTGCGTCGGAGCTCCGCCTGCAAGGCTCGCCGACCCCGTGGCCGGAAGGCGGTTCGGTTCTCCACCCAGAACCGGGCGAAGGCGTAATCATCCACCAGCCCGGCCCGACGGAGCCGCTCGAGTTCCGCCTCCACCGTGGCGGCGTCAAATCCTTTCTGGCGGAGATAATCGCCGACCTCCCGTTCGCTCCGCGGGCGGTAGCTCAGGAACCGGAGGGCGGCTTCGTGGGCCTGTTCCAGACGATCCCGCTCCTGCAGCTGAGCGATCTCCTCGTCGGAGAGCACCTGGCCCGGCCGCAGCCGGGCGGCCTCCAGGGCCGTCAGGACGAAGGCCCGGCGGCCGTCCAGATACACCGCTACCCGGCCGCTCTTTAAAGCCTGAAGCCGCGTGATCCGACCGCCCATGGGAAGGGGGAAGCGGGAGGCCGCTCACTCCAGCTCCGGGATCGGCGCCGCCTCCTCGGGCGCCTCCGCGCTCACCCCCAGGCGTTTCAGGGAGGCGGCGCGGGCGGCGTTCTCCCGGATCCGTTGCTCCAGCTCCTCCATCAGCTCGGGGTGGGCCTTCAGGAACTCCCGGGCGTTCTCCCGCCCCTGGCCCAGGCGGGTGTCCCCATACATGAAGAAAGTGCCCCGCTTGGTGATCAGCCCGAGCTCAGTCGCCAGATCCAGGATATCCCCCGCTTTGCTGATCCCCTCATTGTAGAGGATGTCGAACTCGGCCTCCCGGAAGGGTGGGGCCACCTTGTTCTTGGTCACCCGGACCCGAACCCGGCTCCCGATGATCTCGCCGCCGGCCTTGAGGTTCTGCAGGCGGCGGATCTCCAGGCGGACGGAGGCGTAGAACTTCAGAGCCATGCCGCCCGTGGTGGTCTCCGGGTTGCCGAACATGGTGCCGATCTTCATCCGGAGCTGGTTGGTGAAGAGCATGGCGGTGTTGGACTGGCGGATGGCCCCGGCGAGCTTGCGCAGGGCCTGGCTCATCAAGCGGGCCTGAAGCCCCACGTGGGCGTCGCCCATCTCCCCCTCGATCTCCGCCCGCGGCACCAGCGCGGCCACCGAGTCCACCACCACGACGTCCACCGCTCCGCTGCGAATCAACGTCTCCGCGATCTCCAGGGCCTGCTCCCCGGTGTCCGGCTGGGCGATGTAGAGGTTGTCCACGTCCACGCCGCACCGTTGGGCGTATTGAGGGTCCAGGGCGTGCTCCATGTCGATGAAGGCCGCGATCCCCCCTCGCTTCTGGGCCTCCGCGATCACATGAAGGCAGAGGGTGGTCTTCCCGGAGGCCTCCGGGCCGTAGATCTCTGTGATCCGCCCGCGGGGGATCCCGCCGACCCCCAGGGCGAGATCCAGGGCCAGGGATCCGGTGGGGATGACCTCCACCGGCTGCTGGGCGGCCTCCCCCAGGCGCATGATCGTCCCTTCCCCAAACCGCTTGGTCAGCGTCAGCACCGCCGTCTCCAGCGCCTTCAGCCGCGCGTCCTTTGTCATCGCTCACCTCTCTGCGCTCAGGCTCCACGCTTTGAAGATAGTTTAACTCAAATCCGGGAAGGCCGGAAACGAGCGGGTCGTGGGGACTCGGGGGGGAAAGGCGAGGCGCATGCGGAACAGGCCCTGGCCCCTCGGGCCGGCTCAGCGCGCCCGTGTCCACGAGACGGCCCACCGCAATGCCCGTGGCTTCAGGCCCTCGACATACTTCGGCCAATCATAGAGCGCCTTGGGATCGAAGTCCGCCCCATTCGGCCAGACCAGGGTAGGGGCCTCCGGGTCGATCGCCACCTGGCGGAACAGCGCCTCTTTTCCGCTCCCGTTCGTGCGTTTATGGATAGACCCTTCCATGCACAGCAAATTTGCTCCTTTAGAGCCCTTCTGGGTAGGATGAAGCGAGAAGGATATCACACGGGTGGAGGCGGATGCGGTTCTTGCTGGATCTTTCCCTGGAAGAGCTGGAGGAAACGCTGGCCGCGTGGGGCGAGCCCTCCTATCGGGCGCGCCAGATTTGGCACTGGGTTTACCGGCGCGGGGCGACGGACTTTGAGGCCATGACGGATCTGCCGAAGGCGCTGCGGGAGCGCCTGACGGAGGCTTTCACGCTCTCGGCCCTCCGGCCCGTCGCGGAGCGGGTCTCCCGGGATGGATGGACCCGCAAGTGGCTGTTCGCCTTGCCGGATGGGGTGAACGTGGAGGCGGTTTTGATGGAATACACCGATCGGCGCACGGCCTGTGTCTCCACCCAGGCTGGGTGCGCCATGGGCTGCCCCTTCTGCGCCACCGGCCAGATGGGCCTGCTGCGCAACCTCACCCCCGGGGAGATCGTGGAGCAGGTCCTCTGGGTCGCCCGCTGGCTGTCCGCCCATGGCGAGCGGCTGACCCATGTGGTGTTCATGGGGATGGGCGAGCCCTTCGCCAATTACGCGCACACCGCCAAAGCCCTGCGCTTGCTCATCCATCCGGAAGGCATGGGCCTGGGCCAGCGCCGCATCACCGTCTCCACCGTGGGGATCGTCCCGGGCATCCGGCGGTTCGCCCGGGAAGGCTGGCAGATCAACCTCGCGATCTCCCTGCACGCCGCCACGGACGAGCTGCGCGACCGGCTGGTCCCGATCAACCGGGTCTATCCTCTGAACGCCCTGATGGCGGCCGTGCGGGATTATATCGAGCAGACCCGGCGGCGGGTGACCTTCGAGTGGGTGATGATCCGAGGGGTCAACGACACGCCGGAGCAGGCATACGCCCTGGTCGAACGCATCCGGGGGATGCTGGCCCACGTGAACCTGATCCCTCTGAACCCCACCCCGGACTTCCCCGGGGAGGCCTCCCCGCCCGAACGGGTGGAAGCCTTCCGTCGTATCCTGGAGAAGGCGGGGATCCCCTGCACCGTCCGGGTGCGCCGGGGGATCGATGTGGCGGCCGGATGCGGTCAGCTCCGGGCTGAAGTCGTCGGCCGGCGTCCGCGGATCGTGCGTCCCATGCTTCAGGAGGCCCAGGCATGAGGGAGGTGAAGATCGCGCCCTCCATCCTCTCCGCCGATCTCCGCTGCCTGGCCCGGGAGGTCGAGGCGGTGGCCCGGGCGGGAGCTGACTGGATCCACGTCGATGTGATGGACGGCCATTTCGTGCCCAACCTGACCTTCGGGATGCCCATCGTGGCGGCCCTGCGGCGGATCACCTCGTTGCCCCTCGACGTCCATCTGATGATCGAGGCCCCGGAGCGGTATCTCGAGGCCTTCGCCCAGGCCGGCGCCGACCGCCTCATCGTCCACGTGGAGGCCTGCCCCCACCTGCACCGGGTGATCCAGGGGATCCGGAGGCTGGGGCTGCGGGCGGGCGTGGCCCTGAACCCGGCCACTCCCCTGAGCGCCCTGGAGGAGATCCTGCCGGACGTGGATCAGGTGCTGATCATGACCGTGAACCCCGGGTTCGGCGGCCAGGCGTTCATCGAACGTATGCGGGAGAAGGTGCGCCGGGCCCGGCGGATGATCGACGCCCTCGACCGACCCATCGAGCTGGAGGTCGACGGCGGAGTGGGGCCGGAGAACGCTTCCGACCTGGTGGAAGCAGGGGCCACGGTCCTGGTGGCCGGGGCTTCCATCTTCGAGGCCCCTGACGGGGCCGAAGCGGCGCTCCGGCGCCTCCGCCAGGCCGTCGAAAACGCCCGCATCCCACGTTTTCCTTGAGAAGCGCCCAGGGCCCGGAACCGGGATTCCGAAACCATCTGCGGAGGGGACCCCGGGATGTCCCTTTACGGCGCGGTGGAGGCCGGCGGCACCAAATTCCTCTGCGCGGTGGGCACCGGGCCGGATCACCTGGAGGCCACCCTGCGCATCCCGACCACGACCCCGGAGGAAACCCTGGCCCGGGTGATCGCTTTCTTCCGGCCCTTCGCCAAAACACTGAAGGCCATCGGGATCGGCTCCTTCGGCCCGCTGGACCTGGATCCCGGGTCGCCCACCTTCGGCACGATCCCTACTACCCCCAAGCCGGGATGGTCCGGGGTGAACCTCCTGCGGCCTTTTCGGGAGGCCTTCGAGGTTCCCATCGGCCTGACGACCGACGTCCAGGCGGCGGCGCTGGGGGAGGGGCGCTGGGGGGCCGCGCAGGGCCTGCACACTTTCGTTTATCTGACGGTGGGCACCGGCATCGGGGGCGGCGCCATCGTCCACGGCCGGATGCTCCACGGGGTATGGCATCCGGAGATGGGCCACATCCGGATCCCCCATGACCGGGAGCGGGACCCCTTCCCCGGGGTGTGTCCGTTCCATGGGGACTGCCTGGAGGGCCTGGCCTCCGGACCGGCGATGGCGGCCCGCTGGGGGCAGCCTCCGGAGGTCCTGCCGCCGGATCATCCCGCGTGGGAGCTGGAGGCGGAGTATCTGGCCCTGGGCCTGGTGAACATCCTGTGCATCCTGACGCCGCAGCGCATCCTCCTCGGCGGGGGCGTCGCCCAGCATCCGGGGCTGCTCCCGCGGGTCCGAGGGCGGATGCAGGCGCTGCTGAACCGGTATCTCCCGGCACCGGCCCTGGAGGGGGACCTGGAGACGTATGTGCTGCCCCCGGCGCTGGGGGAACGGGCCGGGCTGCTGGGGGCTCTCGCCCTGGCGATGGAGATGGCCGGTTGAGGATGCGATCATCCTGCTTCTATGGAACAGCCATCGGCAAACCGAAGGGAGTGGAAGATGCGATGGCACTTCCTTCATCAGGCACGGGAGCGGTTCTGGGAGATCGCGGGCGGGGTCAGCGTGCGGACCAAAATCCTGGGCATCGTCCTGGGCGGAACGGTGCTCTTCGGCCTCACCACCATCCTGCAGGTCCGCTACGCCCTCTACCATGTGCTGGTCGCCCGCACCCAGGACTGGGGGATCGCGATGGCCAGCGACCTGGCGGCGCGGAGCACGGACCTGATCCTGATCAACGACCTGATGGGGCTTCATCGGCTGTTGCAGGATGCGGTGGATCACAACCCCGAGCTGCGCTATGCCTTCGCCCTCTCCCCGGAGGGGGAGGTCCTGGCTCACACGTTCGGGACCGGGCCGGAGTTCCCGGTGGGGCTGGTCGAGGCGCATCCTCTCCCGCCGGGGGCGTCCTACCATCTCCAGCCGCTGCGCACGCCGGAGGGGGTGATCTGGGACATCGCGGTCCCGGTCTTCCGGGGACAGGCGGGGGTGTTACGCCTGGGGCTGCGGGACACAGGGGTGCGCGCCGCTGTCGACGCGTTGACCGTGCGGTTGCTGCTGACCACCGTGGCCGTGTCCGCCCTCAGCATCGGCATCGCCCTGTTCCTCACCCATCTGATCGTCCGTCCCATCCGGGGCCTGGTGGCGATGACCGAGCGGGTGGCCCGGCGGGATTTCACCGCCCGGGCGGTCGTGTGGGCCAAGGATGAGATCGGGGCCCTGGCCCAGGCGTTCAACGCGATGGTGGAAGAGCTGGCCCAGCAGGAGCGCATGCGGGCCTTCTATATCCAGCGGATCATTGAGGCGCAGGAGGAGGAGCGCCGGCGGATCGCCCGGGAGCTGCACGACGAGACCGGGCAGGCCCTGGCCTCGCTGCGCGTGGGGCTGCGGAACATCGAGCAAGCCCTCGACCCCGAGACCATGCGCTCCCGGCTCCAGGACATGTATCGGCTGGTCGATGAGACGCTCAACCGTGTGCGGCGCCTGGCTTTCGAGCTGCGGCCCTCGGTGCTGGATGATCTGGGCTTGGTGGCAGCCCTGGAGCGCTACATCCGGGACTACCGCGAGCGCTTCGGGATCGAAGTGGAGATGCAGGTGATCGGCCTGGATGGCCGCCGCATCCCCCCGGCCATCGAGACTGCCGTCTACCGCATCGTGCAGGAGGCCCTGACCAACGCCGCCAAATACGCCGGTTGCCAGCGGATCAGCGTCCTCCTCCAGGCCTCCCCCCGTCTGCTCTCCGTGATCGTGGAGGATGACGGCTGCGGCTTCGACGTCGATCGCGTGCTTCGGGAGGAGCCCGGCAACCGCCTCGGGATCTACGGGATGCGGGAACGGGCCCAACTGGTGGGAGGCTCCCTGGCCATCGAATCGGCGCCGGGCCAGGGCACCACCATCTATCTCCGCGTTCCGCTGGAGGACTCATGATCCGGGTGCTGATCGCGGACGACCACGCTGTGTTCCGGGCCGGCCTCCGGCTGCTCCTCAGCGCCCAACCGGACATCGAGGTCGTCGGAGAGGCGGAGGATGGCTGGCAAACCCTGCGCCAGGCAGAGGCGATCCGCCCGGACGTCATCCTGCTGGACCTCACCATGCCGGGCATGCCCGGTTTGCAAGCCCTCGCCCTGCTGCGCCGGCAGGTGCCGGAGGCGCGGGTGCTGATCCTGACGATGCACGAGGACGAAGCATACCTGCGGCAGGCCCTGGCCGAGGGCGCCGCCGGTTACATCATCAAGCGCGCCACCGATGAGGAGCTGATCACAGCGATCCGCGCGGTGGCGCGGGGCGACCTCTACATCCACCCCGCGATGACCCGCGCGCTCCTGGAGGATCTGATCCCTGCCCCGCAGATCCCGGAGACCCCGGAGCCATGGGAGAGCCTGAGCGAGCGGGAGCGCCAGGTGCTCCGCATGGTGGCCATCGGGCACACCAACCAGGAGATCGCCGAGCGCCTGGGCCTGAGCGTCAAAACCGTGGAGACCTACCGGGCTCGCGGGATGGAGAAACTGGGCCTGCGAACCCGCGCCCAGCTGGTCCGCTACATGATCCAGAAGGGCCTGCTGAAGGAAGAATAAGCGGCGAGGGCTTCCCTCCGAATCACCGGAGCGCGCAACTCCAGATGGAGACCTCCTGCCCGGTGGGGTGGAAACCGAACCGCCGGTAGAGGGCCTGGGAGATCCGGTTCTCGACCTGCGTGTTGAGGGTGATGGGATAAGCCCCCAGGTCGATCAGATACCGCAGGCTCTCCGCCAGCAAGCGCGCCCCCACGGACCGGCCCTGATGGGCCGGGTGGACCGCCAGGCGGACGATATGTCCGTGCATGCCATAGAGGTCGGCGAAGGCGTAGCCGATGATCTCTCCCTCCGCCTCCGCCACGATGAAGTAGGGCACCTGATGCCAGGCGCGGGTCAGGATGGTGGGGCCATACCACCAGAGGGGCTCGAAGGCCTGGCGATCCACCGCCGCGATCCGTGGGATGTCCTCCAGCATCGCCCGACGGACGCGAACGGGGACGGCCGGGAGCTCCGGGATCCGCCAGTCGTCCTTCCGCAGGGTGATCACCACCGTGCGGCGGGTGAAGCCGGCTGCCGGATAGACAGACTCCAGCCATTCCCCATAGGCCATCCCGACGGCCTCCATTGCCCCCTGGGCCGCCAGGGCCCGGGCCATGGAGGGCCAGAGCTGTCGGAACAGCTGGGGCGCGTCCTCGCCGTCGGCCACCGCCGCCACCCGCAGCCACGCCACCGGGCTGTCCACCTGGATGCCCAGCCAGAAGGCGATCACCCGGCCCATCCGCTCCACCACCCAGGCGGTCGGGGCTTCCAGCCATTCCTCCAGGGACCACCAGTCCAGCGTCATTTGAGCCCGCCGATGCTCCCGGACCAGATGCAGGATAGCGCTCCGATCGGCCCGGGTGGCAGGGCGCACCGCCGAGAACATCGATCCCCTCCAAAGCGCGCTCACCGTTCCGCTTCCGCCACAAACTGACAGGTCTCGCCCTCCACGGCCGCGCAGGCGATCTCCCGAACGCGGACCGGGCGCCCCAGGGCGACCTCCAGGAAGCCGGCGATGTATCCTGCCAGGGGGTGACAGACCGGCTTTCGCTGGGGCCGGAGCCCCTCGGCGAGGACGGAATGGGTCACCTCCACCCGGATGGTGGCATCCTCCCGCTGCCAGCGCGCCTCCCCCCACTGGGCGGCCTCGAAGGCGATGCGGGCTGCCTCCACCAGATCCTCCCCCTGCAGGCCCAGCCGTTCCTGAAGGAGCTGGGCGCCCCGCAGCCCGGCCTGCCGTCCGGCCTGGTAGAGCATCCCCCCCACCCCCAGCCCGGCCAGCCGGAGCACCGCTCCGTAGAGCGAAACCAGCCCCGCCCGATCGATGAGCACGGATTCCTGCCGGATGACCTCGACGACACGCGCGGCGTCCATGTGCGTCCTCCGAGCGGAGATGCGCCCCTCCCCCCGCTTTCGGGTATACTTAGAGTGCCTTGATGCGACAAATCCACGGGAGCTGGGCCGTTCCGGAAAGGAGGGGTAGCGGGACGAACGGCGCAGCTCCCGATCCGCTTGGGAACGATCGTGGGGGACCATGGCCACTCGTCGCTCTCCCGCAGGATCCCGGGACGAGGAGCGGAGGCTGGTGGAGCAGGCCCGACGGGATCCCGAAGCCTTCGGGGAGCTCTACCTGCGTCACGTGCGCTCGATTTACAACTACATCTTCTACCGCACCGGCGATCCGGAGGAAGCGGAAGATCTCACCAGCCGGGTCTTCCTGCAGGCCTTGCAGCACCTGCCCCGGTTCCAGGAAAGAGGGCTGCCCTTCGCCGCCTGGCTCTTCCGCATCGCTCACAACCTGGTGGCCAACTGGCATCGGGACCGCCGCCGGCGCCCGGTGGTCCCGCTCTCCGAGAACGGGCACGAGCGGGCCCCGGATCGGGTGGAAGCCCTGGTGGAGCGTCAGGAGGAACGGGAGCGGCTGCTTCGGGCCCTGCGGCGCCTGCCCCCGGATCGCCAGCAGCTGCTGATCCTCAAGTTCGTCGAGGGACTTTCCAACGCCGAGATCGCCCGGATCATGGGGCGGACCGAGGGGGCGATCCGGGTGCTGTATCACCGCACCCTGGAGGCGCTCCGGAAGGAGCTGCTGCGGGAGCCCTGAATCCCTTCGCGGAGGACATCATGCCGGATCTCGCAGAGTGGCTGGAGTGGCATGCTGCGCGTCTGCAACAGGGGCTGCGGGGGGAAGCGGCGTATCCGCTCCCTCCGGTGGCGTTCTCCCCTCGGGACCGCGCGCTCTTCCAGCTGGCAGAGCAGCTGGCGGACGCCCTGCGGCCGGTGGAGCCGCGGCCGACCTGGGTGGCCTCGCTGTATGAGCGCCTGATGGCGGAGGCCCGGCAGGCTCCCCGCCGGAGGCCCTCCACCCCGGCCATCCCCCTCTGGTGGCTCGGGGTGGCCCTGGGAACGGCCGCGGTGGGGCTGTGGGCCTATCGCCGACGGCAGCCGGTCCGCTCGGCCCTCCCGCTGAATAGGTGAGGAGAGCCTATTCGGATCCCAGTCCGAAAGGAGGGAGCGATGCCATGGTATAGCCGGATCGCCGGATGGGGGATGGCGGTCCCCCGGAAGGCGCTGACCAGCGCCGAGCTGGCCCAGCAGCTGCATACCACGGAGGAATGGATCCTCACCCGCACCGGGATTCGGGAGCGGCGGATCGCCGGTCCCGGCGAGACGATGTCAGACCTTTCGGTGGCCGCGGCGCGGGAGGCGATGGCCCGCGCGGGCGTCCTGCCCCAGGATCTCGATCTGATCATCGTGGCCACCTCCACGCCCGATTATGTAATCCCCCCGGTCTCATCCATCATTCAGCACAAGCTCAACGCCCGTTGCGGGGCCTTCACCCTGGGCGCCGGGTGCACCGGCTTCATGTATGGCCTGGCGGTGGCCCACGCCTTCATCGCCGCCGGGCTGATGCGCAACATCCTGGTCATCGGCGCGGAGATCATCAGCCGCAACATCGATTGGAGCGACCGCAACACGGCCGTGCTCTTCGGCGACGGGGCCGGGGCCATGGTCCTGCAGGCCAGCGAGCTGCCCACCGGGGTGCTCTCCTTCGTTCTCGGATCCGATGGCTCGGGGGCGGAGCACCTGATCGTGCCCGGCATCTCCACCAACCACGTCATCACCGAGGAGACCATCCGGCACAAGGGGCATCTATTGCGCATGAACGGCCGGGAGGTGTTCAAGTTCGCCACCCGGGTGCTGGGGAAGGTCGCCATCGAGGCCATCGCCCGCAGCGGCCTGGCCCCCGATGAGATCGACCTGATGATCCCTCACCAGGCCAATGAGCGGATCATCGAGGCCGCCTGTCGGGAGCTCGGCTTCCCGATGGAGAAGGTGTTCCTCAACCTGGACCGCTACGGGAACACCTCGGCGGCCTCCATCCCCATCGCCTTCGCCGAGGCCATGGCCCAGGGGCGGATCCGGGAGGGGGATAACCTCCTGCTCATCGGGTTCGGGGCCGGGCTGACCTGGGCCGGGGCGGTGGTGCGCTACGGGGTGCGGGCGGAGGACCGGCCGATCCCGGTGGAGAACTGGCCGGTGCGCCTGCCGGTCTCCCTGCCGGATCTCAACCGCCTGGAGCCGGTGCGCCAGGCCAAAGTGATGGCCCTGCGGGCCCGCCGCCAGCTCCTCCAGACGGCCATGAGCCTGCTGCTGCCCTTCTACACCCGGTCCCGCCGCCGACGACGCTGAGCAACTCTCGACGATTCATGCCTCCTCGGCGGGCAAAGCGCGGCCCTCCTGGGCGAGCCTCCGGAGGGGACGGAGGGCCGCGCTGAGGGCCGCCCACTCCTCCAGGGAGAGGGTCTCCGCCCGGCGGGCGGGGTCGACCCCCGCCCGGGTCAGGGCCTCCCGCACCGCTTCATCCGGAAGCCCCAGGCCGTGGGACAGGGCGTTGTGGAGCTGCTTGCGGCGCTGCTGGAACCCCGCCCGGACCACCTCGAAGAACCAGTCCGGATCCCCAAGGTCCACCGCCGGCCGCTCGTAGGGATCGATCACGACGACGGCCGAATCCACCTCGGGGCGGGGCCAGAAGGCCCCCGCCGGGATGCGCGCCACCACGCGGGGACACCCATACACCTGCACGCTCACTGCCAGCAGGCTCATCGCGCCCGGCCCGGCCGTGATCCGCCGGGCCACCTCGTGCTGAACGGTGAGAACCACCCGGCGGGGACGGGGGGAGGCTTCCATCACGTGGCGCAGGATCGCTGATGTGATGTAGTAAGGGATGTTCCCGATCACCCGATAGGGGTGGCCCTGCACCAGCGCCCCCGGATCCAGGGCCAGGATATCCCCCGGGATGACGGTGATGTTGGAGTAAGGGGCCAGGATCTCCCGCAGGAGCGGGAGGAAGCGGGTGTCGATCTCCACCGCCACCACGTGAGCGGCCCGAAGGGCCAGATGTCGGGTGAGGGTGCCGGGGCCCGCCCCGATCTCCAGCGCCCACTCCCCAGCCTCCAGCTCCGCCGCATCGGCGATACGGGCCAGGAAAGACTCCTCGATGAGGAAATGCTGGCCTAGCCCCTTGCGAGGATACAGGCCGTGGGCTTTCAGATAGCGGGGCCAGGGCATCGGAGGCGGAGGAGGCATCCGGACGCTCATGGAGGCGGGGAGGGCCAGTCCGGCAACACATAGGGGATGGATTCCGGAGGCGGCACCGGCGTCAGCAGATACACGTCCACCCATCGATACCAGAGGACCAGATCCTCATCGTTGTAACCCAGGTCGATGCGGCGGCCGATGATCCCCCCGCCGGTGTCGGCCGCCAGGCCGATCCCATAGCCCGGCACATACACCCGCCACCCCAGGCGGATGACCCGCGGGTCCACGGCCACGATCCCCCGTTGCATGGGCAGCCCGGTCCGTGTCCGCCCGAAGTAGGGGGCGGAGGGATGAACCCCTGCGGTGGAGGCGCTGTAAGAGGTGGCCAGCATTCGGATCCGCCGCCAGTATTCCACCGGGCCCTCCGGGGTTTCCAGGGTGCGCACCACGATCTTCGTCCCATAGACCCACACCCGGGGCTCCGGTGGCCGGACCACCGTCTCATCCACCACCTCCCGGGCCATCGCCTGGCCGTTCTCATACCGGACGCGGATCCGTCGCTGCAGCAATCCGTTCCGCCCCGGGGCCTTCTGCACCCACGTGTCCAGCTCCAGGTTCGGGTCCGGCTCCCAGACCGTGCGGAAGGGGATCGGGCTCTCCTCGATCTCAAAGTCCTCCCGCACCCGGATCACCCGCACCGTCTCTCCGCCTTGCAGGGCCGCCCCTTCCTCCGGGATCACCCGATCCTGGCCGTGCAGGGTGAGCCCGAGCTCCCACAACAGATCCCGAACGGTCCGGGCGGTGGTATGCACCACCTGGACGCGGCCGTCGGCCTCCACGGTGATGGGACGGGCGCGAAAGAGGCTCACCTGCAACCCGCCGTTCAGCATGGTTTCGGGACCCGGGATCAGACGATCCGCCGGGTGCAGGGAGAAGCCCGCCTCCCGGAGGGCAGCCCCCACGGTGGGCGCAGTGGTCAGGATCACCCGGCGGGATCCATCCTCCAGGCGCAAGACCAGAGGGGCCGCTCGCTGGATGCGGATCTCCCCGGGGGGCGCTCCTCCGTCCACGGTCTTCGCGCCGAGGGACCATGGTTGTCCATCCACCCACAACACGTCCCCGGGCTCCCGCTCCACCCCCGCCTGCCGCAGGATGGCCTCCGGATCCCGATGGAGGGTGTAAACCCGGAGCTGCCGGGAGGGCTCCGTCCCTCTCCCCTCCACCCGGATCCACACCGGCTGGGCCCGGCGGACTCGGATGAGGGCCGGTGGGCGGATCTCCTGATCCGGGGCCGGGAAGACCTCGTCCTCCGGACGCAAGGACACCCCGGCCTCCCGCAGCACCCCGGCCACGGTTCGTTGATGGGTTCTAATGGGAACGATCCGATCATCCAGGAGGAGGGTTACCGTCTGTTGGGAGCGCCAGTAACCCCAGAGGCAGAACGCGCCCAGCCCGAGCCAGGCGATCGATTGGAGAAGCCTCCAGCGGTCCATTCGTGCAGCGGCGGAACTCGGGCCGATGGGCCCATGGAAGGATCTCGGAAAGGCCATGGTCGCCGGTTCGCAGCCTCCCGAGGGCGGCCGTGCGCCCCTTGTCGAGCCCGCCTCTCCCCCTGGGGGAGCCCTCGTTCGGCTCCGGCCCGGCGCCCCTGCGGCGCGCGAACCGGGACGGCTTACCGTTGCTCCCTTCCGGGCCTGGCGGGGTTCACCGGGGTCCGCCGCGCAGGACCGGACCTTCATCGCCGGGAGGGAGCCCCACAGGGGGCCGCGCTAACCCTCGAAGGGGATGTCGGCCCCGCGTCTGGCGGATTTCGGGTGCAGGGAACCGCCACCTCCCCGCCTGAGCACGGCCGCCACCTTTAGCGTAGCGGATCCCGACCCCCATGTCAAGCCGGGGCCGTCCAGGAACGCACGAACAGAAAGGTCCTGAGGGCGAAGCAAGCCAGCCTCCCTCAGGTAGAATCCTTTGGGGTGAGAAAGATCAAGACGGCTTCAGAGGAGAAAGCAGATGGAGGACTGGATCCTGCGCCCGGCCCGGCCGGAGGACGGACCCATCATCCGACGGATGATCCGGGAGGCCCGGCTGAACCCCTTCGGGCTTCACATCCCCCGTTTCTGGGTGGCCGAGGTGCAGGGACGGGTGGTGGGGGCCGTCCAGATCCGCCCGCATCGGGATGGCAGCCGGGAGCTGGCCTCCCTGGTGGTGGATCCCGCGTGGCGGGGCCGGGGCATCGGCAGCGCCCTGGTCCGGGCGCAACTGGCCCGGGTCCGGGAGCCCCTGGTGCTGATCTGCCGGCCGGAGCTGGAGCCGTTTTACGCCCGGTTCGGCTTTCGAAGGCTCAGGCCGGAGGAGATGCCGCCCTTCTTCCGATGGACGGAGCGGATCGCCCGATGGCTGGGCCGGCCCCTTCGGATCATGGGCTGGGATCCGGCGGAAGCCGCCGGAGAACCTTCGGAGGGATCGCAATGAAAGAGCGGTCCGGGGAGATCTTCCAGCGGGAGTTCCTGTATGGCCGCCACGCGGTCCACGAGGCCCTGCGGGCCGGGCGGCGGCGCATTTACCGGCTGCTCATCGCCGAAGGCCTCCAGCCCCGGCCGATCCTGGAGGAGCTGATCGCTCTGGCCGAGGCCCAAGGCGTCCCGGTGCTGCGCGTCCCCCGGGCGCGGCTGGACGCCGTGGCGGACGGCCACCAGGGGGTGGTCGCCGAGGCGGATCCTTATCCTTATGTGGATCTGGAGCAGGCCTGGGCGGAAAGCGCCCGCCGTTCGGATCCGCCCTTCTGGCTGGCGCTGGATTGCCTGCAGGACCCCCAGAACTTCGGGACCCTGTTGCGGACGGCGGAGGCGGTGGGGGTGCATGCCGTGCTGTTCCCGGAGCATCGCAGCGCCCGGGTGACGCCGGCGGTGGTCAACGCCTCGGCCGGCGCGGTGGAGCACCTTCCGGTGGTCCAGGTCACCAACCTGGCCCGGGCCCTGGAGCAACTCAAGGCCCGCGGCGTGTGGGTGGTGGGCCTGCAACAGGATCCCCGGGCGATCCGTTACGATCAGGCGGACCTCAGCGGACCCATCGCCCTGGTGGTGGGCAACGAGGAATCCGGCATCCGTCCGCTGGTGCGACGGACGTGCGATTTCCTCATCTACCTCCCCATGCGAGGACGGGTCGCCTCCCTCAACGCCGCGGCCGCCGGCGCCATCGCCCTCTATGAGATCGCCCGACGCCGGGGCTTCTCCTAAAAACAAAACAGGCGGATCATCAGGGGATGACCCGCCTGCCCAGAGCCCCCAGCGGGACTCGAACCCGCGACCTTTGGCTCCGGAGGCCAACGCTCTATCCAGCCTGAGCTATGGGGGCCTGTCACTTAAGAATCTACCGCAATCGGCCGGATCTGTCAACGCGGGCCGCCCCCCGGGTGTGTCCCAAAATCGTAGGACAACTGCGAGCAGTTGTCCTACAAGGCGGCCAGGCCCGACAAAATCGAGACATACCCCGCCCCCGGCGTATGACGGGGATCATACCGGAGTGGGCCGGCCTGGGCCACGATATCCCTGAGCATACGCGCGCCGACCCGG
Source organism: Thermoflexus hugenholtzii (assembly GCF_018771565.1). Classification (NCBI taxonomy): domain Bacteria; kingdom Bacillati; phylum Chloroflexota; class Thermoflexia; order Thermoflexales; family Thermoflexaceae; genus Thermoflexus; species Thermoflexus hugenholtzii. The sequence goes on along the minus strand of NZ_CP076326.1, from coordinate 2,901,264 downwards.
GAGACCCTCCCATGCCACTGCAACAAGAGCCGTCCGCCCGGCCGTTGCCGGACCCCTTCCCGGATTACGTGACCTGTCCGGTCTGCGGGGAGCCGGACATCGAAATCTGGTGCTATGAGGAGACCGTCCGCTGCCCGACCTGCGGGGCCAAGATCTCCCACGGGCCTTTCCCCTGCTGGACCACCTGCCCCCGACGCCCCCTCCCCCCTCCGACCCCATGACAAACATCATCGATTGGGCACGAAGGCTATCACACCATATGACGAACCGCACCCCTATTTTATGACATTCATCGTCCCTAAATGACCTCCTCGTATGACGTAGATCATAGGCTCTGGCGGCCGAACCGGACAAGATAGAGGCCAGAGCGTCCGGCCTGATGGGAGAGTCGGCCGCACGATCATGGATGGGAGGAGGTTCCGATGATGCATGGGAAAGCGAAGGGGGTGATCCTGGGGGTTCTGATGGCCCTGGTGGCGGCCTGTGCCCGGGGTGGGGCGACCCCGGTGGCGGGCCTGCCGGCGGAAGCGCAGACGGTGATCCGGGAGCGGGGCCTGTCCCCGGAGGACGTGGTTGCTGCGCTGCGGACCTACGTGCCGGGGGGCAAGTATGACGAATACGTGATGTTCGCCTCCGGCGGGCACTCCGGCCAGGTCCTGGTGATCGGCATCCCCTCCATGCGGCTGCTCAAGGTGATCGGTGTCTTCACGCCAGAGCCCTGGCAGGGCTACGGGTTCGGGGAGAAGGGCACCCTGGAGGTGCTGGCGGAGGGCTTCGCCCGGGGCAAGCCCATCCTCTGGGGCGACACCCACCATCCGGCCCTCTCCGAGACCGAAGGGGAATACGACGGCCAGTTCCTGTTCATCAACGACAAGGCCAACGCCCGCCTGGCAGTGATCGATCTGCGCGACTTCGAAACCAAGCAGATCGTCAAGAACCCCAACGCGATCTCCGACCACGGCGGCGGCTTCGTCACCCCCAACACCGAATACGTCGTCGAGGGCCCGCAGTATGCGGCCCCCATCGGGTGGGAGTATGCCCCGCTGGATCAATACAAGGACAAATACCGGGGGCTGCTGACCTTCTGGGCCTTCGACCGCCAGAAGGGCCGGGTGGATCCGGACCGATCCTTCCAGATCGAGCTGCCGCCCTACTGGCAGGACCTGTGCGACGCGGGCAAGAAGGTCTCTTACGGCTGGGTGTTCTGCAACTCCATCAACACCGAGATGGCCACCGGCGGCATCGAGGAGGGCAACCCGCCCTTCGAGGCCGGCACAGCCAAGAACGAGATGGACTACCTCCATATCATCAACTGGAAGAAGGCCGAGGAGCTGATCCGGGCCGGCAAGTATGAGGTCATCAACGGGATCAAGGTGATCCGCCTTCAGACGGCGGCCCAGGAAGGGGTCCTCTTCTTCGCCCCGGAGCCCAAGAGCCCCCACGGGGTGGACGTGGCGCCGGGCGGCGAATACATCGTGGTAGGCGGCAAGCTGGATCCCCACGTGACGGTCTACTCCTTTGAGAAGATCCAGAAGGCCATCGCCGCCGGGAACTTCGAGCGCGACCCCTTCGGGGTGCCGGTGCTGAAGTTCGAGGACGTCAAGGAAGCCCAGGTGGAGCTCGGCCTCGGGCCGCTGCACACGGTCTTCGACGACAAGGGCTACGCTTACACCTCCCTCTTCCTGGACAGCGCCGTGGCCCGGTGGTCCCTGGGCGGCCCCTACCGCAAGGACGGCGCGGAGCCCTGGAAGCTGGTGGAGAAGCTGCCGGTCCACTACAACATCGGCCACATCGCCGCGACGGAAGGGGACACGGTCTCGCCGGACGGCAAATACGTGGTGGCCCTCAACAAGTGGTCGGTGGATCGCTTCCAGCCGGTGGGCCCGCTGCACCCGCAGAACTTCCAGCTGATCGACATCAGCGGCGGCAAGATGCGGCTCCTCTATGACATGCCCATCGGCATCGGCGAGCCGCACTACGCCCAGATCATCAAGGCCGACAAGCTCAAGCCGTTCCTGGTCTACCCGGAGATCGGGTGGAACGCGGTGAAGATGGCCAAGGACCCCAACGCCACCGAGGCTGGCCGGGAGCGGGTGGAGGTGCGGGAGGAGGGCGGCCGGCGGGTGGTGGAGATCTGGATGACGGCGGTCCGCAGCCACTTCAAGCCGGAGCGCGTGAAGATCCGCAAGGGCGATCACGTGATCTGGCACATCACCAACATCGAGCGAGCCCGCGACGCCACCCACGGCTTCGCCCTGGGCGGCTACAACATCAACCTGAGCCTGGAGCCCGGCGAGACCGCCACCATCGAGTTCGACGCCGACCAGAGCGGGACCTTCCCCTTCTACTGCACGGAGTTCTGCTCGGCCCTCCACCTGGAGATGATGGGCTACTTCTTGGTGGAGCCGTGATCCGGGACCGCAGGGGGGCGGCCGGCCAGCCGCCCCCCTTTAACGGTTTCCGATTTCGATGAGGGATCGAATCGAATACCCCGGGGCCTGAGGGCGCGGACCGCAATCCCTTGAGGAGAAGAAGACCATGATGGAGCGAGTGAACACATGGCTTCGGGAGGATCCTTTCCGGCTGCCCCGGGCGTTCTTCATCGGGGCATCCTGGCTGCTGCTGCTTTCCCTGCTGTTCCCCTACTGGCGCATGACCCTTCAGGCCCCGCAGTATCCCGGGGGGCTTCGGGTGGACGTCTACGTCACCCACCTGGCCGGGGATGTGAGCGAGGTAGACAACCTGAACCATTACATCGGGATGAAGAAGCTCCATGAGGCGGCCCAGGTGGAACGCTTCCTGGCGCCCCTGGCCATCGGCGCGGCGGCGCTCCTGGGCGAGGCCCTGGCCTTCACCCGACGCCGCTGGGCGGCGGTGCTGGCCCTGCCGGCCATGCTCTTCCCCTTCATTTTCCTGGCCGACATGTATTACTGGCTCTACCGCTACGGTCACGACCTGGACCCGAACGCCCCGCTGCGGCTGCCGCCCTTCACGCCGCCGCTGCTGGGCACCGGCGTCGTGGGCCAGTTCCGCACCGTGGCGGAGCTCCAGCTCGGGTTCTGGATGGCCCTCGCGGCCTCCTTCCTGATCGCCCTGGGCCTGCACTTCCGCCGGGTGGTGCGGACCGCCCTGGAACGCCGTCAGGCCGTGCGTCTCGGCCCTCTCACCCTGGTCCCGGAAGGAGCCCGTGGATGATCATCCCCCTGGCCCTGGCCCTCTGGGCGCTGCTCGGGGGCGCCCCTGCGGATCCCGGGCGCTCCCTCCAGGAGGCCATCGACGCCGCCCCACCGGGGGCGACCCTGGAGGTGCGCGGCGGCGTGCACGACGGCCCCATCCGCATCGATAAGCCCCTCACCCTGATCGGTGTCGACAGCCCGGTGCTGGATGGCCAGGGCCAGGGCACCATCCTCTGGATCACCGCCCCCGGGGTGACCGTCCGCGGCTTTGTGATCCGCCGCTCCGGCCGCTCCCTGACCCATGAGGACGCGGGGATCCGGGCGGAAGGAGCCCCCGGGGTGATCCTGGAGGACAACCGGCTGGAGGACGTCCTCTTCGGGATCTACCTGAAGGATTCCCCGGGGGCTCGCATCCGGAACAACCGCATCCGCGGCCTGGACGTGCCGGAGGCGGAGCGGGGGGACGCCATCCGCCTGTGGTATAGCTCCGACGCCTACATCGAAGGCAACGAGACGGAGCGCGGGCGGGACGTGATCATCTGGTTCTCCGATCGCTCCGTCCTCCGGGACAACCGGTTCCGGGGCGGGCGCTACGGGATCCACTACATGTATTGCAATGAGAGCCTGGCGGAGGGGAACATCCTGGAAGGCAACTACGTTGGGATCTATATGATGTATAGCCGGGGCGGGGTCTTCCGCCGCAACCGCTTCCTTCACCACCGGGGACCCAGCGGCTACGGCATGGCCTTCAAGGACAGCGATGAGATCCTCGCCGAGGAGAACCTCTTCGCCGACAACACCGCTGCCCTCTTCCTGGACAACACCCCGCGCGCGGAGGGCTCCCCCGTCCGCTTCGAGCGGAACCTCTTCGCTTACAACGGGATCGGGGTGCTGGCCCTGCCGATGGTGCGGGGGGTGATCTTCTGGGAGAACGTCTTCTGGGAGAACGAGCAGCAGGCCGCCGTGCAGGGAGAGGGGAACCTGCAGGCGAACCGCTGGGAGGGCAACTTCTGGAGCGACTACGTCGGCTTCGACGTCGACGGCGATGGGATCGGCGACCTCCCCTATCGTTCCCAGCGCCTCTTCGAGGCCCTGACCGATGCGATGCCGGCCCTGCGGATCTTCTGGGGCACCCCCGCTGTCCAGGCCCTGGAGACCGCCGCGCGGCTGGTCCCCTTCTTCGCGCCCCAGGTTCGCCTGGAGGATCCGGCCCCCCGGATACGGCCGCCAGCCGGGATCCCCGGGGCCGCCGGGCACACTCCCCGGCATGGGGTCCCATGGCTCGGCTTGGGGCTGGGGGGGCTGGCCCTGGCGATGATCGGATGGCGCTGGCTGCAGCGCACCCCCGCCGGGCCCATCCGGGCGGATCCCCGCCAGACCCCAGCGGCGATGCTGGAGATCCGGGGGCTCCGCAAACGGTTCGGGCAGACCTGGGTGGTGCGCGGGCTGGACCTGCGCGTGCAGCCGGGGGAGGCGGTGGCCCTGTGGGGACCCAACGGGGCAGGGAAAACCACCGTCCTCCGTTGCATCCTGGGCCTGCTCTCCTTTGAAGGCCACATCCGGGTGGCGGGTCGGGACGTCCGGAAGGAGGGTCCGGCGGCCCGCCGCGCCATCGGCTACGTGCCCCAGGAGCTGGCCTTCTACAGCTGGACCGTCCGGGAGACCCTGGCTTTCTTCGCCGCGCTCCGGGGGGTTCCCGTGGATCCCGGGATCGTGGAGGCCATGGGGTTGGCGCCCTATCAGGACCGTCCGGTGCAGGCCCTCTCGGGGGGCCTGAAGCAACGGCTGGCCCTGGCCCTGGCCCGGATGGGAGACCCGCCCCTCCTGCTCCTGGATGAGCCGACGGCAAACCTGGACATGGCGGCCCGGCTGGAGTGGATGCGCCAGCTGCAGGCCCTGAAAGCCCAGGGGAAGACGCTGATCTTCAGCTCCCACCGGCTGGAGGAGATCCTGGAGCTGGCGGATCGCGTGGTGGTGCTCCGGGAGGGACAGGTGGTCGCGGAGGTCGCGCCGGAAGCCCTCGCCCGGACGGTTGGGTTGCAGGCGCGGCTCCGGCTGAGCCTCCCGCCTGCCGAACAGGACCGGGCCCGCCGGCTGCTGGAGGAGGCAGGCTACCCGGTCGTCGCCAACCATCATGGCCTGACCCTCACCGTGCCGGCGGATCAGAAGCTGGCCCCGGTGCGGCAGCTCTGGGCGGCCGGGATCCCGGTTCAGGACGCGGAGTGGGAGCTGAGCGAGCCATAAGCGGGGGATCCCATGGGCGCGACGCGCTGGTTGATCTGGAAGGAAGGACGGGAGATCCTGCGGAGCCGCTGGTTCGGGATCACAGCGGGGAGCTTCTTCGTGATCGCCCTGGCCATGGCGGCCCTCTCCATGGCTGGCTCCGGCTACATCGGGCTGGCCGGCTTTGGACGCACGGCCGCGGCGCTGGTCCACCTCTCCGCGCTGATCGCCTCCCTGATGGGTCTGGGGTTGGGGGCCATGACCTGGGCGGCGGAGCGGGAGAGCGGGACGCTGGCTTACCTCCTGTCTTATCCGGTCTCCCGGGCTCAGGTGTGGGCCGCCAAGGCCATCGGGGGGGCCATGGCGCTGGCCGCCGCGATGGCTCTGGGGTTCGGGATCACCGGCCTGATCATCGGCCTGGGAGGAGGCCTCGGCGGCGCGGAGGAAGCCGGCCGTTATGCGGCCCTGGCGGCCGGCGCCACCCTGCTTGCCTGGACCACCTACGGCCTGGGGATGACCCTGGGTGTCGGGTTGCGCCGCCAGAGCACCGCCCTGGGCCTCTCCCTGCTGGTCTGGCTGGCCGGCGTGTTCCTCTCGGACCTGGGCCTCATGGGGCTGGTGGGGGCCTTCGCCCTGTCTCCGGCCGTCCTCTGGTGGCTCACCGTCCTGAACCCCCTCCACGCCTTCCGCATCCTGGCGATGGTCTGGCTGAACGGCTCCCCGGATCTCCTGGGGCCGGCGGGAGCCTACGCCTGGCGGACGTATGGGGAGGCCCTGGGGTCGATGCTGATGGCGATCATGCTGGGCTGGCTGGCCCTGGCGTTCCTGATGGCCGCCCTGCGCTTCGGGAGGTTGCAGGACATCGCCGCCTGAACAGAGGAGCTCCTCATCCAGGAGGGGGAATGATGCGTCGAATGGTCGCGATCGCGCTGATGCTGGCGGGGCTGGTGGCCTGCGCGCGGCCCAGCGGGCCCAGGCCGCCGGATATCGCTTATGGGAAGGATCCCTGCGCCAACTGTGGGATGCTCATCAACGATCCCCGCTTCGCCGCGGCCTACGTGACCCGGAACGGCCAGGCCCGCCTCTTCGATGACATCGGGTGCATGATCGATTACTACCGAGACCATCCGGAGGATGTAGCGGCCTTCTATGTGCGTGACTTCGAGGGTGGGGGATGGATCGAGGCGGACCGCGCCGTCCTGGTCCTTGCGCCCGATGTGCCGACCCCCATGGGCTACGGCCTGCTCGCCTTCGCCATGCGGGACCGGGCTGAGGCCTTCGCCCGGGACCACGGCGGGCAGGTGATGGACTGGGCAACCGCCCGGCAGACCGTTCGATCCCCCCATCGCCACGGGCCGTAGCGCAAGCGCAGCTGGAGCGGGAGGGGCGCAGCGGGGCTGCGCCCCTCCTCCGCCGAACATCCCCTCCGAACCCCCGCGGTCTTTGCTCCCCTCCGGATGCCCGCAACCGGTGCGCCGGAATATACTGGAGGAGCCGAACGCTTCGGGCCCGACAGGGGGAACGCCCGAAGCCGGTGGATGCGATGATCGGCGAGGATCGGGATGCGGGTGATCACCCTGACGACGGACTTCGGGGATGAGGACGGCTATGTGGGGACGATGAAGGGGGTGATCCTCTCCATCGCCCCCGATGTGCGGCTGGTGGACCTCAGCCACCACATCCCGCCTCAGGACATCCGGCGGGCGGCCTTCGTGGTGGCGGAGGCCGCGCCCTACTTCCCCCCCGGGACCATCCACGTGGCGGTGGTGGATCCCGGGGTGGGCAGCGGGCGCCGCGCGTTGATCGTGGAGACGGAGCGGGCCCTCTTCGTGGGGCCGGACAACGGGCTCTTCAGCTTCATCCTGGACAACCATCCGGAGGCCCGTTGCTATGCCATTGAGGAGCCCGCCTATCGCCTGCCCCAGGTCAGCTACACCTTCCACGGCCGGGACATCTTCGCCCCGGCCGCCGCCCACCTCGCCCGCGGGGTCCCTCCCGCTGCCTTCGGCCCGCCGGTGACGGATCCGGTCCGCCTCCCTCCGCCCCGCCTGGATCTGGAGGAGGAGCGGATCGTCGGGGAGATCCTGCACGCGGACCGGTTCGGGAACCTGGTGACCAGCATCGGCCGGCTGCAGTGGCAGGGAGCCGCCCTGGTTTTGCAACCGGCCTTCGGTCCCCTGGCCCGCCGCTTCCCGGTCCTCTTCCGGGCGGGGGAGGCGCGGGTGGAGGTAGGGAATCGCGTGCTCTCCGGCATCCTCCACACCTTCGCCGAGGCCAAACCCGGGGAGCTGATCGCCTATCCGGGCAGCTCCGGCTTCTTAGAGATCGGCCTGGTGAACGGGTGCGCCGCGGCCGCCCTGGAGGCCCGGCGCGGCGATCCGGTGGTGGTTCGGGTGCGCCTGCTGGCGCTGGAATAGATGCAATACCCATTGCGCACGATCGGCCGGAGAGGAGCGAGGGGATGACCCGAGAGGCCTGTTTCGTGATCGAGGGAGGGCGGCGGCTCCGGGGGGAGGTGCGCCCCGGGGGCAACAAGAACGCTGCCCTCCCCCTGATCGCGGCCGCTCTGCTCGCCGAGGAGCCAGTGGTGCTGCGCAACGTGCCCCGCATCCGCGACGTCCGCACCATGGTGCAGCTCCTCAGCGAGCTGGGGGCGACGATCGAGGAGCTGGACCCGCACACCCTGCGCATCGACACCCGGGATGTGCGGCCCCGGCCGCTGAACCCGGAGCTCTGCCGGGATATCCGGGCGAGCATCCTGCTGGCCGGGCCGCTGCTGGCCCGCTTCGGTGATGTGGAGATGCCGCCCCCCGGAGGCGACGTGATCGGCCGGCGCCGCCTGGACACCCACTTTCTGGCTTTCGAGGCCCTGGGGGCGCGCTATGAGGTGAACCGGATCTTCCGGCTCCGGGCCCCCGGCCGGCTCCGGGGCCAGGACATCCTCCTGGACGAGGCCAGCGTGACCGCCACAGAGAACGCGGTCATGGCCGCGGCCCTCGCCCGGGGCACCACCGTCCTGCGCAACGCCGCCTCCGAGCCCCACGTCCAGGCCCTCTGCCATTTCCTCAACCGCCTCGGCGCCCGCATCGAGGGCATCGGCTCCAACACCCTGGTGATCCACGGGGTGGATCGCCTGGGAGGCGGAGAGTGGGAGATCGAGTCGGATCACATCGAGGTGGGCTCGTTCATCGGGCTGGCCGCCCTCATCGGCGATGGGGTCTGGATCCGTCGCGCGGTCCCCCAGCACCTCCGGATGGTGCAGCTGGTCTACCGGCGCCTGGGGGTGCACTTCGAGGTGCATGGGGAAGACATCTACGTGCCGCCGGAGCAGCCCCTCCGGGTGATCCCGGACATCGGGGGCCATATCCCCAAGATCGAGGACGCGCCCTGGCCCGGCTTCCCGGCGGATCTGATGAGCATCGCCATCGTGGTGGCCACCCAGGCCGTGGGGCCGGTGCTCTTCCACGAGAAGATGTTCGAAAGCCGCCTCTATTTCGTGGATAAGCTCATCGCCATGGGGGCGCGCATCGTCCTCTGCGACCCTCACCGTTGTCTGGTCCACGGCCCTTCCCCTCTGCATGGGGAGCGGCTGGAGAGCCCGGACATCCGGGCCGGGATGGCCCTGGTGATCGCCGCCCTCTGCGCCGAGGGCACCAGCGTCATCCGCAACATCGTGCAGATCGATCGGGGCTACGAGTGCCTGGACGAGAAGTTGCGAGCCCTGGGCGCCGCCATCGAACGGGTGGAGCGATGAGCCATGGGCAACTCGCCTCAAGACCTCCGGAACCGCATGTGGATCTGGATCGCCGCGCTCATCCTGATCGCCGTGGCCTGCGGGTGCATCGGCCTGGCGGTGGGCGGGCTGGCCGGCTATCTGATCGGCCGGGGCGTGGGCGCTCCGACTCCCCCCGGGCCCACTTCTGGAACCCCCTGGTTGGGGGTGATGGTGACCCATGATCGCGATGGGGCGCGGATCCTCCAGGTGCTCCCCAACAGCCCGGCCGAGGAAGCCGGCCTGCGCCCCGGCGACCGGATCACCGCCGTGGACGGCGAGCCGGTGGACGACCGTCATCCTCTCCCCGATGCGCTCCGACGCCATCGCCCCGGGGAGACGGTGCGCCTGACGGTGATCCGGGACGGGGAAGAGCGCACGCTCTCCGTCACCCTGGGCCGAGCCCCTTAGGCGCTGGGCAGCGCGGAAGCAACGAACCGCCGGGTCCGTTCGCAGGAGCAAACAGCCCCCATTGGGGTCCGGCTGACCATCCCCTGCGCCCATCCGAGGGGGCAGGGCCCGATCACGATGTCCCACCCGAATCATTCATCGGCCGGAGACGCGGATGGGAGCGATGGCTCGGAGCGGGCGTTCTCTCCCCCGCGCGATGGGCCTCCTCAGTCTGGCCCTGGCCCTGGGGATCCTCACCGGGGCTCTCGCCATCGGGTCCGCCCGCTACGCGCCCTCCGTCCTGACCCTGCAGGGACCGGAGGGAAAGATCACCCTGTATGCGGTGGGCCCAGCCCAGTGGCGCATAGAGGCCGGCTCGCCGCGGGATCAGGCCTTCGCGGAGGGCGTCCTGGATGGGCTGGATGCCGCCCCGCTGCTGATCCTGCGGCGGGCGGCGGCCTACGGCCAGCTGGAGGCCCTGATCGGGCCGGAGGCGGCCGAGGCCGACGCCTGGGCCCGGGAGCGCCTCGCCCCCGTCATCGCCCGGGCCTGGGAGGCCCTGGACGCAGAGACCCGGTCCCGGCTGGAAGCCTACGCCGCAGGGGTGAACACCGCCTGGCGGATGGGGATCCCGATGATCCGCCGGCTCCCCTCGGATCCCCTCGCCCGGCCCTGGGAGCCCCGGGATAGCCTGGCGGTGGCGGCGGGCCTGGCCCTGGCCCATCCGGGCTGGATGGAGGCCGAGATCGCGGCCGCCCTCCGGCACCTCCCTCCCGCTCCACGCGCCGCCCTGGAAGATCCCCGCTGGTCGTCCGCGACGCCGGCCCCGGACGTCGCGCGGCGTGAGGCGGCATGGCGCGCCTGGGCGGCGGTGGGAGCGGCCCCCGAGCTCGGGCTCTTCCGAACGTGCCAGGAGGACGCCGGGATCCGCCTGCACGCGATGGCCGCCCCGGTCTTCCCCCTGCCGTGGCGCCCGGTATGGGTGAACGACGGCGTCCGCCTCCGCTGGCCCGGGATCCCGGGGGCTCTGGCGCGCATCCGCCAGGCGGAGGGCGCCCAGCTGGAGCCGAAGCCGGGCCCCGGAGACGTCCTGGATGCCCTGGGGGAGCTCTCCGTCCGCATCATCCGGGAAAGCGGGGAGTCCCCCCTCTGGGCCTGGCAGGGAAAGGACGCATGGCCCCGCTGCGCGCCGCCCGCGATGCCGGATCGCGAGGCGCTGCTCGCCCTGACCCCAGAGGACTGGCTGCAGCGGCGGGTGCATGGGATGCTCGCCCGCTGGGACGGACAGCTGGACGTGAAGAGCCCCTCCGCCCTCGTCTATGAGGCCTGGCGATGGGAGATCATCCGCACGGCGCTGGGACCGGCGGTGGGGGAGGAGAACCTGCGACGGCTGCTCGCCCGACGGCCGGCGGAGCGCCTCCGGGCCGCTGCGCAGGCCCTCTGGGAGGCTCAGGGAAACGAGGTCCGGGAGCTGAAGGCGGTGGCTTACCGGCGGGCGCTGGCCGAGATCGGACGGCGATATGGGGATCTGCACACCATCTGGGAATGGGGAAAGGCCCACGCGGCCACCGTGCGGATCCCAGGCTGGCCGATCCGCGCGGAGATCCCGCTCGGCGGCGATGAGAGCGCCCCCTGGCCGACCCCCGTGGATCCCGTGCGACCCTTCGCCACGGCGTTCTGGCCTGCCCTCACCGTGCAGCAGGCGTCCCACGTGATCCTGAAGATCGCCCCGACGCCGGTCTGGTGGAGGTGGCCGTAGCGGAGGAAGGCGACCGCCCCTGTTCAGGACTCCGGAGGGGCTCGTCGGATCAGGACGGCCAGCTCGCGCTCCAGCTCCGCCCGACGCTGGGCGGCGGCCTGCCGCCCCTCCTCCACGACCTGCTGCCAACGGCTCCGAATCCTCTCCCGCAGCTCCGGCCCGGAGCAGGGAGCCCAGAGCAGCGCCAGGCCGGCGCCGATCAGCCCCCCCACCAGAAACCCATAAATCCAGAGAAGCCCACGGCGCATGAAGATCTCTCCGCAGGTATGTGAACGTCCACCTCCGCGGATATTGTAACCCAGACCGCTGCTCCCCTCCGGCCCCTTCGCATGCGCGGAAAGATCGCTCTGCGCTTCCGGCCGTGTTATCATCAGGATGGAGAGACACAACGGGAGGATCCCCATCCTTCGTGAGCGTGCGAGATGTTGAAGGATCCGGCGATTCGAAGCGACATCGAGATCGAGCGGGTGGATCTGGCCATCGCCTGGAACTGGGAATACGATGCGCCGTTCATCCGGATGATCCGGGAGGCCTGCGCGCGCCGCGGCCTCTCGGTGGCCGAGGTCACGCCGGCGGATCTCCCCCAGATCCTGGAGCGGGCCGCAGATGGGCGGTGGACATGCGGGGTTTTCCTGGACCGCGCTTCGGATTGGGATGAGGACTTCGAGGCCCTGGTGGATTGGGCCCGGGCGGCAGGGGTGTTCCGTCTGAACCCAACGGAGCGGGCGCGGGCGGCATGGGACAAGGCGGCGATGCACCGGCGGTTCGTCGAAGCGGGGCTCCCCACCCCTCCTACCGCCATCCTCCCCCCGTGGGAAGCCGACCCCCGGACGCTCTGGCCCGAAGGGCTGGGGGAACCCCCGTGGATCGCCAAGCCCGCCTTCGGGGGCGGCGGGGAGGGCGTGCGGACGATCACCGATCCGGAGGACCTGAACGCCCTGCGCACGGCCTTCCCCGATGAACCGATTCTGGTCCAGGCCTACGTGCGCCCCCGCCGGCTGGACGGGCGCCCGGCCTGGTTCCGCGTGCTTTATGCGGTGGATCAGGTGTTCCCCTGCTGGTGGGATCCGACCACCCACCGGTATGCGCCGGTGAAGGAGGAAGAGCGGATCGCCTGCGGCCTGGACGCGCTCTGGGAGCTGGGGCGTCGGATCGCGGCGGTCTGCGGGCTTCACCTGTTCTCCAGCGAGATCGCCCTGGACGAGGCGGGGCGCTTCCTGTGCATCGACTACGTCAACGATCCCATCGACACGCGCCCGCAATCCCTGGCCCCGGAGGGGGTGCCGGACGAGGTGTTGCAGGGGATCGCCGAGCGGATCGCCGAGGCCGTCGGGAGGATGCGATGCCGCTCATCCTGGTGACCAACGACGACGGGATCCGATCCCCCGGGCTGCGGGCCGCTGCCGCTGCCCTGCAAGCCCTGGGCCAGGTTGTGGTGGTCGCCCCGGTGGATCAATGGTCCGGTGCCGGACGCTGCATGCCGGCCACCTCGGAGGGCCGGATCTACCCGGAGATCATCCATGCGAACGGCACAGTGATCCGGGCTTACGCGGTGGAGGGAACCCCTGCGCAAGTGGTCGATCATGCCATCCTGGAGATCCTCCCCCGTCCGCCGGACCTGGTGGTGTCGGGCATCAACTACGGGGAGAACGTGGGCTCCGGAGTGACCATCTCGGGGACGGTGGGAGCGGCCCTGGAGGCGGCCAGCTTCGGGATCCCGGCCCTGGCGGTGTCGTTGCAGACCCCGGTGGAGCATCACCTGGGATACTCCGAGGAGATCGACTTCGGGGCCGCGGCGCATTTCACCCTCCTCTTCGCCCGCGCCGCCCTCCGCCAGGCCCTGCCCTTCGACGTCGACGTGCTGAAGATCGACGTCCCGGCCCGGGCCACGCCGGAGACCCCCTGGCGGTGGACCCGCCTCTCGCGACAGCGGTATTTCGTCCCCGTCCGCCCGATGCGCCGGCGCCCCACCGACCCGGGCCCGCTGGGATATCGGGTGGAGATCGATCGGGAGCGTCTGGAGCCGGATTCGGACATCTACGCCCTGGTGGTGGATGAGGTGGTCTCCGTCACCCCGCTGAGCCTGGATCTCACGTCCCGCGTTTCCCTGGAGGAGCTGCATCGATGGTGGGAGAAAGCGAGGTAAGGATCCCCGGAAGGCCGGTGGGGGTCCCGGCCGTTCCCCGGGGGGCTGTGGGGACCCTCTGGATGCTGTTCCTGCTGCTCCTGATCCACGGGTCCGCCGCGTGGACGGTGACGCTGGCGGGGTGGGCCGACGGGTTGGAGATCCTCCCTTCGGTGGCAGCCGGAGGGCTCCTCATCGGCTGGCTGCTGGCCATCTCCCGGTTCCCCGGCCCGGTGGCTTTTCTTCTCAACATCGGCTACGGCACGGTCTGGGTGGGCTACCTGAGCGCCCGCCTCATCCAGGTCCCCACCTGGTCGTTGAAGCTCCAATGGCTGGGCTACCGCATGACGGTGTGGGCCATGGAAGCCGTGCGGGGCGGGCGGGGCAGCGATCCCTTGCCCTTCGTGGTGATCATGGGGGCCCTGATCTGGCTGGCGGCCAGCAGCAGCGCATGGTATTCCTTCCGGACCATCCGGTCGTGGCGGGCGCTGGTGCCGGCCGGGCTGATCGCGTTCATCAACGCGTATTACTATCTGGGCCCGCGCCCTCTCACGCTGTTCCTGATCACCTATTTGCTGGGGGCGCTGCTCTGGCTGGCCACCGTGCATTATGAGGAGCAGAGCCAGCGCTGGCGGCGGGAGCGGGTGTGGTTCGTCCCGGATCTCGGCGTGGATGTGCTGCGGGCGGGGCTGCTGATCGCCGGGCTGGCCCTGGCCCTCGCCTGGATCCTCCCGCCGGCCGGCCCCAGCGAGACGGCCTCCCGGGTCTGGAGCGAGGTGAGCCGGCCCCTGCGCCGGAGCCAGGAGACGTTCAACCGGCTGTTCAGCTCCCTGCGCTCCCAGCGCCCGGCGTATGTGAGCCCCCTGGGACGCACGCTGCCCTTCGGCGGGCCCCGGCGGCTGAGCGACACGGTGGTGATGGAGGTGCGGGCCCAGGGGCCGGCCCGCTACTGGCGGGGGATGGTCTATGACGTCTACACCTCCAACGGCTGGCTCTCCTCAGGGGAGGACGAGCAGAGCCGCGCCCCGATGACCGCCCTGACGGCCCGCCCGCTGTGGGAGGGCCGGGCGGTGGTGACGCAAACCTTCACCGTCTATCTGCCCGGGAACACCCTGATCTTCGCCGCTCAGCACCCGGTGGCCGTCAGCCTCCCCACCCTCGTGCAGGGCCGGTTCACGGCCCAGGCCCACGATCTGATGGGGATCCGCAGCCCCCGTCCCTTCGGCGCCCAGCAGACCTACGAGGCCATCTCCCTGGTCCCCATCCCGGATGTGGAGAGCCTGCGTCAGGCGGGGACGGTTTACCCGGAATGGGTGCAGCGGTATCTGCAGCTGCCGCCCAACCTGGATCCCCGGATCCGGCGCTTGGCGGAGCGGATCACAGCGAACGCGGACAATCCATACGACAAGGCAGCGGCCCTGGAGGCCTGGCTGCGACGCAACATCCGATACAACGAGAACATCCCGGCCCCGCCGCCCGGCCGGGACGGCGTGTCCTATGTGCTGTTCGACATCCGCCAGGGCTACTGCGATTATTACGCTTCGGCGATGGCCGTGATGGCGCGGGCCCTGGGGATCCCCGCCCGCGTGGTGAGCGGCTACGCCCAGGGCGAGTGGATGCCCGATGGGCGGTATCGGGTGCGACAGCGGGACGCCCACACATGGGTGGAGATCTACTTCCCCGGTTACGGTTGGGTGGAATTCGAGCCCACCGCCGCCCAGCCGCCCATCCTGCGCCCCCAGCGCCCCGTGACGCCCACCCCCACGCCTCCGGCGAGCCCCGCCGCAGGGCCCACTCCCGGCGCGCCACAACCCACCCCCACCCGACGCAATCTGCTGGCCGAGGATTTCGATATCCAGCCCGGGGAGGCTCTTCCGCTGCCCCACACGCCGCAGTTCCCGATCGGCCCGCTCACAGCGGGCCTGATGGGATCGCTGGGGATGCTGGGGCTGGTCCTCTGGTTGCGCGATCGGCACCGCCTGCGCCGGCTCTCTCCCGCCGCCCGGGATTACCTGTGGATGAACCGCGCGGCGCGGCTGCTGGGGATCCGGCTCCCGGCCTCCTGGACCCCGATGGAGCGCGCTCGGCACCTGGCCGCGCTGGCGCCGGAGATGGCGGAGACCATGAGGCAGATCGCTGAGCGCTACACGGCCGTGCGGTTCGGCCGACGCCCGCTCCCTCCGGGATCCGCCCCTCGGGGCTGGTGGCTGGCCTTTCTCTTCTACGGGCTCCGGGGGCGCCTCCGATCGGCCCTGGCTCGATGGATCTCCGCCCTCCGCAGCCGGACGCTTCCCACCTCGCCGCCCTTCGCCCGCTGAGGCCGGGATCCCGCGCCATCCGCGGGGAGAGCCCCCATCGCTCTCCGGGGTGTATTATGAGAAGGGGGCTCGAATCCGAACCCTCCGGGATCGAAAACGAAAACAGGGATTCAGGGGATCCCACCGGAGGACCCGTGCCGGAGGAGCGGCTCCCACCGTGATCGATGATGGCGAGGGGTAAGGGGCCGTCCACGAAGAGGTTCGGGGCTAAAGCCCCTCCTACGAAAAATCGCCCATATAGGAGCGGCTTCCGCTGCGACCCCTACAGGCATCGAAAACTAAGGATGGGGAGCGGAAGCCCCTCCTCCAGGAAGAACCGGGGTGGAATCCGCCCTCCGCGGGGAGCTGGGGAGCAGAAGGACGGATGGGGATCCATCGCGGGGGGAGACCGGAGGAGCCGGGATGGAACGGATGAGGGAAACAGAAGCCTTCGATTCGTTGCTGGACCGCCTGATGGAATACCTGGGGGAAGCGGAGCGGGCCCTTGCCCGCTCCGCGGCAGGCCCGGATTCGCCGGTCGAGCTCGTGCGGACCAGTCGGGATCTGGTGGAGATCCTGCGGTCGAGAGTCCACCGGGAGATCGGGCGGCTTGCCCCCATGCTGGATCCCGACCTGATGGCCTATCTGATCCGGGCGGATGGCCCGGAGGACCCGACGCCCATCCGGCGCGAGGTCACCGTCCTCTTCGTGGACCTCCACGGCTTCTCGGAGCTGTGCGAGCGCACTCCCCTGGAGGCCCTGGTGCCCCTGCTGAACCGCTATCTGGAGCTCGCATGGGCCTGCATACGGGCCGAGGGAGGCGTGGTGGATCGATTTATGGGGGATGCGGTGCTGGGTTGGTTCAACGCTCCCTTCGAGCTGCCGGACCATCCGTATCGGGCCCTGCGGGCGGCGTGGCGGATGCAGCAGGAGGTGCTCCATCTGCACGCCGCGCTCCCCCCGGAGCACCGCCGACGTTACCGCATCGGCGTGCACCTCGGCGAGGCGGTCCTCGGGCCGATCGGAACCCGTGAGTTCCAGACCTATACCCTGGTGGGGAGCACGGTCAATTACGCGCGGCGCCTGCAGGAGGCAGCGCCGCCCGGACAGATTATGATCAGCCGAGCGGTGTTCGAGCGCGTGCGGGATCGGATCGAAGCCCGCGCCCTGCCGATCTTCCCGGTTCGGGGAGGGGCTCAGGTGGTGCCGGTCTATCGATTCCTGGGGTTCCGGGAGGAAACGCCATGAAGCTCATGACCGCGGCCAGCCTGGGGATCAGCGCCCTGCTGTTCCTGTATGCCCTTTACATCCTGATCTTGTGCGGGCTCAGCCTGTGGGGACGGCGTCGCCCGGTCCCCCGCGCGAACCCTTCGACCTGGCCCTTCGTCACCGTGCAGCTGCCGATCTACAACGAAGGGAGCGTGGTGGAGCGCCTGCTGCAAGCCGTGGTGGCCCTGGATTATCCGCGGGACCGCCTGGAGATCCAGGTCCTGGACGATTCCACCGACGAGACGGCGCAGCTGGTCAAGCAGCTGGTCGTCCACTACCAGGCCCTCGGCTATCCCGTTGAGCTGCTGCGGCGCCCGAACCGGAACGGCTACAAGGCGGGGGCATTAGCCTACGGGCTGCGACGGGCCCGGGGCGAGTTCATCGCCATCTTCGACGCCGACTTCGTCCCGCCGCCGGATTTCCTGAAGCGCATGATCCCGGTGCTGCTGGCCGACCCCACCATCGCCGCCGCTCAGGCCCGCTGGGACCATCTGAACGCCTCCCAGTCCTGGATCACCCGGGCCCAGGCCCTGATGCTGGACGCGCACTTCATGGTCGATCAGGCAGCCCGCTCCGCCGCCGGGCTGCCTGTGAACTTCAACGGCTCCGCCGGCGTGTGGCGGCGGGAGGCCATCGAGGCCGCCGGCGGATGGGAAACCGACACCCTGACGGAGGACCTGGATCTCAGCTATCGGGCCCAGCTGGCCGGCTGGCGCATCGTCTTCGTCCCCGATGTCGCGGTCCCGGGGGAGATCCCCCCTACCCTCCCGGCCTTCAAGAGCCAGCAGTTCCGGTGGGCCAAGGGGACCACCCAGACGTTCCGGAAGCTGATCGGCCGGATCTGGCGCAGCCGCTGGCCGTGGTGGAAGCGGGTGGTGGCCACCCTCCATCTGGGCGGATATTTCACCCATCTGCTGGGAGTGCTCCTGTTGCTGCTCTCCGGTCCCCTGTTGCGCCATTCCGCGGAGCGCCCGAAGTGGACGGTGATCCTGGGCCTGGGGCTGCTCACAGTGCCCCTGATGTATGGCCTCAGCCAGCAGGCCCTCTACCCCGACTGGCCCCGTCGGCTCTGGGCGATCCCGGTCCTGTTCGTGATCGGGACGGGCCTCACCTTGAGCAACACCCGCGCCATCATCGAGGCCCTGCTCGGCCTTCCCTCGGAGTTCCAGCGGACGCCCAAGGGGGAGCGGGCGGCGCGGGGCGAGTCGGAGATGGACCCGATAGGCTGGATCGAGGGGGCTTTCGCCCTTTACGCCCTGCTCTTAGCCTGGCGGGCATGGCGCCACGATCTCGGCGGGGTCGTGCCCTTCCTGCTCTGCTATGCCCTCAGCTACGGGATCGTCGCTGGCTTCAGCCTCTCCCCCGCCCCACCCGCGCGGGAGGCCGTCTCCTCGGCGCGCGCCCCGCTCAAAGAAGCGGATCGAAGCGGCCCGTTCCCCCGCTGAATCCGCTTGTCCATCTCTCCCCGGAGGAGATCCATGCGCATCCTGGTCGCCGGCGGAGCCGGCTACATCGGCAGCATCGTGACGGAGCTCCTCCTCGAGGCCGGCCATGAGGTGGTGGTCTACGACAACCTGTGCCACGGCTTCCGAGCCGCCGTCCCGGAGGGCGCGCGGTTCGTCCATGGGGACATCGGGGACGGGGAACGGGTGGTGGAGACCCTGCGCCGGTGGCCTTGCCAGGCCGCCATGCACTTCGCCGCCTTCATCGAGGCCGGCGAGTCCATGGAGGAGCCTTTCAAGTATTTCCGGAACAACGTGGCCCACACCATCACCTTCCTGGAGGCCCTGCTGGCCGGCGGGGTGGATCGGGTGGTGTTCTCCTCTACCGCCGCCGTCTACGCCCCCGCCCCGGAGCCCCTGACGGAGTCTTCCCCCATCGGGCCGGTGAACGTCTACGGGGAGACCAAGGCGACCGTCGAGCGGATCCTGGGGTGGCTGCACCGAACCCGGGGCCTGCGCTACGCGGCGCTGCGCTATTTCAACGCCGGAGGGGCCACGGCGACGCGGGGGGAGGATCATCGGCCGGAGAGCCATCTGATCCCCCGCATCCTGGAGGTGGCCCTGGGCCGCCGGCCTTACGTGGAGATCTACGGGACCGATTACCCCACCCGCGATGGGACCTGCATCCGGGATTACATCCACGTGGTGGATCTCGCCCGGGCCCACCTCCTGGTCCTGGAGGCCCTCTCCGAGCGGCCGGCGATGGTCTACAACGTGGGGACGGGGACCGGCTACACCGTCCGGGAAGTGCTGGAGGTCTGCCGGCGGGTGACCGGCCACCCCATCCCGGCCCGGGAGGGGCCGCGCCGGCCTGGGGACCCGGTGATGCTGGTGGCCTCCCCGGAGGCCATCCGCCGGGATCTGGGCTGGACGCCGGAGCACACTTTGATCGACATCGTGGCCAGCGCCTGGCGCTGGATGCAGGCGCACCCCCACGGATACCCGGAGTAAGAGACTACCGGCCCAGCCATCGGATCAACGCCACGCACAGCACCAGCGCCGTGCAGGCGATCGCCAGGGCGAGCACCGGGTAAACCAGGAAAGCCAGGGTCAGGCCGGGGAAATCGATCCGCTCCGGCGAGGAGAGCCGGGCCCCGCAGACCGGGCACTTGTTCGAGCGTGCGGACACCATCGCCCGGCACCGCGGGCAGGCCATCACCGGAGGCTGTTCCGGGGAGGCATCTCCCTCCATCCTCACAGCCATCCCTCCTTTCGCATCCTCAGGGCCAGCAGGAGCAGGAAGGGAAGCAGCCCCATCATCCCGCCGGCACAGACGGGCAGGGAGCGAATCGGCCGCCACGTGACCCGCAGGGTGACCGTCGTCTGATCGGGGCTGAGCGGCACCTCCCAGCGGATCCGACGCCCGTCCACCTGCGCATTGCCCCGCGGCGCGTAATCGATCACCGGACCGGGGAGCTCCAGCTCATAACGCAGCCGGAACCCGGCCGCCCGCAGCAAGGAGAGATCCTCCGGGGAGAGCGAAGGCTCCCCCGCAGCGATCCGCAGGCGCTCCAGGATGCCCGCGATGGAGAGGGTGGCCGTGAGGACCTGGAGATCCCCCTGGGGCTCCACCGTGATGCGCTCCAGGCCGGCCAGGGGATCGCCCTCGGGGAGCCGGTTCAGATCCTCCAGGGAAGAAAGCGTCCGGCGCAGGCGGATCCCCTCCTGGTCCCGGGCGGCGTCCCGAAACCGCTCGACGCCCCACCCGGAAGCCTCCGCCATGCGCCCCAGGGATTCCAGGGGCTGGACCGCCGCGGTCTGCAGCAGCACGCGGTCCACCGCCACCGCCACCGTCCGCTCCGCCGCGCCGTCGGCCCGCAGCCGCGTGTGAACGCTCAGGGTGAGGCAACCGCTGAGGAGCGAAGCGGCGAGAAGGCTGACGAACAGCCTCCCGAAGAGCGCCCTCATCGGGCTCCCTCCGGACCCGAAGGCCAGGGGGGAAGTTCGGGAGCCTCCGCCAGCGCCCGAGCCTGGGCCTCCAGCAGCGCCGCGATGCCCTTGCGGGCCAGCTCCATCAGCGCGGCGAACTCCTCCGCGGTGAAGGGCCGCCCCTCCGCCGTCCCCTGGATCTCCACGAAGCGTCCGTCCCCGGTCATCACCACGTTGAAATCCACCTCGGCGACGCTGTCCTCCGCGTAGCACAGGTCCAGGCGCGGCTCCCCTTCCACGATCCCCACGCTGACCGCGGCGACGGGCGTGCGGAGGACTTCGGGGGGGACGAGGCCGGCGGCGATCAGGCGGCGCAGGGCCAGAACGACGGCCACGTAGCCACCGGTGATGGCCGCTGTGCGGGTGCCGCCGTCCGCCTGGATCACGTCGCAATCCACGATCAGGGTGCGCTCCCCCAGGTGCTCCAGGTTGAGGGCCGCGCGCAGGCTTCGGCCGATCAGGCGCTGGATCTCCTTCGTCCGCCCGCTCTGCAACCCGGCCTCCCGGGGCGTCCGGGTGTGGGTGCTCCGGGGCAGCATGGCGTATTCCGCCGTCAGCCAGCCCCGGCCCTGCCCTTTCAGCCAGGGGGGGACGCTCTCCTCCACGGTGACGTTGCACAGCACCCAGGTGCGCCCGGCCTCGATCCACACCGAGCCCTCCGCGTATTCCGTGAAACCGAGGCGGAAGCGAACCGGTCGCAGGGCGTCGTTCGAACGGCCGTCCGGTCGGGGCATCCGCTCCCTCCTCCGTTCGGGTCGCTGAGGTCTGTCGTCCTCATCCGGCGGAGGCCGGGAGGGCCCGCCGGGGGATCAGGCGGAGGCGGGCGATGCGCAGACCGTCCATGGCCTCCACCCGCAGGCGCACGTCGCCGGCCTCCACCTCGTCCCCCACCCGGGCGATGCGGCCCAGCCGGCCCAGCACGAACCCGGCGATGGTTTCATAGTAAGGATCCCGCAGGTCCAGCTGGAACCGTTCGTTGACCTCCTGGATCGGAAGCAACCCGCTGATCAGATAGGAGCCATCGGGCATGGCCACCACGTCCGGCTCCCTGGACTCCATCCGCTCGTGGAGCTCCCCCACCAGCTGCTCCAGCACATCCCGCAACGTGACCAGGCCCGAGGTCCCTCCGAATTCATCCACCAGGATGGCCAGGTGCTCCTCCCGCTCCCGGAACTGGCGGAGCAGGTCGTCCACGCGGATGGAGTCGGGCACCACCATCACCTCGCGACACAGATCGCGGGCCCGGACGGGTCGTCCGTCGCGCCAGGCGGCCAGGGCTTCCCGCAGATGCACCACCCCGATGATGTGGTCCAGATCTCCTTCGTAAACCGGGAACTTGTCGTAGCCGGTGCGGATGGCGGCTTCCAGGATCTGGTCGAGGGACGCATCGGCGGGGACGGCCACGATCTCCGTCCGGGGCACCATGATCTGGCGGGCGGGGATCTGCCCGAGGTCGAACACCGCCTCCAGGATCTCCTGCGCCTCCGGCTCCAGGAGCCCGGCCTCCCCCGACTCGTCGACGATCCGCTTCAGCTCCTCAATGGTATACATCATCCCATAACCGTCCGCGGAGATCCGCAGGGCGCGCAGCACCAGGTCAGTGGCCCGGTGCAGCAGCCAGACCAGCGGGCGCAGGAGCCAGTAGATCACCCGCATGGGGCCCAGGGCGACCAGGAGCACACGCTCGGAGGCCCGCAGGGTGGCGATCTTGGGCACCTGCTCCCCCAGCACGATCTGAAGGCCCAGGATGAAGGTCAGGTTCAGGAGGAGCGGGAGGACCTGAAGGAGGCTGCGGACCAGGGGGGCGGGCGGAGGGAGGCGCAACAGGCGGTCCAGGGTGGCCGCGAGGGTGCGTTCCCCGAACCAGCCCAGGGCCAGCCCGACCATGGTGATCCCCACCTGCACCGTGGCCAGGATCTCGTCCCGATGCCGAGCGTCCTCCAGCCAGCGCAGGGCGGTCCGCGCAGCCAGATTTCCGGACTCCGCCAGCACAGCGATGCGGCTCCGCCGGGCCGAGACCACGGCGTATTCCACCGCCGCGAAAAACGCGTTCAGGCCGATCAGGCCGAAAACCACCAGCCAGCGTAGCAATAGAGAACTGTCGTCCATCATCCGTCCCGGAGATCCCGCTCCCTCAGAAGTGTGCGGTCATTTCGATTTTGCACGATTGCAGGCTGCGGTCAAATCCCCCAACACCCCCGATCCCAAGGGCGTTGGCAGCCGGTTAGAGAACCGGGCTCCGTTTTCCGGAGAGGGATGGGCGGTGGATCCTGAGAGGTTTTGACAGCTCCCCCCCGGTAAGATTCCCTCTGCTATGTCCGTGCGCACATCTCGCTATCCGGGGTTCTATCGCCTCCCGCTCTCGGAGCGGGCCCGCTGGGTGGCCGAACAGGCCGGCCTGACCCCAGAGGAGCAGGCCTGGCTGAACAGCGGGGGTTTAACGTTAGAAGAAGCCGATCACATGGTGGAGAACGTGATCGGCCGGTTCGCCCTTCCGTTCGCGGTGGCGGTGAACTTCCAGGTCAACGGCCGGGAGGTCCTGATCCCGATGGTGATCGAGGAGCCCTCGGTGGTGGCCGCCCTCTCCCACGCCGCCCGGCTGGCCCGGGCAGGGGGTGGGTTCCGGGCGGGCAGCGAGGAGCCCCTCATGCGCGGCCAGATTCAGGTCGTGGACTTGCCCGATCTCTCGGCGGCGGCCCGGGCGGTGGAGGACCTTCAGGAGGAGGTCCGGGTGGTGGCGGAGGCGGCGACCCCCTCCATCGTGGCCCGGGGCGGCGGCTTCCGCGGCCTGGAGGTGGCCTCCTTCCCCGAGTCCCCAGTGGGGCCGATGCTGGTCGTGTATCTCTTCTACGACGTCCGGGACGCGATGGGGGCCAACGCGGTCAACACGGTCTGCGAGGCCGTGGCTCCCCTCATCGCCCGGGCGACCGGAGGGCGGGTGGTGCTGCGCATCCTCTCGAACCTGGCGGACCGCCGGCGGGCGTGGGCCGAGGTGCGGATCCCGGCGGAGGCCCTGGGGACGCCGGAGCTGCCGGGCGATCAGGTGATCCGGGGGATCCTGGAGGCCCAGGCCCTGGCGGAGGTGGATCCCTACCGGGCGGCGACGCACAACAAAGGGATCATGAACGGCATCGACGCCGTGGCCCTGGCCACCGGCAACGACTGGCGGGCCATCGAGGCCGGCGCCCACGCCTATGCCGCCCGGGACGGCCGCTACCGTCCCCTCACCCAATGGTGGCAGGACGAAACCGGCGCCCTGTGCGGACGGATCGAGCTGCCCCTGGCCGTGGGGATCGTGGGGGGAGCCACCCAGGCTCATCCGCTGGCCCGGGTGGCGTTGAAGATCCTGGGCGTCACCTCTGCCCGGGAGCTGGCCGAGATCATGGCGGCCGTGGGCCTGGCCCAGAACCTGGCGGCCCTGCGGGCCCTGGCGACGGAGGGGATCCAGCGAGGGCATATGGCCCTGCACGCCCGGCAGATCGCCATGGCCGCCGGCGCCACCGGCGCCGAGATCGATGCCATCGCCGATCAGATGGTGGCGGAGGGGAACATCCGCCTGGCCCGCGCTCGCGAGCTGCTGCAGGCCTGGCGGGCTCAGGCAGGGGAAATCCACAAAGGGGGATAACTCCGGTGCCCTATCGCGTGGGTCTGGAGCGCGGCGCGGAAGGCGGGCATCTGGCCTGGGTCCTGGATTACCCGGGCTGCTTCGCCTTCGGCCCTACCGAACGGGAGGTCCTGGCCCGGATCCCCGAGGCCATTCGAGACTACTTCGCCTGGCTGGGCGCCCATGGCATCCCCGCCGCCGGCCCGGGTGTCCCGGAGGATTTCCGGGTGGTGGAGATCTTCGAGGTTTACACCATCAACGAGCGATTCGAGCGGGGCGGCACCCGCGAGATCAACGCCTGGTTCCTGGACGACTGGCGGCCGCTGACCGAGGAGGAGGTGGAATTCGCCCTGCAGGTGCTGGCCGCCTCCCGGAAGGACCTGCAGGCGGCGGTGGCCGGGCTGCCCGACCCGGTCCTGGATACCGTGCTGCCCGGCCAGCGATGGTCCATGCGGGGAGTCCTGCGCCATGTGGCCCGGGGGGAGAACTGGTATCTCAGCCGCTTAGGACGGGAGGTGAAGGATCCCCCCGCCGAGGTATGGGCGCACCTGGAGACGGTGCGCCGGGCCCTGGAGCAGGCCCTTCAGGACTGGATCGGCCGGTCCCTCGTGGTCGGCGTGGAGGGGGAGTTCTGGTCCCCCCGCAAGGTGTTGCGCCGGGCGGCGTGGCACGAGCGGGACCACATCGCCCATCTCCATCAGCTGCGCCGGGCGCTGGGCTGGGAACCCGGCCCCTGAACGCAATGGGGTGGGAGCCGCCTCCGCCGCGACCGATGATGACGAGAGATAAGGGGCCGTCCACGAATCGGGAGCACGAATACACGAATGGGGGAAACCATCCTGTAGGAGCGGCTTCAGCCGCGACCTTTCCGTCATCGAAAACCAGAGGCTGGGCGTTGCCGGAGCGGCTTCCGTCGCAACCCTTGCGTCATCGAAGACGGGAGGTTCGGGGCGAAAGCCTCTCCTACAGAAACCATCTTTTTGTAGGAGCGGCTTTAGCCGCGACCCTTGCGTCATCGAGAACCGGAGGTTGGGAGTTATCGGAGCGGCTTTCATTGCGACCCTTGCGTCATCGAGGACGGAGGTTCGGGGCGAAAGCCCCTCCTACAGGAGGATCAACGTCTGTAGGAGCGGCTTTAGCCGCGACCTTTCCGTCATCGAGGACGGAGGTTCAGAGTTATCAGAGCGGCTTTCGCCGCGACCTCTGCGTCATCGAAGACAAAGGGGTTCGGGGCGAAAGCCCCTCCTACCAAAAACCGATTTTCGTAGGAGCGGCTTCAGCCGCGACCTTTCCGTCATCGAAAACCAGAGGCTGGGAGTTGCCGGAGCGGCTTCCGCCGCGACCTTCGCGACCCTGACAGGATCGAAGCCCAAGCGCGGGGCGAAAGCCCCTCCTGAGTAAGCCGAAATCCATTTCGGCACCTTTCGCCGCGACGTTTGATGGCGCTTCCGTTGTGGACCCGTCCCGGCGAAGAAACGAGCGAACAGTCACCGATCGGAGGTTTCCGATGCTGGAGAACGGCCATCGGATCATGAAGCCGGCCCGGCCGGTGGGGATCGTGGGCTACGGCGCCTACGTCCCCCGTTACCGGCTGCCGGGCGTGGAGATCTCCCGGCTATGGACCGGCGGGGCGGAGCCGCCCCCCATCCGGGAGAAAGCAGTGCCCGGGCCCGATGAGGACGTGGTGACCATGTCCATCGAAGCCGCCCGCAACGCCCTGGCCCGGGCGGGCATCCCGCCCAACCGCCTGCGGGCGGTGTGGGTGGGCAGCGAGTCCCACCCGTATGCGGTCAAGCCCAGCGGCACCATCGTCGCCGAGGCCCTCGGGGCCACGCCCTTCGTGCAGGCCGGCGACTGGGAGTTCGCCTGCAAGGCGGGGACCGAGGCGATGCAGGCGGCGGTGGGCCTGGTGGGCTCCGGGATGGCGGATTACGCCATGGCCATCGGGATGGACACCGCCCAGGGACGGCCGGGGGACGCCCTGGAATACACCGCCGGGGCCGGGGGAGCGGCCTTCCTCATCGGCCCCGCCGAGGAGAGCCTGGCGGTCCTGGAGGGCTCCCTCTCCTACGTGACGGACACCCCGGACTTCTGGCGGCGGGCCCACGCCCGCTACCCGGAGCATGGAGGGCGCTTCACCGGCGAGCCCGCCTACTTCCATCACATCACCGAGGCCGCCCGGCGCCTGATGGAGGCCCTGGGAATGCGGCCGGAGGATTACGCCTACGCGGTCTTCCATCAGCCCAACGTCAAGTTCCCCCAGAAGGTCGCGGCGATGCTCGGGTTCCGCCCCGAGCAGATCCGGACCGGCCTGCTGGTGGATGAGATCGGCAACACCTATGCCGGGTCCTGTCTCATCGGGCTCACGGCCATCCTGGACGAGGCTCAACCCGGCGATCGGATCCTGGCGGTCTCCTTCGGTTCCGGAGCGGGATCCGACGCTTTCTCCTTTGTGGTCACCGAGGCCATCCAGGAGCGCCGGGGCCGGGCGCCTCGGACCCGGGATTACATCGCCCGGCGGGTCGTGATCGATTACGCCACGTATGCGCGCTATCGCCGCAAGATCGTGATGGACACGGAAGGATAAGGAGGTCCGATGCGAGAGGTCGCCATCATCGGCATCGGTCAGACCCCGGTGGGGGAACACTGGGGCAGGGGGCTGCGGGAGCTGGCCCTGGAGGCCCTGGAGGCCGCCCTGCGGGACGCTGGGGTGGAGCGGGTGGACGCCCTGCTGGTCGGAAACATGCTTTCGGGTCAGATCGAGGCCCAGGAGCACCTGGGCGCGCTGGTGGCCGATTTCGCCGGGATGCACGGCGTGGAGGCCATGAAAGTCGAAGCCGCCTGCGCCTCGGGCGCGGCGGCCCTGCGCCTGGGCTACGCCATGGTCGCCGGCGGGCTGGCGGACCGGGTGGCGGTGGTGGGGGTGGAGAAGATGACCGACGCCTCCGGGGAGCAGATCACCGCGGCCCTGGCCACCGCGGCGGACGCGGAATACGAGGCGGTGCACGGGCTCACCTTCACCGCCCTCAACGCCCTGCTGATGCGCCGTTACATGCACGAACACGGCTACCGCCGGGAGGACTTCGCCCCCTTCTCCATCAACGCCCATCGCAACGCGGTCCACAACCCGTATGCCATGTTGCGGTTCCCCATCACGGCGGAGGCCTTCGCCTCGGCCCGGATGATCGCCGATCCCATCACGTTGCTCGATGCCTCGCCGGTCTGCGATGGGGCGGCGGCGGTGATCCTGTGCCCGGCGGAGGAAGCCCGGGCCTTCCAGGAGCGCCCGGTGCGCATCCGGGCCTCGGCGGTCGCCACCGACACCGTGGCGCTGCATGACCGACGGGATCCGCTCTGGCTGGAGGCGGTGGCCCTCTCCGCCCATCGGGCCTTTCAGCAGGCCGGGGTGGGCCCGGAGGACATCGACTTCTTCGAGCTGCATGATGCCTTCACGATCATGGCGGCCCTCTCTCTGGAGGCCAGCGGCTTTGCCCCCCGCGGGCGCGGGGTGGCCCTGGCCCTGGAGGGGGCGATCTTCCGGGAGGGGCGGCTGCCCATCGCCACCATGGGCGGGCTCAAGGCCCGGGGGCATCCGGTGGGCGCCACCGGCCTCTATCAGATCGTGGAGGCGGTCTTGCAGCTGCGGGGCCAGGCGGGCCCGAACCAGATCCCCCATGCCCGTTTGGGGATGACCCAGAACATCGGCGGCACCGGCGCCACGGTGATCACCCACATCCTGGAAGCGATGGATTGAAAGGAGGTTTCCCATGCATCCGGCACGCGCTTGGCGAGGACGACGGCAACGCTACGTCCTGGAAGGAGAGATCTGCGAAGGCTGCGGGGCGCGCCTGTTCCCGCCCCGGGACATCTGTCCGGAGTGCCAGCGGCCGGCCCGCACCCCCTATCCCTTCTCCGGCCGCGGGGAGGTGTATTCCTACACGGTGGTCTATGAGCCTCCCGCCGGCTATGAGGACCAGGCCCCCTACGTCGTGGCCCTCGTGAAGCTGGAAGAGGGTCCCCTGGTCTCGGCCATGCTCACCGATGTGCTGCCGGAGGAGGTTTACATCGGCATGCCCGTGGAGATGGTCACCCGCGTCCTCCATCGGCAGGGGGAGCGGGGCGTGATCGCCTACGGCTACAAGTTCCGCCCGGTCCTGCGGGCCGCGGTCCCCCAGGTCGCCCAGCCGGTCCCCGCCACCGCCTGACTGCGGGAAGCACCCGGGGCTGCCGCCTCCTGACGGCGGAGGCGGCAGCCCCGCCACAGGCGGCAGGAGGGCGTAACGCCCCCTTCTGGGGTCTCTCTTCTTGTTTGTTGACAAGCTGATCCGTGCCCTCCATACTAATCTCAGGGTGAGGATTCTCTATCGCTCCTGCTGCGTTTGCCCGAAAGGGGTATAGCCGTGGCGAGGCTTGAAGATCTGCGACCGAACGCCTGGATACGAGGAGTCCTTCCCGATGCGCATGTTCGCGTGATGAGCATCCGCTGGTTCGGCTCGGACGCCCTGGAGCTCACTTACAGGGATCCCACGGGTCGGGTGGGTCAGGTTCTGCTCTACCGAGATGATGAACCACGTTTGGAGGTGATCGAAGCCGGTCGCCCCTGGAGCTTCCAGGGCGATGGATCCCTGTTTCGCCTTGTCTCGGAGGCTTATCGGATTCGGCTCGCGTATCTCTTCGATCCGCTGCTGGCTGTTCACACTTCCCTCCTGGAGCCCCTGCCTCACCAGATCACAGCTGTTTATGAGGCCATGCTTCCCCGGCAGCCTCTGCGATTCCTGCTGGCTGATGACGCCGGAGCAGGCAAGACCATCATGGCAGGGCTTTTGATCAAAGAGCTGCTGCTCCGAGGCGATGTGCAACGTTGCATGGTTGTCTGCCCGGGCAACCTGGTGGAGCAATGGCAGGACGAGCTCTATCATCGCTTCCAGTTGCCTTTCGAGATCATGACGAATGACAAACTTGAGGCGGCGCGTACAGGAAACTGGTTCCTGGAGAACAACCTTGTGATCGTGCGCCTGGATAAGGCTGCCCGGGATGAATCGGTGCAGGCGAAGCTGTCGGCGCCGGAGTGTCGATGGGACCTGATCGTGGTGGATGAAGCGCACAAGATGTCGGCTACCTTCTTTGGAGGCGAAGTGAGATACACCAAGCGTTACAAACTCGGCCAGCTCCTCTCCAGTATCACCCGACATTTCCTGCTGCTCACCGCCACACCCCACAACGGAAAGGAAGAGGATTTTCAGCTTTTCCTGGCCCTGCTGGATGGAGATCGATTCGAGGGTCGCTTCCGAAGCGGCGTGCATCAGGTGGATGTCTCGGATCTCATGCGCCGGATGGTAAAAGAGAAGCTCGTTCGATTCGATGGCACTCCGCTCTTCCCCGATCGGTTCGCCCATACCGTCCCATATCGGCTCTCGGACCTGGAGGCGCGGCTCTATAAGGAAGTGACGGAGTACGTCCGGGAAGAGTTCGACCGCGCCGATGCCCTGGACGACGAGAGGCGCAGGGGCACCGTCGGATGGGCGCTCACCATTCTGCAGCGCCGGCTCGCGTCAAGCCCGGAAGCCATCTACCAGTCCTTGCGGCGGCGACGCGAGCGACTGGAAAGCCGCCTGCGGGAGCTGGACCTCCTGCAGCGAGGTGGGAAGGTAGCGATGCCTGCGGCCCTCAGCCCCGCGATCGATCCGGAGGAGATCGAGGAGCTGGAGGAGGCTCCGGAGGCAGAGGTCACCGAGAAAGAAGAAGAGGTCCTGGATCAGGCGACAGCGGCCCGCACCATTGAGGAGCTTCACGCGGAGATCACCACCCTCAAACGGCTGGAGGCTCTGGCCTGGCGCGTTCGGGCCAGCGGCGAGGATCGGAAGTGGCGGGAGCTCGCCAACCTTCTGAGCGAACTGTTCACGCCTGCCGCCATTCGGGGACAGCTCGCAGAGCCTGAGGAGGCATACGGCGAGGCACCTCCTCCCCGGCCTGTGCCTTCCCCCTATCACAAACTTGTGATTTTCACCGAACACCGCGACACCCTGAACTATCTCGTGGGACGGATCTCCACGCTCCTCGGCTGGCCTCAGGCGGTGGTTTACATCCACGGCGGCATGAGCCGCGAGGAGCGCCGCAAGGCCCAGGAGGCTTTCCTGCATGACCCCGAGGTCCGGGTGCTCGTGGCTACCGACGCGGCAGGCGAAGGCATCAACCTGCAGCGGGCGCACCTGATGATCAACTACGACTTGCCCTGGAATCCCAACCGCATCGAGCAACGCTTCGGTCGGATCCACCGCATCGGCCAGACAGAGGTCTGCCACCTGTGGAACCTGGTAGCGATCGAGACGCGGGAGGGCGACGTCTACTACGCCCTGTTGAAGAAACTGGAGGAAGCGCGTAAAGCCTTAGGGGGCAAGGTCTTTGACGTCCTGGGCAAACTGCAGTTCGAGGGCTGCCCCCTCCGGGAGCTGCTCATCGAAGCCATCCGCTACGGCGAGCGACCGGAGGTGAAGGCCAGGCTCTCCCGGGCGATCGACCGGGCTCTGGATATCGAGCACCTGCAGAACCTGGTGGAAGAACGGGCTCTGGCCCATGAGATCATCGACTCTGAACGGCTCCGCCGCATCCGGGAAGATCTGGAGCGAGCGCAAGCCAGACGCTTGCAGCCTCACTACATCGAGTCCTTCTTCCTGGAGGCCTTCCGGCACCTGGGCGGCACAATCCGCCAGCGGGAGCCCCGGCGCTACGAGGTGACCCACGTGCCCGCCGCGTTGCGGCACCGCGACCGTCTCATCGGGACCAGGGAGCCCATCCTCCACCGCTACGAACGCATCACCTTTGAGAAGGAGCTCGTTGCTCCGCTGGGCCGACCTCTCGCGGCTTTCATCTGCCCGGGCCATCCGCTTCTGGACGCCGTTGTGGACTTGATCCTGGAGCGCTATCGGGACCTGCTTCGCCAGGGGACAGTGCTCGTGGACGACCGTGACCCGGGTGACCAGCCTCGGGTGATCTTCTATCTGGAGCACGCGATCCAGGACGCCAGCGTCACCCGGACCGGCGAGCGGCGCGTGATCTCCCGCCGGATGCTGTATGTGGAGCTGGATTCAAACGGCAACGCCCGCAACGCGGCCTACGCCCCCTACCTGGACTACCGCCCCCTTCGCGAGGACGAACCGCGGCCCGAGGAGATCCTCGTCCGTCCGGAGTGCAGCTGGATCACACAGGATCTGGAGGCCAGAGCCGTCGAGTATGCGGTAACCCGGGTGGTGCCGGAGCATCTGGAGGAAGTGCGCCGGCGTCGCCTGGAGTGGATTGAGAAGACCCGGGCTGCCGTGAAAGATCGCCTGACCAAGGAGATCGCCTACTGGGACCACCGGGCGGAGGAGCTGCGGCTGCAGGAGCAGGCGGGGAAGCCGAACGCCCGCCTCAACTCTCAGGAGGCCCGCCGTCGGGCGGATGAGCTGGCCGCTCGGCTGCACAGGCGGTTGCAACAACTGGACCTCGAGGCCCAGATCTCTCCCCTTCCACCTGTGGTGATGGGAGGCTTCGTCGTCGTGCCCGCCGGCCTTCTGGCGAGGATGCAGGGCAGGCCTATGTCGGGGAAGGCGCACACCGTCGACACGCAGTCCATCGCCGCCCGGGCACGGGCCATCGTGATGGAGATCGAGCGGCGCCTGGGCTACGAGCCCGTGGACCGGGAGTCCGAGCACCTGGGCTATGATATCGAGAGTCGCGACCCCCGAACCGGCCGGCTCCGGTTCATCGAGGTGAAGGGGCGGGAGAGCGGAGCGGATGTGATCACGGTTACCCGCAATGAGATCCTTACAGCCCTCAACAAACCCGACGACTACATCTTGGCCATCGTGGAATTCCTGAGCGACGGACGCCACCGCGTTCACTACCTCCGCCGTCCCTTCCGGCGGGAGCCGGACTTCGGGGTGACGAGCGTCAACTATGACTTCGCCGAGTTGATTACACGAGCGGAGGAACCGCGATGA
Organism: Thermoflexus hugenholtzii; assembly: GCF_018771565.1. NCBI lineage: Bacteria > Bacillati > Chloroflexota > Thermoflexia > Thermoflexales > Thermoflexaceae > Thermoflexus > Thermoflexus hugenholtzii. The sequence goes on along the minus strand of NZ_CP076326.1, from coordinate 2,869,239 downwards.
AGATGCGTCAACTGCGCATTCATAACTATCGCAGCATCAAGGATCTCACGATACAAGTTCCCGACATGCTCGTTCTCGTGGGGCCAAACAACAGTGGAAAGTCCAATATTCTACGCGCAATCGAATTCGGGCTGTCTGCATCTGCCAAACCCAATCCTGAGGACTTCTTCTCATTCCGCTCAGAAGATGAGCTTTGGGTGGAGATGACTTTCGATCGTCTGACCGAGCAGGAAGAGAGCACATTTCGCGAATATCTTAGCGATGATAAGACGATCAGAATTCAAAAAATCGCTAAGCTTGGAGAGGATGGAAAGATTGAAATCGAATACAAAGGGCACGTCCAAAAGTCGGACCATTGGCAAACAATTCCCAAGAATACCATAGGTGGTGGGGGCCTACCCGAGTTCCTCCTTATCCCGGCGGTCCGGGAACTGAGCAAGGAGCTCGAGACCCGCACTACTGCCTTCTTCGGACGTATTCTTCGGCTTGCTATGAAGATAATAGTCGAGCAAGAAGAAGATTCTCAAGAAGAAGATTCTAGCGAGGCCACAGAGCAGATTCGAAAGATTCTCTCAAAAAAGTCAGGAGCACTCGCATGGCTCGAGGAAAAACTGAATTCTAGGTTGGGTTCCTGGAATACAAAGGTTAAGATAAACATTACCCCTCTAGACATTGAAAAACTCCTTGAGCTTAGCACACAGCTACATTTGGACGACGGAGTTGAAACACCTCCGGAGAGGAAAGGTCATGGTCTTCAACGAGCTGTCCTGTTCGAGCTGGTGCGCGTTTGGGCGGAATCTCTCGGACTGAGCGGGGCTTCCACTCGGCGACGCGTCCCAGATTCTGTGTTCTTTGCTATAGAGGAACCGGAAATTTTTCTCCACCCGCACGCCCAGCGCCAGCTCATGGCATCCCTTGTAGACATTGCGAAAGATAAGAACTACCAAGTGTTCATCAGCACGCACTCGACCCACTTCATTGACCTGGAGGACTATGGAAGAATTGCCATCCTCACCAAGCCTAGTCCAGAGGAAGGAACGCAAGTGAAGCAGTGCACACAAAATCTCTTCACTGGGCAGGATGCCGAGAACCGTAAGCGCCGTTTCCATATGGCAGCATGGGTGAATCCCGATCGAAGCGAGCTGTTCTTCGCCCAAAAAGTTGTTCTCGTCGAGGGAGAAACAGAGAAGGCCGTCCTCCCATTCTTGGCCAAAAAGTTGGGCTGCTTTGATCCAGCCGTGAGTGTGATTGACTGCGGATCAAAGGGTAATCTGCCTCTTTATATCCAGATCCTTAACGCATTTGGCATTCATTACTTTGTGCTACACGATGAGGACTCAAAATACGACAAGCTGAATCAAGAAATTCAGAGGCTCGTGGATAAGAATTTAGGAGAAGTAGAGGTGTTGAGTCCGAACTTCCACAAAGTTGCGGGAATCTCCAGGAAGCAGGCAGAGAAAAAGGGGAATGCGCTTGCTGCTCTGGACCACTTCGACCAAATGGATGTGAAAGACATTCCTGAGCGCATCGCGAATATAGTTCAGAAGGCATATAGAGTGCGCAGAGAAACCGAGAATGAACCGCAGTAGAAGGTAACGAGCATGGGCTGCGATATGTTGTTTAACGACGGAAGCCTATACGATTGGTTGCAGGACCGGCTCCAGCAGGCTCTGGAAGAAGCGAACTCCATCTCAGCGGACCAGGTCCTTGACATACCCGAGGCTGACCTGCTAAAGGAGATGATGGAACGGTATCAGGTAGAGCCGCCCGTCCTGCATCTCAACCTTCAGTACACGCGAGGCGCGCAGGATGTCCGCATCGATGTCAGCCAAGATCCGCAGCGAGTTATTTGGGATAGGACGAGGCCTTATCACGTGCAGGGCACCCGGATCGAAGTTCGCATCCCATTTGAAGGGGAAGCAGAGCTCTTCCGACTCTGTCCCAACACCTCGACGATCAACTTTCCTGTTGGGAGGATAGAAAGCCAAGAGCTCGTAATTTGGCATGAAGCCCCTTCCGACTCTCTGGATCCGCAGTATTTCGAACAACAGATCCGCAGAAATATTGAGCTGATCGAAAAATATCTACAGTGGACAAAGAACGATTGTATTCGCTTCAATTGGCAATTAAAGGAAAAATTGAATATAGCAATCCGAAGAAGGAAGGAGAAGGTGCTTAAGGACCGGCAACTGGAGGCGTATCTGCGAATTCCGATTCAACAGCGCCCGGACCCGAACCGAGTTCTCTCCGTGCCCATACAGCCACGGCGCCTGGCAGCGTCATCCGAGAGCATGCGCCCAGGCAGCACAAAGCCTTTTGTTCCAGAGCCCGCAATAAGTCAGGAGGATTATGCAGAGATTCTCGCAGTGATCCGCAGCTGGCGTGACCTGGTCGAGCGTCTGCCCAAGACGTTTCAACGGATGCCTGAGGGGGTGCTCCGGGATATCTTGCTCGTGGTGTTGAACAACCAGTTTGGGTCAGTAGGCGCTGAAGTCTTCAGCCGGAAGGGCAAAACGGACATATTCCTCTGGCATGAGAGAGGGGCTGTCTTCATCACCGAGTGCAAGGTCTGGAGGGGTCCGAAGGCCTTCAGGAAGGCTGTAGATCAGCTCTTAGGCTATCTTGTGTGGAGAGATACGAAGAGCGCGCTGGGGGTGATGGTGCACAACCGGGATGTAACCTTTGTTCTAAATCAAGCGGATCAAGTGTTCAAGGAGCATCCGAACTACAAGCGGCAGGAACCCAATATAGCGGGGTTTCCGGTCTATGTGCTTCACCACGAAGGGGACCAGGCTCGCGAAATCCAGATAGCTCTCGTGCTGGTAGCTGTGCCGACAGATCAGGATGTATCCCGCCATCAAACTCAGGAAGATGATGAGTTATGACAACGAGGAAGCTTATCGAAGTGGCGCTGCCCTTGCAGGAGATCAACGATGCCTCGGCGTATGACAAGATGCCGGGCATCGGGCCGCACCCGAAGGGCATTCACCACTGGTGGGCGCGGTTGCCGCTGCCGGTGGCACGGGCGGTGCTCTTCGCTTCGGTAGTGGATGATCCCTCGAGCCACCCGCAGAAGTTCCCCACCGAGGAGGCCCAGGCACGGGAGCGGGAGCGCCTCTTCGGCATCATCCGGAAGATGATGCAACCCCAGCTCCACAAGCACCCGGAGATCTACGCCGAGGCGCGGGCGGAGATGCTCAAACACTGTGATGGCAAGCTCCCGCCCCTGCTCGACCCCTTCGCCGGCGGGGGCTCAATCCCACTGGAAGCGGCCCGGCTGGGGCTGGAGGCCTACGCCGGCGACCTGAACCCCGTGGCGGTGCTCCTCAACAAATGCTACCTGGAGCTGGTGCCACGGTGGGCCGACCACCCGCCGGTGAACCCGGAATGGAGGAACCCCTTGCTCAGAGCGCCGGCTTCCAGCCGGCAAGGGCCAGCCATCGAACATCGGGGCTGGACCTCCCGAGGCTACCTCCCCCATTTCGATAACCCGCACGTCCTGCAGAGCATCACTTTCCGGCTAGCCGACGCCGTTCCTCGACACGTGATCGCCAAGTGGAAGGAGGAGCTCCGGCTCGTCGGCGATGAACCGGCCTCTGATCCCCGCATCATCGAACTCCGAAGACGCATCGAGAAGTATGAGGATGCCGGCCATGGCGCATGCTATCTCCGCAATCCACGCGTGGCGGAGATCGTCGAAGGGGCGCTGCTGCATTTCGACGGAATCCGCTATCGTCTGCTGGCCTGGTGCATCATGCCCAATCACGTCCACGTGCTGATCGAGCCCATACCAGGATTCCCGCTCGCAGAGATCGTTCACTCCTGGAAGTCCTTCACCGCGAACCAGGCGAACCGGATCCTTGGTCGGACCGGCGAGTTCTGGCAGCGAGAGTATTACGACCGGTTCATCCGGGATGAGAGACACCTGCGAGCCGCCATCGAGTACATCGAGAACAACCCGGTGAAGGCTGGTCTGGCGCGCTCGCCGGAGGAATGGCGGTTCAGTAGCGCATATGCCCGAAGGGCTCTTCAGAGCGCTAGAGAACGCCGGCAGGATGCCGGCGCTCCCAGTGCCAGTGCCAGCAGTGCTGGCGCTACCAGTGCTAGTGTTTCCAGCTGGCAAGGTTCCGCAGGCCTCGCGGCCGACGTCCGCTACTACGGGCGGGTGATCCTGGAGCGGGCGCGGGAGCGGATCGGTCACCTCTACCCGCCGGTGAAGGTGACGGCCGAGATGGCCGCCGAGCACCCGCACCTTAAGCCCTACATGGGCAAAGAGCTTCCGGTCATCGCCTGGATTTGGGCACGGACGGTGCCAAGCCCAAACCCGGCCGCTCGTGGGGCGCCCGTGCCGCTCATGAGCACCTTCTGGCTGTCGAGCAAGAAGGGAAGCGAGGCGTGGCTCGAGCCGATGGTGAAATGGCCCAGGTGGCATTTCCGCGTGCGCATCGGCGCGCCGCCCAACCGCGAGGCAGTGAAGGCAGGGACGAAGACCGGCCGGGCGATGTTCCGCTGCCTCCTCACCGGTGATCCGATCCCGGACGACTACATCAAGGAGCAGGGGAAGGCCGGCCGGATGGGCACGCGCCTCGTGGCCATCGTGGCTGACACGGGCCGGGGCCGGGTGTACCTGCCCGCCACCGACGAGCATGAGGCCATCGCCCGCCAGGCACAGCCGGCATGGAGGCCGGAAGAACCCCTGCAGGAGAAAGCGGCCGATCAGCTGCCTCTTTATGGAATGCGTCATTATTCCCAGCTCTTCACTCCCCGCCAACTCACGGCAATGGTAACACTGTCGGACCTCATCCGAGAGGTGCGGGAGGAGGTGCGGCGGGATGCTGGGAGCGCCGGCTTCCAGCCGGCCGAAGCCGACGCCTACGCCAACACGGTGACCACCTTCCTGGCCCTGGCCCTGGACCGTTGCGCGGATTTCAACAACGCGCTGTGCAGGTGGAGCCCGGGCAATCAGAAGGCCATGAACCTGTTCGCGCGCCAAGCGATCCCGATGGTGTGGGACTTCGTCGAAGCAAATATCTTGGGCGACTCGGTCGGCGGCTGGGGCACTTGCGCCGACTACGTCGCCGAATGCATTGAGACGACGGCGACGTCACGAGAGGGCCACGCCCACCCCGTCGATGCCGCTAAGAGCATCGCCTTCCAGGCAGCCGATAAAGCCGGCAAGGATACCGGTGCCCTCAGCGCCGGCGCTCCTGGGTTCCTCGTCTCCACCGACCCGCCCTACTACGACAACATCGGCTACGCCGCCCTCTCGGACTTCTTCTACGTGTGGCTACGGCGCACCATCGGCGACCTCTACCCCAACCTCTTCGGCACGATCCTGGTGCCCAAGGAGCCGGAGCTGGTGGCGGCGCCCGAGCGCTTCGGCGGCGACAGGCGCAAGGCCAAGGAGCACTTCGAGCAGGGCTTCCGCCGGGCTTTCGCCATCTTACGAGAGAAGATGGATCCGCGCTTTCCCCTCACCGTCTATTACGCCTTCAAGCAGGACGACGAGGAGAGCGGCGCGGACGAAGAGGCTGGGAGCGCCGCCTTCCAGGCGGCAAATAAGGCCGGCAAAGATGCCGGCGCCCTCAGGATTGACCGCACCACCGGCTGGGAGACGATGCTCACCGCCCTCGTCGAGACCGGCTTTCAGATCACCGCCACCTGGCCGGTGCGCTCGGCCCAGAAGTGGCGTCAGAACGCCATGGGTGCCAACGCCCTCGCCTCTTATATCGTGCTGGCCTGCCGACCCCGGCCCGCCGACGCCCCGCAGACCGACCGCCGCTCCTTCGTAGCCGAGCTCAAGCGCGAGCTACCGACAGCACTCCGGCACCTCCAGCAGGGGAACATCGCCCCGGTGGACTTCGCCCAGGCGGCCATCGGCCCCGGCATGGCGATCTACTCCAAATACAGCCGCATCCTGGAGGCGAGCGGCCGGCCCATGAGCGTGCGCACGGCGCTGGCCCTCATCAACCAGACCCTCACCGAGGTGCTCTCGGAGCAGGAGGACGAGTTCGACGCCGATACCCGCTGGGCCATCGCCTGGTATGAGCAGCACGGCTTTGAGGAGGGGGAGTTCGGGGAAGCGGAGCTGCTCAGCAAGGCCAAGGTGACCTCAGTGAGCGGCCTGGAAGAGGCAGGGATCATATACGCCAGGGGGGGAAAGGTGCGCCTCCGCCGCCCTGAGGAGCTGCCCAAGGACTGGGACCCGGCTAAGGACCGCCACGTGCCTGTCTGGGAGGCGACGCACCATTTGGTGCGGATCTACTATCATGAAAAGCGAGGGGACATGGCCACCGCCGAACTCCTGCGCAAGCTGGGCTCCCGGGGAGACCTGGCTCGCGACCTTGCCTACCGGCTCTTCGCCATTGCCGAGAAAAAGGGACGCTCGCAGGACGCGCAAGCCTACAACGCCCTGGTCCTGGGTTGGCCTGAGCTGGCGCGGCTGGCGCGGGAGCGGCCATCAGCCACGCCCTCACTGTTCGCGGCCGGGGAGGAAACCTAACAATAAGGTAAGCACGAATGATTCATGCAGCACCTCTGAGCGAAGACATCATCCACACTATCGTCCAGCGCATCGTTGAACGGTTTCATCCCGTGCGCATCATCCTGTTCGGCTCACGGGCCCGGGGGGAAGCCGGCCCGTGGAGCGACGTGGACCTTCTGGTGGTTCTGCCGGAGGTGGCCCACAAGCGGCGGGCCATGGTGGAGATCCTCCGAGCCCTCAGCGATCTGCCCGTGGCTACGGATGTCATTGTGAGCACTCCAGAGGAGCTGGAGCAGCGGGGTCATGTGAAGGGAGATGTGCTCCGCGCGGCGCTCCGGGAGGGCAAGGTGCTCTATGAACGCAACTGAACGGGCCGGCGAGGCGCTGCGCTGGCTTCGGTTCGCCGGGGAAGACCTGCGTGAGGCAGAGCAGCTGGCGGCCCAGACCCAGAGCATCCCTCGCCATATTTGCTGGTTCGCGCAACAGGCCGCGGAGAAGGCCCTGAAGGCCGCTCTGATCCTGGAGGATATGGAGGTGCCGTTCTGGCATAACCTGGACGCTCTCCGCAACCTCCTGCCGCCGGGTTGGTCCGTAAAGCAGGAACACCCAGACCTGGCCGAACTAACGGCGTGGGCGGTGGAGGCCCGCTACCCGGGGGACTGGCCAGAGGCCACCTGGGAGGATGCCCACCGCGCAGTGGCTCTGGCAAGGGCGGTCTACGACTGCATCGTCAGGGACTTCGAGCAACGCGGAGTGAAGATCGAGGGGGGGTGAGCCATGGCGATGACCAACCACGAGCGAGTCGGGAAGGCTTTGGACCTGCTGCGGGCAGGCCTGGGGCCGTTCGTGGAACGAGAGCTCCAGAGCCGGTATCAAGACCAAGCGAGAGCAGAGGCCCTACGGCTGGCAGGGGACGACCGGAACCTGGCGGGCAAGCCCATTCAGGGCTGGGACGTAGCGGCCTTGCTGCGGATCATGTGGGAAGGATGGAACGAAGTGTTCCGCCGGACCCTGGGCCAGACGGAGCGGAGTCTGGTTTCGGAGCTCCGGGACTGGCGGAACAAGTGGGCGCACCAGGAGGCCTTCTCCAGCGACGACGCCTACCGAATGCTGGACTCCGCCGCCCGGTTGCTTTCAGCCATCTCCGCGCCGCAGGTCGAGGAGCTGGAGCGCATGAAGATGGAGCTGCTGCGGGTGCGGTTCGACGAGCAGGTGCGGGCCGAGCGGCGCAAGGTGGGTGGGGCGCTGGTGGAGGCTGCTGCGGCAGGCGTCCTGAAGCCGTGGCGGGAGGTAGTGAGCCCGCACCCGGACGTGGCGAGCGGCCGCTACCAGCAGGCAGAGTTCGCCGCAGATCTGTGGCAGGTTTACCTGGGGGAGGCGTCCTCCGAGTACCAGGATCCCGTGGAGTTCTTCCGACGCACGTATCTCACAGAGAACCTGAAACGCCTGCTCGTGAACGCAGTCCGGCGTCTTTCTGGATCTGGAGGCGATCCGGTGGTGCAGCTCCAGACGAACTTTGGGGGCGGCAAGACACACGCCATGATCGCCCTGTATCATCTGTTCTCGGGAAAGGCCCTGGCGGAGCTCCCCGGAGTGGATGAGGTGATGACCGAAGCAGGGGTGCGCTCACTGCCCCAGGTCCGGCGGGTGGTCCTAGTGGGTAACCGCATCTCGCCCGGGAACCCCAGTCGGAAGCCCGATGGAACCGTGGTGCGCACGCTCTGGGGCGAGCTGGCCTGGCAGCTGGGGTTCGCGACAGGGGGAATTGAAGAAGCCCGCAAGGCCTACGCCCGGATCGCCGCAGACGACGAGCAGGCCACCAGTCCGGGCGATGCTCTCCGGGAGCTGTTCAACGCCTATGGCCCATGCCTCATCCTGATCGACGAGTGGGTCGCTTACGCCCGCCAGCTCCATGATGCGCCCGACCTCCCCGGCGGGACGTTCGACACCCAGTTCACCTTCGCCCAGGCCCTGACGGAGTCGGCGCGGGTCGCACGCGCCTGCCTGGTCGCGATCTCCCTCCCGGCCGCCGACGATCCTGTATCCCCACACCTTCAGGCAGAGAACATCGAGGTCGGGGGGATCCGGGGTCGCGAAGCTCTGGCCCGGCTGCGCAACGTGATCGGGCGGATGGAAGCGCCGTGGCGGCCGGCCACCCAGGAGGAGAGCTTCGAGATCGTGCGCCGCCGTCTGTTCGAGCCGATGACGGACCCCGAGCAGTTCAAGGCGCGAGACGTGGTGGCCCGGGCCTTCGCCGACCTCTACCGCACGCAGAAGGGAGAATTCCCTCCAGAGTGCAGCGAGCCGGACTACGAGCGCAGGCTGAAGGACGCCTACCCTATCCACCCCGAGGTGTTCGCGCGCCTCTACGAGGACTGGGCTGCCCTCCCCACGTTCCAGCGAACGCGGGGCGTGCTGCGCCTCATGGCCGCGGTGATCCATAGCCTGTGGGAGCGGGGCGATAGGAGCCCGCTTATCCTGCCATCCACCATCCCGATGGACGACCCCCGGGTACAGTTCGAACTCACTCGCTACCTTTCTGAAAACTGGGTGCCGGTGATCGAGAAAGACGTGGACGGGCCGAACTCGCTCCCGGCGCGCCTGGACGCTGAGGTGCCCAACCTCGGCAAATACCACGCCTGCCGTCGGGTGGCCCGCACTATTTATCTGGGCTCGGCTCCCATCCAGCGGGCCGCCCACCAGGGGATCGACGACCGACGGGTGCGGCTGGGCTGCGTAGCGCCGGGAGAGTCGCCCCAGATCTTCGGAGATGCCCTGCGAAGGCTCGCAAGGGAGGCAACCTACCTCTATCAGGATGGCCCGCGCTACTGGTACTCCACCCAGCCCAATGTAACGAGCCTTGCAGAGGGCCGGGCCGAACAGCTCAAGCGGGAGCCGGAGAAGGTGGCGCGGGAAGTGGAGCGCCGGGTGCGGGAGGAAGTCCGCAGGCCCGGAGCTTTCAGTCGCGTGCACGTCTTCCCCCAGTCCCCCCAGGACATCCCGGACGACCTGGACGCGCGGCTGGTGGTGTTGGGATTGGATTACCCGCACGCGCGAGGGGAGGACAGCCCGGCGCTACAAGAGGCGAAGCGAATCTTGGAATCACGCGGGAGCGCGCCGCGTTTGTATCGCAACACCCTGGTCTTCCTGGCCCCCGATCGGGCGCGGGTGCAGGACCTGGACGAGGCAGTCCGGCGGTACCTCGCGTGGGCTTCCATACTCAGAGACCAAGAGACCTTGGACCTGATGCCCCACGCGGTGCGGCAGGCGGAGCAGCAGATGGACGCCAGCGATACCACCGTAAGGGCCCGGCTTCCGGAGACCTTCTGCTGGTTGTTGGTGCCAGTCCAGCAGGATCCTCACGGGTCCCTGGAATGGCAGGAAATCCGCCTGCAGGGCAACAATGGACTGGTGGAGCGAGCAAGCCGGAGGCTGTTGCGCGACGAGCTGCTCATTGTCCAGCTGGCAGGGACCCGCCTGCGAATGGAGCTCGATCGAGTGCCTCTGTGGCGAGGCGACCATGTAGAAGTCCGGCAGCTCATAGAGGACTTCGCCCGGTATGTGTATCTCCCACGCCTTAGGGACCATCTGGTGCTTGTAAAGGCGGTGGAGGATGGAGTAGCACTGCCCACATGGGAACAGGACACTTTTGCCTACGCAGACAGCTATGACGAAGCCACGAGCAGGTATCGGGGCCTGCGAGCAGGGCAGCAGATCCAGCTCTCCCCAGACAACCCGAGGGGCCTGGTCGTGAAGCCCGAGGCGGCACGGCGGCAGATGGACGTTGAGGCCCGGGATCGTTCGATCAGGGAGACAGGATCGCCAGATGTCATCGTAATCCCTGGGCCGGTGAAAACCCCCACCCCAATTGAGACGCCCCCCCAACCTTCCGAGGCGGTTCTCCCGCGCCGCTTTCATGGCAATGTGGAGCTAAACCCGTTGCGGGTCGGAGCGGATGCCGGCCGGATCGCCCAGGAGGTCATCGCTCACCTTGCGGGGCTCCGTGGTGCCCAGGTTCGAGTCACCTTGGAAATCGAGGCTACCATTCCGGAGGGCATCCCGGAGGATGTGAAGCACCGCGTCACGGAGAACTGCCGGACCCTGAAATTTATGACTTACGAGTTCGAGATGGAATAGAGCGACCCGGCGGGTCGCCTCCGCCCTCCAGCGACACGGTCCCAGAGGGCCTGATCGAATCATTCGCTTCCTGGGAGACAATGCGCACCGGGAACTTGTCGGACCTGGGCTGGGATCCCTCCGCGGACATCCTGCGACCCCGGAGATAATCCGGATCCGCCGGAGAACCCCAGGGTTGGAGGCCTCCTCAATTCTCGGAGCTCCAGGGAGAATAAGACCCGCCGGGCTCCTCTTTGATCTTTCCTTGCATCCGGCCGCCCAGGACGGAAGGCCTGCAGGAGCCCGGGAAGTTCACCGGAGGAAACCGCAAGGATGACATGGTCCCGACGGATGCGCCGGGGGCTGGCCGGCGCCTCGATGGCGTTGTTCTCCCTCGCCCTGATCGGCGGGATGGCCCTGGCCGGCTGGCGGATGGGCTGGGAGCGCGGGAAAGCCGAACAGGCCCGGCGGATCCAGGCCACGGCCGACGCCGCGGTCCACCAGGCGATGGACCTCCTGGACGCCGGCCAGGAGGAACGGGCCCTGGCCTTCCTCGAAGCCGCCGCGCGGCTGCGCCCGGGCGACCCCACCGTGGAAGCGGCCCGGGCCGAGGCCCAGCGCCGCATCGCCGCCCGACCCACCCCCACCTCCCTCCCGCCGGAGATCCTCCTGGAGGACGCCTTTCAAACCGCCCGCAAGGCCTATGAGGCCGGCGACCTGCCCCGGGCCGTCGAGCTCCTCCTGCAGATCCGGAACCGGGATCCGGCGTTCCGGGCGGCGGAGGTAAGCGCCCTGTTGCGGGAGGCGGCCCTCCGGCACGGCATGCAGCTGCTCCAGGATCCCGAGGATCGCCTGGCCGAAGGCCTTTTCTACCTGGACCAGGCAGCCCGCCTGGGGCCGCTTCCGCCTGAAGCGGCCACCGCTTACCGCCTCGCCGCTTTGTATCTCGCCGCCCGGGACCACTGGGGAGTGAACTGGGCGGAGGCGATCCGGCGGCTCCGGGAGATTTATGCCCTGGCCCCGGGATACCGGGACACCGCGCGCCGGCTCTTCCAGGCCCACGTGGCCTACGGCGACCTCCTGACCGCCCAGGGGGAGAGCTGCCCGGCGGAGGCCCAGTATCAGGCCGCCCTGCGCCTGTTCGACGACCCCGCGGTGCAGGCCAAAGCTCAGGAAGCCGGGGCGCGCTGCCTGCTGGCCACCCCCACCCCCATCCCGGGGACCCTCCCCGGCGGAGGCACCCCGCTCCCGCCGCCCATCCCGGTGGGCCGCCTCGCCTACGCGCTCTACGATTCGGAGGCGGGAACCTACGTGCTCTACGTCATCGAGGCCAGCGGACGGGGGTTCCGGGTGGCGGTGGGAGCCGATCAGCCGGCCTGGCAACCGGGCGGCCGACGGCTGGCCTACCGGGTCGCCGGGGTCGGGCTGTTCATCCGGGACCTGGAGAGCGGGGAGACCGTGCAGATCGCCGGGCCCGGGGCCGCATGGCCCACCTGGGCCCCGGATGGCCAGCATCTGGCTTTCATGGACGGAGCCGGCGGGATCCGGGTCCTGAGCCTCCAGGAGCCCGGCCAGGCCCAGCGGATCGCGACCGGACGGTTCCCCGCATGGAGCGCCCAGGGGACGCTGGCGTGGACCGGCTGCGCGGCCGGCGGGTGCGGGCTGCTGCTGCTGCCGCCCGGGGCCAGCGCCCCCGTCCGCCTGAGCCAGCACCCCAACGACCTCCAGGCCGCCTGGTCCCCGGATGGCTCCGCTCTGGTTTACACCACGGACGTTCAGGGAAGCTGGGACCTGGTGATCGCCACCCCCCAGGGCTTCTTCCGGGCGCTCACTTCGGGAGGTGGGCAGGAGACCGGGCCCGCCTGGTCTCCGGACGGGGGCTGGATCGCCTATCTCTCGGACGCCGACGGCCGATGGGGCGTGTATCTGATCCCGGCCGCCGGCGGCACCCCCCGCAAGATCCTGGACCTGGGGGAGCATCTCCCCGATCCGCTGAGCCAGCGGGTGGCCTGGGGGCCATAGGGGGCGAACGAGGACCATGCCGGGTGTGTCCCAAAATCGTAGAACAACTGCTCGCAGTTGTCCTACAAGGCGGCCAGGCCCGACAAAATCGGGACACATCCATGCCGCCCCGGAGCTTGGCGATCCATCCTCTCCATGGCATACTGTTGAAGTTGACCCCATCCGTTCGCGGCGATGGGAAAGCCCCGATCCCGGGAGGCCGGGCACACGGCAGGGAGCCCACACGCTTCGAAGGCAACCCGTCAGGGAGGCTTGAGAGGAGGCGGGGATGACGCGCATGTCCATCGATGAACAGGTGGCCCTGTTGATGCAGGGGACCGAATACGGCGATGAGACGCTGCGCCGGACAATGGAGGCGGAGCTGCGGGAGCGCCTCCAGGAAGGGCGCCCCCTGCGGGTCTACCTGGGGGTGGACCCCCGGACCAGCGACCTGCACCTGGGACACACGGTGCCCCTGCGCAAGCTCCGCCAGTTCCAGGATCTCGGCCACGAGACCATCCTGGTCATCGGCACCTTCACGGCCCTGGTCGGAGATCCCTCCGGCCACCTGATGGGGCGCGCCCTGATGTCCCCCGAGGAGGTGGAGGCCAACGCCCGCACCTACGCCGAGCAGGCCTTCCGCGTGCTGGATCCGGAGAAGACCATCATCCGCTACAACGCGGAATGGCTCTCCGGCCTGACCTTCCGGGATCTCATCCACCTGGCCTCTCACTTCACGGTGCAGCAGTTCCTGGCCCGCGAGTCCTTCTCCGCGCGGCTGGACATCGGGGATCCCATCTTCCTGCACGAGCTGTTCTACCCGCTGATGCAGGGCTACGACGCGGTGGCCCTGCAGGCCGACGTGCAGATCGGCGGGACCGACCAGCTGTTCAACATCGTGGTGGCCGGGCGGAAGCTCCAGGAAGCCTTCGGCCAGCGGCCCCAGGTGGCCATCCTGCTCCCGCTGCTGCCGGGCACCGACGGGGTGCGCAAGATGTCCAAATCCCTGGGCAACCACATCCCGCTGAACACCACCCCGGAGGACATGTTCGGCAAGGTGATGAGCATCCCGGACGAGGTGATGCCTACCTACTTCAAGCTGCTCACCCGATATCCGCCGCAGCGGATCGCCGCCATCGAGCAAGGGCTGCGGGAGGGAACCCTCCATCCCCGGGACGTGAAGATGGAGCTCGCCCGGGAGATCGTCTCGATCTTCTTCGGGGAGGAGGCGGCGGAGCGGGCGGAGGCCCACTTCCGCACAGTGTTCCAGGAGCGGGCCTATCCGGAGGAGATGCCCACCTTCCTGCTCTCCCGGCCGCAGCCGCTGGTCGACCTCCTGGTCCTCACGGGGATGGCCCCCAGCCGGAGCGAGGCCCGCCGCCTGATCCGCCAGGGCGGCGTGCGCCTGGATGGGGAGACCCTCTCCGAGGTGGAGACGATCATTCAGGTGGATCGGCCGCGGGTGCTTCAGGTCGGCCGCCGGCGCTTCATGCGCCTGGTGCCGGCGGAGCCGGAGTGAACCGGACCACGCCGGGACGCCGCGTTGCTCGGATCTCCATCCACCATCGTTCGGCCGGAGCCTTCGCCATGGAAGGGAAGCGCATACAAGACAGCGAGGTGGTGCTGGCCCAGATCATGCAGCCGGAATCCGCCAACATCCTGGGCAACGTCCACGGCGGATGGATCATGAAGCTCATGGACGAGGCAGGGGCCATCGTCGCCTCCCGCCACGCCCGCCGGCCCACGGTGACGGTGGTGGTGGACTCCATCCAGTTCTGCGCCCCAGTCCACGTGGGGGACCTGGTGCACGTGCGGGCGCGCATGACCCAGGCCTGGCGGACCTCCATGGAAGTGGAGATCCAGGTGGAGGCGGAGGACCTGCTGACCGGCGAACGCCGGCTGACCGCCACCGCCTACTTCGTCTACGTGGCCCTGGACCGCGACGGCCGGCCCGCCCCGGTGCCCCCGCTCATCCTGGAGACCGAGGAGGAACGACGGAAGGCGGAGGAAGCCGACCAGCGCCGGGCGGAACGGCTGGCCCGCCGCGAGGCCCGGGAAGCCCGGTGAGGACGCCCGGATCACCCCGGGCCGGCCGGGCTCCGCAGGGCCCGGCGCAGCCGCTCCACCTGCTCCGAGTAATCCGCTGTCCCACGGAAGGCCGGATCCCCCGCCCCGGGGTTCTCCACGACGACCGGCGCCGTATGGGGCGGCTGGCCCAGGACCATGATCCGCTGGCCCATGAAGACGGCCTCCTCGATGTTGTGAGTGACCAGGATCAGGGTCAGGGCCTCTTCTTCCTTCAAACGCCAGGTCAGCTCCTGCAGGTCCTCCCGGGTGGGCGCATCCAGCGACGCGAAAGGCTCGTCCATCAACAGCAGGTCCGGCTTCAGCACCAGGGCGCGGGCGATGGCCGTCCGCTGGCGTTGCCCCCCCGAGATCTGCCCCGGGTAATAATCCCGCACGGCGGCCAGCCCCAGGCGCTCCAGCCAGGCGTTCACCGGCCCCTCGATCTCCGCCACCGGCGCGTCCGCCGGCGCGTGACGCCCGTCCGGCCCGTAGAAGCGACGGATGCGCAGGCCCAGGGCGACGTTCTCCCACACCGTGGCCCAGGGCAGGAGCCCGTAATCCTGAAGGATCAGGCCGGTGCGCGGGCGCGGCCGTCGCAAGGGCTGTCCGTCGATCCGGATTTCCCCCCGCTGGGGCCGGCGCAACCCGGCCAGCAGGTAAAGCAAGGTCGTCTTCCCGCACCCGGAGGGGCCGATGATCGCCCAGGCCTCCCCCCGCTCCACCGACCACGAGAAATCCTGGAAGAGCCACCGCCCCCCGTATCCGAACCACACCCCACGCAGCTCAACCATCGCCCATCCGCTCCATGCGTGTTCCCGACCTTGAGGAGATTCTTCCTCTTTCCGGAAGATCCCTCATCATGATAACCGCACCGTCCTTCCCGGACCCTAATCCCGGAGGTCGCCGATGGCTCGAGCCCGTTCGTTCCGGCTGGAAGGCCTGAAGGATCGGGTGGAGATCCGGTTCGATGAATGGGGGATCCCCCATATCGAGGCCCGCACGCTGGCGGATCTCTTCTTCGCCCAGGGGTTCGTCCACGGGCGGGATCGAGGATGGCAGATGCGCTTCAACCGCCTGGTGGCCCTGGGCCGTCTGAGCGAGGTCTTCGGCCCGATGGGGCTGGAGATGGATCGCTTCGCCCGGGGGGTGGGCTGGGCCGAGCACGCCCGGGCCGGCCTGGAGCGGATCCCGCCGCCGCTCCGATCGCTGCTGGAGGCCTACGCGGCCGGGGTGACCGCCGCGTTCCGGTGCGGCCCGTCCGGCATCGAGGACCGCCTGGTCCCCCTCCCGGATTTCCCCTGGACCCCGCTGCACAGCGCGGCCTGGGGGCTGGTGGTGGCCTGGTCCCTCTCATGGAACTGGGACAGCGAGCTGTGCCGGGTGGCGATGGCCCAGGCCCTGGGGGAGCGCGCAGCGGATCTGGAGCCTGAGGCGGTCTTCGGAGAGACGGCCCTCTTCCCCGAGACGATGGGGATCGAACCGATGGCCGAGAGACTGCTTTCGATGTATGGCGCCCTGGCCCGCTGGCTCGGCCACCGGGAAGGGATCGGCAGCAACAACTGGGTGGTGGCCGGCTCCCGCACCGCCACCGGACAGCCGTTGCTGGCCAACGATCCCCATCTTCCTCTCTCCCTGCCCAACTTGTGGTATGAGCAGCATCTGGTCTGCGAGCCGGAGGGGTTCGCCGTCGCCGGCGTGACCGTCCCGGGCCTGCCCGGCGTCGTGCTGGGGCACAACGCGGCCATCGCCTGGGGGGCCACGGCGGTCCTCGCCGACACCCAGGACTGGTTCATCGAGCGCTTCGATCCGGAGAACCCGCTGCGGTATGAGACCCCCGAGGGATGGGCGGAGGCGGAGGTGCGGGAGATCGAGATCCGGGTGCGCGGCGCGCGCGCTCCGGAGCGCTTCCGCATGCGAGTCACCCGTCACGGGCCGGTGCTCACCGATCTCCTCCCGGAGTATGAGCCGGAGGGGATCCCCTGGCCCCGGGTCGGCCTGGCCCTGGCCTGGGCGGGGGCCCAGGCGGAGACGTGGTGGGAGGCGATCCTCCGGCTGAACCGGGCCTCCGGTTGGGAGGAGTTCCGGGAGGCCCTGCGCCGCTGGCCGGCCCCGGTTCTCAACTTCGTCTACGCGGATCGGGAAGGGCACATCGGCTATCAGATGGCCGGCCGCATCCCCATCCGGCGTCAGGGCCACGGCCTGGTTCCGGTCCCGGGCTGGAGCGGGGAGTTCGACTGGGTAGGGGAGATCCCTTTTGAAGCGCTTCCCTTCGCCTTCGATCCTCCTGAGGGGCAGGTGGTCACCGCCAACCATCGCATCGTGGGCCCGCGCTATCCCTACTTCATCAGCGCCGAATGGATGCCGGATCACCGGGCGCGGCGGATCCGGGAGCGGCTGGAATCCACGCCGGCCCTCACGGCGGCGGATTGCCTGACCATCCAGACGGATGTGGTCTCCCTGGGGGCCCTGGAGTGGAAGCCCTGGCTGGCGCAGGTGGAGCCGGGGGATGCGGACGAGGCGTGGCTGCTGGCCCAGGTCAAGGCATGGGACGGGCGGATGGATGCCGGAGCGGTGGCGCCGACGGTGGTGGCAGCCGTCGAATGGCGGCTGCTTCGCCGCCTCCTGGAGCCCCGGCTCCGCTCGGCATGGCGCCGGTATCTGGGGGAGTCCCTCAACGTCTTCCTGCCGGGCCACTCGTTCTATCGCACCGCCCCCCATGCCCTGCGGGCCCTCCTCCGCCGCGGGGATCCCTTCTGGCTGGGGGAGCGCCCGGCCGTCGAATGGGTGGCGGAGGCCTTCCGCGAGGCGGTCCGCTGGCTCCGGAAGCGGCTGGGGCAGGACCCCACCCGCTGGACGTGGGGGCGGATCCACCGGGTGACGCTCCGCCACGTCCTGGGCCAGGCGCCGGCGCTGGCGCCCTTGTTCAATCGGGGGCCCTTCCCCCTCGGCGGGGATGGGGATACTCCCCTGCAGGCCGGCTTCCAGGGCAATCAGCTCGGCGGCCCCCTGGGGGCGCTGCCCTCCTGGCGCTTCGTCGCCGATCTGAGCGACTGGGACCGCTGTCTGGCGGTGCTCCCGGGCGGGCAAGGGGGATCCCCGACCTCGCGGCATTACTTCGATCAGTTCCCCCTCTGGCATGCAGGCCGGGCCCGGCCGATGCCCTGGAGCCCGGAGGCCGTGCGGGCCCACACCCGGCGGATCTGGACCCTGGAGCCGGTCGCCCCGACGCCGTCGGATCGTCTGTCGGGCTCTCCCTCTGGGCTATAATGAGAGAAGACTTCTCGGCGAGGCCCGCGGGCTCGCTCGCGCAGGCCTGAACCCCATGGGCGGAGGCTCGGAAAGAGGAGTCGGAACGGGGGATGATCCACGCGGGCGCTTCGAGCTCCCCGGAAGCGGTGGAGCGAGCGCGGACGGAACGGCCGGAGATGGTTCGAGCGCGCCGGCGAACCGCTTCGGAACGCTTCCATAGGATTAGGAGTTACGCAGTTGGATGTGCCCTTATCCTTGCGCGGCGGACAGGGCTATCCTCATGATGGAGGCGGCAACGATGCCGACGGTCTGCCTGCGGTTCCGATTCGAGGAGCATCCCAGGATCCGCGCCCTGATGGAGGCCTGCGCCGACATCCAGCGGCAGACCGTCGACTACGCCCTGGAAAACGGCAAAACCGCCACCTTCACCCTCATCCAGGCCCTCTACCCCTCCCTGCGCGCGCAGCATCCGGATCTCCACTCCAACCTCATCTACGGAGCGATCCGATCCGGCGCCCGGATCGTCCACGGCTTCCGGAACCAGCAGCGGAAGGGGAAGACCCGGGCGGACCGGCCGGAGATCCGGCGCCCCTCGATCTATCTGGTCCGGCAGACGGTGAAGATCGAATGGGACGGCGAGACCCTGACCGTCACGATCCCGGTCTCCCCCCGGGATCCGGAGCCCATCGTCCTCACCTTTCGCCCTCACCACAAGTATCGCCGGCTGCTGGATGAGTGGAAAGCAGGGCGGGCGCGGATGGGGGAGCCGACGCTCACGGCCCACTCCCTCTCCATCCCCCTCAAGTTCCCCGACCCCATCCCCTATAAGCCGGAGGGGGTGATCGGGATCGACAGCAATGAAGGGAACCTCACGGCCTTTGTGACCTCCACCGGCGAGATCCGGGAGATCGACACGGGGTATGTGGGGAAGGTCAACCGGGACCATCTGCGGCGCGAGATCAGAGGGACGAGAGGGAAGCACAACCCGAAGGCCAAAAAGAAGATCGCCTCCAAGCATCGAAGGATTCGCCGGGAGAAGACGGAGAACTTCTGGCATCATCTGGCCCTGGCGCTGATGGCGTGGGCCATCGGGATGAAGGCGGCTCTGGTGCTGGAGGACCTTCGGGGGATGAAGGAGCGGATCGGGGAGGGGAAGTCCAGGAGGATGCGGCAGCGTCTGCTCAACTTCTGGAGCATTATGACTTTCCACCGAATACTGGTTCACAAGGCGAGGTTTTATGGGGTTCCGGTGATTGGGGTGGATCCGCGGAACACGTCCCGGGCGTGTCCGGTATGCGGCAGGGTGGGTGAAAGGCTAAGGGGACACGCCCTGGCGTGCCCTTGCGGGGTGAGGATGAGCCGTCACGAGGCGGCGGCGGTGAACATCGCCCGCAGGGGGGTGGAATTCCTCGAGGGCTTGGGCCTTCGAGGCAGGGGTCGGTGGGCGACCCCGGTGGCCGGTCCTCTGGCCTCGGGCTAAAACCTAAGGCCACGACCGGAATACGCAGAAAACGGCGTAAGTCCTAAGGATCTGAAAGGAGAAGCAGGCGGTCTCCGATCTGCGGAAGGGGTGGGGGACAGGGCGCGTCGAACCATGATCGAGGCCTCCGCTCTGATCACGGCGAACCCGGAGGAGTTGGAACGCGTGGCCGGTCTGCGGGCGATTCGGATCGCGTAAGGGAGGCTCGACCGCTGGCGTCCATTCGATCCCTCAACCGTCATCCTGTGGGGCGGACGAGGGAAGCCATGACAGGGCCGGCATCCCGGGGGAGGTCTTCGGCGGCGTTGTCGATGATCGTCCTGGATGGCAGCTACGGCGAGGGCGGCGGGCAGATCCTGCGCTCGGCGCTGGCCCTCTCGGCGATCACCGGGCGGCCGGTGCGGGTGGAGAACATCCGGGCCCGACGCCCCAATCCCGGCCTTCAGGCGCAGCACCTCAGCGCGGTGAAGGCCGCCGCTGCGCTCTGCCGCGCCCAGGTCCAGGGCGCCGCCTTAGGCTCCACTGCCCTCACCTTCATCCCCCAATCGCCGCCCGCCCCGGGGGCTTACACCGTTGACGTGGGAGCGGCGCGGGCCGGCGGGAGCGCCGGCTCGGTCACCCTGATCCTGCAGGCCATCCTGCTCCCCCTGGCCTACGCCTCTGGATCCTCCCGGGTCACCCTGCGGGGAGGAACCCATGTGCCGTGGAGCCCGCCCTTCCATTACGTGCGCGACGTGCTGCTGCCGACCCTGAGCCGCATGGGCCTGCACGCCGAAGTCCATCTGGAGCGCTGGGGCTGGTATCCCGCAGGGGGTGGCGAGATCCATCTTTACGTTCACGGCCCGCTGGAGGGAGAGGGGCTCTATCGCCTGAAGCCGCTGACCCTGACTGAGCGGGGGCCGCTGCGCCGGCTGTGGGGATGGGCGGCGGTCTCCAATCTGCCCCTGGAGATCGCCAAGCGGATGGCCGGGCGGGCCAACCGCCTGCTGCGGGAGGCCGGCCTTCCGGATGAGGTGGAGGCGATCCTGGCGGAGAGCCCGGGGCCGGGGGCCGGGATCTTCCTGATCGCGGAATATGCGAACATCCGGGCGGGGGCCTCCGCCTACGGCAAGAAGGGCCTCCCGGCCGAGCGGGTGGCCGAGGAAGCGGTGTCCGGCTTCCTCGCCTTCCATCGCTCCGGCGCGGCGGTGGATCCGCATCTGGCCGATCAGCTGATCCTGCCGCTCGCCCTCTCGCCCGGGGCCTCCCGGTTCACCACTTCCTGCATCACCGCCCATCTGCTGACCAGTATCTGGGTGGCCTGCCACTTCGTCGGGGACCGTTTTGAAGTCATCGGGGAAGAGGGCGGCCCCGGCGAGGTGCGTGTCCGCCCGGTGGAGGGATGAGGGATGATCGAGATCGTCTTCCTGGGCACCTCCGCCTCCGCCCCTTCGATCCGGCGCGGGCTGCCCGCCCACGTGGTGATGTTCGAGGACCGCCGCTTCCTGGTGGATTGCGGGGAGGGAACCCAGCGGCAGCTGCTGAAGAGCGGCCTGGGCTTCCGCCGTCTGGAGACCATCCTGCTCACCCACGCCCACCTGGACCACATCCTGGGGCTGGCAGGGTTTCTGTCGACGGTGATGCGCTGGGAGATCCTCCCCCGCGTGGCCATCTACGGTCGTCGCGGGACCATCGAGCGGGTGAAGGATCTGATCTACCGGGTGGTCCTGCGCGGGGTGCGGCCCTCCATTGAGATCTCCTTCCACGTCATCGAGCCCGGACTGCTCTTCGAGGACGAGAAGCTCAGCGTCTACGCCTTCCCGGTCACCCATCGCGGCGGGGACAGCCTGGGGTATCTCTTTCGGGAGAAGCCGCGACGGCCCTTCCTGGTTGAAAAGGCCGAGGCCCTGGGGATCCCCCCGGGCCCGGAGCGCCGGCGCCTGGTGCAGGGGGAGCCGGTGACCCTGCCCGACGGGCGAGTGGTGAGGCCGGACGACGTGCTGGGGCCACCGGTGGAGGGGGCGTCCCTGGCCCTGGTGGGGGACGCGGGTCGGGTGGACGATCTGGTGGAGGCCGTCCGGGGAGTGGGGGCGCTGGTGATCGAGGCCACCTATCTGGAGGCGGACCGGGACCTGGCCCGTCGCCACGACCATCTCACCGCCGCCGAGGCGGCCGGGCTGGCCCGCGCGGCCGGGGTGGGGCATCTGATCCTGACCCATGTCTCCCGACGCTACCGGGAGCGGGAGATCCGGCAGGAGGCGATGGCCCTCTTCCCCCGGGTCTGGGTGGCCCGGGACTTCGATCGCTATCGCATCCTGAAAGATGGCCAGCTGGAGGTAGAACGAGCGGAGGTCCACGAAATCGAGGAGGAACGGGATGTCCTTGCGGAAAGCGAGCGTGCTGGAGCTGGCCACGGCGGCCTATGAGCTGGAGGCCCGGGTCCTGCGAGGCCTCCTGCGCCGGGATCCCGAGGGGCGATGGTGGATGGGCGAGACCCCGCTGGAGGAGTGGCTCTCCGCCTACGAGGGGCATGAGGCCGTCCTGATCCTGGCCTCCCTCTCCGAGGACGCCCCCCTGCCGACCCGGGTCTGCCGCACCTGCGGCCGGGAATACGTGGGCTGGGATTGCCCCCACTGCCGCGAGGTCCGCCGTCGCCTGCGAGGAATGTAAACCGAAATTTATTTCGGACTATAAATTGAATTTTGTTTCAATGCGCGCTTGCTATATCGTGCCAACAAGTCCAGTAATACAAAATAGATCTCGAAAATACTGAAATTTGATTATTTTTTAGAAGAACTTATGATCGATTTCTACCGACGCAATTTGCCACATTGGATACTGAGTGGAGCGATGTATTTCATCACCTTTCGGCTGACGAACTCCCTGCCGCGAGAGGTGATCCGAGAGCTTCAGGCGTGGCGTGAACGCGAACGAGCCCGCATTCTCTCTCAACTTCAAGGCCGGGAGCAGACCGAAAAGCTCTATAAGCTCAGCAAAAAATACTTCAGTCATTTTGATGCTTGGCTCGATCGTTGCCTCGCCGGAAGTCCTCGCTGGCTAACAGAGGAGAAGATTGCCCAAGTTGTGGCAGATGAACTTCATTCCATGGATGGTGAGCGTTATCGTCTTCTTGCTTACTGCTTGATGCCCAATCATGTCCATTTGGTGATAGATACCACTGGATACGAAATCGAAATCCATCATCGCGGTCCAACAGCACCCTATCCGCTTGCCGATACCCTTAAGCGACTCAAAGGGCGCACCGCCCGACGTTGTAACCTGGCCCTAGGACGTAGCGGTCCTTTCTGGCACCACGAAAGTTATGATCATATCGTTCGCAATCAGCAAGAATACGAACGAATTGTCGCTTATATTTTGAACAATCCTGTCAAAGCCGGGCTGGTAGAAAACTGGGAAGATTGGAAATTCTCGTTTGTTGCGTGGTAGATCGAAATAAATTTCGATTTACAAATACCTCTCATCCCGCCGCCGGTCGTTCCTCCTCGAAAGCGTCCGCGAACATCACCAGCACCTGGCCGGCCATGGCCCGCGCCAGATCGGCGGACGCCTCAGCAGCCTCCGGGGAGCGCAGGGCGGCCTCCAGGGCCGCCCGGTCCTCGAAATATAGCTCCACCATCAGATGGAAGGGAGAGGCCCCCGCCGGCGTCCCCCAGATGCGGGAGACCTCCACCCGCCGCAGATGCGGGATGCGCTCGATCCGCGCCAGATGCTGCACATACCAGCGCTCAAACGCCTCCGGATCCCCAGGCACACGGTAGAGGGTGATCACCTTGACCATTGGGAAGCCCCCGACCGCCGAGCGGCTCATCCCCGGTTTTCGGAGGTCTCCCCGGAGGCCGGAAGCGGGCCTCGATGCCGGGCCCACCGCTGCCATCCCCAGCGCAGCAGCGCCGCGGGGCCGCCCATGCCGAGGAACCCCCACAGGACCAGCACGAGGGCCCCGACGGCCTGGGCGGTGAGCTGGCCCGGATCCGCCGGCTGCCCCCAGCCGGGAACCCCCACCACGCCCAGCCCCGGATGCCCCATGAAGGCCGATTTCCCCACCTCGTTCCAGCCGACTCCGGCCCGGCCATCGGCCAGAATCCCCACCGCCAGCACCCCCAGGACCCCCGCTGCCCCATAGAGCAGCGCCAGGCTCTGGACGGCCATCCCCCCGCGGCGCAGGGCGTAGATCATCCCGGGCGTGGCCAGGCCCACCAGGATCCCCCAGCCCATCGCCTGCCAGGGACCGGTGAAAGGCGCTGCGGCCATCCCGGCGATCCACCCCACGGCGATGGCCCGGATCAGCATCAGGAGGTCCACCTCCCGGGCGACGAAGGCGGTGTAGACCCCAGCCCCGAGGGCCGCGCCCATCGCCCCCAGCATGGCGTTCCGGGCCAGCAGGGAGCTTTCCAGAGCCGGATGGGCCGCTGCCAGGGGATCCGCGCGCAGCCAGGCCAGCCAGCCTCCACCGAGCAACCAGCTCCCCCACCCGCCCAGCAACGGGAGGTGCACCGGGGGGAAAGCGTGCTCCGGCTGCGGAGTCCGCCGGCCCCAGGGGAGAAGCAGCCCGAGGAGCGCCCCGCCGGCGAGGGCGAACAGCACACCGGACCCCGCCGGATCCACCACTCCGTGACCCAGGCTCAGGGTGAGCCCCAGGCGGCTGAGCCATCCGTTCCCCCACACCCAGTGGATGCCCAGCGGCAACAGGAAGCCTCCCAGCCAGGCCCCCGCCGCCGCGGCGATGAGCGGAGAGAAACCCTCCATGCCCATCCCCAGCAGGAGGGCGGCGGAGAGCACGGCCAGGGCGGCGTGGCCCCATAGGGTCGCGGCCTGGGGCGATCCCTCCACGCCCCGGAAGAGAAACCCGCTGAGCCCCATCAGGCTCCAGAGGGGTTGGGGGTCCGCCCCCAGGGTGTAAACCCGACGCAGCGCCGCGAACCCCGGCTCCTCCACCCACAGGCCGAGGCCCCCGTAGGCGAAGCCGAAGCCCACCAGAGCCCACATCAGCCACGCCGCCACCCCGGCGGAGAGCCCTCGCACCAGCGCCCGGCGGGCCTCCTCCTCGCTCATCCCGGCCCACAGCACCCCCATGATCCCCAGAGGCCACCCCCACGCGAAGCCGTCCATCGCCGATGCGCCTCCTGAAACCTCCTCAGCCTTCCACCACCGCCTCCACCCGCAGGGCCTGGAGGACCCGCCCGATGGGGTGGATCAGGGTCGTGGTCTCGGAGCCCGCAAACAGCAACCCCACCAGGCGACCGTTCATGTCCAGGATGGCGGACCCGGAGTCCCCGGGGGCGCTCATCGCCCCCGCCATGACCTGGCCCTGGAACGTCGCGATGCGCCCGTCGTAATCCACATTGGCGGTGACGTCCACCTGGAGGATCCGCCCGCGGGTGTAGCGGGTCGTCCGCCCGAACTTCTGCACCTCCATGCCCAGCGTGGGATCCGCCACGCCTTTCGGGATCCCGATTTGCAGGATGGCCGGGGTGATGTCGTTCGGGTTCAGCGGACGGGCGATGGCCGCGTCCACCTCGTTGAAGGCCGCCGCGGTCCGCACGGCCTGTAAGCGATGGGAGGAGCCGATCCAGCGCAACAACTCGTTCAGCCATCGCACGAACCACTCCGCCCACGGGCAGGTGGCCGGTTCATCCCCGAACCGGATGGGGACGAATTCCACCAGCTCGGCGATCTCGTCCGCCACCGTCCCTCCATCCACCGGGCCGGGCTGCCGGATCCGATCTCCGGGCCGCCCACGGTTGGTGGCCGCCAGCACGTGGTTGTTGCTCAGGATGAAGACCTCGCTCCCTCGCCGCACGACGCAGCCGAAGGTCCCAGCGGTGACCAGGGGATGGCCGATGGAGACGCCGGGCGGGGCCGGGCGGTAGCGGCGGGTCGGATCCTGGAAGGCCCGGAACCGCCCTGTCTCCACCACATCGGTGGGGAACCCATCCAGCGTCGGGGGGATCAGGTCCGAGGGGGCCAGCTGGGCCGCGGGGACCTTCCGCTCCACCGAGACCACCACGCTGAGGACATCGAGGGTCTGTCCGCCCTTCACTTTATAGCCGATCCCCACCCCGACGACGTGGCGACGGGTCAGCAATCGGGGGAGATGGGAAGCTTTCACCTGCGCCAGCGACCGCCATTCGGTTCCCATGGGCGCGCTCCTGGACGGCTAAAATCGTTCGAAGCCGGAGACGTTCAGCACGATGGCGATCCCTCCCGGCTCCCCGCGGGCCTGCTGTCGGGCCTCCCGCAGGAGGCGCAAGGCCGTCTCCACCTGATGCTCCTCCGCGCCGATGAGCAGGGTGACGTTGCCCCGACGCAGGAAACCGCCCGTGGAGGCCAGGCGGGTCACCCGATACCCCTGGGCCACCAGCCGATCGGAGGCCAGGGTCGCGGCCCGCTCCGGCAGCACCGCCAGGATCAGCTTCACGCCCCTTCCCCCCTCAGAGGGACTCAAAGCGCTCGACGTCCAGGACGAAGAGCGTGGCGCCCCCGATCTCCACCTCAATCATGTGGGCCTGGAGCAGCCCCGTGGCCTCCACCGCCACCGGCAGGTAGGCCGTGCGGGTCCGGCAGCACCGCCGGAAGATCTCCACCACCTCCTCCACCCGGGGATCCTCCACCCCGATGAGCAGGGTGGTGTTCCCCTGGCGCAGAAAGCCCCCTGTCGAGGCGATGCGGGTCACCCGGTAGCCGCGCTCCACCAGGGCCTGGACGGTGGAAGGGGCGTCTTCGTCCTGGATGATGGCGAGGATCAGTTTCATCCGGCCCGCTCCCGCGCACGGTTGCAGCCATTGTAGCACAACCTGCAGGATCCCCCCGTCCGCCCGGAGACGGAGAGCCGGGCCCCGCTGGTCGGATCCCCTCCGCGTCGGACGACCGATTTCAGTCCGCCTTCCGGATCGCCTGTCGGGCGCGCCACGCCGTCCAGTCCGCGGGGGTGTCGAGATCGTAAGCCAGGACCTCATGGGGAAGGATGCGCACCGGGAGGCCGATGGCCTCCGCCTGCGCCCGGAAGGCCTCCAGGCTCCCCGGCCCGAACCGAAAGGGGATCGCCTCCGGCGGGCGAACCAGCAGGGCGTTGGTCCCCTGCCCCCAGCGATCCGGGACCAGAACCAAACCGCGATCGGAGAACCCGGCCCGGAGCAGGTCGCGGACGGCCTCCACCGTCAGCCCGGGCAGATCCACCGGGAGCACGCCGATGGCCTCCGCGCCGTGACGGACCGCGTAGCGGCGGGCGGCCGTGAGGGCCCGGTTGAGATCCTCCCAGACATCGAAATACGTATCCAGCCCCAGGCCGCGCGCCAGGGCCAGCACCCGCAGGTCCGCGCTGATCACCAGCGGATGCGCCTCCGGCACGCGGGCGACCACCCGCAGGGTCCGTCGCGCCAGACGCCAGGCCAGGCGCTGCCGCGCGGAGGGAGGGAGAGCGGAGGCCATCCGCGACTTGGAGCGCTCCAGGCGCTTGATCGGGATGAGCAGCCAGATGGACATCGAGGATCTCGATCCGGAATCGAAACTCAGCCCTCAGCGTTGCGTGGCCGGCAGGAAGAGCCGGAAGGGGAAAGGAGTGAAGCGCCAGAGCCCGGCCCGCAGCTCCCCGCTCCAGCCCCCCAGGATCCAGATCGCCCCGTCGGCGGCGACGGCAGCCAGGTTCCGCCATGTCCCCACGATGGGGGTTTCCAGAGGCACCCATCCGGTCTCGCCGGGCTGATAGCGCTCGTTGAATGCCAGGGGGATCCGCCATCCGCCTCCAAGGGCGAAGAGGTATCCGTCGCTGGCCGCCAGCGCCAGCCCGCCCCGCCCCACGTTCAACGGCGGGCACGGCTCCCAGCGGTCGGCCTCCACCCGATAGCGTTCGCAGACAGCCAGCTCCCGCTGCCCATCGTAACCGCCCACCACATAGATCGCATCGCCGAGGGCTGCCGCGGCGGCGAAGGCGCGGGGCGTGGGCATCGGCGCGCGGGGTTGCCAGAGGCCGCGGCCGGGATCCAGCATCCACACCTCTCCGCGCAGGCGACGGCCGTCCCATCCTCCGAACAGGTAAAGGCGATCCTCCGCCACGGCCAGCGCATATGCCGCCAGCGGGGAGGGGAGCGCCGGTCCCTCCGACCATCGATCCGATGCGGGATCGTAGATCTCCAGTCGATCGATGGGCTGACCCTGGGGATTCACCCCGCCCGGCACATAAACGCGCCCCCCGATCACCCCCGCCGCGACGGCCGCCACCGGATGAGGCTTGGGAGCTCCGCGGCGCCATACCTCCTGTCGGAGATCGAAGCGCTCCACCCGATCCGTGATCCCCTCAGGCGCCTCCCCGGCGATGGCGATCAGCTCCTCTCCCCATCGGACCAGGGCGAAGCGCGCCCGGGGGGCCGGCATCTGGCTCACCAGCTTCCAGCGGGGGAGGGTCCCGGCGCGCTCCACCCCCTGGCCCGGCTGATCCCCTGCGAAGCTCACCGCCGGGGCCTCCGTCCGGGCCGGGATGGGCGTCAGCGCCCAGAGGATCCCCATGATCATCCCGACCATCAGCACCGCCGCCTTCCAGAGCGGGAAAACCACGAAGGCCGATCCCGCCGGCTCCGCCGGGATCGGCTCCGGGAGCGTTGCGGGCTCCTCCGGCCCGGCGACGGCCTCCCCGGAGGAAAGCGCCTCGGGGAGGGCGCTTGCGGGAGCCTCCACCGCCTCCGGAAGCGAGGGGCGGATGTCGGCCAGGCCGAAGCGGACCGCATACATCGCCGCCTCGGTCCGGGACTGGAGGTTGGTCTTGGAGAAGATGTTCCGGAGGTGGACCTTCACCGTGTTCTGGCTGATGCCGAGCCGGTAAGCGATCTCCTTGTTGGCCAGGCCCTGCGCCACCAGGCGGAGGATCTCCTGCTCCCGCTCGGTCAGCCCGGCCTCCTCCGGCGAGATCCATCGGGCTTGTGGATCCGACTCCCACATCTCCGACCTGCCTTCCCGGCCAGGATTCGGAGGCGACGGATCATCCCGCATTCAGCGGCCGCTGATCCAGCAACCATGCCGCGATGGCGGAGTAATCCGCCTCCGCCCATCCGTGCTCCCGGGCCGCCAGGAACGTCTGCTGGGCGACGGCGGCCAGAGGCGTCGAGGCACCCACCTGGCGGCCGAACTCGACGATCAGGCCCAGGTCTTTCTCCATCAGCCGGAGGGCGAAAGAGGGCGCGAAATCCCCCTGGACGATCTTCCCACCCTTGTTGCGAAGCGATGGAGAGATCACCGCCAGATCCGACAGGATCTCCCACAACCGGGCCGGCGGGATCCCTGCCCGGGCCCCCAGGGCGAAGGCCTCCCCCAGCGCCTGGATCGAGACGCCGAGGATGAGGTTCACGGCCAGCTTCACTGCGCACCCCATCCCGTTCTCCCCCACGTAATGGATATCCCGCCCCAGGATCCCGAGCAGATCCCGGACCGCCTCGAAGGCTTCCCGAGGCCCTCCCACGAAGATCGTGAGCGTTCCCTCCGTCGCCGGGCCCACGCTGCCGGATACCGGCGCGTCCAGCATCGTCACCCCTTGACGCGCCGCTTGCTCAGCGAGGCGCCGGGAAACCGCAGGCGCGATGGTGCTCATATCCACCACGATCAGTCCCTCCCGGGCACCCGCCAGCACCCCCTCCGGTCCCGTCAGCACGGCCTCGCTGGCCTGGGAATCCGCCAACATCATGAAAACCACCTCGCTGGCCTGCGCGACCGCACGAGGGGAATCCGCCCACTGCGCTCCCTCGGCCACCAGCGCCTCCGCCTTCGACCGGGTGCGGTTGTGAACCGTGAGCCGGTGCCCGGCTTGAAGCAGACGACGCGCCATGGGAGTTCCCATGCGCCCCAGACCGATGAACCCCAACGACCGCATCGGTTCACCTCCGTCCAGCGATCAACGGCATCCGAGCGCTTACTCCACCGGCGGGAGATCCGCCACCCACAGGGACCCATCGCCGCGCAGGAAGAAGAGCCGGTGCCGCCGCTCGTCGACGGCAGCGGCGATCACATCCTGCAGTTTCTCCCCCCGAATCTGTCGGACGAAATCGCCCCGCAGGCCGAGCTGGATCAGGCGATCCGGCTCCAGGATGTAAAGCCATGGGCGCGGGGCCGTGGCATCCATCAGCAGACCGATCGGCTGGCGCACCGGGCTCGGCAGCGCCGGGGAAGGCCGCTCCCGCAGCGGGAACCCTTCGTCCTCTTGCCCCCTCACGAACATCCGCATCCGCCCGTCCCGATACAGGACGTAGACGTTCTGGTAAACCAGGAAATCCACCGCTTCGCTCAGGTCTGAGCGGGGCGATGACAGATACGGCTCGGGCTCCCGGGAGTAATCCTCCCCTGCCGGACGCAGCCGCCAGATCTGACCGTTCCCGCGATCCAGCACGTAGAGGTTGCCCTGATAGGCGCGCAACAACCCATCCGCCGGCGGGGTCAGGCGGCTGGCCACCCAGCGCGGGCTCTGGTTCCGGCTCTCCGCCAGGCCCTGGGCGTGGAGGACGATCAGCCCGCCGGCCGTGCGCTCCCCCGCCGCCTCCACCCAGGCCAGGTCGAGCAGGTCCTTCACGGGATAGCCCTGGAGGATCATCCCGCTCCACAGCAGCTCCCGCGGGGATTCGTTCAGCAGCCCCCGATGGATCTCATCGTAGCCCAGCCAGAGCACGCACCCGCCGCGATGGGGAGCCTCCGCCCGGCAACGCCCCTCCCGATCCAGCAGGTAAAGCTCCACGTCCCGCAGGATCATCCGGCGCAGACGGCCGGAGGGAAGGGTGACGAGGTGGGTTGGATGGAGGGGTTGCACCGCCTGATCCAGCTGATCCAGCCGCGCCTGAGCGGTAGCCTGCAGCGCCGCCGCCTCCGGCAGCGAAGCATATCCCTGAGCGGCCTGCGCGAGATCCCGGGCGGCCTCCCAGTGCCGGCGCGCCTCTCCGGGCGCCTGAGCCTGCGCCCCCCGCTCCGCCTCGGCCCGCGCCTGGGCCAGCAACCGGCTGGCGATCAGGATGCTCCGCTGGTGAATGTAAACCCCCAGTGTGAGGAGAAGGAGCAGCCAGGGGAGGGCCATCGCCAGCGTCCGCACCCATCCCGGGGAAGCCGGGAGCGAGACCCGCGGCCATCCCCGCCACCGAACCCGGGGAACAGAAAAGGGCAACCGGATGCCCGGCGGTCGCGGGAGCCTCCAGCGCCCGCCTCGAGCGGTCTGAACCGTCGGAGGAAGCGCAGGGGAAGCGGGCGTCGAAGCCACCGGGGCCGGCTCTGGAGGACGAGGCCGGGAAACGGCGGCGGCCCGGCCGGGCTCCCCTGCCATGATCAGGAAGGCCACCGGATGCTCCACCGTGCGGGCCACCTGAGCCTCGATGGCCTCCAGGATCAGAGGCAGGTTCTGAATGCGCGTGAGGGGGATCAACGCCCCGGGGTCCAGCAGAGGGCCCGTGACCCCATCCGTCACGATCAAACGATCCTCCGGGCGAAGGGAGGCCATCCCATAATGGAGCGAGACCGCCCGGGCGGCTCCCAGGGTGGCCGGCGGCTCCCCTTCCGGGGCGAACACACGAACGCCCTCCCGGGTCACATGGGCCGCCCAGGCCGGGCCGGCCTGCACCAGGAAGGCCGTCTCCTCCCGCAACGCCAGGAGGGTCAGGCCGACCTCCCAGCGCTCCCCGGGCGGCGCGTTCCGGTTTTGCTCCAGAAGCCAGCGATGGAAAGCCAGCACGGCCTCCCGGAGCGCGCCGGTCAGGCTGCCGGCCTGCCGATCGAAGGCGTCCCGCAAACACCGGGCGATCTCTTCGAAGGGGAGCGTCCCCGGATCCCCGTGCACGGTCAGGACAGCGTAGAGCGGTTCCCGCCGCCCGCGGCCGCGCGGCGGCAGCGCGAGCACCAGGCCGGAGAGCGGGGCGCCTCTATACCAGCCCCCATACGCCGCGCGCATCGCCTTCTACCCTTTCGCCCGTCCGTCTGGGACCGGAAGGCCCGGACGCTCCGGAACGGGCTCGGCAACGTCGGAGCAACCCAGGGCCCGGCAGAGCGCCTGGAGGGCAGCGAGCGCCGCCGCGATATCGCCGCGGGCCGCCTGCGCCCGCGCCGCCTGCAGGTCCTGCCACGCCCGCCTCCCTTCCGGGGAATCCGGCGCCCGCATGAAATCCGCCACGATCCCCTCGCGGACCGCCTGACGCCAGTCCGGCAGCCACGCCTTCAGGAAATACGCCGAGGGATCGTAGGTTCGCTGGTAGGCTCGCAAGGCCTCGAAGAAGGTCCACACGAATCGCAGGTCTGCCGCCTGCTCCGGATCCGGCGACAGTCGCTCCAGGGCCTCCCGCCAGCGGGATTCGATCCCCCGGATATCTTGATGATAGACATCCCGGAGGGCCCGGTCAAGGACGGTTCGATCGGACTCCCCGGGCCGGCGTTCCAGGGATCGGAGGAAGTCCAGGAAGCGGGGCCATCCGCCCTTCCGGACCAGCTCCTCCACGAAGGCGCCCGCTTCCAGGTAACCGATCTCGTGAGGATGGGCATAAAAGTCCTCGACCAGCTCCTCCAGCGGGATCCAGCCGCCCATCCGGAGAAGGGCTGCGGCCCGTTGGGTCAGCGGCTCCGGACGGTAATGCCCCCCGGCGATGAAGACCGCCAGCCCCTCCGTGATCAGCGCCGGGAGATGCCCCACACAGTCCTCGCGGCCGATCCACGCGCATGTCATCCGGTGGACCATTTCGTGACGCAGGATGGTGGGGAGATCCACCGGCAGGCGATCCGCCACCGGGTAGGTCAGGATCAAGCTATCTCCCACAGCGAACCCGCCGTGTCCCAGGAGGCGGGGGATCCAGACCACGTAGATGGGAAGCGGGGTGGAAAGGCCCATGCGAGCCCGCACCGTCGCCTCCGCCTCATCTGCCCACGCCATCAACCGCGCGAGGTCCGCCTCCGCCGCCGTGCCCGTGAGGTAGACGTGGGTGCAACACCGGCTGCGGGCCTGAGCCCAGCGGGCCCGGCGCTCCGTCTCCGGGAGCGCCTCTTGTGGGCCCAGGGTCACCAGCTGCGCCCACCGGGCCTCCGTCGCGCCGCCCGCGCCCTCGCCCCGGGCGATCCCAATCAGAGGGAAAGTCCCTGACCCGGGGGCCTGCCAGACCCAGGTCCACGCCACACGATGGGAGGCGCCGGGCGCCAGCTCGGGCAACGCGGCCTCCGCCAGGATCTCCTCGCCCTCCGGTCCCCCGCGCCGGATCTCCACCCGGCCTCCCGCAAGGGAGGCGCGGCCGACGTTCCGGACCTCCACCTCGAAGCTGAGCCGATCCCCGGCGTAGAGCGGTCCGTCCGGATGCAGCCGGAAGTCCACGATGGCCAGCCCGTAACGCGAGCCCGGCGTCGGAGGCGAGGCGGTGGGAACAGCGGACGGTGTGAGAGTAGGGAGCGCCGGCGAGGGCGTCCCCGCCATCGGACGAAGGAGGACGGCTTCGGGAGGCCGGGCCCCGAGCAGCCAGAGGACCAGCAGCAAAACCCCGGCGAAGACCCATCGACGGATGCGCGCCATATGTCGCTTCCTCGCGACAGCTCTTCGAATCGCCCGAACGGCCTCGCCGGTTTAGGATGGCTTCTCCCGCCTATCCCGTCAACGGTGACAGGCCTCGACAACACCCCAAATTTGACAACAACCAGGGCGCTCCGTAAGATGTAAAAGAAACGCTGATCCGGTGGACCCAAAATGCGAACCGGCATGAAGCCCGTGCATTGCATCTGTCCTGGGCGGGGGCGTTAACGCCACCCGCCCGGGATGAGGGCTCCGCGAGAGCCCTTTTCCCGCCTGATCGCGGACCAACCGATCGGTGGGTGGCCAACGCCCCCGCGCCCTGAGGGTGTCGAGGTCGCTGGCCCGTTCCCGGCCCGCCGAATCGTGTTGGTCCTTTTTATTTGCCACAGGATCAAGGGGGGGTCGATGGTGCCCACGATCGCCCGAGCCCGGGTGGTGGAAGCGAAAGATCTGTTCGAGCTCATTGGCCACACGCCGCTGATCCGGTTCCGGCGCATTACGGCGCCGCTCGCGCCGGTGGAGATCTACGCCAAGGCGGAATGGTATAACCCGGGGGGATCCGTGAAGGATCGCCCGGCGCGGGAGATCATCCTGACGGCGGAGCGGGAGGGCCGGCTGCGGCCGGGCAAGGTCATCCTGGACGCCACCTCCGGCAACATGGGGATCGCCTACGCGATGCTGGGGGCCGCCCGGGGTTACCCGGTCACCCTTTGCATCCCGGCCAACGCCAGCCCCGAGCGGCTGCGCATCCTGCGGGCCTACGGCGCCGAGCTCATCCTCACGGATCCCCTGGAGGGGACCGATGGGGCGATCCTGGAGGCCCGCCGTCGCTACGAGGCCGACCCCGAGCGGTATTTCTACGCCGATCAATACAACAACCCGGCCAACTGGAAGGCCCACTACCGCACCACGGGGCCGGAGATCTGGGCTCAGACGGAGGGGCGGATCACCCACTTCGTCGCCGGCCTGGGGACCAGCGGGACGATGATGGGGGTGGGCCGCTACCTGAAAGAACAGAACCCGGAGATCCGCCTGATCGGCGTGCAACCCGACGGGCCCTTCCACGGCCTGGAGGGGCTCAAACACATGGAAACCGCGATCCGTCCGGGCATTTACGACCCGGAGCTCCTGGATGAGCTCCTGACGGTCTCCACCGAGGAGGCCTACGCGATGGCGCGGCGGCTGGCCCGGGAGGAGGGCCTGTTCGTGGGCATCTCCGCCGGGGCGGCGATGGCGGCCGCCCTCAAGGTCGCCGCCCGCCTGCGGGAGGGGGTGGTGGTGACCCTGTTCCCGGACGCCGGATACAAGTATCTCAGCGAGCCCTTCTGGTTCGAGGCCGATCCTCCGGGAGGTCATCGATGACGTTGCGGCTGTCCGTCTCACAGCGGGACCGGATTCGGGCCCATGTCGAAGCGGGCTATCCGGCGGAAGCTTGCGGGATCCTCCTGGGCCGGGAGGTCGACGGGATCAAGGTCGTGGAGGACCTGCGGCTGGTCGACAACCGCTGGGAGAACCCGGCGGAGCAGACCCATCGCTTCCTGATCCCGCCGGAGGAGGTGCGGGCGGCGGAGCGGGCCGCCGCGGCGGCGGGGCTGGAGATCATCGGGTTCTTCCATTCCCACCCGGATCACCCGGCCCGGCCCTCCGCCTTCGATCGAGAGCACGCCTGGCCCTGGTATGCCTACCTGATCGTCTCGGTGGAGGACGGCCGGGCCGTCGACTGGCGAGTCTGGGAGCTCCAGGAGGATCGCTCCGCCTTCGTCGAGCGACCCCTGGAGGTCACGGGCTGAGCGGAAACCTGCCGCAGCGGCCGGAGCCGCAAGCGGTGGACCTGATCCTCCATCCTTCGTCGGGAGGTGAAACCGATGGCGGTGCAGATCCTGATCCCAACCCCGCTGCGCGTCTACACCCGCGGGGAGAAAGTGGTGACCGTGGAGGCCCGCACGGTGGGGGAAGCCCTGCGGGCGCTGACGGACCAGTTTCCGGAGCTCAAGCGGCACCTGTTCAACGAAGAGGGGCGCCTGCGCTCCTTCGTGAATCTTTACCTGGGCGATGAGGACGTCCGCTATCTGCAGGGGGAGGAGACCCCGATCC
Organism: Thermoflexus hugenholtzii; assembly: GCF_018771565.1. Lineage (NCBI taxonomy): Bacteria > Bacillati > Chloroflexota > Thermoflexia > Thermoflexales > Thermoflexaceae > Thermoflexus > Thermoflexus hugenholtzii. Next base: position 2,834,247 of record NZ_CP076326.1, on the reverse strand, counting down.
CGGATGGGCAGACCCTCAGCATCGTGCCCTCCATCGCCGGCGGAAGGTCGCCCGGGTCCTGAACCGGCACCGGATCGCCGATGGAGGTGGGAGATGGTGGAACGACGGGTGGATCACACGGCGTTGAAGTTCAATCAGGCCAGCATCATCACCCTGAACCTGCTGGCCTTCGTGTTCAACCTGCCGGCGCTGGTGGCCTTCGTGGCCCTCGTGATGCTGGTGGGAACCGCCTTCCCCGCGGCCGCCCTGTTCCAGCAGATCTACTTTCGGATTCTGAAGCCGCGGGGGTGGCTGCGGCCCCGGGTGCTGACGGACAACCCGGAGCCCCACCGGTTCGCCCAGGGGCTGGGCGGGACCTTCCTGGCCCTGGGGGCGGCGGCTCTTTTCCTGGGCTACACCCCAATCGGCTGGGCCCTGGCCTGGCTGGTGATCGTCCTGGCCGCCCTGAACCTCTTCTTCGGGTTCTGCGCCGGCTGTTTCGTGTATTACCAGCTGAGCCGCTTGGGCGTCCCCGGCTTCACCGCCCGGCCCATCGAACGTCGGGAGGTGGAGGGATGATCGAGCGGGCCCTGATGGCCCTTGGGGTGCTGCTGGGCCTCTGGCTGGCCTGGTGCCTGATCGCCTGCGCCCAGCGCCGGCTGGCCCGGCCACGAGCGGAGGACCTGGAGGGTCCGCTGACCCTCCTGTATTTCTACACGCCCTCCTGCGGCCCGTGCCGTCTGATCCAGACGCCGATCCTCGAGACCCTTGCGGCGGAGTGGCGGGAGGCCGTGCGGGTGCGAGCGGTGGACGTCACCGCGGAGCCGGAGGCTGCAACCCGCTACCGGGTCTGGACAGTGCCGACCACCATGTGGGTGGACGCCTCCGGGACGGTGCGGGCGGTCAACAACGGGGTGGCGACGGCGGAGACGCTGCGCCGGCAGTGGCTCCAGCTTCAGAGGAAGCTCGAGGGATCCACCCCGCTTTCCTGACGGTTATCCTTCCCCTTTCGGGAGGTTCGGATGCAGAACGTGAACGAGGTCATCCTGACGAACGAGGAGATCCGCCGCTACAGCCGGCATCTCCTGATGCCGGAGGTGGGCCTGACCGGCCAGAAGAAACTGAAGGCCGCCAGCGTCCTCATCATCGGGGCGGGCGGGCTGGGCTCCCCCGCCGCCCTCTACCTGGCCGCCGCCGGGGTGGGGCGAATCGGTCTGGTGGATTTCGACGTGGTCGACGAGAGCAACCTGCAGCGCCAGATCCTGCACGGCACCTCCTGGGTGGGCAAGCCCAAGCTGGCCTCGGCGAAGGCGCGTCTGCTGGACCTCAACCCGGACATCACGGTGGAGACCCACGAGACGGTGCTGACCAGCGCCAACGCCCTGGAGATCCTCAAAGACTACGACATCATCATCGACGGCACGGACAACTTCCCCACCCGCTACCTGGTCAACGACGCCTGCGTGTTCCTGGGGAAGCCCCTGGTCTACGGCAGCATCTTCCGGTTCGAGGGGCAGGCCACCGTCTTCGACGCCCGGGTGGGGCCCTGCTATCGCTGCCTTTACCCGGAGCCCCCGCCGCCCGGCCTGGTGCCCTCCTGCGCCGAGGGCGGGGTCTTCGGCGTGCTGCCCGGGGTGATCGGAGCCATCCAGGCCACCGAAGCCATCAAGCTGATCATCGGCCAGGGCGAGCCGCTGATCGGCCGGTTGCTGCTTTACGATGCCCTGAGCATGCGCTTCCGGGAGCTCAAGCTGCGCAAGAACCCGGCCTGCCCCGTCTGCGGGGAGAACCCCACCATCCGGGAGCTGATCGACTACGAGGCCTTCTGCGGCGTGCCCATCCATGAGCATGAGGTGCGCACGGAGTTCGACATCACCCCGCAGGAGCTCAAGGCCATGCTGGAGCGGGACGGCCGGGGGATCGTGCTGCTGGACGTGCGGGAGCCCCACGAGTGGGAGATCTGCCGCCTGGAGGGGGCCATCCTCATCCCGCTTCGCGAGCTGCCGGCGCACCTGAACCGGCTGGACCCGACCCGGGAATACGTGGTCTACTGCAAGACGGGGGCGCGCAGCGCCCAGGCGGCCCGGATCATGCAGGCGGCCGGCCTGCGGGTCCGCAACCTGCGGGGGGGCATCAACGCCTGGTCGCGGGAAGTTGACCCCAACGTGCCCCTCTATTAAAATTGGAGGAAATACCAGGCGGCCGATAACCCGCTCCATACACCGGCGCCCCGGATTCCGGAAGCGCGCACCCCCTAAGGGCCGGGGGCCCGGCAAAGATCGCCGGGCCCCCGGCTGCTTGGAGGGGATGAGAGGGACACCGTCAGAAATCCCTTCGCTCTCCCCGAACCGCCTCGACCGCGGACACGCCCGTTGGCCACTTTTTGCCGATCTCCGCGGCCAGCCGATCCAGGTCGCGTAGCACCTTCCGCACCTTTTTCATCCCCACCCGCCGCTCCGGTGGCACAACGGGCGAGATGCGCGCCACCACGCGGCCACGGTATGTGACCAGATACTCCTCCCCTCCCTCCCGCACATCCCGCAAGATCCGGCTGAGCTGTTCCTTGAGTTCGCGCACGCTAACGCAGGGCATGTCCGACCTCACGCGCCGGAGATCTCAGAAGGTCCGCACCTTCCATTGGGAGAGCCTTCGGGATGTGGAGCCTCATCCCTCTTCCTCCACGAGCTCGATGGTGTGGGTGAGCGCGGCCACCCCGCGGACCGTAGCGCTGACGGAGCAGTATTTCTCCTCCGAAAGGCGCACTGCGTCCTCCACCGCCTTCGAGGAGAGCCCGCGGCCCCGGACCCGATACGTCACGTGGATGCGACGGAAGGCCCACGGCGGCTCCGGATCCTGCTCGCCGTGCACCCGGACCTCCAGGCCGGTGACCTTCTGCCGTTTCTTCTCCAGGATGTCTAACACGTCGAAGGCGGAGCACGCCCCCAGGGCGATCAGCAACAGCTCCGCCGGCTTCATCCCCACCCCGTCCTCCGGCCCGGTGCCGGAGATCACCACGCTGTGCCGCGTGCTGTCGATCCCCACAAACTGGCGCTTCTCCACCCACTTGATCTGCACCTCGGCCATGCGCGTTCCACCTCATCTCTGGGTTCGCCCCCGCCCGGGCTCAGGATCCTCCAGGCCCCAGCCATCGGCTCACCAGATAGCTGGCGGTGAGCAACAGCCCGGCGTAAAGATGCAGACGGATCTGTGTGGCCATCGCCGGGATCAGGGCGTAAGGCTGCTCGGCGAAACGGGCAAGGGAACGGCCGACGGAGACGGCCATAGGGAGGGTCACTCCGACCGCGACGGCCCAGGGGGGCATCCACCTCAGGATCACCGCGATCCCGACAAAGAGATAAGCAGCCGCCACCCCGATCCCGTAGATCCTTGCCCGCCATCGCCCGGAGAGGCGAACGGCCAAAGTGCGCTTCCCAGCCGCCGCATCCCCCGCCCGGTCCGGCACCTCGTTGACATAAAGCACCAGCGCGATCAGGAGGGCGACGGGCACGGAGGCGATCAGGGGGGGCCACCCGATGCGGCCGGTCTGGACCATATAGGCGCCTATGGTCATCAGGGGGCCGAAGCCCAAGGCCACCGCCAGCTCCCCCAGCCCCCGATAGGCCAGCCGCAGCGGAGGGGCCGTATACGCGATGCTGAGCAGAAGGCCCAAGGCCCCCAGAACGAGAAGCGGCACCCCGGCGCGGAAGATCACCATCAACAGGCCGAGGAGAGCTCCACCTCCATACAGGGCTGCGCACAGGAGGGCCATCTCCCGGATCCCCAGGAGGCCATATTGGATCACCCGCGAGCCGCCGCTGAACGGCGTAGGGCTCGGGTTGACCGCGTCCGCCCCGGAGAGCGCGTCGAAGATGTCGTTGCACACGTTGAGCCCCAGGTGCACCAATGCCGCGGCGGCCAGGGTGAGGACCAGCCAGGGCAACGAGAAGGACCCCTCGTAGAAGGCCACCGCCGCCCCCAGGAGCACCGGGATCACGGTGGCCGTCAGGAACGGCGCTCGCGTCGCCCGGAGGAGCAGCCCGACAAGCGGCAGGCGCGGACGGATCGGACGGCCGTGGATCCGGCTCAGAAAGGCGAAATAGCGCTGCGCTTGCGGCACTGCCCCCTCGCACAACGCCAGGAACGGCCGCTCATCCTCCCGCCATCCGGAGACCCGATGGGGCCGCACGGCCACGCCATCGGCTCGACGGTGTGCAGAACCGTGGAAGGTCCAGTATCGTCGCCCCTCGTAGCCTCCCTGAGGCCGCGGCCGGATCCGGCTCAGGATCACCGCGACCGGGGCACCATCCGGTGGCAGGGGCTCATCGGAGATCCGCAACCGGATCCCATCCTCCTCCACCTCAAAAGGCCCCGGGCGATGCATCGGGTAGCCCGCCTCGTCCACCCAAACCAGGACGGCGAAGGGATGCTCCGCCGTCCGCCGCTGCGCCTCCGCCAGGATCTCGCGCATCGCAGGCTGGGACATCTCAGCCACCCTCCGAGAGATCGTAAACAACCGGCTCCCCCACCCCACCGGGGGGCCAGTGGAAGATCCGGCGAGGGGTGATGGCGATCACCGCGCGCTCCCAGAACAGCGGGAGCATCCACCGGTTTTTCACGAGGCGAGGGATATCCGGCTCCTTCCGCGCCCAGGCCGGCAACAACCACAGCCATCCAGAGTGGGGGTCCGCGTCATCGATCGTGGCCTCCCCCTGGATCGTCACCGCCCCCCAGCGCGCCACCGGCGCCGCCACGGGGTCCGTGATGCTCAGAGCCACCCGTGGGTTCCGCCGGATGTGAAAGAGCTTGCGGGAGAACAGCACACTGGAGGTGAGATAGATCCGTCCATCCCCGACGTAAAGGGGGAGCATGGGATGGACCACGGGACGGTTCCGACCATCCAGCACTGTGAACTCCGCCACCAGGGCGGCCTCCAGCAAGGCTTCCACCGCTTCCGGCAAGCGGCTCATCCGTTCACCTCCGGACCGGAATCAAACGAGGGAACGAACGGCTCAGGGAACGCTCGGGCGAGGGAGGGGCGCTTCGGTTTCCGCCCGGGGCTCAGGCGGGCGCTCCAGCAACGGCTCCAGGGTCCGACGGAAGGCCTCCCAGTCCGCCGGGACCTGGACGGGCACCGGGAGGACCCGCATGGCGATCTCGGGATCCTTCAGGCCGTGGCCGGTCAGCACCGCCACCACCTGGAGCTCCTCCCGGCGCGGGATCAGCCCCTCGGCCAGCGCCCGGCGCAGCCCGGCCACCGCGGCGGCTGAGGCCGGCTCCACGAAAAGGCCCTCCAGGGCCGCCAGCATCCGCCACGCCTCCAGGATCTCCTCATCCGGGACCGCGAGGAACCGCCCGCCGGACTCCCGGACGGCCTGCGCCGCCTCAGGTCCGCGGGCCGGCCGCCCGATGCGGATCGCCGTGGCCACCGTCTCCGGCTGATCGATGGGATGGCCCCGCACCAGCGGCGCCGCCCCCTCCGCCTGGACGCCCAGCAGATGCGGCAAGGCGGCGATGCGGCCGGCCTGATGGTAAGCGCAAAACCCCTTCCAGTAGGCGGTGATGTTCCCGGCGTTCCCCACCGGGATCGCCAGCCAGTCGGGCGCCCGGCCCAGCTGATCGCAGATCTCGAAGGCAGCGGTCTGCTGACCTTCCAACCGGTAGGGGTTCAGGGAGTTCACCAGGGCGATGGGATAGACCTCCACGGCGCGCCGGACCAGCGCCAGCGCCGCATCGAAGTTCCCCTCCACAGCCAGGACGGTCGCGCCGTAGGCCATCGCCGCCGCCAGCTTGCCCAGGGCGATCTTCCCAGCCGGGACCAGGACGATGGCCCGCAGGCCGGCGCGGGCGGCATAAGCGGCCGCCGAGGCGGCGGTGTTCCCCGTGCTGGCGCAGATCACCGCCCGAGCGCCCTCCGCCACCGCCTGGGTCAGCGCCGTGGTCATCCCCCGGTCCTTGAAAGAGCCCGTGGGGTTCAGGCCTTCGTATTTCAGATAGAGGGAACCGGGAAAGCCGATGGCCTGCGCCAGACGGGGAGCGGGCACGAGCGGGGTGTTGCCTTCGTGGAGGGTGATGGGATCGATCGGGGCCACGCGCAGAAACGGGCGATACGCATGGATGATGCCGCGCCACATCGATCCTTCCGCCATGAGGTCCTCACTCCCCACCTCCGGGATGTGGCTCCATTTTAACTCGAGCACCCCGGGGTTTCCGGACAGCGCATGGCCCCCGCAAAGGGCGGACGGGATCTTCGAGAGGGCTCTTTCAGCGGCCAGCCTCCTGGAGGGCGGTCGACACAGCCGGACGCTGGGTGGCCAGGAGGAAGCCGGCGAACATCAACGTGGCCGCCAGCAGCTCCCCCAGATACAGATACTGCCCGGCCCCCAGGCGGGTCAGGGTGCTCGCCGCCGCCACCAAGAGGGCGCCTGCGGCGATCAGGATGTTCCCGACCACCCGCTGGGGGAACGTCTGCCGGCGCCACAACAGATACGCCGAGTAGAGCGCACCCCCCACCAGGGTGATCAGACCGTAGACGTTAAAAAAGGGCGTGGTCAGGCGAACCGGCGCCCGCGAAGGCATGATCGCGCGATACTGCTCGCTGATGGGACGAGCAGGGGTGTAAGCGGAAGAATCCAAGGGGGTGGTCAGCATCAGATATCCGGCGAAGAGGCTCCCTAAGATCAGGACCGCCAGCAACGCGTGGGCGACCTCCCGCCGACGGACCAGCAGATAAACCGTCCCCTGGCCCAGCCAGGCGGCGTTCAGCGCCGCGCCGAAGAGATACCAGGCCCGGAAGATCCATGGGTTCCAGCCCACGGCCAGATACGCCTCAGCGAAGCTGCCCAGCCCGAACATGGTCAGCCCGATGCCCCAGAGCAGAAGATGCGTCCCACGCCGCTCTGCATACCGCCGGAACACCGCCGCCACGAAGGCGGCCATCACCGCGGTGGAGAGAAAGGGAAGGATCTGATGCACCGACATCACCGGCCTCCCTTCCGGAGAAGTTGGCGCAAGCCTCCCGCCATCGCCCGGCGCCCCGCCCCACTACACCCACGGGATCCAGCCCGCCACCACCCCAACCGCGATCCCGATCAGGGCCAGCAGGATCGCCCCCAGCAGGATCAACAGCGCCGGCACCCCCCAGCGCATCCACCCGAACCCCCCGGAATCCCTCATCCCACACCACCTGCAGAATGTTCACAAATCTGCAGAATAAAAAAGAGCAAAGCAAATTTTATTGCAATCCGAAGGAGCTTGCAACCCTCCCCTGTCTGAGGCCGGACCTGGATAGAGGGTGGGGCCTCCGGGCCCATCCAGGGGTTCCCTTGTGGGGAAATCGGGGTTTGGAGCGCAGGAGCAGATTCCGCCGCGACCTTGCAGCCTCGAAGACGAAGGGTTCGGGACGAAAGCCCCTCCTACAGGATGTGTAGGCCGAAATTCATTTCGGCATCCACATGCTTGTTGTAGGAGCGGCTTCAGCCGCGACCCTTATGCCATCAAAGACCGAGGCTCTGGGTGAAAGCCTCTCCTGCAGCCATGACCTCCGCGCCATCGAAGATGGAAAGTTCGGGGCTAAAGCCCCTCCTACCAAAAAACCGCCTTTTGTAGGAGCGGCTTCAGCCGCGACCCCTGCGTCATCGAAGACGGAGGTTCGGGGCGAAAGCCCTTCCTGTCAAAGATTGAGGTTGTCGGAGCGGCTTTCGCCGCGACCGATTGTGGCGATGGAGAAAAGCCGTCCACGAATGAGGGATAAGCGGAGGCTCCGAAGGCCGCATTCGTGGATGGGATTCGTGGACGGCTCCCCTCATTGTCGGAGCGACCCTCGCCGCGATCCTTGCGTCATCGAAGACGAGAGGTTCGGGGCGAAAGCCCCTCCTGCGGGAAAATCAATCGATGTAGGAGCGGCTTCAGCCGCGACCCTTGCGTCATCGAAAACCGGAGGTTGGGAGTTGCCGGAGCGGCTTCCGCCGCAACCCTTGCATCCTCGAAGACGGAGGTTCGGGGCGAAAGGCCTTCCTACAGGAAGATGGAGGATTGCGCGCAGGATCCGGAGACATTAGATTGAGCGAGGAGAGCGCTTCCATGCGGCGTGGATCCTCTTCCGGAGAGCCCGGATGATGCGGGCATCGAGCGGAACCCCTCCGGTGACGCGGGTTTCGGAGACCCTGGCCCGGGAGTGGCCGGCGCTGGGGATCTGGATCCTGGCAGTCCTCGGCTTCGGATGGCAGGCCCTCTCCCAAGAAGGAGCCGGACAGGGACTTCCTGCCCTGGCGGTCTTCGCACTGCTGATGGCAGCCTATATGGGGAGCGCCTTCCTGCCCGTCGAGGCCGCGCGGCGCTGGGCCGGCGAGGACCTCCGGCGGGTTTACGGGATTCCCTTCGCGCTCTGGTTCGCCGGCGGCCTGTTGGAGATCCTGCGCGGGCTTCCTACGGATCCATGGGCCCTTCTCGGGGGTTTGGCCTTCCTGGTCTGGCCGGTGGCCCTCGTCCTCCACAACCGGGCCGCCTGGGGTCCGATCCCCGCCCTGGTGGTCCTGGGCACCCTGGCCCTGATCCTGATCCCCGGTCCCCTCCCCGGGGATCCGGTGGGCTGGGCCTTTCGGATCGGGGCCGGGCTCTGGCCCCTCCCGCTGATCCTCGGATGGCCCGCCGCGGCCCGCCCGCGGGCCCATCTGCTCTACTTCGGCGCGATCCTGTTTGTGTGGTATGCCGTGGAGTTCGACCGCCTCCCGGCGCTGCCCCTGCTGCGCGGTGGACCCTCGTATTTCCACCTCGCGGCCATCCCGCTGTTCCTGTGGCTGATGCTCCTGAGCGGGCGCTTCCCCGATCTGGGGTTGACCTTCCGCTGGACGGGGCGGGATCTCCTCGCCATCCTGGTCCATCTGGCCGGGTTCGCGGCCTTCGCCCTCCCCTTCGGGTGGCTCACCGGCTTCCTGACCCCGGCGTCGACCCATCCGGGCCTGCCGGAGGCCCTCCTCCGCCTGCTGGCCATCTATCTTTTCATCGCCCTTCCGGAGGAGATCCTCTTCCGGGGCGCGCTGCATGTCCACCTGCAGCGGGCCCTGGGATGGCCGCCGCTGCGCACCCTGCTGCTATCCTCTCTGCTCTTCGGCCTCGCCCATCTGAACAACCCCCCGAAGGTGGGGCTTTACGCCGTCCTGGCCACCGTGGCGGGCTTCTTCTACGGGCGGACATATTTGCAGACGGGGAAGGTGACCACGGCGGCGATGGTGCATGCCCTGGTGGACTGGGTGTGGGGCCTTCTGTTCTCGAGGTAGATGGGACGCCCCTTCATCGTTGCGGTAGGAGGGGAGACGCAGCATCGCTGCGTCCCCCCTTTTCGGATGGGCTTATTCGGTCTTGCTGAACAGCCACACCGCGGGGATCAGGAAGAGGGCCCAAAAGGCGATGAGGGCGATCAGGTTGACCTCCAGCGGATGGAGGATCAACATCCGCAGGATCGGCTCCGGAACCAGGCCCTGCAGCGCCGTCTGGCGCATGGCGTCCACCCCGTAGGTGACCGGGTCCACGCGGGCCAGCCACTCCATCCAGAGCGGCACCTGGCGCAGGGGGAAGAAAGCCCCGCTGACGAAGAACATGGGCATCAGCAGGAAGTTCATCATCATATGGAAGCCCTCCATCGACCGCATGCGGGCGGCGATCAGGATGCCGAAGGAGGTCATGGTAGCCGCCACCAAGATCATCATCACCACCAGGGTGAGAACCTGGGGGAGGGTGAACCGCACGCCGACCAGAGGGGCCAGGAGCATGATCAGCAGTCCCTGGATCAGGGCGGTGGTGCTGCCGCCGGCCACCTTCCCCAGGGCGACGGCGGTCCGCGAGACCGGGGCCACCAGCACCTCCTTCAGGAAGCCGAACTCCCGATCCCAGACAATGGAGACGGCGGAGAAGACGGCGGTGAACAGCACAGCCATGCTCAGGATGCCCGGGAAGAGGAAAGCCCGGAAGTCCACCCCGCCCATTCCCGCGGCTACGGCGGGGGCGAGACCGTTCCCGAACACGATCAGGAACAGCAAGGGCTGCCCCAGGGAGCTGATGATCCGCGCGCGGTCCCGCAGGAACCGCAGGAGATCCCGATACCAGATGGTGTAGACCGTTTTGAGAAAAGCCATGGATCACCTCCGACCCCAGAGTCGACGGCTCAGGCGCATCCGCTCCAGGGGCGAGGCCTCCTCGTCCCGGATGGCGCGTCCGGTCAGCTTGATGAAGACATCCTCCAGGCTCGGCCGGCGCAAGCTGATGCTGTGGACGATCAGCGGAGGCTCTGCGCCGTTCTGGAGGACCCCCAGCAGGCGGGGGATCAGCTGATCGCCCCGTGGGGCTTCCACCAGAACCCCCTCCGCCGTGGGCCGGGGATCCAACCCCAGGGCCTCCCGCAGGCGCTCCACCGCCCGGGCGTCGTCGCTGGTCCGCACCAGGATCACATCCCCGCCGATCATGGCTTTCAGATTGTCAGGGGTGTCCAGGGCGATGATGCGGCCGTGGTCGATGATGGCGATGCGATCCGCCCGCTCCGCCTCATCCATATAGTGCGTGGTGAAGAAGACGGTGGTTCCCTCGGTGTCCCGCAGGCGGAGGATGTAATCCCAGATGTGGCGACGGGTCTGGGGATCCAGCCCCAGGGTGGGCTCGTCCAGGAAGAGGACCTTCGGCTGATGCAACAGGCCGCGGGCCAGCTCCAGCCGGCGCTTCATCCCGCCGGAGAACGTGCGCACCTCCTGGTGGGCGTGGTCCAGGAGGTCCACCAGCTCCAGCAGACGCTTCGCCCGCTCCTCGAAGATCCGTCGGGGGACGTCGTAGAGCATGGCGTGGAACGCCAGGTTCTGCCACGCCGTCAGGCGATCGTCCAGGCTGGGATCCTGGAAGACCAGCCCGATGCGCCGGCGCACGGCATGGGGCTCGCGCACGATGTCGTGGCCGCCCACCCGGGCGGTCCCGGCGGTGGGCCGCAACAGGGTGCAGAGCATGTTGATGGTGGTGGTCTTGCCTGCGCCGTTCGGGCCCAGGAAAGCGAAGAGCTCCCCTTCCCGGACCTCGAAGGAGACCTCCCGCACGGCCGTGAAATCGCCGAACCGTCGGGTGAGACGCTCCGCCTCGATCGCGTTCATTCCTCCACCTCCTCACGGTATGGGACGGCGAGCGCGCTGGGCTTCCCGCGGCCCCTGCTGCGGAGAGGGCTCCGCCGGCCCGAGGGTCCGCTGCAACAGGGCCATCGCCTGGGCCAGCAGCGCCCGCTCCTCCGGGCCCAGCGGGCGCAGGCGGCGCCCCAGGCGAGCCGCCGCCCGGGCCTGAAGCCGCCGCAGGGCCCGTCGCCCCTGGGGAGTCAGCCGGATCCACACCCGGCGCCGGTCCGAGGGATCCCGCTCCACCCTCACCCAACCTTGCTCGGAGAGGGTCCGGATGGCGCGGGAGACCGTGGAGGGGCGGACGGCCTGGGCGCGGGCCAGCTCCGTGAGAGTGTAGGGCCGCTGGGCCAGCATGCCCAGCATGCGATAGGACTGGGCCGGGAAGAGCTCCCCGGCCTCCCCTTTCACCTCCGCCCAGATCTGACGCATCACCCGATGCAGGGTCTCCAGCACCACACGGGCCAGCTGGCCCTCGCTCAGGGAACCCCGGGTCGCCACAGGCCGGCTCCTGCTCGGATTGTTGCCCTGGCTAAAAGTTAGCGAGGCGCATTATAAATCTCAGGGGCCGGCCTGTCAAAAACCCGGCCGGGGCGGTTTTTCGGCTCCTGTCACCGATGGAGCCGCAGGCCTCCGTCCGGGGCAACCTCCGCGCCGGCCTTGTTGCCCTGATGGAAAACCGACAAGGCGGGCGCGGTGTCCGGGCGATGAAGAGGCATCAGGGGGCGGGCTCCGGAGGGTCGGGTGGACGATCCAGGTCGGAGGCGATCTTGAGGTCCAGGATGGGGGAGCCGTCCAGGGCATCCAAGCCCCGCACCCGCACCACGTTGCCCTCGATGGCCAGCACCCGCACGCCGGTCAATCCGATGGGGTTAGGTCGATACTGGGAACGGGTGGCGAACACCCCTTTCATGGGCTTGGTTGGATCCCCTCGGGGATGAACCTTCAGCCGGGGCTCCTTCACGCGGTCCAGGACGTAGAGCACCATCAGGATATCGCCGGGCTGCAGGCCCTCCAGCCCTTCCACGAACTCGGGGTCGAGGACCAGCTCGCTTTCCTCCTGCCGCATCACGTCCGCCTCGGTCCACTCCGTGAAGCGGCTCCGCACATAACCGATGGCCCGGAAGGTCCACTCTTTCCGATCCATCCCAGACCCCCGCAGGTTTCCTTCAAACCCGGATGCGTTGCCAGGCCCCGCTGCGGAAGCGGTAGCCGAACAGCAGCGCCCGCACGGCGAAGTCGGCGAACATCCCCAGCCAGGCCCCGGGCAGTCCCCAGCCCAGGCCATGGGCGAGGAGCGCCGCGACCGGGAGCCGAACCATCCAGATGGAGGCGGCGGTGACCAGCAGCGTGTAGCGCGTGTCTCCTGCGCCGCGCAGGGCTCCCGAGAACACGAAGCTGACAGCCATCACCGGCTGGATCAGCGCGGTGATGCGCAGGGCCGCCGTGCCCTGGGCGATGACCGCCGGGTCCTCTGTGAACAACGCGACGAGCAACGGCCCGGCGAGGGCCAGGATCAGCCCCAGCGAGCCCATCAGCCCCAGGGCCAGGAGGAGCGCAACGAGGGCCGCCCGTTTCCCCTCCTCCGGCCGCCGGGCCCCGAGGGCCTGACCGGTGAGGGTGGAGGCGGCCACTGCGAACCCCCATCCGGGTAGAAAAGAGAGCGACATCACCCGCAGGCCGACCTGATGGGCGGCGTAAGCCGCCGTGCCCAGGCCGGTGATCACCCCGGTTAGCTGCAGCAGGGCGAGCTGGAGGAGGAGCTGCTCCAGGCCGGCGGGCAACCCGACGTTCAGGATCCTTCGCACCAGCCCCCACTCCAGGCCCGGCCAGCGATGCGGCAGGCGAAGCACGGAGGTGCCTTGCCACAGACGGATCAGCACCAGGCCTGCCCCCAGGGCGCGGGCGCAGGCGGCTGCCATGCCCAGCCCGGCCACGCCCACATGCCATGGGCTCCACGGGCCGACCAGAGCCCAGGCCAGAAGGGCGTTGGTGAAAACCACCACAGCCCAGGTGCGCATCGGCGTGAGGGTATCACCGGCGCCGCGGAGGGCCGCGTTCCCCACGAAGAGCACGGCCATGGCCGGAAAGGAGAGGGCGACCCAGCCCAGATACGTGGCCGCGGCATGTTCCACCGCAGGCTCCGCGCCCAGCCCGCGGAAAAGGGCCGGTCCGCTCAGAAGGGCGAAAAGGGCCCCGCCGATGCCGAGGAGCCCCGCGCTGAGGAGGGCCTGGACGGTGATCCGGCCGGCCTGTTCAGGGTCCCGGGCGCCGACGGCTCGGGCCACCAGGGCGGTCGCGCCCACCCCCAGGGCGCCGAAGAAGGCGGCCACCAGGTTGATCACCTGGCCGCTCAGCCCCACCGCCGCCAGGGCCACTGTCCCCAGGTGCCCGGCCAGGTAGGCATCCGTCCAGTCCACCACGATGTTGAGCAGCTGCTCCAGGGCCGCGGGGCCGGCCAGCTGAAGGACCACCCGGATGGTCTGCGTCCCTGGGGCGCGCGGATGGATGCGGGCCTTCCAGGAAATCCCCAGCGCGCTGGGGGCGCGTTTCACATCCCGATGAGGCATCCCCTCCCCTCCAGGCTTTCGCGGCGGGGATCCAGGGTGTGTCCCAAAATCGTAGGACAACTGCGAGCAGTTGTCCTACAACGCGGCGAGGCCCGACAAAATTGGGACACACCCGGGATCCACCCTACGGTCCGTAGGAAGGCACCAGATACGCGCCGGCGGCCCAGCCTTGCTCCCCCGTGCGGGGATCCTCCAGCTGCCACCAGGTCAGGCCGTCCGCCTCTGTGGGGCCGCCGATCACCCGCATCACCGTTCCCTCAGGGAGGAAGCGGATCCGCTCCGCCTGCAGGCCGGGGGCCTTGCGGAAGCTGAGCCCCTGGTCGCCGGCGCCGCTCACTTTCACGAAGATCCCCACCTGAACGGCGGCGGGGAGGGTCGGCGTAGGGGTAGGCTCCGGAGGCGTGGGCGTCGGCGAGGGAGCGGGCGTCCAGGTCGGTCGGGGCGTCGCCGTAGGCGCTCCCCTCAGGTCCGCGGCGAGGGTGCGCTGCAGATATCGAAAGCCCCCTGTGCAGAGCAGGGTGGCCATGAGCAGGGCGCTCAGCAGAAGAAGCCATTCCCCGGGTCGTAACTCGCCCTCTCCGGGTCGGGGTCGGATGCGAATCGGCCGTTGCATCTCTCCCTCTCCACGACGGCGTTTCCAACCGCGGCCAGCCCCATTTTACCGGATATCTCTTACGCCTGATTGGAGGCCGCCTCGGCCGACGGGATCGCGACGCCCTCCCTCCATACCCAGCCCTCGATGAGGAGATCCTTCACGCCGTCCGGTCCGGGGAAGACGCCCCGGATAACGCTCAAGTCCGGGTCCCCCGGATTTAAGAAAAGAGCCTTGCGGGAAGGCGCACATTTTGTATAATTTAGGGTGTAACCTCAGGCTATGAAGGAGGGACAGGCCGAGAGCCTCGACTGAGCGCTGGCCCCGCGTCGTCTGGGTAGCAGCTCCCCCCCTCATTTTCAGCAAGGAGGAGAAGCGATGGTTCCCAAAAAGCTTGGATGGAGCGTGGCCTTTTTGATGCTCCTGGCCCTGGTGGCCGGAGCGTGTGCGCCCGCTGCGACCCCCACCCCGGCTCCGGCTACCCAGCCGCCGCAGCCCACCCCGCCACCGCCTACTCCCACCCCAGCCCCGAAGACCCTGGTGGTCTGCATGGCCCAGGAGCCGGCCAGTCTCTATATTTACTCCGAACCCATGCTGGTGAGGTCCCACGTCCTCGAAGCGATCATGGATGGCCCCATTGACAGCCGCACCTTCGCCTATCAGCCGGTCATCCTGGAGAAACTGCCCAGCATCAAGGACGGGGACGCAGTGGTCGAGGAGGTCGAGGTCCAGGAAGGCACCTACCCCATCGCCGATGCAGCGGGGAACGTGGTCACCCTCACCAAAGGGGTCACGGTGAAGGTCCTGGTCGACCCCAAGACGGGGAAGACGGAGGACCGCACGTTTGAGGGCGGCTCCATCAAGCTGCCCGTCATGAAGGTCACCTTCAAGATCAAGGAGGGGGTCCTGTGGTCGGATGGCCAGCCGGTGACGGCGGAGGACTCGGTCTTCTCCTTCGAGGTGGCCAAGGCCCCCGAGACCAAGGTCTCCAAGTTCACCATCGAGCGCACCGCTGAATACAAGGCCCTGGACGCCCGCACCACCCAGTGGGTGGGGATCCCGGGCTGGATCGACGCCACTTACTTCATCAACTTCTGGACTCCGCTGCCCAAGCATAAGTATGGCAAACTGACCCCGGCCCAGATGAACGAGGATCCGGATGTGAACCGCAACCCGCTGGGCTGGGGCGCCTTCATGATGAAGGAGTGGGTGGCGGGGGATCACATCACGGTGGTGAAGAACCCCAATTACTGGCGGGCGAAGGAGGGCCTGCCGCGGATCGACACGGTGATCTTCCGCATCGTGCAGGACACCAACCAGCTGCTGGCCCAGCTGCTCTCCGGCGACTGCGACATCGGCACGCAGGACGCCGCCTTCGACGCGCAGGCCGAGTTCCTCAAGCAGGCGGAGGCCGAGGGGCTGCTGAAGCCGCAGTTCGTCCTGGGCACCGCCTTCGAGCACCTGGACTTCAACATCCAGCCGGCGCCGGGCTACCAGATCGCGGCCGGCAACGATGTGTTCCAGGACAAGCGGGTGCGCCAGGCCTTCGCTTACTGCATCGACCGCAAGGCCATCATCGACAAGGTGCTCTTCGGCCGCAGCGAAGCCCCCGCCGTCTACATGCCTTCCATCCACCCGCTCTACGCCAAGGATGTGGTGACGGTCTATGAGTTCAACCCGGAGAAGGGCCGCGCCCTCCTGGAGGAGGCGGGCTGGAAGGACACGGACGGGGACGGGATCCGGGACAAGGGCGGCAAGAAGTTCAGCGTGACCTACGGGACCACGGCGGGCAACCGGCTGCGGGAGCAGGTCACCCAGATCATCCAGAAACAGCTCAAGGATAACTGCCAGATCGAGGTCAACCTCTACTACAAGCCGGCCCGGGAGTTCTTCGCCAACTGGCCGGACGGCCCGGTCTTCGGGCGCAAGTTCGATCTGGCGGAATACGCCTGGGTGACCGGTGTGGAGCCGCCGTGCGAGCTCTACAAGACCGATCAGATCCCGTCGGACGAGAACCCCGGCGGCCAGAACAACACCGGCTACAGCAACCCGGCGTATGATGAGGCCTGCAACCGCGCCCTGAGCACCCTGGATCCCGACGAGAAGAAGAAGTGGCACGCCGAGGCCCAGCGGATCTTCAGCGAGGACCTGCCGGCGCTGCCGCTCTTCGTGCGGCTGAAGATCGCCGTGGCCTCGCCGAAGGTGAAGAACTTCATCGTCGACCCCACGGCGAACTCCGAGATGTGGAACATCGAGGAGTTCGACATCGAGCAGTAAGGCGGGAAGCCGCCATCCATCCCCGGGCGGGTGGGCCTCCACCCGCCCGGTTTTTTTCCGAGAAACTCTCCCTCCTCAGGAGAGGTGGTATACTCGAAGCGGCAGGCACAAAGATTGAACCTTTCGGCGAGATCAGGAGCCGCATGCGGATCGCGATCGTGGGGTTAAGGAAGATCGGGATCTCCCTGGGGCTGGCGCTGCGGGAGGCAGTGCCCCAGGCCCAGCGGGTGGGCCATGATCCAGACCCGGCGCAGGCGCGGGAGGCGCTGCGACGAGGGGCCGTGGACCGCACGGACTGGAACCTGCCGGGGGCCTGCGAAGGAGCCGACCTGGTCCTCCTGACGCTCCCCCTGGCGGAGATCGAGCGAACCCTGCAGGCCATCGCCCCGGTCCTGGCCGAGGGCGCCCTGGTGATGGACACCGCTGAGCTGAAGGCGCCGGTCATGGCCTGGGCCCGGCAGCATCTCCCCCCTGCCACGCCCTTCGTGGGCGGCCATCCCATCCTTCGGCCGGACGCGGGGGAGGAGCCCGCGGCCGATCTTTTCCGGGACGCCCTGTTCTGCCTGACCCCTTCCGCCCAATCGCCCGCCTGGGCGGTGGA
This sequence comes from Thermoflexus hugenholtzii, assembly GCF_018771565.1. NCBI lineage: Bacteria > Bacillati > Chloroflexota > Thermoflexia > Thermoflexales > Thermoflexaceae > Thermoflexus > Thermoflexus hugenholtzii. Next base: position 2,817,087 of record NZ_CP076326.1, on the reverse strand, counting down.
AGCGGCGGCGGGGCTGGCCCAGCGCCTGGGCGCCCGGCCGTTCTTCATGGACCCTGTCGAGCACGACGGCTGGATGGCGGCCCTGGAGCAGCTGCCGGCCCTCCTCGGGGCCGCCCTCCTGACACTGTGGTCCGCCGCGCCGACCCGGCGGGAGCTGCCCCAGGCCGTCGGGGCGCGCTTCGCCCGGATCACCGCCGACCTCCCGGACGCCCCCAGCGCGCGGCTGGCCGCGGTGGCCAACCGGGACGCTCTGCTCTACTGGCTGGATCGCCTGCTGGAGACCCTGGGTCAGCTGCGGGGCGCCCTGGCCAGCGCCGAAAGCGCCACAGAGCTGGAGGACCTTTTCCAGACGGCTACCCAAACCCGAAGCGACTGGCTGAAGACCCGTCGGGAAAGCCCGCTCGGTCCCTCCATCCCTCTCGAGGGGACCCGCCCGTTGGAGGCCTTGCTGGGCCTCCATCGCCTTCGCCCTACCCGCAAGCGCTGAGCGGCCATGGCGGCTCGAAAGCGAAGCGCGGCCCACACCGGAGAAGGACAGGCACGCCCGATGCGGGTGTTGATGATCGCGCCGACCTCGTTCTTCAACGACTACGGATGCCACGTCCGCATCCTGGAGGAAGCCCGGGCGCTCCAGGCCCTGGGCCTCCGGGTCCGAATCGTGACGTATTACAAGGGCCGTGACCTGCCCGGGTTGGAGATCGTGCGCACCCCGCCCCTGCCCTGGCGCTCCCACTATGAGGTGGGATCCTCCCGTCACAAGATCGCCTTCGACGTCTATCTCTCGGCGACGGCCCTGATCACCGCCCTCCGGTGGCGCCCGCATCTGATCCACGCCCACCTGCATGAGGGCGCCCTCATCGGGACCGCCCTGCGGGCGCTGCTTCGGACGCCGCTGATCTTCGATTTCCAGGGCAGCCTCACCGGGGAGATGATCGATCACCGCTTCCTGAACCCGGAAGGGCCCTGGTATCCCTTCATGCGACGGCTGGAGGTCTGGATCGACCGTCAGCCCGATCTCATCCTCACCAGCTCCATCCACGGGGCGCGCCTGCTGATCGAAGCGTTCGGCGTGCGGCCGGAGCGGGTGATCCCCTTCCCGGACGCGGTGAACACCGAGGTCTTCCGCCCTCCGCAACCCGAAGAGGGGCCTGTGTTGGAGCGCCTGCGGGCCCAGTGGGGGATCCCGTCGGAGCGCCGGGTGGTGGTGTATCTGGGGCTGCTGGCACCTTATCAGGGGACCGACCTGCTCTTAGAGGCCGCCGCCCGGGTGGTTTCGAGCGACCCTCAAGTTCACTTCCTGGTGATGGGCTTCCCGGGGGAAACGACCTATGCGGCCCGGGCGCAGGCCCTGGGGATCGGAGGCCATGTGACCTTCACCGGGAAGGTGCCCTATGAGGCGGCCCCCCTCTACCTCCGCCTGGGGGAGGTAGCGGTGGCTCCCAAGATGTCCGCCACGGAGGGAAGCGGCAAGCTGCTCAACTACATGGCCACCGGCCTGCCCGTGGTGGCCTTCGACACCCCGGTGAGCCGGGAGTTCCTGGGGGAGGCCGGCTATTACGCCCGGCTGGGGGATGCGGAGAGCCTCGCGGCCTGGATCCGTTACGCCCTCCAGCACCCCGAGGAGTCCCGGGAACGCGGCAGACGGCTCCGCGCCCGCGCGGTCGCCCATTACAGCTGGGAGACCGCGGGACGAACCCTCCTCGCCCTCTATGAGGCGCTTCGAGCGGGGAAGCTCCCACAGCGGGTATACGCCCCGGCGCCTCGGCGCGCCACCACCGGCCCGGAGGCCCGGGGGCGCCCCGGGCATGAGCCTTTCCTCTCCACCCCAGAAAGCCTGAAACGCCATCCGGGGGAGCACCGAGGATGGGGCGCGCGTTGAAGGAACTGTGGGGATATCGGGATCTGCTCTGGCTGCTGACGTTGCGGGATCTGAAGGTCCGCTACCGGAACTCCGTCCTGGGGATCGCCTGGTCCTGGATGAACCCCCTGCTGATGATGACGGTGTTCACCGTGGTGTTCACGGTCATGAACCGGGGGCCGGCCAGTCTGCCTCATTTCCACGCCTTCGTGTTGATCGGCATCCTGGCCTGGAACGCCTTTGCGGTCTCCGTGCAGGGAGCGGCGGAGAGCGTCACCGCCAACGCCGCCCTGGTCCGCAAGGTGTATTTCCCCCGGGAGGTGCTGCCCCTCGCCGTGGTCCTCTCCAACGCCCTCAATTTCCTGATCTCGCTTCCCATCTACTTCGCCATCGCCTGGATCTCCGGGATCCGCCCGACCCCCTGGCTGCTGCTCCTCCCGGTGACCCTGATGGCCCATCTCATGTTCACAGCGGGGGTCTCCCTCACGGTGGCGGCGCTCAACGTGTTCTACCGGGACACCGCGCACATCCTCCAGGTGTTGCTGCTGGCCTGGTTCTTCCTCACCCCCATCTTCTATCCGATCTCGGTCCTGCCGCGCCACGCGGTGATCCTGGGGCTTTCCGTGGACGTCTGGCTCTGGACCCGCCGCCTGAACCCCATGGCCTCGATCATCGCCTCGTATCACGACCTGCTTTATTACGGGATCTACACGGCGCCGGAGTTCCTGCTGCGCACCTGGGCGACGGCGGCCCTCACCCTGGCCCTCGGCTACGCCCTCTTCCGCCGCCTCAGCCCCCGCTTTGCTGAGGAAGTCTGACCTACGGGGCTCCCAGCGCCTCCAGGGCGAGAGGAAGCGCTTCGCCGAACCGGATCACAGCGGTCGGGATGCCGGCGCTCTGCAAGATGGGCAGGACGCGGGGGCCGGTCTCCGCCCCCCCAAAGGAAGACGCCTCCAGCACCACTGCCGCCACCCGGATCCCGTGTCCGTCCAGGCTCCGGGCCACGATCGCCCAGCGCGGATCCCCGGAGGGGGTGATCAGGATCAGGACGGCGCCGCGGACCATCCGCATGGCGTGGGTCTGCAACACATCGTGGAAGGGCTGCGTCCCGTAGGCTCGCAGGAGCGCCAGCCCCTCCAGGATGCGCTCCAGCTGGGCCTCCCCCCGATGGGGCGGCAGGAGCAAGCGCTGGGAGCCGTAAGCCAGCAGCCCCACCGCCCGCTCCCGCTTCAGGAAATAGGCGGCCAGGGACGCGGCCGCGGCGACCGCATATTCCTCCGTCGAAGGAGGAAGGAGCCCACGGGGAGCTCCGAGGCCCCATTCCTCCTCGGGCAGCGGGCGCTGGACGTGAACCTCCGCCATCATGTCCAGCACAATCCAGAGATCGGCCGCCGGGTCCTGATCGAACTCCTTCACCATCAGGCGATCCCGCCGCGCGGTGGAGGGCCAGTGGATCCGGTGGAAGGCATCCCCGGGCTGATACTCCCGAACCCCCCCGGCGCTCGGCGTCACCTCGGAGGTGCGGCGCCGGGCGGCCTCGCTGCTTCGCCAGAGCCCAACCGGAAGGCCGATCCGCCAGAGGGGGAGCACCGGCGGGTAGATCAGAACCTCCGAGGTCTCGGCGAGCTGCAGGGTGGCCTCGAACAGGCCGAAGGGATCCGTGCCGATCAGCGTCAGGGGGCCCAGGCGATACAGCCCGCGCCGCCGGCAGCGGGTCCGCGCCGTCCACAGCCGCTCCCGCTGGGGCCCGAGGTTGTCCAGGACGAAGCTGGCCCGATGGCCCGGCAGATTGGATCCATCCCGGATCTCCAGCCAGACCTTGGGGAAGAAGCCGGTGTTGCGGAGGATCAGGGTTTCCTCGAAGAACCCGCCCACGTTCTGGCGACGAACCCGGGGGATGCGGCGGATCTCCAGATCCCGCACCGCGCTCCACGCCCAGGCCAGGGAGACGAGGAGGAGGGCGATCAGCAGGTAGGCCAGGTTGTAAAGGATCGATCGGCCGGTGATGAGGGCGGCCAGGGTGACCACGGCCGTGAGGAGGAGAAGGCCGCGCGCTCGGGGCCGCAGAGCCAGCCGGAAGCCCGGCCGCGGCGGCGAAGACGCCGATGGAAGCCACACCGGCCTCGACGTCATCGCGAACGGACCTCCCACGGCACCGTGGGAATGACCTGCAACTCCCCTCGATAAAGGCGAACCCGACCGATGATCTCCACGTTCGCTCCCGGCTCTTGAAGGGGCTCCGGGATGAGGGCCGCGACGTTTTCCCAGAGGATCACCGGAAGCGCCCCGCTCTCATCCCGCACCACCAGCCGGATCCCGGCGGAGAAGCGGGTGCGCTCCACCACCTGCCCGGCGATGCGCACCGTTGCGTTCTGATCTGCGGGGCCCAGGCTCCCGATGGCCCGCGGGGGCGCATCCGGTCGAACGCCCTTTTCTACAAGGATGGCACGGCCGGAACGAGGGAGCAACTCCAGCTCCCCCCGATACAGGGTCAGCACACCGGTGGCTCGGATCCGCGCGCCCGGGTAGATCCCTTCCCGGCCGGGGACGCCCGCCATCTGTTCGCTGGGGATGAAGACCCGAAGGCGGTGCCCTTCCTGCTCCAGGATCAGCGCCCAGCCGGCGGAGAACCCCTGCAACTCCGCGACCGTCCCGGCCACCGTCACGGAGGCACCCGGGGCGAGGGTCGCGAGGGCGCTCAGGGGGAACGGCGTTGCCGTCGCGGAAGGCCGCGGCCGAGGCGTGGGGGTGGGCGATCGGATGGGCGTGGGTGAAGCCGTTGGGCGAGGGACCGGCGTGGGGGTCGCCACCGGAGGCTCCCAGCGTATGTCGATCGAAAGCTCGGGATAGAGCGTCGGGGTCCCTGTGCGCCAGCGCACGCGTCCCCATACCTGCACCCGCGCCCCCGGCGGCGGGGTGGCGGGAAGAGCCGCCCGCAGCTCCCGGGAGAGGCGCACCTCGAGGGATCCCGTCTCATCCGCGAGGGTCCAGCGGGTGTCGGAGCGCTCCTCCAGGATCCCTTCCACGCCGACCCAGGCGCCGTCAGGGCGCTCCTGAGCGCGGGAGATGGGTTGAGGCGTCGGCGTCCAGGGGATCCGGGCCCAGCCCTCCGGATCGTCCAGCGCCACCTGAGGGACTTCCCGATACAGGGTCAGCGCCCCTGTGATCCGAAGGCCCGCGCCCAGGGGCAGCTCCGCCCGCGTCCCCACCAGGGCCTCATACCACGCCACATCAATGGACCCGGTCTCATCCTGCAAGCGGATCAGGGTGAGGCCCTCATAGGGGCGGCGGACGCTTCGGATCTGCCCGGTGATCTGCACCCGGGCTCCCACCGGGGCGGAGGGGAGATCGCCGATGGAGAGGGGAAGAGGCTCCGGACGCTCGATACGCAGGGCCTCCGCGTGGACGATTTCCAGCGCGGGAGGATCCCGATCCTCCCGCAGACGTCCCTCCACGGTGACCCCGTCGCCGGCGCGGGGGATCCGGTTCGCCCGGGCCAGGGTGGCGGCGACCGATCCATCGGCGAGAACCCAGAGCTCGCCCGTGCCGTCGCTGAGGTGGAAGCGGAGGCGGGGGCCTTCCGGCTCCCAGCGTGGGGGCTCGGGGAGAACCCCGTGGACGCGGACGTAGCCGGCGATCGCGCCCCCCGACAAATCCGCAAGGGATAAGGCGGGCACAGACTGGAGACGGGCCTGGATCCAGAGCGAAAACAATCCGGCCAGGGCGAGGGCCAGCGCCCCCAGCGCCGGCCCCACCCGAAAGGGAGGCGGGGAATACCGCAGCATCGAACTCCTCGAGACGGGAATCCCTCGTAAAAGATGATAGCCTCCGGACCACCTCGCCGCGGGGCCCCGACTTGACAGATTCCCGGCTTTATGCTTTCATGAAGTTAAACGTTTAACCAGCATGAGCGATGGCGACGCTTCGGGATGTCGCTCGGCGGGCGGGGGTTTCGATCGCCACGGTCTCGTATGTGCTGAACGGGACCCGGTCGGTGAGTCCGGAGGTAGAGGCTCGGGTTCGGGAGGCTGTCCGTGCCTTGCAATATCGCCCTAACCGGCTGGCCCGGGGGCTCCGACGCAAGCGCACCCATGTGATCGGCCTCGTTGTCCCCGACAGCGCCAACCCGTTCTTCGCGGAAATCGCCCGCGGGCTGGAGGATCTGAGCTTCGCCCACGATCACAGCGTGATCCTCTGCAACTCCGACGGGGATCCAGCCAAGGAGCAGCGTTACTTGGGGGTTCTGATCGAGCAGCAGGTGGATGGGATCGCCCTGGTTTCGGTCCGGTCCACCCCGGCGCATCTTTCTATGCTGCGCCAGCGCGGGATCCCCTTCGTGGTCGTCGACCGGGATCTGCCGGGCCTAGAGGCGGATTGCGTGCTGGCGGATAACTTCCAAGGTGGGTATCTGGCAACCCGCCACCTCCTGGAGCGAGGGCATCGGCGGATCGCCTGCATCACTGGTCCCTCGGAGCTGACCCCCAGCGCGGATCGCGTGCGGGGCTACCGGAAAGCGTTGGAGGAGGCGGGAATCCGGCCGCCGGAGGTCTGGGTGCGGCGAGGTGATTTCCGGGCGGAGAGCGGTTATGAGGCGGCCCGCTTTTTCCTGGGCCTGCCCGCGGAGGTCCGCCCCACAGCCATCTTCGCTTGCAACGACCTGATGGCCATCGGGGCGATGCGGGCGATCGGGGAGGCCGGCCTGTCGATCCCGGACGACATCGCTTTAGTGGGATTCGACGACATCCTCCTGGCGTCCTATGTGATCCCGCCCCTGACCACGGTGGCCCAGCCCACCTATGAGATGGGACGTATGGCGGGGGATCTCCTGTTACGCCGGCTGGGGGAGCCGGATCGCCCGCCGGCTCGCCTGATCCTCCCTGTGCGCCTAGTGGTCCGTCAGTCCACTTAGGAGCGAGGCCCATGAAAAAACGGGGATTGCTCAACGCGCCTCTGAGCCAGGTGATCGCCGAGATGGGCCATGGGGATCTGCTGGTTATCGCCGATGCCGGGCTGCCCATCCCCCTTACCGTTGCACGGATCGATCTCGCTGTCCGCCCCGGCCTGCCCCCCTTCCTGGAGGTCCTCGATGCCGTCCTGGAGGAGCTCCACGTGGAGAAAGCGATCGTCGCCATGGAGATGAGAGAACGCAGCCCGCAGCTTTATGAGGCCGTGCGCGATCGGCTGCGCGCCGTCGAGATCGAGCACGTGCCCCATGAGACCTTCAAAGCGATGACCGGCAGGGCCCGGGCGGTGGTCCGCACCGGGGAATGCACGCCTTACGCGAACGTGATCCTGGTCTCGGGTGTGATTTTCTGATCCGATATGACGCGGCGGAGGCTCTCGTGACCTCCCTGGAGGCGTAAAGGGATGGATCGTCCCTCCGTGGAACCCGTGAGGGCGCTGGGACGGCCGGCCTGGCTTCCCCGATGGGGAAGCACATTGGAGGCCCGGGAACGCTGGACCCGATGGGGTCTGGTGCTCACGCTGCTCATTTTCGGCGTGGTGCTGAGCCTGGCCTCCCCGCGTTTCCTCACGCCGGGCAATCTGATCAACGTGGTCCGCCAGACCTCGGTGAACGGCATCATCGCGGTGGGGATGACCCTGGTGATCCTCAGCGGGGGCATCGATCTTTCCGTCGGTTCGATCCTGGCCCTGACGGGGGTGGTGGCGGCCAGTCTGGTGACCAGCGGGCAGGCCCCGCCCCTGGCGATGTTCAGCGCCCTGGCCCTGGGCTTCGCCCTGGGGGCCCTGAACGGGATGGCCGTGGCCTATCTCCGGATTCCGCCCTTCATCGCCACCCTGGGGATGATGACCATCGCTCGGGGGCTTGCCCTCAGCTACACCCAGGGCCGGCCTATCACCGGGTTCCCAGACGCCTTCCGGTGGCTCGGGGCCGGCTGGGTGGGGCCGTTCCCGGTTCCGGTTCTGGTGATGGCCCTGGTGTTCGGATTCGGAGGGATCCTGCTCCAGTTCACGGTGTGGGGAGAGCATTTGCTGGCCATCGGCAACAACCCGACGGCCGCACGCGCCGCCGGGATCCCGGTCGCGCGGCGCCTGGTGCTGACCTACGCCCTGAGCGGGGGGCTGGCTGCCCTGGCCGGCCTGATCCTGATCGGTCGGCTGGATTCGGCGCCCCCTACCCTGGGCATCGGCTACGAGTTCGACGCCATCGCCGCCGTGGTCATCGGCGGGACCAGCCTGGCCGGTGGGGAAGGATGGCTGGGGGGCACGCTGATCGGCGCCCTGCTCATCGGGATGCTGAACAACGGGATCAACCTGCTGAACATCCCCTCGTTCTACGAGCAGGTGTTCAAAGGCGGCGTGATCGCCATCGCGTTGCTGCTCCACCGGCTCCTGCGGCGCGAGTAGCGGCGTCGCCCGGTTGAACCCGGGAGGACATTGTGCGGAGATGGGAGTTCCCGGGATGAGCGATCGGCCCTGCGTCCCGGTTCTGAAACCTTAAGCAAGCGAAAGGAGGAGAAGCGATGCGCGCCCGTGTAGCTGTGCTGGTGGGATTGGTTCTGGCGCTGGCCGCCGGCGCCTGCGCGCCGGCCACGCCCGCAGCCCCTTCGGCTACTGCGACCCCTGCTGCGGCGCAACCCAAGGAAATCGTCCTGGGTCTTTCCCTTTCCACCCTGAACAACCCCTTCTTCGTCACCCTGAAGGAGGGCGCGGAGCGTGCCGCCGCCCAGTATGGGGTGAAGCTCATCGTGGTGGATGCCCAGGATGATCCCGCCAAGGAGGCGGCCAACATCGAGGACCTCATCCAGAAGAAGGTCTCCGCCCTCCTGATCAACCCCACCGACACCAAGGCCGTGGTCCCCAGCATCCAGAAGGCGAACCAGGCCGGGATCCCCGTCTTCACCGTGGACCGGGCCGCGGAGGGGGGTGAGATCGTCTCCCACATCGCCTCGGATAACGTGGCCGGGGGACAGATGGCCGCCGAGTTCCTCTGCAAGGCTCTGAACGGCAAGGGCAAGGTGGTAGAGCTGGAGGGCATCCCGGGCACCTCCGCTGCCCGCGATCGGGGCAAAGGCTTCAACGACTACTTGAAGGAGAAGTGCCCGGGCCTCGAGGTGGTCGCCCGCCAGCCCGCCGACTTCAACCGCGCTAAGGGCCTGCAGGTCTTCGAGAACATCCTCCAGGCCCAGCCTCAGATCGACGGCGTCTTCGCCCACAACGATGAAATGGTCCTGGGCGCCATCCAGGCGGCCGAGGCGGCCGGGCGCACCGGGATCATCTTCGTAGGCTTTGACGCTATCGACGACGCCGTCAAAGCGGTGAAGGAAGGGAAGCTGGCGGCCACGGTGGCCCAGCAGCCGGCGGAGATGGGCCGGCTCGCTGTGGAGATGGCGGTCAAGTATCTGCGGGGCGAGAAGGTCGAGAAATTCATCCCTGTCCCCCTTTCCCTGGTGACCAAGGACACCGTTAAGTAGGCAAGCTTAAGAGGAGGGGCAGGCGAGCCGGTTCCTCGCTCATCCCGGTGATCGCCGATGCGGGCGGGGGGACCCCCGCCCGCACCTTCATCTTCTGGAGCAGATAATGGAGCCCCTGCTGCGCGCCGAAGAGATCTCCAAAGCTTTCCCGGGCGTTCAGGCCCTGGACCGGGTCTCCCTGGAGATCTTCCCCGGGGAGATCCACGGGTTGGTGGGGGAGAACGGCGCAGGCAAGAGCACCCTCATCCGGATCCTTGCGGGGGTCATCCCCCGGGACAGCGGCCGGATCCTCTGGAAGGGCCAGCCGGTGGAGATCACCGATCCCCGCCACGCGCGCCGCCTGGGGATCGCCGTGATCCACCAGGAGCTCAGCCTGCTGCCCAACCTCACCGTCGCCCAGAACCTCCTTCTGGGCCGGGAGCCCCGCACCTTCTGGGGAGGATTGGATCCGCGGACCATGGAAAAGCAGGCGCGGCGGATCCTGAACGGGGTGGGGTTGGATCTGGACCCCCGCGCCGTGGTCGGCAACCTCCCCTTCGCCCAGCGCCAGATGCTGGAGATCGCCCGGGCGCTCTCCGAGGACGCCCGTTTGCTGATCATGGACGAGCCTACCTCCGCCCTCAGCGAGCGGGAGATCCATCGTCTGTTCGAGCTGCTGTCGGACTTGAAGCGACGAGGGGTGGCGATCCTCTTCATCTCTCACCGGCTGGAGGAGGTGTTCCGCATCGCCGACCGGATCACCGTGCTGCGGGACGGCCGGCACATCGGGACCTTCCCCATCTCGGAGGTGACACCCTCCGCGGTGGTGCGCATGATGGTCGGGCGTGAGATGAAAGAGATGTTTGTGAAAACCGCAACGCCCGGGCAGGAAGTGGTCCTGGAAGTCCGGGGGTTGACCCGCGTGGGGGTCTTCCACGAGGTTTCGTTTCAGGTTCACCGCGGGGAGATCGTGGGGCTGGCCGGGCTGGTAGGGGCCGGCCGCACCGAGGTGGCCCGCGCCCTGTTCGGGCTGGACCCCCTCGATGGCGGGGAGGTGCGCATAGAGGGCCGGCCGGTGACCATTCGTTCCCCTGCGGATGCCATCCGCCTGGGGATGGCCTTCGTCCCGGAGGATCGCAAAGCGCAGGCGCTGTTCCTGGGCATGGCCTTGCGCTCCAACGTCACGATTTCCTCCCTTCCTCGCCTTGCTCGCCTGGGGTTGCTCTTCCCTGCGCAGCTGGACCGGGCGTGCGTCCCTTACATCCGCGCGCTGGACATCCGTCCACCCCGCCCAGCCCTTCGGGTCCGTTATTTATCCGGTGGGAACCAGCAGAAAGCTGTCCTGGCACGGTGGCTGATGCTCCGGCCGAAGATCATGATCCTGGACGAGCCGACGCGGGGGATCGATGTGGGGGCCAAGGCGGAGATCCACGGGCTCATGGACCAGATGGCCCGCGAAGGGATGGCCATTCTCATGATCTCCTCAGATCTCCCCGAGGTCCTGGGCGTGAGTGATCGGATCGTGGTGATGCGAGAGGGTCGGATCGTCGGCGAGTTGAGTCGGGAGGAGGCCACCGCCGACCGTGTCCTCGCCCTGGCGATGGGGGAAGGCGATGTTCGAGCTGCGTGAGTTTCTCGGACGATGGAGTGGGGCGCTGGTTCTGGCGATGCTCTGGTTGGCGCTGGCCGCGCTGACCCCGCAGTTCCTGACCCCTTCCAACCTGCTGAACGTGGCCCTTCAGTCCTCCATCCTCGCCGTGGTAGCTATGGGGATGACGATGACCATCATCAGCGGGGGGATCGATCTCTCGGTGGGCTCAGTGGTCGCCCTCACAGGCGCCCTGGCCGCCGGGTGGATGGTCCGGGACGGATGGCCGGTGGGGATCGCAATCGCGGCCGCGCTGGGGGTGGGGCTGATCCTGGGCGCGTTGAACGGAGCCCTGGTGGTCTACGGCCGCCTGGCACCGTTCATCGCCACGCTCTCCACCATGGCCATCGCGCGCGGGCTCACGCTGGTTTACACCCGTGGATATCCGATCTCCGGACTGCCGGACTCCTTCACCTTTCTGGGCACCGGGGACCTGGCGGGCATCCCGATGCCTGTCCTGGTCATGCTCTTTGTCGCCCTGGTGGTTCGCCTCCTGCTCCATCGCACCGCCTGGGGCTTACATCTTTATGCGATCGGCGGGGGGGAAGAACTGGCCTGGCTTTCCGGCGTTCGCGTGCGGAGGGTCAAGGGGATGGTCTACGCCCTGAGCGGCCTCCTGGCCGCGCTGGGAGGCATCCTGCTGACCGCTCGCCTCTGGTCCGCCCAACCCAATGTGGGCGTCGGCCTGGAGCTGGAGGCCATCGCCGCTTCCGTCCTGGGGGGCGCCCGCCTCAGCGGGGGTTACGGCCGTGTAGAGGGCACGCTCATCGGAGCGCTGGTGATGGCTACCGTGGGCAACGGCCTCAATCTGCTGGAAGTTCCTTCTTATCATCAGCAGGTGATCAAGGGGCTGGTGTTCATCCTCGCAGTCGGGCTGGATCGCGCCCTGCAGGCCGGCGTTGAATGGGGACGCCTCCCTCGAACCTCCCGTTTGATCCGAAGGAGGAGCGAAGGATGAGTGTGGTGGTGCTGGGGAGCATCAACATGGATCTGGTGGCGGTGGCCCCACGGTTCCCACGGCCTGGGGAGACGCTGCGGGGGCACCGGTTCTTCACCGCCCCGGGAGGCAAGGGGGCCAACCAGGCGGTGGCCGCCGCCCGCCTAAGGGTGCCGACCCGGATGATCGGGCGGGTGGGGAACGACGTGTTCGGCCCGGCCCTGCGCCAGGGCCTGGCAGAGGCCGGGGTGGAGATCAGCGGGGTGATGACGGACCCGGAGGCGAGCTCCGGGACCGCGCTGATCGTGCTGGAGGAGAGCGGACAGAACGCCATCGTGGTGATCCCGGGCGCCAACGGCCGGGTGGGGGAAGCCGAGCTGGCCCGGCTGGAGGAGGCCCTCGCCGAGGCCCGGGTGCTCCTGCTACAGCTGGAGGTGCCGCTGGAGGTGGTGGCCGCGGCGGCGGAGCGGGCGGCCCGGGCCGGGGTGACGGTGATCCTGAACCCCGCGCCGGCGATGGAGCTGCCGGAGGAGATCTATCGATGGTGCGCGTGGCTGACACCGAACGAGGTGGAGGCGGAGGGATTGGTGGGCTTCCCGCTGCGAGATGCGAACGCCATCGAAGAGGCGGCACGGACGCTGGTGGGACGGGGATGCCGGCACGTGGTGATCACACTGGGGGAACGCGGATGCGTGTATGCGGATGAGAAGGGGACACGCTGGGTGCCGGCCTATCGAGTGCCGGTGGTGGACACAGTGGCGGCAGGGGATGCCTTCAACGGAGCGCTGGCGGCGGCGCTGTGGGAGGGCCGGTCCGTCGAGGAAGCCCTCCGCTGGGCCAGCGCGGCCGGAGCTTTAAGCGTCACCAAACACGGCGCTCAGCCCTCAATGCCGACCCGAGAAGAGCTCCTCGCCTTCCTCGCTCAACGTCCCGAAACGCGCTGAGACCCATCCGCAGAAACCGCCTCGCTCTTGAAAACCGAAATGGCAGGGTGCTCGAATCCCTACTAAACTCCCCTCTGGAGAGCTCTACCCAGAGGGGAGTGCGATGGCCATCGCCTACGCTTTTGATCCCGTTTTCCTCGAGCACGATGACCCCCAGCACATCGAGCGCCGCGACCGCCTGGAACGCATCCTGGAGGTCCTCCGGACCCACGGGGTCCTGGACCGGATCACCCCGCTCCCCATCGAACCCATCCCGATGGAGCGCCTGACCCGGGTGCATGAGCCCGCCTATGTGGAGCGGGTGCGCCGCCTGGCCGAGCGGGGCGGCGGGGGCCTGAACTTCCCCGGCGATGAGACCTACGTGACCCCCCATTCCTTTGAAGCCGCCCGGCGGGCCGCCGGGGCCGTGGAGGCCGCCGTCGCCGCCGTGTGGGAAGGCCGCGCCCGCAGGGCCTTCGCCCTGGTCCGCCCCCCCGGCCATCACGCCTTCCCGGACCACGGCGAGGGCTTCTGTCTCTTCAACAACATCGCCCTCGGCGCCCGCTTCGCCCGTGAGGAGCTGGGCGCGCGCCGCGTGATGATCGTCGACTTCGACCTCCACCACGGCAACGGCACCCAGGCGATCTTCTATACAGACCCCACCGTGCTGTATCTCTCCACCCACCAGTGGGGGATCTACCCGGGGAGCGGCCACTGGCGGGAGATCGGGGCCGGGCCCGGGGAGGGAGCCACCATCAACCTCCCCCTGCCGGCAGGGGTGGGCGACCATGGCTTCCAGCGCCTCCTGGAGGCCGTGATCGCCCCCGCCGCGCGACGCTTCGAGCCGGAGCTGCTGCTGGTCTCCGCCGGCTACGACCCCCACTGGGGAGATCCCCTGGGCGGGCTGTCGATGACAGTGCAGGGGTTCGCCGCCCTGACCCGGGGGCTAACCGAGCTGGCCGATGCCCTCTGCCAGGGACGCCTCGTGTTTGTGCTGGAAGGTGGCTACCACCGGGACGCCCTGGCCTACGGGGTCCTGGCGGCCTTCCGCCTCTGGCTCGGACACGACGATGTCCTGGATCCCCTGGGACCGCCGCCTCGGGCCGATGAGCCCTCCGTGGAGAACCTGATCGCCCAGGTCCGCCGCCTCCACCGCCTGGAGGGATGAACACCCATGCGTGAAGGAACGGGAGAACGGATCTTCATCAAGCTGGGCGGCTCCCTGATCACCGACAAGCGCCGGGAGCGGCGGGCGCGCCTGCGGGTGATCCGCCGGCTGGCGGAGGAGATCCGCGAGGCCCTGCAGGAGCGGCCCGGGCTGCGGATCCTGGTCGGCCACGGCAGCGGCTCCTTCGGCCACGCCGCCGCCGCCCGCACCCGCATCTATGAAGGGATCTCCCGCCCGGAGGACTGGTGGGGGTTCGCGGAGGTGGCCCTGGCGGCCGCGGAGCTCCACATGCACGTCCGCCGCGCCTTCCACGCGGCCGGCCTGCCCGCCCTCAGCATCCCTCCCTCCGCCGTCGCGGAGGCCGCCGGCGGGATCCCCATCGCCTTCGAGGCCCGGGCCTTCCAGCGGGCGTGGGAGGTCGGCCTGATCCCTCTGACCGGCGGGGATGTGGTCTTCGATCGGGAGCGGGGGGCGACGATCCTCTCCACCGAGGCGGTGTTCGATGCCCTGCTGGAGGTCCTCCGCCCCACCCGCATCCTGCTGGTCGGCGAGGTGGCCGGGGTGCTGGCCGACGGGCCCGAAGGACACCAGGTCATCCCCCACCTCACCCCCGCACGGTTTCGGGAGATCCTCCACGCCGTCGGAGGATCCCACGGGATCGACGTCACCGGAGGGATGCGAGCCAAGCTGGAGATGGCCCTGCGCTGGGTGGAACGGGATCCCCGCCTGGAAGTCTGGATCTTCTCGGGACGACGCCCGGGCGCCCTTCGGGAGGCCCTCCGGGATCCCCTCCGGATCCGGGGGACCCGGATCACGTGGGCGTGAGGCCGGGTAGGGGTGAGCGCCATCGCCCGCTCGAGATATACTTCATAGCGGCACCGGCGGATCCGCCGCGCGACGCGCAATTCCATTGAGAGGAGCAAGGCGTTGGACAACAAGACCGTCCGGTTGACGGCGCTGGCTTCGTGCGCAGGTTGAGCCAGCAAGATGGGCCCGGAGGCCCTGGCGCACGTGCTGCGCCGGCTCCACGAAGAACTCCCATCCCGGCCGCATCCGGCGGTTCTGGTCGGGCTGGAGGCGCCGGATGACGCGGCCGTCTACCAGCTGGACGAGGAGACCGCCCTCGTCCAGTCGGTGGACTTTTTCCCGCCGGTGGTGGATGACCCTTACGCCTATGGGGCCATCGCCGCCGCCAACGCCATGAGCGACATCTACGCCATGGGCGGCGAGGTCCGCTTCGCCCTGAACCTGGTGGCCTTCCCGGAGGGACTGGATCCGGAGATCCTGGTCCGGATCCTGAAGGGAGCTGCCGAGAAAGTGCGAGAGGCAGGCGGGGTGGTCCTGGGCGGCCACACGGTCAGCGATCGCGAGCCCAAGTTCGGGCTGGCGGTCACCGGCATCGTCCACCCCCAGCGCATCCTGCGGAAGTCCGGCGCCCGGCTGGGGGACGTGCTGGTGCTGACCAAGCCCCTGGGCAGCGGGGTGATCACCACCGCCCTCAAGCGGGACATGGCCCGGCCGGAAGAGGTTGAGGAGGCCATGGCCTGGATGATGCGCCTGAACAAGACGGCGGCCCGGCTGGCGGTCAAAAGCAACGCCCATGCCGCCACCGATGTCACCGGGTTCGGGCTGCTAGGCCACGCCTGGGAGATGGTCGAGGCCTCGGGGGTGGGGCTGACCCTGGAGGTCGGGCGGCTGCCCTGGATGCGAGGGGCGCAGCGCTGCGCCGAGGCCGAGGCCTTCGCCGGCGGGCTCTGGCGCAACCGGGACTTCTATCGCCCCCATGTCGCGCTGGATCCCTCCATCGACGAACGCACAGAGGCCCTCCTGTATGATCCCCAGACCTCCGGCGGGCTGCTGTTGGCCTTCGCGCCCCGGGATGCGGAGGCCTTCCTCGCCCGCATGGCTGAGGCCGGCGAGCCCGCATGGGTGATCGGCCGCTTCGAAGGAGAGCCCGGGATCCGCGTGATCCCGTAGCCGAGCCCCGCGTCCCCCGCTCCTCCATCCTTTACCGGGAGGGAACCCGATGCCGGAGCTGGCGGTGCCTTTTGAGGAGATCCCCCACACGGCGGACTGGGCCATCCGGGCCTACGGGCGCACGCTGCCGGAGCTGTTCGCCCACGCCGCCCTGGGGATGTATAGCCTGCTCACGGACCTGGAAACCGTGCCCGAGGCAGAGCGGCGGGAGGCCCTGGTCGAAGCCGCCAGCCCCGAAGGCCTGCTGGTGGCCTGGCTGAACGAGCTGGTCTACCTCACGGAGCGCGAGGGGCTGGCCTTCAAGCGCTTCGAGATCCTGGAGCTCCACCTTCCGGATCCCGAGGATCCGGAGTCCATCGGCCGGCTCCGCGCCGCCGCCTATGGAGGGCACCCGGAGTCCGTGCGAAAATATATTAAGGCGGTCACGTATCACAACGTGGCCATTCGGCAGGAGGACGGCCTCTACGTGGTGGAGCTGGTGTTCGACGTGTGAACACAATGCCCGGAGGCGCCCTGCGTTCCGGCAGCGGGATGGAATAGAGGGGGTGAGAGATGGCTCGGGAGATTCGCAAGCAGGATTTCCGTCGGATCAATGAGTATCTTTGGGAGCTGCCCACGTCCTTTGACCCGCGGATGAACGTCCCCGTTCGCATCTACGCGGACGAGGAGCTGCTGGAGGATGCCCTGGGGGACCTTTCGGTCCACCAGGCGGTGAACGCGGCCTCGCTACCCGGCCTGGTGGGGGCTGTGGTGGTCATGCCGGACGTGCATATGGGCTACGGGTTCCCCATTGGAGGGGTGATGGCCAGCAAAGTCCCCGGGGGGATCATCTCGCCGGGAGCCATCGGATATGACATCAACTGCTTGACTGGAGATGCCCGCATCCTCCACCGCTTCGGATATACGCGGGCGATCCAAGAGCTCGCTCAGGACTGGTCCCGTGCGGAGCTGATCTGCTACAACACCCGTTCAACCTGCCTGGATTCGACACCGATCATCCGCTTCCTGCATCGGCCAGCGGATCCGGTGCTCTACCGGGTGCTCACCCGCTCCGGGGACGAGATCATCGCCACCGGAGATCACCCCTTCCTGACCCCGGAGGGAATGCGTCCGGTGGACGAGCTGCAGCCGGGGGATCGGATTGCTTTCCTGCCCTTCGAAGGCGTCCCCTATGAAGATCCCCCGGATGAAGTGATCGTGGATATCCCGGATGTAGAACGCATCCTACAGGAGGCTGGCAAAGACAACCAGCGAGGTGGGATCACTAAGGCCATTACAGGCCTTCAGCGCAGGGGGCTGTTGCCTCTGCGTTACACATCCCCCGCTCTCCCGTATTTGCTGAAACTCCTGGGCTACGCATGGGGCGATGGAACCGCTGGGTTCATGCGCCGTCGAAAAGAGGGGGTGTTGGTCCTATATGGAAAGGAGGAGGATCTCGCACAGATCCTGGACGATCTCCACCGCCTGGGATACGGAGGTTACCTCCGCTCTCGACGCCGAAAGGTGGTTATCCGAACCCCTTATCAGGTCTATGAGACGGTGGGGGCCACAGGAGAGCTGGAAGTAAACTCCACCGGGCTGGTGGCCCTCCTGGCCGCGATGGGATTGCCCCTGGGCTCCAAGACGGAGCACGGCGGACGCATCCCGGAGTGGTTGAAGCGAGCCCCCCTCTGGCAACAGCGACTCTTCCTCGCCGCTTTCTTCGGAGCAGAACTTCCGGCACCGGCTCTGCATGGCCGGTCCGCCATCAAGATGCGGCGACCTGTCCTGACCATCGCCTGCGCCGAACATCACCTTGCGGAGGGATATCGGTTTCTGGCGGATATCGCGGAGATGTTGGAGCGCTTCGGGGTTCGAACCAACGGGATCTATGTCGAAAAGCGGGCGCTTCTGCGAAGCGATGGCTCGCGCTCTCGAATTCTCCGCTTGTTGATCTCAGGGGATACAGAGAATCTGATTCGGTTGTTTACGCGAGTCGGCGTTGAATACAACATGGAACGTCGGTTCCTGAGCCTGGTCAGCGCCCAATACCTGAAGCGGAAACAGACTGTTCGTCAGGCCCGGCAAGCTCTGCGCCGCGCCATCGCGGAAGCCTATCGCCAAGGGCAGCCGGTTCAGGCGGTGCTGGAAGCCGCCTCGATCCCGGTGAACACCCGTTTCGTAACACGATCCATGTGGGAAGCGCAACCGAAGGGAGCTGGGCTTCCGCGGGATTTCCCAGACTTCCCCACTTACATGAAGCAGGCGACAGAAGGGCTCGGGCGGTCCGGTATAGTGTGGGAGGAAATCGATCGCATTGAGCGGGTAGAGGATTACAAGGGCGAAGTGTATGACTTCACGGTTTTGCATGAAGACCATAACTTCGTCGCCAATGGTTTTGTGGTTTCGAATTGCGGCGTTCGTCTGCTGGCGACCAACCTGACCGAGGAACAGATCGCGCCCCATCTGGCGGAGCTGGCCACCCGGATCTACCACAACTGTCCCAGCGGGGTGGGCTCGGAGGGCCATGTGCCCCTGACCGCCCGGCAGCTGGACGAGGTGCTGGCGGAGGGGGCCCGTTGGGCCCTGCGCCACGGCTACGCCCGGCCCGAGGACCTGGAGTGCACCGAGGAGTTCGGCTGCATGCCCAACGCCGACCCCGACAAGGCCACCCCTAAGGCCAAGGAGCGGGGGAAGGATCAGCTGGGCACCCTGGGCGCAGGGAACCACTTCATCGAAGTGGATGTGGTAGACGAGATCTTCGATCCGGTAGCCGCAGAGCGCATGGGGCTCTTCAAGGGACAGGTGGCCGTGCAGATCCACTGTGGCTCGCGGGGCTTCGGCCACCAGATCTGCACCGATTACCTGCAGCGCTTCGAGCGGGTCATCCATAAATACGGCATCAAGCTCCCCGACAAGGAGCTGATGTGCGCCCCCATCGACAGCCCCGAGGGCCAGGACTACATCAAGGCCATGGCCTGCGCGGCGAACTTCGCCTTCTGCAACCGCCAGATCCTGGCCCACTACATCCGCAAGAGCTTCGAGGAGGTCCTCAAACCGAGGGGCATCGCCCACGACGTCTGGCAAGTCTACGACATCGCCCACAACATGGGCAAGATCGAGACCCACGAGATCGACAGCCAGCGGATGACGGTGTGCGTGCACCGCAAAGGGGCGACCCGTGCCTGGGGGCCGGGCTCTCCCGGCCTGCCGAAGAAATACGCCGACATCGGTCAGCCGGTCCTGATCCCCGGCTCCATGGGCACCGCCTCCTACGTGCTGCTGGGGACGCCCGGCTCCATGGCCCAGACCTTCGGGAGCACCTGCCACGGGGCCGGCCGCGTCATGAGCCGCGCCCAGGCCAAGCGGGAGATCCGCGGGGAGAAGCTCAAGGCGGAGCTGGAGAGCCAGGGCATCGTGGTCCGCGCCGGCTCCATGGCCGGCCTGGCCGAGGAGGCCCCCCGGGCCTACAAGGACGTCAGCCGCGTGGTCGAGGTGGTCCACCACGCCGGGATCGCCAAGAAAGTGGCCCGGCTGCGGCCGATTGCCGTGATCAAGGGTTGAGACCCTCGATGGAAGCCTCCGTCGCCGAACGCTGGGCAGCGGTGCAGGAGCGGATCGCCCGAGCCGCCCGCCGGGCGGGCCGGGATCCGGCCGAGGTGACGGTGGTGGCGGTGACCAAAACGGTGCCGCCGGAGCGCATCGTCGAAGCCTATGCCTGCGGCCTGCGGGTCTTCGGGGAGAACCGGGTGGAAGAGGCGGAGGAGAAGATCCCACAGGTGCACGCCCGGCTGGGGAGCGAGGCCCACATCCACTGGCATCTGGTGGGCCACCTGCAGCGCCGGAAAGCGCGGCGGGCCCTGGGCCTCTTCGAGGTGATCCACTCCGTGGACTCGCTCCCCCTGGCCGAGAAGCTGAGCCGCCTCGCAGCGGAAAGCGGGCGGGTCGTGGAGATCCTGCTGGAGTGCAACGTCTCCGGCGAGGCCACCAAATACGGCTTCCCTCTGCACCGCTGGGAAGAGGACCCGAGCCAGCGCGAGGCGTTCATGGAGGCGGTGGCCCGTATCCTGGACCTGCCGGGCCTGCGGGTGAGCGGGCTGATGACCGTCGCCCCCATGGCCTCCGACCCGGAAACGGTGCGGCCGGTGTTTCGGCGGTTGCGGGCCCTGCGGGACTTTCTGGCCAAGCGGTTCCCCCGAGCCTCCTGGGCCCATCTCTCCATGGGGATGACCGATGACTTCGAGGTGGCCATCGAGGAAGGCGCCACGATGATCCGCCTGGGACGGGCCATCTTCGGAGAACGCCCCGCGCGTTGAGGTCCCCACGGCCCCCCGACCCCTGGCCCTTGCCTCCACCCCGGGGAACCGCCTTGAGGTAAGATGGGGAACGGATGGGCGCGCAGGCCGCCCTCCCTGATTCCTCAGGAGGAAACCGACGGAGATGTCCGGAAACTGGATCTCACTGGTGGACGCCCTGGTCAACCTCTACGTCCTGCTGATCGTGGTCTACGTGTTCACTTCGTGGATCGGCATGGACCCGTGGCATCCGGCTCGCCGTCTTCTGGGAGGTCTGGTGGAGCCGGTGCTGAATCCGCTGCGGCGTTACATCCCCCCGGTCGGCGGACTGGACTTCACGCCCCTGGTGGCCATCCTGCTCATCGAGCTGGCCGGCCGGCTCCTCAAGGCGCTGCTGGCCGGAGGGCTCTGAACATCATCCGGGATTGATCCTCATGAGGACCGGAGGCTATGCGCGTTCCTGAGATGCGGCGCTTCGGACGATGGTTCGGTCTGATCGGGCTGTTGCTCGCCCTGTCCGCATGCCGGCCGGCCCCGTTGCTGCGCTCCGCCACGATCCAGCCGGATCTCCTGACTCCGGATGGGGACGGCCGGAACGAGGTGGTGGCGATCCGTTACGCGCTGGGTCGGAACGCCATCGTCTCGATCTATTTCGTGGGCCCGGACGGGACCCCCCGCTACTTCCGGCGGGAACAACCCCGGCCTCGGGGGGAATATGAGGTCCTGTTCAACGGGGTGGTGGAGAACCAGCTGCTCCCCGACGGCCATTACACCTGGGTGGTGGAGGCCCGGGACGGATCGGAGACGGCGCAGATCACCGGCACCCTCACCGTGAGCGGATCGCACCCTCAGGCTCTCCGCATCACCGGCTTCAGCATCTCGCCCCCCGAGTTCACCCCCAACCGGGACGGGTTGAGCGACCGGGCGACCATCAACGTTTGCATCAACCGACCGGCCCAGATCCTCGTCTACCTGGAGGGCGCCGACGGCGTCCGTTACCCGGTCCCCCGCAAGGAGGTGCAGCTGCGCAAGCCCGGCGAGGAGGGATGCCACATCTTCGACTACGACGCCGGCGTCGATCGAGGCCAGGAGCCGCCCCCCGACGGAACCTACACGGTCTACGCGGTGGCGGAGGACGCCCTGGGGCTTCGGGATGTGGTCACCGGAACCCTGACCATCCGCGAGGGCGGAGTGCCGCGGGCGGAGATCCTCAACGGACGGGTGGAGTTCCGTTCGGACATCTCCGCAGGGACCGGGGATTACATCCCGGTCAACCTCGGCGGCTTCCTCTATTTCACGCTGACGGTGCATAACTACGGGGCGGTTCCGATCCGGACCAGCGGGCCGCCCCCCGGGACCTGTTATGATCTGGATCAGACCTTCAACACGCCGCAGCCGGGGCGGCCGGAGGGCTGGGCCGAGGAATCCGGGGCCTGGCGGGTGGGCATCGACTTCGACACCTCCCTGCGCAACTACCCCTTCCGCTGGGCGGTGGGCCGCCCGGAGGATCTCGAGGTGCGGATCATCGACGGCCGGCCGTATTACTATCTGCCGGCGGGCCGAACGGCCATCGTGACCGGCTGCATCCGGATCACCTACGTGCCACCCCGCAACCCCCTGTATTTCTGGGCCGGCCTGATCCACGAGGACGTGGAGATCGCCCCGCTGAACAACCGGGTGGATCCTCACCGGGTGCTTATTGAGGGCCCGTGAAAGCCGCTTTCCCGGGCTGTGCTCACCTTTCTCACCCGAGGGGTGCTTAGCAGACCGCCCTCTGACACATAAAGCAATAGCGCGTCCTGGCCTCCGTTGAAATCTTCTCTCAGGGAAGATATATCCCACCAGAGGCTGCAGGTCTCGTTGAGGAACGAGGAAAATGAAGAGCAAAATCCGGAAGCGCTGGACTTCGGGAGTCTTGCTGTTCTTAACTTTGATTCTAGCGGTCGCAATAAGCTCCCTCTACTTTTACTTCAAGCTAACCCACCGTGTAGTCGGCCAATATGTGGAAGTCAACAACATCCACCTTCATTATACGGATGAGGGAGCAGGGGAGCCCGTTATCTTAGTCCATGGATTCGCTACCAACGCTGATTTAAACTGGCGGTTGCCTGGAATTCACAATGAACTTAAAGCTCATTTTCGAGTGATCGCCATGGACTTGCGCGGGCATGGCTTGAGCGATAAGCCCCATAGCCCAGAGGCCTATGGTTTGGAGATGGTGAAAGACATCGCCGCGTTGATGGATGAATTGGGGATCCAAAGCGCTCACCTGGTCGGTTATTCGCTCGGAGGCTTCCTCGTCCTGAAATTTGCCGTGTTGTATCCCCAGCGGGTGCGTACCCTTAGCATAATGGGCGCAGGATGGGCCAATCCTGAAGAAAGGGATTTTCAACAGTCCCTGGAAGCTATCGCTCAGCAGCTCCGGGCAGGCCGGGCGATTGGACCTCTCAGCGCTGCTTGGCCCGAGGCTCGACGTAAGCCTGGGGTTCTCCATACCACATTCGTTATGCTGATGACACGCTATTTCAACGATCCTCTGGCACTAGCTGCCATGGTGGAAGCTTTGCCCGAAATTGCTGTATCTCGAGAAGATTTGGCCCATTTGAGGGTTCCGATTTGCGTCATAGTTGGCGAACGGGATCCCTTAAGGGGATCCGCAGAGAACCTCTGCGCCAATGTGCCCTGCACGTTCATCCTCATACCAGGAGCGGATCATGTAACAGCTCCTTTTAGCCAAACTCTCCGAGATTCGTTGGTGAAATGCCTTCTCTATAAAAGCATGGAGACAACTCGTAACTAATGGACCCTTAACGGTCTGTTACGAAAAAAAGCGCAACCCTCGGCCGATGGATCTAGAGAGACAGGATCTATGCGCGTGTGGAAGCGAATAGGGTTCGGGCTGCTCCTGCTCGGGGCGCTGGCCTTCGCCGATCCCCGTGGTTCGGCGGGGGATCGAGCGCCCCAAGCCCCGACACCGACCCCATCCGTGCGCTTCGCCGTGATCGGCGACTACGGGCAGGCCGGTCCGGCCGCCGAGGCCGTGGCCCGGCTGGTCCGCGGCTGGAATCCCGATTTCATCGTCACCACCGGGGACAACAACTACCCGCGCGGGGAAGCTCGGACCATCGATGCGAACATCGGGCAGTATTACCACACGTTCATCGCCCCTTACCGGGGCCGCTACGGCCCGGGCGCCGACCGCAACCGCTTCTTCCCCGTCCTGGGCAACCACGACTGGGCGGCCGCCGGCGCGCGGCCCTATCTCGAATATTTCGACCTGCCCGGCAACGAGCGTTATTACGACGTCCGCTGGGGTCCGGTGCACCTGTTCCTCCTGGACAGCGATCCTCACGAGCCCGACGGGATCACCGCGGACTCCCGCCAGGCCCGCTGGCTGGCGGAACGATTGAAGGCCTCCGATGCGCCGTGGCGCCTCGTGGTGATGCATCACCCCCCTTACTCCTCGGGCCTGCACGGCTCCACCCCCGCCCTCCAGTGGCCCTTCGCCGCCTGGGGGGTCGCCGCCGTCCTCGCCGGGCACGACCACGTCTACGAACGGATCGAACGGGACGGGGTCCTCTACTTTGTCAACGGGCTGGGCGGCCATCCCGCTCGTTACCCTTTCCGCGCCCCGGTCCCCGGCAGCCGGGTTCGCTATTGGGCCCAGCATGGGGCGATGCGGGTGGAGGCGAACGCGTGCCGGATCACCTTCGAGTTCATCACGGTGGACGGCCGCCGCATCGATGCGGTGACCCGTCTCCATCCGGCGTGCGGGGGCACGAGCCTCCGCGCCTCCGGGTCGCTCCGTCTTGACGGAGGAAGGCTCCCACGGTAAGATTGAAATGCAAGGACCGTGGCCCCGTCGTCTAGCCCGGTTTAGGACGCTGCCCTCTCAAGGCAGAGATCGCGGGTTCAAATCCCGCCGGGGCCACCATCCCGGGCGCGGCAGAGGCCGCGCCCGATTTGCTTTACCGAGGAGGCCTGCGCCGCGATGGATTACATCCGCTGGCTACGGGAGCGGATCGGCCCGGAGCCGGTCTGGCTGGTCTACGCGACCGCCCTCATCGTCGACGAGGCCGGACGGATCCTGCTGCAGCGCCGGGCCGACTTCGAGGCCTGGGGGCTCCCCGGCGGGGTGATGGAGCCCGGCGAGTCCCTCCTCCAGGCCCTCCACCGGGAGGTCCGGGAGGAGACCGGCCTCTCCATCCGCGTGGAGCGATTGATCGGCCTCTACACGTCCCCGGAGTTTATGGTGCGCTACCCGAACGGCGACGTCGTCCACCCGGTGACCGCTTGCTTTCTGGCCCGTCCCGCAGGGGGCACCCTGCGCCCGGACGGACGGGAATCCCTGGCCCTGGACTGGGTGTCCCTGGCGGAGCTGCCGCCCCTTCCCCCCTGGTATGCGGCGATGATCGCCGATTTCCGTCGCCACGATCCCGCCGCCGCCTTTCGGACCGGCGCCCCCGGCCGCCTCGCTTCACGACCGGGCGAGACCATCCGGCGCCTGCGGGCGCGGGTGGGCTCCGCCCCCCTGGTCGTCCCCGCCACCAGCGCGGTGATCTTCAACGATCGGGGGGAGATCCTCCTCCAGCGCCGCGAGGACAACGGGGAATGGGGCCTCCCCGGGGGGATCATGGAGATCGGCGAGCGCATCGATCAAACCCTGGTCCGGGAGGTGTGGGAGGAAACCGGCCTGGAGGTGGAGCCCCTCCGCCTGACCGGCCTCTATACGGATCCGGCGTGGACGTTCACCTACCCGAACGGGGA
Organism: Thermoflexus hugenholtzii; assembly: GCF_018771565.1. Classification (NCBI taxonomy): domain Bacteria; kingdom Bacillati; phylum Chloroflexota; class Thermoflexia; order Thermoflexales; family Thermoflexaceae; genus Thermoflexus; species Thermoflexus hugenholtzii. The sequence continues at coordinate 2,792,120 of NZ_CP076326.1, read as the reverse complement.
TCGCTCCCAGCCGGTGGTGGCTTGCTTCGAGGCGCGCATCATCGGAGGGCACCTCCAGGCCGATGGAGCGGAATCCCTGGAGGTGGGGTTCTTCCCGCCGGATCGACTGCCGGAGCCCCTGGATCTTCGCTGGCGGATCCGCATCGAGGACGCGCGCGCCGGGCTCCCCGGCGCCGTGGTCCGTTGAAGAGCGAGCCACGCGAACCCCGGAAAAAAGATCCCGGCCCCGGATGAAAGAGGAGATGCGGAAAGATCCCTGGCTGGCGCTCGTTGGATTGCTGCTCCTGTTGAACCTGGCGCTTCTCGGAGGGCCTCGGGCGCGGATGGCGCTTCCCACCTGGCCGCCTCCCACACCCACGCCCGTGCCCACGGCGACGCCGTCGCCGACTCCAACCTCCACACCCACGGCAACGCCCACCTCAACGCCTGCGCCCACGCCGACCTGCACGCCCGGCCGCTGGGAGCGCGCCTCTCTTCCGATCCCCACCCTGGGGCTGGAGATCCCTTATCAGGTTTACCTGCCTCCCTGCCTGGATCCCGGGCACCGGTATCCGACCCTGTATCTCCTGCATGGGTATCCCTATGATCACCGGCACTGGGACCAGCTGGGCATCGATGAGGCGATGGCGGCAGGGATCGGCGTCCGCCGCTGGCCGCCCTTCCTCATCGTGCTGCCGGGCTTCCCGGACGATCTATACCTGGGGACCAGCGGCGGGCCCGGCTCGGTGGAGGCCGTGGTGATGGAGGCGCTGATCCCGGAGGTCGAGGCGCGTTACCCGGCGATGCCGGCGCGGTGGGCCCGGGCCATCGGGGGGATCTCGCGGGGCGGGGTGTGGGCCCTGGAGATCGCCCTGCGCCATCCCGAGGCCTTCGCCAGCGTCGGGGGACACAGCCCCGCTCTGAGCGTGAACGCTGCCCCGCCGGCGTATGATCCTCTCATTCTCGCCCAGGAAGCCGACCTGCTGGGACTCCGGATCTACCTGGACGCCGGGGATGCGGACTGGGCGCTGGAGGGGGCCCGGCAGCTGGCGGAGATCCTGCAGGGGCGCGGGGCCTCTGTGCGCTTCGAGATCCATCCGGGGGGCCACGACGATGCCCTGTGGGCCGGGGCGCTGGAGGCGTATCTGGACTTTTACGCCGAGCCGTGGAAGTGAGGCGCGGCGGGGGGATCGATCCCGCGGGATCGTGCCGGGAGGTGGGGGATGGGATCGGGAGGAAGGCCGGAACGGCGGTGCGATCCGACCTCTCGGGAAGGCTTCGGGGAGTGGGCGGAAGGCCTGTGGCGCATCGCGCCTTTCCTGGATGCCGGCACCCTCCGGTTTCTTCGTCAGATCCTGCAGCCGGCGGCCGTGGTGGCCGGCCTGGGGCTGGCGGGGAAGCTCACTGGCTTCCTGGCTCAAATCGTGGTCGCCGCCCGCTTCGGGACCGGGCTGGAGAAGAGCGCTTTCGACGTCGCCATGGTGATGCCGGACTTCCTCTTCCTGTTCACCGGGGGAACCCTGGCGGTGGTTCTGGTGCCGGTGCTCACCGCGCTCTCCCTGCGCGATCCCCATGAAGCCGCCCGCCTGGCCACCACGGCGGCCCTTCTCACCCTGATCGGTCTGACCCTGGCCGGCCTGCTCATCGCCGGGAGCGCGCCCTTCTGGGTCTGCCGGGTCTTCGGACCCGGCCTTCCCCCTGAGGGACAGGAGGTGGCCATTCGTTTGCTGCGGATCCTCTGGATCGGGACGGTGCTCTTCGGGCTCAGCGGGGTGCTGACGGCGGTGCTCCACACCGCCCGCCGCTTCGCATGGCCGGCCCTGGGCTCGGTGCTGGCGGACGCCGGGCCGATCCTGGGGGCGCTGGCCCTGGCCGCCCCCCTGGGCATCGTCGGGCTGGCCTGGGGGGTGATCCTGGGGGCCTTTCTTCATAACCTCAGCCTGCTGCCGGGGCTGCGCCGCTGGCCCTGGGCCTGGGCGGTGGACCTTCGGCATCCGGGCCTGCGGCAGGCGGGACGCCTGCTCCTGCTGCGGGGCCTGATCGTCGCCCTGGCGTATTTTCAGATCGCCTGGGGCTATCGGCTGGTGGGCGGCATGGCACCCGGGGCGGTGGCCGCCCTCGCCTACGCCTGGCGCCTGATGCAGGTCCCCCAGACCCTCATCAGCACCAGCCTGGCCACGGTGCTCCTCCCGACCCTTTCCGCTCACGCCGCCCGGGGCGACCCGGAGGCCCTGCGGCAGGATCTGGTCCGGACCCTGCGGGTCGCAGGGGGGCTCAGCCTCCTGGCCGGCGGGGCGCTCTGGTTCGGCGGAGAGACCCTGGTGCGGACGATGCTGGCCCGGGGCGCCTTCGGCGAGGCGTCGGTGGAAGCCGTGGGGGCGGCGCTGCGGATGTTCGCTCCCGGGCTGCTGACCTACACCATCGCCGAGCTGGCCGCCCGGGCCTTCTACGCCCGACATGATTTCCTCCGGCCTCTCGCGGCGGCTGCCATCGGGACGGCGGCCTATCTCGGGATGGCCCCTCTTTTCGCCCATGCCCTGGGTCCTTCCGGACCCGCCCTCGCCAACAGCCTGGCGATCGGGCTGGAGGGGCTGCTGCTGTTGCGCGGGCTCCGTCGGATGCGGATGGCGCCCCCTTCCCCGCCTCTTACGCGGCAGATCCCTCCGGAGATCCGCTGAGGGGGATCTCCAGGACGGCTTCCACGCCCCGCGGCGCGCGGGGGTGCAGGCGCAGGCGGCCGCCGTGGGCTTCCGCCACGCTCCGGGCCACCGCCAGCCCAATGCCCATCCCTCCGAACCGCCGGGTGGTCCCTCCATCCACCTGATAGAACGGCTCCCCCACCCGCGAGAGGGACTCGATCGGAATCCCGATCCCCTCATCCCGTATGATCACCCGGGCGATCCCACCCTCTGAGGCCAGCTCCAGTTCCACCCGTCCGCCTGGAGGGGAGAACTTGAAGGCGTTGTCCAGCAGTTCTCCGATCGCATGCGCCAGCGCTTCCGCGTCCCCGACCACCCACACCGCCTCGGCCGGGAGCCGGACTTCGAAGGGGTTCTTTTCGGGATCCGGGCGCGCCCGGATCATACGAGCGACGGCCTCCACCAGCCGACGCAGATCCAGGGGCCGGTGGAGCTGGGGAGCGCCCCGCACGGTTTGCAGAGTGAGCAGGAGCTCAATATAGCGGTGGAGCTGGCCCAGCCGCTCCCGGGCGATGGCCACCGCTTCCTGCTGAGATGCGCTCAACGGACCGAGGGCACCCTCCGCGAGCAGCTCCAGATACCCCAGCGCCACGGCGAGGGGGGTGCGCAGCTCGTGGGAGACGTTCTGGATCATCTGCTCCCGGGCCGTCAGCGCCTCCTCCAGGGCCCGGTTCAGCGTCTCCCGCTGCGCCAGGGCTCGCTGCAGCGCCTCGAACACCCGGGCGCTGTGGATCCCCGTCGCCAGCAAATCCGCCAGGCTCTCCAGCAGATCCCGGGTCTCCGGATCCATGGCCCGCGGCCTTCGCCACACCACGTGGAGCACTCCGAGGAGCGTGGCGCCCCGCCGTAGCGGGAGGGCCGCGTGGCTGCGGATCCCCTCCTGAATGAGGATCCGCCGGGTGATCGGGGGATAAGGATATCGATCGCATTCCTCCACCCACACCGGCTCGCCCCGGATCGCGATCTGGGCGGTGATGGTTTCCTCAGCCGCCTGAGAGGAAAGACGAACCATCGGCACGGTGGAATACCCGAGCGCGACTACCGCGCGCAACACATCCGGATCCGCCGGATCCACCACGTAGACGCTGGCGCCGTCAGCCGGGAGGTGGGCCAGGATCTCCTCCAGGGCCCGGGTCAGGAGAGCGGGCAGGTCCTGAAGCTCCGCCAGCGCCCGGGCGGTCTGATACAGCACGTGTAGCCGATCCGCCTGAGCCTGCAGGATGTGGATCATCCGGAAGCGTTTGAGGGCGTCTGCCAGCTGATGGGCGGCGGTTTCCGCCAGGCGGATCTCCTCCGGGGTGAACACGTGCGGCTCGCGGACGTAGTCGATCCCCAGGGTGCCCACGATCCACTCCCCGATCCACAAAGGGACCAGAAGCATGGAGCGCACCCCGACGCGCTTCAGCATCGCGCGCACGGGAGCGATGCGGGGATCCGTCTGCACATCCTCGATCGCGAGGGGACGGCGCTCCTGCAGGATCCAGGCCATGGAAGGGTTGTCCGGGATGGGGATGCGCTCGCCCAGGCCGGAAGGCGTGCCGACGGGGTTGTATTCCGTCACCACGACGAGGTGATCGCCGGAGGAGGCGATCAGCGCGACGGCTCCCCGATCCGCGCCCATCAGCTGGACCAGCTCGGTGAGGACGCTCGCAAAGAGCTCGTAGAGATCCTGGGCGCGGTTGGCCCGGAGGGCCAAACGGTTCAGGAAAGCCAGCTCCTCCGCCTGGCGGGCAGCGGCCTGATGCAGGGCCGCCCGCTCCAGGGCCAGCCCGATGGCCTGGACCGCGCCTTCCAGGAACTCCCGCTCCTCCGCTCCCCAGGTCCGGGGCTTCGGGCTCCCGAGGATCAGGCCTCCGGCCCATCCCGGACCCCCGCCCATGGGGAGGCCCGCGGCCGCGCCCAGGCCGGCGGCCCGTAGCGCCTCCCGGAGCATGGGGGGAGCCTCCTCCACATCCCGCACCCACACGGGCCGATCCGAGGTGAGGTCCCGGAGCGCCGCCAGGAGGGCGCCGGCGGACTCCTCCGGGAGTCCCCGGAAAATCCGGAGAACAGGGCCTTCCGGGCGGGGACGGAACTCCAGGATCCCCATTGGGAGATCCAGGGCGCCGACCACGATCTCCAGCCCGGCGGCCATCATCGGTTCCATTCGGGGATGGGCTCGGGTCAGCTCCAGGAACAGTCGGGTCAGCGCTTGCTGCAGGGTCCAGCGGCGTTCTATTCCGGACATACTCCCAACTCGCGATAAGTCTCCGGAAGAATCGCGCTCCGGCGATCTCCGAACCGGGGAGCCTTCCCTGATCCCCAAAGGGGCCTTCCCCCGATGAGGTCCGATGCGGAGGAATTCGAGAAGAGCGCCCCGCAGTTCTACCTCTTCAGCGGGGATCCGGAGCCGCCTTACCGATCCGCTCAACACCCATCTGCGGTCTGTGGAAAGATCACGCGCCCAGGACCAAGATGTAACTGCGCTCAAATTTTATGGGGCGGAACGGGATTCTGGCAAGCATCCGGCTGGTGATTCTGGACGAGCGAGCCACGCGCTCTTACAATCAGAATCAGCGGGGTGGGCCGAACCTGAGGGCGAGGTCCCTTCGAGATGGCTGCGGATCGCCGATCTACGGGAGATCTCTCGGAGGCGGATCTACTCGCTGCGCTGCGGCGGGGAGACCGGCAGGCCTTCGCGGCGGTGATCGACCGGTGCGGGGACACGGTCTACCATGTGGCCTACCGGCTGCTGGGGAGCCGGGAGGAAGCGGAGGATGTGCTCCAGGAGACGTTTCTGCAGGCCTTCCAGCACCTGAAGGATTTCCGGGGGGAGGCTCGGCTGTGCACCTGGCTGTATCGCATCGCCTACAACCTGGCCCTGATGCGGCTTCGGCGGAAGGAGCCGGAGACGATCTCCATCGACCAGCCGCTGACCCTGGGCGATGATGAGGAGGTCCCCCGGGAGCTGTTCGACTGGTGCTGCCTGCCGGAGGAGGAGCTCCTGCGGGCGGAGCTGCGATCGGTGCTGGAGGAGGCCATCCGCAGCCTGCCGCCGGGCCTGCGGGCGGTGTTTCTGCTCCGGGATGGGGAGGGTCTCTCCACCGAGGAGGTGGCTCGCATCCTGGGCATCTCCACCGATGCGGTGAAAACCCGTCTGCATCGGGCCCGGTTGCGGTTGCGGGAGCATCTGTCGCGTTACTTTGCGGAGGATCTGAAGGCCCACGGGGGGTGAACCCGATGCCCGGGCGTTGCGAGGAGTGGCTGAGCCGGATCTCGCTCTATCTGGATGGGGAGCTGGCGGAGCACCTCTGCCGGGAGCTGGAGCGGCATCTCGCGGAGTGCCCCGACTGTCACGTCGTCTTCCACACCACCCGCCGCACCATCGAGCTTTACCGCCGCTACGGGCGGACCCCCATGCCCGCGGAGGCCCGCGAGCGCCTCTTCCGCGTGCTGCGCCTGGAGGATCTTCTCTCCCGGGCCGACCAGGCCCCCGAAGGCCCCCCGTAAACAGGATTCAGCGGTTGAACCCGCGTACCGCTCTCCAACCCAGCGAGATGCGGATGAAACCCCCTGCCACCCTTAGGGTCCCCGGAGCGGTTGACGGCCCCGATGCTCCCAGCCTGTGATCCCGGCATGATCGCTTTCGCCGGACCTCCCACCATTCAGCCGAAGAGAATCCGGTTCGGGAATCCCTCTTCCATATTCTCGATGAAAATCGTGCCAATCATAGGGTTCGAACACCGGCCATATGAGCGGAGCGCGGCAGCCTGAGCCGGAGGTCCTCGCTGCCGGGCCGGGCCTGCCCGAGGGGGATTAACGAAATGTTCACGAAATGCTCACATTTGGCTGATAAATATTTAAAGTGGCTGCGCCCACCACGACACCGGGCCGGCTAAGGAGGTGAGGCCGATGCGGCGGGATCTCTGGCTCACGATGGTCGGGGTGCGGGACCTGCCCCGCTTCGCGGGCCGGGAGACGCTGCCGCGGACCGCGCGCCCCCTCGACCTCCTGGCCCGGTGGGGGGAGGTGATCCGTGCCCCGCCCCTCAACTCGCCTATAAAAAGCGCCAGAACACCTGATTCCCCAGCAACTGCCCCCGGGGGGTCAGGCGCAGGCGGACGCCGTCCCACCGGACCAGCCCCAGATCTTCCAGCTCGGCGATGACCGCCCCGTAGCGCTCCATGAGGCCCTGGCCGAAACGGGCGCGGAAGCACGCCTCCTCGACGCCCTCTTCCACCCGGCGCAGGCCCAGGATGACCATCTCCGCCATCTGCACCGGCAGCGGGAGGATCTCCTCCTCGGCAACCGGGCTCTCCCCCCGCTCGATCCGCCCGATGTAGTCCTTCGGATGTCGCACGTTCATCCAGCGACGATCCCTCAGGAAACTCCAGGCCCCCGCACCGAAACCGACGTAGGGCTCGTAGCGCCAGTAGACGGCGTTATGCTGGCTCTCATAACCCGGCCGCGCCCAGTTGGAGAGCTCGTAGTGCCGATAGCCGGCCCCCGCCAGGCGCTCTCGCGTCCACTCATACATCTCGGCCGCGAGATCCGGGTCCGGCGCCGGGATCCGCCCCTCCCGGATCCAGCGGTGGAGGGCCGTGCGTTCCTCCACGATCAGCGCATAGGCCGAGAGATGTTCCGGGCCCCAGGCCAGGACAGCCTCCAGGGTCTCCTGCCAGCGGCGCAGGGTCTGGCCGGGCAGCCCGTAGATGAGGTCCACGTTCAGGTTGGCGAAGCCGGCGGCGCGGGCCATCGCGAAATGATCATGGGCTTCCTGAAAGGTGTGATCCCGGCGCAGCAGGCGCAGCTCCTCCGGATGGGCGCTTTGCACCCCGAAGCTCAGGCGGTTGACCCCCAGGGCCCGCACGCCCTCGAGATAGGCCACGGAGAGGCCGCTGGGGTTCGCCTCCATGGTGATCTCGATCCCGGGCGGGATCTCGAAGGCCTCCCGGAGCGCCTCGAACAGGCGCTCGAGAAGCGGGAGAGGCAGCAACGAGGGGGTCCCACCGCCGATGTAAATCGTGCGGGCGCGGGGCCGCCCGGCCGCCCGGCCGAACCACTGGATCTCCTGTCCCAGCGCCGCGACGTAAGGGGCGAACCAGCGCGACATCCCTGCGTAGATGTTGAAATCACAGTAGCTGCAACGCCAGCGGCAGAAGGGGATGTGGACATAAACCGCCAGGGCCTCCTCCGGCCCGGCGGGGAGGGCGGGCCAGGGAGGCGGAGGGAACGCTTTCATCCGAGGGCCTCTTTCAACCGTTCGGCCACCGCCCGGGGGAGCCCGGCTTCGATCAGGGCCTCCAGCGGGGCCTGACGGATGGCCTCCAGGGAGCCGAAGCGCTCCAGCAGCGCCCGCCGCCGCTTCGGCCCGATGCCCGGGACCTCCTCCAGAAGCGAGGCCATGGAGCGGCGCTCCCGCCGGGCCCGGTGATGGCTCAAGGCGAAGCGATGGGCCTCATCCCGGATGCGCTGGATCAGGAAGAGGGCCGGCGAGGAGCGCGGCAGCAGCCATCCCTCCGATCGGCCGGGCAGGAAGAGCTCCTCCCGCTCCTTGGCCAGGGCGGCCACCGGGACCCGCTCCCGGAGCCCGAAGGCCTCCAGGACCTCCAGGGCGACCCCCAGCTGGCCTTTCCCCCCGTCCACCAGCAGGAGGTCGGGGAGCATGGCGAAGCTCTCATCCGGCTTCTGGCCCGGGAGCCGCTGGGAGGCGTTCGCCTCCTGCCAGCGGCGGAAACGCCGGGTCAGCACCTCCCGCATGCTGGCGTAATCGTCCGGTCGCCCCTGCACCGTGCGCACCACGAAGCGGCGGTAGTGCGCCTTCAAAGGGACACCGTGGATGAAGACCACCATGCTGCCCACCACGGCGGTCCCCTGGGTGTTGGAGATGTCGAAGCCCTCGATGCGGGCGGGGGGAGCCGGGAGGCCCAGGGCGGTGGCCAGCTCCTGCAGGGCCGCCTCCTGCCGGTGCCGGTCGGCCAGCCAGCGGGCCCGCAGGGCGTTCAGGGTCTCCATGGCGTTCTCCGTCGCCAGACGCACCAGCTCCGCCGCCTCCCCCTCCCGGGGGACGGTGAGAGTCACCGCATCGCCCCGTCGCTGGCGGAGCCATTGCTCGATGATGGCCGCCTCCTCGATGTGCTCCGGCAGCACGATCTCCGGGGGCACCTCGGCGGCGGCCTGATAGAACTGCTTGAGGAAGCCGGCCAGGGCCTCCTGCAGGTCGGCGTCCTCCAGGCCCTCCAGGACGAAATACTCCCGGCCGATCAGGCGGCCCTGGCGGATGAAGAACACCTCCACGCAGGCCTCCCCGTCGGCCCGGGCGATGGCGATCACGTCCCGGTCCGCAGCCACCGTGGAGACCACCTTCTGTCGCTCCATCACCTGGCGGATCGCCCGCAGGCGGTCCCGCAGCTGGGCCGCCCGCTCGAACTGCAGGGCCTCCGCCGCCGCCCACATCCGGGCCTCCAGATCCCGGACCACCTCCTCGGTATGGCCCTCCAGGAAGCGGATCAACCCCTCGATCATCGCCCGGTATTCCGCCTGGCTCACCGCCCCGATGCAGGGCCCCAGGCACCGCCGCAGATCGTAGTAAAGGCACGCCCGGGGATCCCGCCCGGTGATCGTCCGGTCGCAGGTCAGATAGGGGAAGATCCGCCGCAGCTCGTCCAGCATCTGATAGACGGCGCTGGCGGAGGTGTAGGGGCCGAAATAGCGGGCGCCATCGTTCTCGATCCGCCGGGTGATGGTGACTTTGGGGTAGGGATCCTGGACGGAGATCCGGATGTAGGGATAGCGCTTGTCGTCCTTCAGGCGGACGTTGTATTTCGGCCGGTGCTTCTTGATCAGGTTGGCTTCCAGGATGAGGGCTTCGAGCTCCGAATCCGTGACGATGAAGTCCAGATCGGCGATCTCCCTGACCATGCGCCGGACGCGGGGGGAGAGGTCGGCGCCGCTCTGGAAATACGAGCGGACCCGATGGCGGAGCGAGACCGCCTTGCCCACGTAGATCACCTCCCCGTGGGCGTTCCGGAACATGTAGACCCCCGGCCGCGCGGGCAGGGCCCGCAGCTTTTCCTCCAGGGCCGTCCGATCCACCCGCTCCTCCGTCCCCAGCGCCGAACCCATCGTCCGGACCTCCCTCTTGCGCTGAGTTAATTATTACCCTTTCCCTCTCCCCATCGCTACATGCGGCGGACCCATCCCCGGTCCGGCCGCCGGGGTCCCGCCCGTGGTCTGAGTTATAATGAAGGCGTGCTGTCCTCATTGGTCGGGCCTTATCCTTCATTATTTATCATCCGGAGCGGACTTATGCAGATCGAGATCCTGGAGGATCGGCTGGAGCAGTTGCGGCGGTTGCGGGCGGAGGCTCAGGCCGGCGGGGGGCCGGAGCGGATCGCCCAGCAACACGCCAAGGGGAAGCTCACGGCCCGCGAACGGCTGGAGCTCCTGCTGGACAAAGGCTCCTTCCGGGAGCTGGACCCCTTCGTCACCACCCGGGTGACCGATTTCGGGCTGGCCGAGCGCCGCTACCTGGGGGACGGCGTGGTGACGGGGTGGGGGACCATCGACGGCCGCCTGGTCTACGTCTACGCCCAGGATTTCACCGTCCTGGGGGGGAGCCTGGGGGAGGGCCATGCCCGCAAGATCGTGAAGATCATGGACATGGCCATGAAGAACGGGGCTCCCCTCATCGGCCTCAACGACTCGGGTGGTGCCCGGATCCAGGAGGGGGTCCTCTCCCTCGGCGGCTACGCGGACATCTTCCTGCGCAACGTCATGCTCTCCGGCGTGGTGCCGCAGATCAGCGCCATCCTGGGGCCGTGCGCCGGGGGGGCGGTTTACTCCCCCGCCCTCACCGATTTCATCTTCATGGTCCGCCGGACCAGCTACATGTATATCACCGGCCCCGATGTGGTGCGGGCGGTCATGCACGAGGAGGTCACCCACGAACAGCTGGGCGGCGCTGACGTCCACACGACCATCAGCGGCGTGGCCCACTTCGCCGCGGACACCGAGGCCGATCTCTTCTACATGATCCGCAAGCTCCTCTCGTATCTGCCCTCCAACAACATGGAGGATCCCCCTTACGTTCCCAACGGCGATGATCCCCTGCGCATGGAGGAGCGCCTGAACACCATCGTCCCCGAAGACCCCGCCCGCCCCTACGACATCAAAGAGGTCATCCGCCTCATCGTAGACAACGGCGACTTCTTCGAGGTCCAGCCGGATTACGCCCCCAACATCGTCATCGGCTTCGCCCGGCTGGGGGGCCACAGCGTGGGAATCGTCGCCAACCAGCCGGCGGTGCTGGCAGGGGCTCTGGACATCAAGGCCAGCGAGAAGGCGGCCCGGTTCGTGCGCTTCTGCGACGCCTTCAACATCCCCATCATCACCTTCGAGGACGTGCCGGGCTTCCTGCCGGGGGTGGCCCAGGAGCACGGGGGCATCATCAAGGCGGGGGCCAAGCTCCTCTACGCCTACGCCGAGGCTACCGTCCCCAAGATCACGGTGATCACCCGCAAGGCCTACGGCGGCGCCTACTGCGTGATGAACTCCCGGCACCTGCGGGCCGATCTGGTGCTGGCCTGGCCTACGGCGGAGCTGGCGGTGATGGGGCCCGAGGGGGCGGTTAACATCATCTTCCGGCGGGAGATCGCCGAGGCGCCGGACCCGGAGGCCCGGCGGGCGGAGCGGGTGGCGGAGTATCGGGCCCGCTTCGCCAACCCCTACGTGGCCGCCTCCTACGGCTTCGTGGACGACGTCATCGAGCCGAAGGAGACCCGCCCCCGCCTGATCAACGCCCTGGAGATGCTCCAGAACAAGCGGGATCAGAACCCGCCGAAGAAGCACGGAAACATCCCGCTCTGATCTTCCCCCCTCCCGGAAAGGAACCGCGCCATGTTCCGCAAGGTTCTGGTCGCCAACCGGGGCGAGATCGCCGTGCGGATCATCCGGGCCTGTCGCGAGCTGGGGATCCGCACGGTGGCGGTGTTCTCGGAGGTCGATCGCAACGCCCTGCACGTGCGCTACGCCGACGAGGCTTACTGCATCGGGCCGGCCCCCGCCCGCGAAAGCTACCTGCGCATCGATCGCATCATCGATGTGGCCCGCCGGACGGGCGCCGACGCCATCCACCCGGGCTACGGGTTCCTGGCCGAGCGGCCGGATTTCGCCGAGGCCTGCGAGGAGGCCGGCATCGTCTTCATCGGCCCCCCTCCCCGGGCCATCGGAGCCATGGGCGATAAGGCCACCGCCCGCAAGATGGCCAAAGCCCTGGGCGTCCCTATCATCCCCGGCACGGACGGCGGGCTCTCCGATGAGGACCTCATCCGGGCCGCTGAGATCATCGGCTTCCCTATCCTGATCAAAGCCTCCGCCGGCGGCGGCGGCAAGGGCATGCGCATCGTCCGCTCCCCGGAGGAGATGCCCGACGCCCTGGCGGCGGCCCGCCGCGAGGCCATGGCCGCCTTCGGGGACGACGACGTCTACCTGGAGAAGCTGGTCGAGGGCGCCCGCCACGTGGAGGTCCAGATCCTGGCGGATCAGCACGGCAACGTCATCCACCTGGGCGAGCGGGAGTGCTCCATCCAGCGCCGCCATCAGAAGCTGATCGAGGAATCGCCCTCCCCCATCGTCGACGAGGAGATGCGCCAGCGCATGGGGGAGGTGGCCGTGCGCATCGCCCAGGCCATCGGCTACGTCAACGCCGGCACCGTGGAGTTCCTGGTGGATAAAGAGCGCAACTTCTACTTCATCGAGATGAACACCCGCCTGCAGGTGGAACACCCGGTGACCGAGATGGTGACCGGCGTGGACATCGTCAAGGAGCAGATCCGCATCGCCCGCGGACGGAAGCTGCGCTACCGCCAGGAGGACATCCGCCAGACCGGATGGGCCATCGAGTGCCGTATCACCGCCGAGGACCCCTTCAACGGCTTCATGCCCTCCACCGGCCGCATCGTCACCCTGGCCGAGCCCACCGGCCCCGGGATCCGGGTGGACAGCGGGGTCTATGAGGGCTGCGAGATCACCCCCTACTACGACTCCCTCATCGCCAAGGTGATCGCCTGGGGCGAGACCCGGGGCGAGGCCATCCTGCGCATGCGGCGGGCCCTGGAGGAGTTCCGCATCATCGGCATCCAGACCACCATCCCCTTTCATCAAGCCATCCTGAACAGCACCCGCTTCCTGGCCGGGCACTTCGACACCAAGTTCGTGGAGGAGCGGTTCTCCATGGACGACGAGACGCCGCCGGAGCTGGAGGAGGTGGCGGCCATCATCGCCACCCTGGTGGCCCACCGGCGGGGCCAGGCCGCCACCCACGTGGCCCGGCGGGCCGCGCGGGAGATCCCCGGCTGGAAGTGGGCCGGACGCTGGGAGCAGCTGCGGAGGGGCGGATGAAATACATCGCCACGGTGAACGGGAAAACCTACACCATCGAGATCAACCGGGAGGATCGCATCCTGTGCGAGGGCGTCGAGCGGGCGGTGGACTTCCGCCTGATCGACCAGCAGCACGTCTACTCCCTGCTCCTCGACAACGCCTCCTACGAGGCCCTGATCCAGGAGCGGGAAGGGGAATACTGGGTCTTCCTGCGGGGCTACCTCTTCACCGTGCAGGTGGAGGATGAGCGGGAGCGCCGCCTGCGGGAAGCCTCGGGCGGGCGCCCCGGCCCCGCCGGAGAGGTAACGGTGAAAGCCCCCATGCCCGGCCTCATCGTCGCCGTGCCGGTCCAGGAAGGACAGCCCGTCCGCAAAGGGGAGAAACTGGTCCTCCTGGAGTCTATGAAGATGCAAAACGAGATCCGGGCCCCCCGCGACGGGGTCGTGAAAGCGGTCCGGGTGAGGCCCGGCCAGAGCGTGGAGCAGAACCAGATCCTGGTGGTGCTGGGATAGCGGGAAGATCCCCGGAGGCACATATGGCGGCCGAGGCGCGTATCCAGGAGGCGGAGATCCGGCAAGTCCAGCGGCGATGGCAGGAGGCCATCCGGGATGCCCCCCAGCGCCGCCCCCGCTTCGAGACCCCCTCGGGCATCCCCCTGGAGCCCCTCTACACCCCCGCGGACGTCGAGATCGACTACCTGCGGGATTTGGGATTCCCGGGGGAGTTCCCCTTCACCCGAGGGATCTACCGGACGATGTATCGGGGGCGGCTGTGGACCATGCGCCAATACGCCGGCTACGCCACCGCCGAGGAGTCCAACCGGCGCTACCGTTACCTGCTGGCTCAGGGCCAGACCGGCCTCTCGGTGGCCTTCGACCTCCCCACCCAGCTGGGCTACGACGCCGACCACCCCACGGCCCACGGGGAGGTCGGCCGGGTGGGGGTCAGCATCTGCTCCCTGGAGGACATGCGGCGCCTGCTGGACGGCATCCCCCTGGACCGGGTCAGCCTCTCCATGACCATCAACGCCCCGGCGGCGATCCTGCTGGCCATGGTCCTCGCCCTGGCCCGGGAGCAGGGCGTGGACTGGAAGCAGCTGCGGGGCACGGTCCAGAACGACATCCTCAAAGAATATGTGGCCCGTGGCCTTTACATCTTCCCGCCCGAGCCCTCCATGCGGCTGGCCGTGGACGTGATGGCTTTCTGCCACCGACACGTGCCGAACTGGAACCCCATCAGCATCAGCGGCTACCACATCCGGGAGGCCGGCGCCACCGCGGTCCAGGAGGTGGCCTTCACCTTCGCCCATGCCCTGGAGTATGTGCGGGCCGCCGCTCGTGCCGGCCTCTCCATCGACGACATCGGCCCCCAGCTCTCGTTCTTCTTCAACGCCCACAACCATTTCCTGGAGGAAGTGGCCAAGTTCCGCGCCGCCCGCCGGCTGTGGGCCCGCCTGGCCCGGGATCGCCTAAGGGCCACCCGCCCCGAGGCGATGATGCTCCGCTTCCATGTGCAAACGGGCGGCAGCACCCTCACCGCCCAGCAGCCCGAGAACAACATCATCCGGGTGACGATCCAGGCTCTGGCCGCCATCCTGGGCGGCTGCCAGTCCCTCCACACCAACGCCATGGACGAAGCCCTCTGGCTGCCCACTGAGAAATCCGCCCGGGTGGCCCTGCGCACCCAGCAGATCCTGGCCTACGAATCGGGCGTGGCCGACACCATCGACCCCCTGGCGGGCAGCTACGTCATCGAATACCTGACGGCGGAGATCGAGCGCCGCGCCCGGGAGGAGATCGATCGCATCGAGGCCATGGGCGGGGCCCTGCGGGCCATCGAGACCGGCTACATCCAGCGGGCCATCGCCGAATCAGCCTACCGGACCCAGAAGGCCGTCGAGTCCGGAGAGCAGATCGTCGTGGGCGTGAACGCCTTCCAGGTCGAGGAGGAGCGCCCGGAGCTGGAGCGGCTGAAAGTGGACCCGGCCATCGAGGAGGCGCAGCGGGCCCGCCTGCAGGCGCTGCGGGCCCGCCGGGATGGGGAGCGGGTCTCCGCCCTCCTGAGCCGCATCGAGGAGGCCGCCCGCCGGCCCGAGGAGCCCCTCATGCCGCTGTTCGTGGAGGCCGTGGCCGCCGACGCCACCCTCGGGGAGATCTGCGAGGTGCTGCGCCGGGTCTGGGGAGAATACCAGCCCCCCGAGGTCCTTTAAAAGGGCCTCAAGGGCGGAAGGCCTCCATCCGCACGGTTACCCGATCGACCCGCCGGCGGTCGACGGCCACCCCCAGGCCGGGCCCAGTAGGCACCGCCAGCGTCCCATCGGGCTGAAGGACGAAAGGCGGGTCGATCAGATCCTCGTGGTAATACCGGTCGCTGGCCGAGAGATCTCCCGGGAGGGTGAAACCGGGGAGGGAGGCCAGGGCGACGTTGGCCGCCCGCCCGATGCCGGTCTCCAGCATCCCCCCGCACCACACCGGGACGCCCCGGGCATGGCAGAGATCGTGGATCCGCCGCGCCTCCAGCAGGCCGCCCACCCGCCCGGGCTTGATGTTGATGATCCGGCAGGACCCCAGCTCCAGAGCCGCGCGGGCGTGGCGGACGCTGTGGATGCTTTCGTCCAGACAGAGGGGCGTGCGCAGGCGAGCCTGCAGGAGCGCGTGCTCATACAGGTCATCCCAGTGAAGGGGCTGCTCGATCATCATCAGCCCGAATTCGTCCAGCGCGGCCAGGCGATCGGCGTCCTCCAGGGTGTAGGCGGAGTTGGCGTCAGCCATGAGGGGGATCTCCGGGAAGGCCCGGCGGATGGCGGCGATCATCTCCACATCGCGGCCCGGCTTGATCTTCACCTTGATCCGGCGGTATCCCTCTTCCAAATAGCCCCGGATCTTCTCCAGCAGCTCGGCGTCGCTGGGCTGGAGCCCGATGCTCACCCCCACCGGGATCCGATCGCGAACGCCGCCGAGGTAACGGGCGAGGGGCAGGCCCGCCTGGCGGGCGAAGAGATCCCAGAAGGCGGCCTCCAACCCGGCCCGGGCCATGGGATGTCCCCGGAGCCGCTCCCCGATGCGGGCCACGGTCTCCACATCCGGGATCTCCCGCCCCAGCACCGCCGGGATCAGGAAGGTCCGCAGCACATACCAGGCGGTCTCCGTGGTCTCATAGGAATACCCGAAATCCC
The DNA here is from genome assembly GCF_018771565.1 of Thermoflexus hugenholtzii. Taxonomy (NCBI): domain Bacteria; kingdom Bacillati; phylum Chloroflexota; class Thermoflexia; order Thermoflexales; family Thermoflexaceae; genus Thermoflexus; species Thermoflexus hugenholtzii. The sequence goes on along the minus strand of NZ_CP076326.1, from coordinate 2,775,905 downwards.
GGGAAGCCACCACCTCGCCCCATCCCTCCAGGCCATCGGCATACACGGTGACCAGGATGGCCTCCCGCAGATACTCCCGCCCGAAGGAGGTCTCGAAAGGCTCCTTCAGGGGCATCTGGATCACCCGGAGCTCCACACGCTCGACGATCATGTTCCCTCCCTCCGCGTCGTATTTCATGCCTTGTGGGCAGACCGGGCGCGCCAGTGGCGCAGCCAGCGCACCCAGGGGACGCCCAGGCCATGGAGGGTCAGGCCGTAGGCCCCCGCGCCGGCGAGCCCGGCCAGCGCCAGCCCGAGCCATCCATGGTGGGCTGCCCACGGCGCCATCGGCCACAGCACCAGGCCCATCGCCAGCGTCGCGATGGCCACCGGCCCCACCGAACGCCCCCATCGGTGGACTTCCATTCCCTCCAGCCGCCGGGCCAGGAGCCCCAGCAGCAGCGCGCCCTCCAGGGTGGTGGCCACCGTGTTGGCCAGGGCCACCCCCCCATGCCGGAGGGGGCCGATCCAGGCCAGGCTGAGCAGGACGTTGAGGGTCATCGCGGCCACCCCGATCCCCACCGGCGTGCGGGTGTCGTGAAGGGCGTAGAAGGCCCGCGCCAGGACCTCCACGGCCGCGTGGGCCGGAAGGCCCAGGGCGTAAAACTGCAGCGCCTGGGCGGTGAGCTCCGTCGAGGCCTCCCCGAAAGCCCCTCGCTGGAAGAGGACGGCGATCAGCGGCCGCCGCAGAAGGATCATCCCTGCCGCGATGGGGAGCGTCGCCCCCAGCAGGAGCCCGAGGGTCTCCGCCAGGGTCCGGCGCAGGGCCTCCCGCTCGCCCCGGGCGGCCAGAGTCGAGAAGGTGGGGAAAGCCGCCGTGGCCACCGCCTGGGCCAGCACGATCTGCGGCTGCAACATCAGCTGCCAGGCCAGGTTCAGCGCCGCCAGATACCCGGCCCCCAGACCGGAGACCAGGCGGGTGTTGACCAGGAAGTTGACCTGCACCGCGGCCAGGCCCAGCATCCGGGGAGCCATCAGGACCATGACCTCACGGACGTCCGGGTCGCGCCAGCCCAGCCGGGGCCGATATCGCCCGCGCACCCTCCGCCATCCCGGCGCCTGGACCAGGAGATGGAGCGCCGAGCCCAGCACCACCCCTCCGGCCAGCCCGTGCACCCCCCAGATGGGCGTCAGGAACAGCACCCCGAAGATGATGCCCAGGTTATACATCAGGGGGGCCAGGGCGATCCAGAGGAACTGCTGATGGGCCTGCAGGATGCCCATCACCACCCCGCTCACCCCGAACACCGTCGGCGTGATCAGCATCACGCGCATCAGGGAGGCGGTGAGCTGTTGCTGCGCGGGCGGGACCCCCGGGGCCAGCAGGAGACGGACCAGGGTGGGGGCGAGCAGGCCGGCCAGCACGGAGAGGCCGCTGACCACCAGGGCCACGCTGGTGAGCACCGCGCCGGCCAGCTGCCAGGCCGCCTCCTCCTGCCCCCGGGCGAGGTGGGTGGTGAAGACGGGCAGGAAGGCGGAGATCAACGCGCCCCCCGCCAGCAGCGTGAACAGGAGATCCGGGATCCGGAAGGCCGCCCAGTAAGCATCCAGCTCCCGGGAGGTGCCGAACGTTGCGTAGATCAGGATCTGGCGGAGGAGGGCCAGCAGGCCGTTCGCCAGATAGGCGACGGTCAGCAGGCCCGCCGCGCGGACGATGCGAGACAGGGCGCTCATCCAGATATCTCCCCCCGGGGGATGGGGATGCGGAGGCGCCCGGCGACCCGGGTCCGTCCTTCACGGGCGTCCGGACGCCGGGGGCTCCGGGGCGGCGCGCTCCAGCCAGATGGTGACCGGGCCATCGTTGTGGATCTCCACCAGCATATGGGCCCCGAAAACCCCCATCTGAACCGGGATGCCCTCGGCGCGGAGGGCATCGGCGAAGCGCTCGATGAGGGGTCGGGCGTGCTCCGGCGGGGCGGCGTGGATGAAGCTGGGGCGGCGTCCCTCATACGGGTCCGCATAAAGGGTGAACTGGGAGACCACCAGCGCCTCCCCGCCCACATCCTTCAGCGAGCGGTTCATCTTCCCGGCCTCGTCCTCGAAGATCCGCAGGTGGGCCACCTTCTTGGCCAGCCATTCGGCCTCCGCGGGCGTGTCCGTGTGGGTCACGCCCACCAGCAACACCACCCCCGGGCCGATCCGGGCCACGGTCTCCCCCCCTACGTGGACCGCTCCCTGACGGACGCGCTGGACCAGGACACGCACGGTGGGCTCCTCCGCGTTTGCGGTCGGCAGAGCAGGTGGAATCTCACCTCAGCGTCGCCCGAAGGGGAAGGCCCCCACGCTGGCCAGGGCGATGAACACCAGGAGCAGCGAGAGGCCGTAGGCGGCCAGCATCCCCCGGGCCCGGGCCGGGTTCTCCCGCTCCCGGAAAGCCGCAGCCCCGTGGGCCGCCCCCGCCGCCAGCAGCCCCCAAACCGGATGGATCACCTGGATCGGCGTGAGGGGCACCGCGCCCCACCGCTGGGCCAGCCAGAGCAGGATCCCCAGAGCGACCTGGATGTCCAGGACCACAGGATACCAGCGGACGGCATATCCCACGACGGCGGGCATGGGATCTTCCCGCCGCGAGCGGATCAGCCCGTAAAGGGCGAGGAGGGCGACGATCAAGACCGCCCATCGCCAGACGCTGTGCAGGATCAGCAGCACAGGCATTCCTTGCGTCCTCCCCTCAGAGGATCAGAGGCCCCGGGGCCGCCCCGCGAGCGCGCACGTCCCCAGGAACAACCTGAGTTATTATTCTATGGGAAGATCACGGCCTCAGCGCGTTGGCTCCCGGAGGACAAGGACATGGAAGGGCCAGGCCGTGTCCGCGGGAGATCTCGAATCCCCCGCACAGGAGGCAGATATGCGTGGACATGGGTATCTTCTGGGACTGATGCTCATGCTTTCGGGGTGGGTCCTCGCCTGCGCCCGTCCGGCGGTTTCTCCCACCCCTGCCCCTCCGGGGCAGGTTGTGCGACCCACCCCGACCATCCGGCCGGATCTTCCCCTTCCCCCGGATGCCTTCAACCTGGATGTGACCTCCGCGCGGATCGCTTTTGATACCCGGATGGGTGTTCAGGAGTTGATCGAGTTCTACAAAAGCCGGATGCAGGAGAACGGATGGCAGGTCCTGGGAGCGCCGGCTCAATACGGCCAGGTGGGGAACCTGCTTTTCCAGAAAGATGGGTTGACGGTGAACATCCAGTATCAGCATAACGACCTCACTCAGATCACCTCGGTTCAGATCACCCTTCCATGAGAGGCCAGGGGGTTGACAACTGTTGACAATTTTATTATCATTTATTTCGGCCATGAAACTCTCGGATTGGGCTCGTCAGCAGGGGATAAGCGATATCACCGCCTGGCGGTGGTTTCGGGCAGGAAAGCTTCCTGTCCCTGCCCGCCCATTGCCTGCTGGGACCATCTGGGTAGAAGCGCCTCACCCAGAAGGTATCACCGTGCTTTATGCCCGAGTGTCCTCCGCTGACCAGAAAGAGGATCTGGAACGGCAAGTTCAACGCCTTCAGGCCTTTGCCCAAGAACAAGGTTGGACAGAGGTTAAAGCGGCGACCGAAATCGGCTTCGGGCTGAACGGAAAACGAAAGAAACTTCTACGGATCCTGCGGGATCCCCAGGTGGTTCGGATTGTCGTGGAGCATCGCGATCGGCTGGCCCGGTTCGGATTTGACTTGCTGGAAGCGGCTATGGCCGCTTCGGGGCGACATGTTGTTGTCATAGAGGAGGGGGAAGTGACAGACGACCTGGCGCAAGACGTCCTGGAGATCCTCACCTCGGCCTGCGGGCGTCTGGATGGGCGTCGGTCGGCCAGGAGACGAGCCCAGCCAGCATGGGAGGCAACTGGATGCAAGTAAAGCAGGCGTTCCGCTTCGAGCTGGACCCCAACCGGGAGGCCCGGATCGCCCTGGCGAAGCACGTGGGCGCCGCCCGCTTCGCCTACAACTGGGGCCTGACCCGCTGTTTGGAAGCCCAAGCGCGCGGCGAGCAGATCCCCTCGGCGGTGGACCTCCACAAGGACTGGAACGAGTGGAAGCGGAAGCACGCCCCCTGGTGGGTGGAGGTGTCCAAGTGCGCTCCTCAGGAGGCCTTCCGGGATCTGGAGCGGGCCGTTCGCAACTGGCGGGAGGGCCGGGCCGGCTTCCCCCGCTTCAAGCGCAAGAAGGCTCTGGCGGACAACAAGGCCCGGCTGACCGGCTCCATCCGGGTCACTCCTCGGCACGTGCAGCTCCCTCGCATCGGCAAGGTCCGCACCAAGGAGCGGACGGACCAGCTCCTGGAGCTCCTTCAGTCCGGGAAGGCCCGCATCCTCTCGGCGACCATCTCCCGAGAGGCGGATCGCTGGTTTGTGAGCCTGACCTGTGAGGTGGAGCGCCCGGATCCCGAGCCCCGGGAGGTCCGGGGACCGGAGGATGTGGTGGGCATCGACGTGGGGCTGGAGGCTTTTGCCGTGCTGTCGGATGGAGCGCGGATGGAGGCCCCGAAGCCTCTGGAGAGGGCCTTGCGGCTTTTGAAGCGGCGTTCGAGGCAGCTCTCCCGCAAGCAGAAGCGGACGGTGGTGGAACAAGACCCGGAGACGGGGGAGGAGCGGAGGCGGACGGTTTTCTCTCGCAACTATGAGAAGGCGGCCCTGCGTCTGGCCCGGCTACACCGCCGGGTTCGGAACATCCGCCGGGACTTCCTGCACAAGGTCACCACGGAGCTGGCGAAAGCCAAGCCGGTTCTGGTGGTGGAGGACCTGAACGTGCGGGGCCTGGCGCGGAACGGGAGCCTTTCCCGGGCCATTCTGGATGTGGGGTGGGGGGCCTTCCGGCGGATGCTGGAGTATAAGTGCGCCTGGTATGGGGCCGTGCTCCTCATTGCGCCGCGGGATTTCCCGTCCACGAAGCGGTGCTCGCGCTGCGGCTGGGTTGCTCCCACGTTGCCGCTGTCCCAGCGGGTGTTTCGCTGTGGGGCGTGCGGGCTGAAGGTGGATCGGGATCTCAACGCGGCCCTCAACCTGCGTCGTTTTGGGTTGGCCGCCCTGAAAGGCCCTACCGGGAGTTCCCCGGGAAGTGACGCCTGTGGAGATCCCTCTGGCGGCGGAACGGGCAAGGCCCGGTCTACGAGCCATGGGTCGATGAAGCAGGAAGCAGCCCGTCATGAGTTTCACTCCAGGCGGGTGAAATAAATGACGATGCGCTGCAGAACGGAGACGGATCCCCTTGAGAGAAGAGAGCCGGCCGGGCATCCGGCCGGCTCTCCTGGGCTTGCGGGGCGATCCCGTCGGCGGGGATCCGTGACGGGGAGGATCCCTGACCCGCAGGATGAGGAGAGCGGGCGCCTCCTACATCACCTCCACGGTCATCTCCTCGTGAACGATCTCTGCGAAGCGCTCCAGATCCAGGATGTTCAGGCGCATCTGCTCCGCGTTGCCTTCTTCATCCTCCGCGGGCTCCAGGACGATGTCCGCCACGTCCTCTAACAGCGCCCGCTTGGTGGCGATGCCCAGACGCCCGCGCAGCTGCTCCGGGGTGAGCTCCGGATAATAGGCCGCCAGAGTGTCGAAATCCACTGCGGCCATCGCCAGGTCCTCCAGGAAGAGCTGCTTGGCCAGGATATCCGCTGCGTAGCGCTCCAGCGGATTGCTCCGCCGGCGTCCCCGCCGTCCTTTTCGAGAAGCCGCTTCCGCCATCGCCGCGTCCCTCTCGGGATTGTCCCCTCGAGTATACGCGATCCCCGGAGGCTCGACAACTTCCCGTCCGGACGCCCCGCCCGCGGGCGATCTGCGGATCCCCCGGACATGCCCCACCCCAGTCCCCTCCAGGGACCTGCAGCTCCCCTTGACACCGTTTCCGAATCCGAATATAATGAAATCGCTTTTGTAAAGCGCTTTACTTAAAGTTTTTCCTGCCTGTTGGGGTGGGTTGGCAAGGCCTCTGGGGGAGGGCGCATGCCCAACATCTATGACATCGCCCGGGAGGCAGGAGTTTCCATCACCACGGTCTCCAACATCCTGAACAACAAGGGCCGGTTCAAGCCGGAGACCGTGGCGCGGGTGCTGGAGGCGGTGGAGCGCCTCAAGTATCGGCCGAACTTCGCCGCCAAGAGCCTGGCCGCCCGCCGCACGAACACCGTCGCCCTCTCCGCGTTGCTCACCCCCGAATCCTTCGACCCCCTGAACCTCCAGTATTTCGGCGCCATCGCTCAGGCGATCAGTCGCTCCGGCTTCAACTTCCTCCTTCATATCAGCCACGATCAGGCTTCCTTCGAGGGCTTCGTCGCCGCGGGCCTCTGCGACGGATGGTTGTTGATGATGGTCCGCCGCCGGGACGAGCGGATCTCCCTTCTACGGGAGCTGGGCATCCCGGTGGTGACCATCGGGCGGCCGGACGAGCCGGAGGATATGGATATGGTGGACACCGATTTCGAGCAGACGGCCCGGCTGGCCCTGGAGCATCTGCTTGCCCTCGGACATCGGAGGATCGCTTACATCGCCGAGCCCCTGGATTTCGCTTACTCGGCCATTCGTCTCAACGCCTACCTGAAGCTGTTGCGGGAATACGGCCTGGAGGAGAACGCGGAGCGGGTGGCGGAGACCGATGGCACGGAGGCCGGGACGGTGCGGGCGCTGGAAACGCTCTGGACGCGGTCCCCCCGGATCACGGCCATCATCACCCATGACATCCCGGCCCTCACGGTGCTGCGGGTGTTGAAGGAGTGGGGCCTGCGTATCCCGCAGGACGTCTCGGTGATCGGGTGTTCGGATTCCCCGCTGGCGGCGCTGGCGGATCCCCCGCTGACCACCATCAATCTCTATGTGGAGCGGATCGCGGAGGCGGCGGCGGAGGCCCTGGCCCGCCGGCTGCAGGAGCCGGAGGCCCCGCCCGCCCGGGTCCTGATCCCCGCCCGGCTGGTGGTGCGAGGCTCCACCGGCCCCGCGCCACACGGATCCGATCGCTGACGACCGGAGCCGGCCCCAGGGGCGCCCTTCGGGGTGTCCCTGAGACGGGAGATTTTCACAGGGAGGTGGAAGATGGTTCCGCGACGTTTCTACGTGGTGATGGCGGCCCTCGTTCTGGCGGGCCTGCTGCTGTCGGCCTGCGGGCCGGCGGCCACGCCCAGCCCCACGGCGGCGCCGGCGCCGACACAGCCCCCTCAGCCGACCCAGGCGCCAGCCCCCACCCCCACCGCGGCCCCGAAGGTGAAGATCACCTTCTGGGAGCAGGAGAACGAAGAGGTGGATGCTTTCCTTGACGAGCTGGTCGCCGATTTCATGAAGGCCCATCCCAACATCACGGTGGAGCGGGTGCACTACGGCAACGAGGAGCTGCGCGATCAGTTCCAGGCGGCCAGCCTGGCCGGGGCAGCCCCCGAGCTGGTCCGGGTGCCGAACGACTTCGCCGGGCCCTTCAGCGCCCTGGGGATCATCGCCAAGGCCACCGACGTCTTCGACAAGGCCTTCCTGGACCAGTTCATCCCTGAGGCCCTGAACGCCACCCGGGTGAAGGGGGAGATCTGGGGAGTGCCCGATAACTACGGCAACCACCTGATGCTGCTCTACAACAAGGACCTGGTCAAGGAGCCCCCGAAGGACACGGACGAGCTGATCAAACTGGCCCAGGAGCTCACCAAGGGCGAGGTTCAGGGCTTCGCCTACAACCTGAACGAGCCCTTCTGGCTGGCTCCCTGGCTGGGCGCCTTCGGGGCCTGGCCCCTGGATGAGAACGACAAGCCGTCCTTCGACAACGAAGGAACGGTGGGGGCCCTCCAGTTCGTGCAGGACCTGAAGTTCAAGCACAAGGTGGTGCCCCAGGAGTGCGACTACAACTGCGCCGACACCCTCTTCAAGGAGGGCAAGGCGGCCATGATCATCAACGGCGACTGGTCCCTGGGGGGCTACGCGCAGGTCCTGGGCGACAAACTGGGGGTGGCGCCCATCCCGAAGGTCACCGCCACCGGCAAATATCCCACCCCGATGACCGGCGGGAAATACTGGATGGTCTCCAAGGCCGTCCTGAACGACCCCGCCAAGCTGGAGGCGGTGCGGACCTTCGTGACCTACATGACCTCGGTCGATGTTCAGAAGAAGTGGATCGAGAAGTTCAAGCGGCTGCCCTCCCTGAAGGCCCTCAAGGACGATCCGGCCATCCAGAAGGATCCCATCCTGAAGGGTTCCTTTGAGCAGCTGCTCCTGGGCAAGCCGATGCCGGCGGCCCCGGAGATGCGCTGCGCCTGGGACGCGATGCGCCCGAACCTGGAGGGAGTGATGGCCGGGACGCTCAAGCCGGCCGACGCGGCCAAGGCGATGCAGCAGGCCGCCGACCAGTGCGTAGCCGAGCTGGGGAAGAAGTAAATCCTGCAGGGGCGGGGGGGCCGGCTGGCTCCCCCGCCCTTTTCTCGCCGGACGCCACGCAGATCCGGCGTGGGAGGAAGGAGCGATGGGGGCCCTGACCCCTCAGATTATGATCCGTTCCCTGAGCCAGGTCCTGGGGTTCATCCTGGCGATCGCCCTGGTCCTTCTGCTTCTGGAAGGATACGCCTATCTGCTCTTCTTCCGGCGGCCCCGAACGCTCCCGGCTGCGGTGTTCGCCCGGAGCGTCCAGATCGGCCTCGCCGGGTTGCTGATCCTGGTGATCCTTCGCTTCCTGGAGCAGATCGGTCTGATTGCCGATTGGGTGGCTGCTCTGCGCCTCGCCCCGCTGACCACCCTCCCGGAGCGCCTCTGGGCCGCCTGGGCGGCGGCCGTCCCCAACCCATGGCGCTTCCTCCTCCCCGGGGCCCTGGTGCTCGCACTGGAGGCGTGGATCTACCTGACCGGCGAGCCGCGCCCCTCGCGCCTGGGCCTGGCTTATGTGCTGATCCTGCCCGCCCTGCTGGGCATCAGCCTCCTGATCGTGATCCCCTTCCTGTATGAGGTCCGGCTCGCCTTCTCCAACATGGCGATGTATACCGCCCAGAACCCCGAGTTCGGGCTGCGCTACGGCATCGAAAACTTCATGAAGGTGTTCACCGGCCCGGTGGCGAAAGACGCCACGTTCTTTGAGGTATTCGGCCGGACTGTTCTCTGGACGGTGATCAACGTCTCCCTTCACGTCACCGGGGGTCTGAACCTGGCCCTCCTGCTGAACCGCCCCATGCGGCTGCGGGGCCTGTATCGGACCATTCTGATCCTGCCCTGGGCCGTCCCTTCGACCATCACCGCCATGGCCTGGCGCAACGAGTTCGATTTCCGCTATGGGTTCTTCAACATCATGCTCCGAAACCTCCAGCAGTTCTTCACGGACCTGGCGGCCCAGACCCAGAGCCTTCCGCTGATTTATAACCTCTTCGCCTGGCTCTCCCAGGCCGTCCATCCGGTCCCGTGGCGGCAGGATCCCACCTGGGCGTTCATCTCGGTGGTGATGACGAACGTCTGGCTGGGGATCCCCTTCATGATGGTGGTGATCCTGGGCGGTTTGCAGAGCATCTCCCAGGAATATTACGAGGCGGCGGAGATCGATGGCGCCAGCAAGTGGCAGCAGTTCCGCCACATCACCTTGCCGCTCCTGCGCCCGGTCCTGGTGCCGGCGACCATCCTGGGGACCGTGTGGACCTTCAACCGGTTCGAGGTGATCTTCCTGGTGACCCAGGGAGGGCCGCAGGAGAAGACGGACATCCTGGTCTCCTCGCTTTACAAGGCGATCTTCCAGTTTTACCGCTACGGGTTCAGCGCGGCCTTTGCCCTGGTGATCTTCTTCATTCTGCTTCTCTGGTCAATCCTCTACCTGCGGATCACGAAGGGGTTGCGGGGGGTTTACGAATGAAGCGGGAGGAGTTCTCCCTTTCGGCGATTGAAGTTGCGGCGGCGCCGGCCCGAGCGTGGCCCCGGCTTCGGGTGCGGGCCCTCTTCCGGCGCCCCCGGGGGGATAGCCCGATCAAGCGCCTGTTCATCCACATGGCCCTGTGGATGGCCTGTCTGATCGCCGTCTATCCGGTCCTGCGCGTGGTGACCATCTCCCTGCGGCCGGCCAACAAGCTGCTGACCACCAGCCTGGCCATCATCCCGGAGGACGCCACCCTGGCCAACTACATCGAGCTGCTGGTGGGGCGTCCGGGGCGTCCGACGGAGTTCTACCTCTGGATCTGGAACAGCCTGCTCATCACGGTGACCACGGCCACCGTGGGGCTGCTGCTCTCCGCCACGGCTGCCTATGCCTTCTCGCGCTTCCGCTTCCCCGGGCGGGATGCCGGGCTGATCTTCCTGCTGAGCACCCAGATGTTCCCGGCGGCGATGCTCTTGCTGCCCCTCTTTATCATGATCGCCCGCCTCAACCTGATCAACTCCTACCTCGGGATCGTGATCGCGTATTCGGTGACCGCCGTTCCCTTCAGCATCTGGATGCTGAAAGGCTACTACGACACCATCCCTCGCGATCTGGAGGAGGCCGCGCTCATCGACGGCGCCTCCCGCCTGGGAGTCCTGTGGCATATCATCCGCCCCCTCTCGACGCCCGCCCTGGCCATCGCTTTCCTCTTCAACTTTATGAGCAGCTGGAACGAATACATCGTCGCCCGCATCATCCTGAACAAGCGGGAGATGTATACCTGGCCGCTGGGGCTGTGGACGTTCACCGAGCAATACACGGTGTTATGGGGGAAGTTCGCCGCCGCCTCCATCCTGGTGGCCGTGCCGGTGACCCTGCTCTTCCTGTATTCCTCCCGCTGGCTGCTCTCCGGTCTAACCCTGGGAGGCGTGAAGGAATAAACCGGGCGGACCCTTTCAGCGTCCGCCCGCTCCTCGGATCGGGATCATGGGCCCTCGAGGGGCTCCCGGGCCCGGTCGGGTGGGCACAGGAAGGGTGAGCCTCCGCGACCGGCGTGATAGGCGTATCGCCGTCCCTGCGCTTCCAGGACGATCCGATAGCCGGGCGTGAGGACCTGCAGATACATCCGCCCGGGCTCGGGGCATCCCAGGCTGCTATCGGGCCAGGTCACCGCCCGCGCCTCGATCACCCGGATTTCCTCAGGATCCAGGCTCAGGCGAGCCGCCAGATCCTGTCGAGCCTGCTCCACCAGCGCCTCCAGCTGCGGCTCCACGATGGATCCTCCCGGGGCGCCCGGAGCGAGCGTGGGTTCGGCCGGCGCAGGAAGCGGCGAGAAGCCCTCCAGCGGAGAAATCCCTGGGCGGGCCGGCGCGCACGCGCCCATCACCCCCAGCAGCACCCCTGCGAGCAGCATCCAGCGCCTCTGCCCTATCTTCATTCGAAGCCTCTTAGGGGAAAGATTCACCCGCCTGATGCCGGGCATCCAAGAGACGTCCCCTGGAAGGTGAGGGTTCCGTCTCGGTCAGCGGGATCAATCTTCATCCCGCATCGCCCTGAAGTATTTCTCGACCACATCCGGCGGCCTGTCGCCCTCCCTCCGCGCCAGATCCTCCACAAAGGAGGAATCGTAGTCGCGGGTCCGCACCACCACCGGCATCGGCACGGCGTGGCCCAGCAACAGGGCCTGCTGCTTGGTCTCCAGGCGGGCCAGCACCTCCCGCAGCCGGGAGGCCCCCGAGATCCCGGAGAGGGCCGCCCGCACATCCTCCTCGTGGTCCAGCAGACACAGCACCCGCGTGCCGATCTGGGAGAGGACCTCGCCGTCGATCTGGCTGGGCCGCTGGTCGACGATCAGCAGCGTCACGTTGTATTTGCGCAGCTCCCGGGCGATGGTCCCGAACACGGTGTGCTCGGCGATGCCGGGCTGGAGGAACTTATGGGCCTCTTCGACGACGATCACCAGGTGCGGGGGCTCCTGGCCCGGGTCGCCCAGGGCCATCTCCTTCCGCCGGACGTATTCGGCGTGGATGCGGCGGGTGAGGTAGTTGGCCACCAGCACGTAGGCCGCCATGTCGTTGCCGTAGCGGCCGAACTCCAGGACCACGCTCTGGCCCTGGAGCAATCGGGAGAGAACCGCCTGGGCCGCGTCCTCCGGAGCCCGTGGGATCAGAAACCGAAACCGGTGGAAGAGGCCCAGCTTGCGCTGGAGAGCCCCCAGGGTGCTGCTGGTGATCAGGTCCCGCTCCACCAGCTCGGCCAGAGGGCTTCCGCCTCCCTCCTCGTCCTCCACGGGCGGCGCCTCTTCTTCCTCCAGGAGGATGCGCAGCCAGTCCCGGCCCAGCCGCCGCCGCAGCATATACAGGGCGCCGATCTGGACCTCGGAGAGGCCGATGACGCCGCGCAACAGCTCCACATCCTCCGGCTCGATTTGATCGTAGCCGATGCGGATCACCAGGTCGTAGCGGCTGTTCCGGCGCCGGGAGGACTCCTCATCGAGGGTGGCGATGACCACGCGGGAGAAGCATCCGGGCAGTTGCTTCAGGCCCGGCACCTGCCCGCCCTCCCCCGGCGCGCTCCATCCGTATTCGTTGTGCATATCGAAGATCAAGGCCACCGAGGCGTTGTGGTAGATCACCCCGGCCAGGAGCAGCCGGGCCAGGAAAGTCTTTCCGGTGCCGCTCTTCCCGAAGACGCCGCTGGAGCGCTCGACGAGACGATCCAGGTTCAGGGGGATGCGCACCCCCGGCATGTCCAGGGGCTCCCCGATCACGAAATAGCGGTCCTCCCCTTCCTTCCGACGGGGTCGAAAGATGGCGTGCACCTCCTCCTCGGTGGCCTCATAGACCGGGGCGAAGTGAGCGGGGACGGTCTTCACCGGCCGGGGGAGGGGATCCCCCTCCTCCAGAAGCAACATGGGCTGCACGTGGATCTGCCCGAACACCCCGATCCCGGAGACCATATCCCGGATCAGCGGATCATCGGGATCCGGGGGCATGCGGGCGAGATCCGGGTTGGCGCTGTCCAGCCGGATGTCGGTGATCATCCCGAAGAAACGCCGCCGGTATCCGTGGATCACCACGTAGCGTCCCACCGCCAGCCCTTCGATGGCGATGCGGGGGTCGAGTTTCACCACCAGCCCCTCGGAGAGAGAGCCCCCGATCACCCGTCCCAGCCGGCGCGCCTCCTTCTCGGAGGGCCGATTCGGGGAACGCTCCATCCCTTCGCGTGGCCAGGCCATACGCCGATCCTCCTTGCGGGGTCCCCAGCCGGTCTTCGACGGCTGGGGTGCCCCGAGATCCTCCCCTTTAGAGACGAAGACGCCCGCAGGTGTCAACCCCTCCCGGAGCGGAGAAGACCGTGGGCGCTTGTCCGGGTGCTCCGCGTAATGATTCGTGGGCTGCTCATGAAGGCGCTCCGATTTCCACCGCGGCGCGGATGCGGCGCAGGAGCTGGGCCAGACGGATCGGCTCGTCGGCCAGCAACCGCACCAGCTCCTGGCCGGCCTGGATCACGAAGTCCCGCCGGGCGGGCCCGGAACGTGCCTCGGCGGCCGTGCGGATCACCGCCGCCACCACGTCGTCGGAGGCCTCCCGGGCCTCCACCAGAGTGCGCAGGAAATCCGGCCGCTCGGTGAAGCGATGGATCTGGGATGGAAGACATGCGTAAACCGGCTCCAGCAAGGCGGGAGGCTGGGGTGGGATCCCATAGGCGGTCCCTCGCTCCCGCAGATAGCCCAGGATGAGCACCCCGATCTGGACCGGGATGTTGCGGTTTTCGATCATGTCCTGTTGGATCTCCTGGGGCGGGATCTCCTGCAGGGCCACCATGCGGGTCAGCTCATCGCCTTGCAGGACCAGGTCGTAGATCACGCCGATGATGGTGGTCTCCCCCCGGGCGGTCTGGACGAAGGAGCCGAAGGCGGGGATGTCATCGGCGGTCAGCCGGCAGCCGACGCGGAAGGCCCGGGCGCTGGCCTCGATGACGCGACCGATGAAAGCGGGGCCGGATGAGCTCCTCGGATGCGCTCCCGGGCTGGCCATCTCCGATCCTCCTCACCGTAGCCATTCTTTCTGCTGGGCTTTTGCGGAGATCATCGGTCGGAGGCCGCGGCGCAGAAGCGCCTCCTGGATCATCTGCTCCAGGCGCGCCCGCTCCTCCGAGCGGATGCGAGCCAGCTCGTGAGCCCGGGTCAGCAGATAGGGATAGGGCGCCTCCGCCAGGATCCGACACTGGTCCCAGATCGTCCGATGCAACCGGTCCAGCCGCTCCCGATCCTGAGCCACCCATTCCGGGATCTCCACCCGGGCCAAGTGGGGCCGACCGGGCGTCCCCACGTTCACGTAGAAGAAGAGCAGGCGGTGCCCCTCCTGGCCCAGGCGCTCGTTAATGGGCCAGCTCAGGGCGAAGAGGGCGGAGCGCTCCCCGGGCTCCAACAGCTCGGCGAAGAGGGTGCGATCCCGCAGCTGCCCGAAGGGGTAATCGGCGATCTTCTCCCGCGAGAGCTCCTCCAGGAGACCCAGGGCCAGCAGCCGCAGCACCGCATGGCCGGTGGGCCGGTCCACATATCCGGCGATGGCGCCGCCCGTCCCTTTCGCGGTCTCCAGGGCGCGGAGGACCCGGCCGAGGAGCTCCCGATAGCGCTCGGGGGGGAGCCCGGCGAAGGGTTCACCGCGGGCCAGGGCCCAGGGGAGCAACAGGCCGTCCGCCAGGCCGACCGGCGGCCCGAAGGGATCCGCCGCCCGGGCGGCCATCGCCGCCGCCAGCTGCTCCAGCTCCTGGATGTCCCGTTCCGCCTCCAGGTCGTTAAGCGCCCGCATCTCCCCGTCGTCGGTGAAGAGCTCCTCCTCCCGATACCAGAACACCAGGTGATGCCGGGTCTGCGGGGGAGCCCCGGAGCCGGCGCGCATCTCGATCAGGCCGATGTTGAGGACGAAATAAGGCACCGTCCCGTGGCGATCCGGGTAAATCTGGGAGCCGTCGGCGGCGATCACCAGGGCCTGGGGCTGCTCCGGGGGCAGCGGGAAGCGGGCCGCGAGGGGCTCGCCTCCCGGGAAGGCGCCCCGCCAGCCGAATCGCTGGGCCTCCCGGGCCAGCCGCCCCAACCGGTCCAGATCCTCGGAGAACCGGTGGAGCAGGCTCAGCGCATAGCGCAGGGTGGGGGGATGCGCGCGCAGGCGCTCTCCCGCGTAATCCGCCAGCTCCTGCACATACACGCTCACCTGCCGCCAATCCAGCATGCCAGATCTCCCCCTTCCCGGACTGGAGGCCGCCGCACATC
Organism: Thermoflexus hugenholtzii; assembly: GCF_018771565.1. Lineage (NCBI taxonomy): Bacteria > Bacillati > Chloroflexota > Thermoflexia > Thermoflexales > Thermoflexaceae > Thermoflexus > Thermoflexus hugenholtzii. Next base: position 2,760,803 of record NZ_CP076326.1, on the reverse strand, counting down.
CCTCCCTCTCCGACGCCCCTTTCGAACCGTTGCGCTCTTCCTTCCTTACGAAGGCTCACACGAATGATCCGTGGAGCACCTCAATTATAGTCTCGCAGGAAGGCATCCAGATCCGCAGCCTGCTCGGGGTTCAGGGCCCGGATCAGCCGGAGGAGAGCCTCCAGCCCCTCGGGTGTGATCCGGAAGACGGTGCCGTGATGGAGGCGGAGGAACTCGAAGTGAGATCGGGCCCCGGGGAGCTGGCGGATCAGGGCGAGGGGAATGGGCTCGTGGAGCAAGAGGACGGGAGCGGGGGCCAGGTCGAAGGTGTCGTAAGGCCCGCCGGGGACCTCCGGATAGCCGTCCGAGGCCAGGCGGGCCAGCCCGATCACTCCCTCTCCCGCCTGATACGCCACCACGATATCCCCTCGACGCATCTCGCGGATGCGGGCCCATGAGAGAGGCGAACGGATCCACTCCCGCCCGCCCCAGTTGCGCCCTTCTTCGGCCGGATCCCGGAAGAAGTCCCGCCAGTGCCAGTCGCTGGCCGCGGCGCTGGCGACCACCCACCATGCGCGAGGCAACCGCATCGGACCTCCCCCATCCTCCCCTTTCTGACTTCTCATCATTGGGGAACTCCGCCGCCGGGGCAAGCCCGCGTCGGGGCGCTGCTTTTGGCGAGGGGAGACAGCTCGGCTAAAGTAATGCAAATGAGCCATCCTCACCTGCGGGAGGTTCCACCGTGGCGGATCGAAAGGTGCGCGTGGCCATCATCGGCGTCGGGAACTGCGCCTCCGCCCTGGTCCAGGGCGTGTGGTATTACCGGAACGCCCCCGACGACGCCTTCGTCCCCGGCCTGATGCACGTGCGGCTGGGCCCTTACCATGTGGGAGACATCGAGTTCACGGCGGCCTTCGACATCGACGTCAACAAGGTGGGGAAAGATCTTTCGGAGGCCATCTTCACCCCGCCCAACAACACCCTGAAGTTCGCCGACGTGCCCCGGCTGGGGGTGAAGGTCTATCGGGGCATGACCCACGATGGGATCGGCCGCTATCTCTCCGGGATCATCCGCAAGGCCCCCGGCCCGACGGACAACATCGTCAAGATCCTCAAGGACACGGGCACCGACGTGGTGGTGAACTTCCTGCCCGTGGGCAGCGAGGAGGCCACCAAATGGTATGTGGAGCAGGTGCTGGACGCGGGCTGCGCCTTCGTGAACGGGATCCCGGTGTTCATCGCCCGGGAGCCCTACTGGCAGCAACGGTTTGAGGAGGCCGGCCTCCCGGTGATCGGCGATGACGTGAAGTCCCAGGTGGGGGCGACGATCCTCCACCGCGTGCTCACCCAGCTCTTCATCGAACGAGGCGTGCGGGTGGAGCGGACCTATCAGCTGAACTTCGGAGGCAACACGGACTTCCTGAACATGCTGGAGCGGGAGCGGCTGGAGTCCAAGAAGATCTCCAAGACCAGCGCGGTGACCAGCTTGATCCCCTACGAGCTCCCGCCGGAGAACATCCACATCGGCCCCAGCGACTACGTCCCCTGGCTGCAGGACCGCAAGTGGTGCTACATCCGGATTGAGGGGACCACCTTCGGCGGGGCGCCCATTTCCCTCGAGGCGAAGCTGGAGGTGTGGGACAGCCCGAACTCGGCGGGGGTGGTGATCGATGCGGTGCGCTGCGCCAAGATCGCCCTCGACCGCGGGCTCAAGGGGGCGCTGATCGGCCCCTCGGCGTATTTCATGAAATCGCCTCCTCGCCAGTTCCCTGACCACATCGCCCGGCAGATGGTGGAGGATTTCATTGCGGGACGCGGGGTCTGAGGCGCTGGCCTGGGCGGTGTATCTCCTCTTTCGGGGCCTCGGGGCGGCGGCCGGGCGGCTGCCGCCCCGCTTCGCCTATATGCTGGCCGCACGCCTGGCCGACGTGTGCTATCCCATCCTGCCCGCCACGGCCGGCCTGCGGGATAACCTGGCTCACGTGCTGGGGGTCTCGCCGGAGGACCCGGCGGTGCATCGGACGGCCCGCCGGGCCTTCCGGCTCCTCTGGCAAAATTACGTGGACCTCTTCCAGGCCCCCCACCGTCCGCCGAGGGCCTGGTTCTCCTCCATCCGGGTGGAGGGATGGGCGCATCTCGAGGAAACGGTGCGGGCGGGCCAGGGCGGGATCGTGGTGAGCGCGCACTACGGCTGCGTGGAGTGGGGGCTGCAGCTGCTGGGGGCCAGCGGCTTCCCGGCCCTCGCGGTCGCGGAGGCGGTGCGCCCGCCCGCGATGTTCCGCTATCTCTGCCGGCTGCGGGGCGCCCACGGCCTCCGGCTGATCCCGGCGGATGGGGCCCTCCGGGAGGTCTTCCGCACCCTCCGACAGGGAGGGATCGTCGCCCTGGCCCTGGACCGCGACACCACCGGGAGCGGTCGGGTGTATGCTTTCTTTGGGGCGGAGGCATGGCTGCCGGACGGCTACGCCGAGCTGGCGGTCCGCCAGGGCGCTCCGGTGCTGCCCGCCTTCGCCCGGCGGGAGACCCAGGGGGTCTCTTTGCGGGTCTGGCCTCCCCTCTGGCCATCCGGGAGGTCCACGGAGGCTCGGGACGAACTCATCGCCCGGGTCCTGGAGATCTTCGCCGGGGTCCTGCGGGAGGCTCCCGAGCAGTGGGTGTTGACCACTCCCATCTGGCAGATCCGGCCGGGGGAACGGCGCGCTTGAGGGGATGGGACTGCCGTCCGACCGGCGGGGCTGGAGGCCGCCGTCCATGCGCATCGCCCTGGTGTCCCCTTACGATTTCGCCGTGCCCGGCGGGGTGAACAACCACATCGCCCATCTGGCCCGGAGCCTGCAGCGCCTGGGCCATGAGGCCCACATCATCGCGCCGGCCTCCGACGGACGGTCCAGCGGGGACGGGTTCATCAACGCCTCGGCCTCGGTGATCGCTTTCCCCTTCGCCGGCTCCATCGCCCGGATCACCCTCTCGCCGCGCCTCTACCGCCGGATCAAAGGTATCCTGCAGTCCGGCGCCTACGATGTGTTGCACCTGCACGAACCCCTCACCCCCGCCCTCCCCCTCGCGGTCCTGCGGCACCGGGATCTGGTCCCTCAGGCCATCGCCGTGGGCACGTTCCACGCCTATCGGGAGGTGAGCCGGACGTATTACTACGGCAAGCCGCTGCTGCGGCGGTTCTTCAAGCGGCTGGACGGCTGCATCGCGGTCTCGGAGGCAGCGCGGCAGTATCACATGCGCTACTTCCCGGCGGATTACGTCGTCATCCCCAACGGCATCGACTATGCCCGCTTCGCCGATCCCGCCCTTTGTCCCCCTGAGCCCTTCGACGACGGCCGTCCCACCGTCCTCTTCGTGGGGCGTCTGGAGCGGCGCAAGGGATTGCGCTATCTCCTGGAGGCCTTCGCCCGGGTGCAGGCCGCATGTCCAGAGGCCCGGCTGCTGGTGGTGGGGGCCTTCGGAAAGGCGGAGAAGGCGCCTTATGTGGCCCAGGCCTGGGCGCTGCGCCTGCGCCAGGTTCGTTTCATCGGCTACGTGCCGGACGCCGAGCTGCCCCGTTACTATCGGGCGGCCACCGTGTTCTGCGCCCCTTCCATTGGGATGGAGAGCTTCGGCATCGTGCTCCTGGAGGCCATGGCGGCGGGGGTGCCGGTGGTCGCCACCGATATCCCGGGCTATAACGAGGTGGTGGAGGACGGCGTGCAGGGTTTCCTGGTTCCCCCGGAGGACCCGGAGGCCCTGGCGGAGGCCCTGTTGCGGCTGCTGCGCGATCCCGCCCTGCGGGCGCGGATGAGCGCCGCCGGCCGCCAGCGCGCCCGCCAGTATGATTGGGACGAGATTGCCCGCCGTGTGGTGGAGTTCTACGAAGAGGTTCGGGAACGGGTCCGCCGGGGGATGCGCGGCGTGTGAGGCGAAAGGAGGGAGGAGATGGAGACCGGGCAATGGGTGGAATACGATCCCGAGACTGACGCGCTCCGTCTGCGGTGGAGGGAATCGCCGGATCTCTCCGTCCGCCTGGAGGTGCGCGGGGGAGAGGGGACGCTCTCCATCGCGCCGTTGCGGAAGTGGCGGCCGTTGCTGGAGGCCCTGGGGCTTCCCCTCGAAGCGGAGCGCCTCCCTTCGGGATGGATCGGTGTGGACTCCAGCATGATCAGCGCGGTGCGTTATCACCCCGAGGAGAGGATCCTGGAGGTCGCTTTCAACAAGGGGGTTTATCTCTATTACGGGGTGCCGCCGGAGGTCTTCGCAGGCCTCCTGCGGGCGGAATCCAAGGGGCGCTACATGCGCGCCCATGTCATCGATCGATATCCGTGGATCAAAAAGAGCCGCCTGCTGGCCCGCCAGCGGACGGACGCCTCCCGGAGGTCTGAGGAATCTCCATCCGCATGAAGAGATCGCGGTTGGAGACAAAAGCCCCTCACCGGCCCGGGATAGCGGTCGAAATGAATTTCGGCCTACAATCGTTGTTGTCGGAGCGGCTTCAGCCGCGACTTCTTGCGTCATCCGAGGAGTTCCCTGGGAGATTGAGTCCCATCTGAAGCGAACGAGGGGGAAGATGCTGGACGGATGGATCGATTTGCGCAGCGACACGGTGACGCATCCCACGCCGGCCATGCGGGAGGCCATGGCCCGGGCGGAGGTGGGGGATGACGTATTTGAGGAGGACCCGACGGTGCGGCGGCTGGAGGAGGTGGCCGCCGAGCGGATGGGGAAGGAGGCCGCCCTCTTCGTCGCCAGCGGCACCATGGCCAACCTGGTCTCCCTCCTCACCCACTGCGGCCGGGGCGATGAGGTGATCGTAGGGGATCAGGCCCACACGTTCCTCTCCGAAGTAGGCGGGATGGCCGCCCTGGGCGGCATCCACCCGCGCCCGGTCCCCAACCAGCCCGACGGGACCATACGCTTGGAGGACATCGAGGCGGCCATCCGGACGGAGGATGTGCATCATCCGCGGACCCGGTTGATCGCCCTGGAGAACACTCATAACCGCTGCATGGGCGCGGCGTTGCCGCCGGATTATCTCCAGGCGGTGCGGGCCCTGGCCGACCGGCATGGATTGCGCGTCCACATCGACGGCGCCCGGATCTTCAACGCGGCGGTGGCGCTGGGGGTGCCGGCGGCGGAGCTGGCCCGGCATGCGGACACGGTGACCTTTTGTCTCAGCAAAGGGCTATGCGCGCCGGTGGGCTCGCTGATCTGTGGGCCCGCCGCGTTCATCCGGGAGGCCCGCCGGGTGCGCAAGATGGTGGGCGGAGGCATGCGGCAAGCCGGAGTGCTGGCCGCCGCCGGCCTGGTCGCCCTGGAGACGATGGTGGATCGTCTGGCGGAGGATCACCGGCGGGCCCGGCGCCTGGCCGAGGGCCTGGCGGAGATCCCCGGGATCCGCATCGAAGCCCATCGGGTGCAGACCAACATCGTGATCTTCGAGCTGGACCCTCAGCTGTCGCTCTCGGAGGAGGCGTTCCTCGCCGCCCTGGCCGAGCGCCGGGTGAGGATCCTGCGCTGGGGTCCCCGGCGCTTCCGGGCCGTGACCCACTACTGGATCGATGACACGGACATCGATCAGGCCCTCCGGGCCATCGCGGAGGTGGTAGGCCAGGCGATGCGTGGGCCTCACCTCTCGTGAAGGGCTCCCTTCACGCCCGAAACGCGATGAGGATCCTCGCATGAGCATCCGTTGGGTGATCCCAGGGGGAGGCGCAGAGGTTTCAACGAGGGAGGAGGCCATCCCGGCCCTCCTCGCCCGCTCCGACGGCTTCCTCTGGCTGGACCTGTGTCCCCCGGAGGAGGCGGATCGCCAGCGGCTCCGGGAGGCCTTCGGGTTCCATCCCCTGGCCCTGGAGGATGCCTTTCGGGCGCGGGAGCGGCCCAAGGTAGATGCCTACCCCGATCACTACTTCATCGCCTTTTACGCGGTGGGATATGAGACGGAGGACGGGCTGTCCCTCCGCCCCCTCCACATCTTCGCCGGCCCTCGCTATGTGGTCACCATCCGCTCCCAGCCGATCCCGGAGGTGGAGCAGGTCATCGCTCGCTGGCAGGGTCCGGAACGACAACGGGTGCCCACGCCCGGGAGCGTGGTCTATGATCTCCTCGATGCCGTCGTGGACGGCTACTTCCCGGCCCTGGATCGGATCGCGGAGGAGGTGGAGGAGCTGGAGGAACGGATGTTCGCGGGAGGCGACGGCCATCTGGTGGAGGCGATCTTCCGCATGCGCAAGACCCTGCTGGAGCTGCGCCGGGTGGTGGCCCCGGAGCGCGAGGTGATCAACCTTCTGCTGCGGCACGAGCTCCCCGTCTTCCGCTCGGAGGACATGGCCTACTTCCAGGACCTCTACGACCGGCTGGTCCGGCTGATCGAGAGCATCGATCTCTACCGGGACATGCTCTCAGGAGCCCTGGAGAGCTATCTCTCCCTGCAGTCCAACCGCCTGAACGAGATCGTCAAAGTCCTCACCATCGCCTCCATCATCCTGATGGCCAACGCCCTGGTGGCCGGGATCTACGGGATGAACTTTCGCTACATGCCGGAGCTGGAGTGGCCATGGGGGTATCCCATGGCCCTCCTGATGATGGCAGGGATCAGCGCCGGCCTGGCGCTCTTCTTCCGCCGACGGGGCTGGCTGTGATGGAGCCGAACCTTTCACCGGCGCCAGGGGAGCCGCAGGCCGCCGCGGGGCTCGGGGCGGGAGGAGGCCGCCTGGGCGATGGCCGGAAAGAACTCCGCCAGCATGCCTCGCAGGGCCTCGGCGAACGAAGCCGTCTCCGCCGCGTATCGGCCCTGGGTGAGGGCCTGGAGCGCCGCCAGGAACTCCACCCCCAGCCTCAGGTTGGCCTGGGCGCGGGCGACGTCCACATCCAGTAGCGGCAGGACGCGAACGGGAAGCGCCCGGGGCAGCCGCTGACGAAGGATGGCCTCCACATGATCTCGCAGGCGGCTCACCAGGAGATCCCCGCTCTCCGCACGCACCTTGTTGAACACCACGCGGATCCGCTCGAAGGCGGCAGGCCCGGCCATCCGATACACCGCCGCCAGCCAGGAGGCCCCAGCGATCAACCCGGTGTCCTCCGGCTCCAGGACGATGAACAGCACATCCGCGATGTTGAGGGCGCGAAGGGAGAGGGGGCTCAACAAGTTGTTGCCGGAGTCCAGGATCACCGTGTAGCCCTCGCTCGCCGCCCGTCGCACCCCGAACTCCAGCCAGTCCGCCGCCCGGGCCATCAGCGGGCCGGAGCGCTCCCCCAGGATCTGGTCCACCACCAGGACCCCCGCCGTCAGGCGAAGGTCCCAGCGCACACCCTTCGGGGAAGGCACGGAGGTCCAGAAAGTCGGCACGTGAGCGCCCGGCTGGAAGATCCCCGGGGACGCCGCCGGGGGCGGCCCGGCCGCGGCGAGGTCCACCACGGAATAAACGGTGCTCTCCTCCCCCAGACGGAAGAAATCCACCATGTTGCCCCGGGTGTCGGATTCCGCGTCGAACACCCAGATGGGGACGCCCAGGGCGGCCAGCAGGGCCGCGGCGTTGGCGGCAAGGGAGGATTTCCCGGTCCCCCCTTTCGGGCCCCCGAAGCCGATCACCCGGGGGGCCGTCCCCACGATCACCGGGCCCCGGTAGAGCTGCTGCAGGTAGCGCTCCCGATCCCCCGCCCGGGCCTGCTCCACCAGCTGGCTCAGGCGGCCTGCCAGCTCCTCCGCAGCCCGCTCCGGGGAGAGGACGGGGAACTTCCGCGCCTCGGCCCAGAGGAGCCAGGGATCCCCCGCCGCGGCCACCGCCACAACGGGAGCCCCGGTGTCTTTGAGCACCCGCTCCACCACGGCGATCTCCATGCCGGTCTCCGAGGCCACCACCACCAGCAGCTCGGGATGGAACCCGATGAGGATCTCCGGAGGCTGCTGGCCGGGCAGCGGGATCGCCTCGTGGCCCAGGGCGGCAAGCCGGTTGGCGATGGAACCGGCGATCCCGGTGAGGGTCCCCAGCACCACGACCTTCATGGCGCACCTCCGCTCGGCTTCGTCGGCAGGGTGGAGGAGATCGGGAGGAAGAAGGCCGGCGGCCCCGCCTCCGCCCGCCCGGATCGGACCCACTCCTGCAGGTCCCCCTCGGAGAAGGCGGAGGAAGGTAGAATCTCCGCCCGGGCGCACGGCGGGGCCAACAGCAGATGCACCTGCTCCGCGGACCCCAGGACGTAAGCGATCCCCTCCGCCGCAGCCTCCGGGATGGCGACCAGCACCTGAGGGGACCCGCCGGAGGATGCGGAAGCGCTCACTCCGCCTCCGCCGACTGCCCCGGCCTCCGACCTCGTCGACGGCGCGCTGATCCCCAGCACCGAGCGCACCACCACCCGGGCGATCCACTTCGCCAGCGGGCGGGTCGGTGGGGTGATCGGTTGGGTCGCCGCAAGGGAGGAGGCGGGCGATGAGGCTTCCTCCGGGCTCAGGGACGCGGCCGGCCTGGTCGACGCCCCTGTCTCTCGGAAGAAAGCGACAAGGTCCATACAGTCCCCGGGACGCAGGGCGCTCACAGGCGGCCCGCTGACCCGACCGCCTACCGACAGGACCATGAGCCGCTCGCCTTCCTGAAGAAGGGCCGAGAGGCGGCCCGGCGCGGTGATCTGGCGGGGCGGGACGATGGCGGTCCGTGGGACCATGGCTCCCGCCGGGACGAACATCACCACCGTCCCCCCTGCCAGCCCCCGCATCTCCTCTTCGCGGATCATCCCGGAGAGGGCGGGGCTCTCATAGGCCGTGACCGTCCGCAAATCCCCTTCCTGGATCACCCGGCCTGGGTGCAGCGGGATCGCAGCGACCGCCACCGACACCGTCCGGGGGACCCCGATGGTCGCGAACGTGCGGGCGATCACGGCCACGACCAGGGCCAGTCCGACTCCGATTAACAGGGGAAGCATCTGTCGGATCCTTCGCATCGTTTCCTCCGCAGTCTCGAATTCCGTGGCGGGGAGACTCCAAACGCTTGCTATTCGCCCAATGGGAGCAATATCCATTCGCCCTCCCCGGGGGCGCTCAGCCAGGCCAGCCCGGGATGATCCGCTGCGATGGACGGTTGGGAGGGACGTTCCTCCGGGGAGCGGCTCAACGTCCAGGCCCGCAGCTCCAGGCGCTCTCGCCCGACCAGGAGGTAAGCGCCCCAGCGGGGCCGGCGAAGGGGAGGCGGGATCTCCCCGGTATAACCCAGGCGCATCCGGAAGGTGTCGGTGTCCGGGAGGACCGCCAGCCAGGGGATCCCCTCCGCTTCCAGACGCCCCAGCTCCTCCAGAAAACTCTGGGGATCCGGGAGGCTTTTCAACGCCGGGATCTCCTCCAGGTCCCCCTCCGGATCCCAGGTCCGAAGGGCGATCCCGGCGCCCGCCACGCGGGACAAGGAACGCCGCAAGGGATCCAGGGCCGCCACCAGCTCGGGGGCCATCCGCAACGCCGGGCGACGGGGGGAGAGCAGGACGCTTATGGGCTCCAGGTCGAGATCGCGCCAGCCCAGGGGCCACCACCACCCCTCTTCCGTGCGGGTGGGGAGCGGGAGCTCCGACCACCGCCCGAGCCAGGAGCGGGCCAGCGGCGGAGCGGGAGGAGGCGGCGGCCCCATGGCCCGTCGCAATCGGATCTCCCGTCCCCCCTCTCCGTCGGCCAGCCAGCCCTGAAAGGGACCTTCCGGGATCGGGCGCCGCCCCATGAGGGCCTCCCACTCCGGAGGATCCAGCGCGAGGAACACCCGAACTGCCGGACGGCCTCTCAAGGGACGCAAGGGGAGCTCGCGGCGGGAGGCCGTCCAGATCCACAGCTCCGGCCGTCCCGTCAGGCCCTCCAGCCCCGGCTCCAGCTCCCCCATCGCCGCTTCCGGGATCCGCTCCACGCCATCCAGAACGAGAACGGTAGGGGAAGGATCGGTGGAGAGCGTTCGAAGCAACCGGCGGAGCCCTTCCCGGTCCTCGGGGAGAACGCGAAGGACCCATGGGCACTCCTTCCACCCGCCGTCCCCATCCACCACCGCCACCCGCCGGCCCGCCCGGGCGGCCGCGGCGGCCGCCGCCATCAGGGCCGCCGTCTTCCCCGTCCCCGCCTGCCCCACCAGCCGCCAGTCCGGCGCCGAGGGGGTGAGGAAGATCCAGCGGATCTCGCCGATCTCCGGGTAGTCCGCCACCCCGATCCCGATCCCATGCTCCCCCTCCCCCTCCGGGAAGCCCGGATCGGCCGGCAGCGGCGGGGGCGTCCGCCGCGGGGCCGGAGGGTCCATCCGGGCGAGCGCCTCCACCAGGACGTCCAGATCCCGCCGCGCCTCGCCGCCGATCACCTCCCGCCGCAGCCGCCGGGCGGGATCCACGGGGTCCATCCAGAGGATCTCCCGGGCCCCGAGACTCCGCCCCGAAACATAGGCCACCCGGATCCGCCGGAACACCTCGTTCTGGCCGACCTGGACGAAGGCCCACCCGGAGCCGACCAGATACGCCGCGTCCGGCCGCCCGATCACCGCGGCGGATTCGTCCGGGGTCTCGCAGCGCAGGGCGATCCGCACCCGAAGGTTCGCCCGCAGATCCGCCGGCACCGCGCTCCCCAGCCGCTGGGTGGCCAGCACCAGATGCATCCCGAGGCTGCGGCCCAGCCGGGCCAGGCGGATCATGCGGGCCATCCCGTCCGGGATCGCCTCCAGCATCTCCGCGAACTCGTCGGCCATCACCACCAGATGCGGCAGCCCAATCTGGTCGGCATGATCCGCCCCGCGCGCGGCCAGGACCCGCTGCCGCCGGTCCAGCTCCCCCTCCAGGGTCCGCAGGGCCCGGGCGGCCTCCCGGGCGTCCAGGTTGGAGAGCAGCCCCACGCAGTGGGGCAGCCCCTCCAGGGGCGCGAAGGCCCCGCCCCCTTTGAAGTCGATGAACAGCAGCTGCACCCGCTCCGGGGGGAAGTGGAGGGCCAGCGCCAGGGCCAGGGTGCGCAGGGCCTCGCTTTTGCCGGACCCGGTGGCCCCGATCACCATCGCATGGGGGCCGTGGGCGCGGTCGTGCAGATCCAGCACAAAGGGCTCCCCGCTTTCCTCAGTTCCGAGCGGGACCGCCAGGGAGGGGGCCTTTCCGCGAAGGGCCCGGAGGCGCTGGATATCCTCCGGCGCCGTCTCCCGCGCTTGGATCCCCCACAGGGCGGGGGCAGGCACCGGACGGGGCGAGGGACGCATGCCCATCGGACGCAGCGAGGCCAACCGCCGGGCAAGGGCCTCCGCGTGCCCCGCGGTCAGAAAAGGCCCGGGATCCCGTCCCTCCTGCGGCCCCCCATCCCGATGGGAGATCCAGATCCCACCCCCGGGGAACAGGACAGCTTCGGTTCGCACCTCCCCCGGCACCGGCTCCCCCGGCGAAAGGATCAAAACCGGGTGGATGCCCCGGACAGGGCCCTCCCGGAGCAGCTCCCCCAGCCGGGGATCCCCCAGCGCGTCCGCGTCCAGCAACAGCAGAATGCGAGGGAGGATCCCTTCTCCCCGTCCCCGTCGGCGATAGAACTCTTCGAAGATCCGCTCCCGGACCGCGGCGGGTCCATCCGCCCATCCCTCCCGTTCCTCCCCGGTGTGGGGCAGCCAGCGCAGGAAGGACCATTCCGGATCGGCGAGGGCGGCGAAGAGCCCCACCTCGCTGGGGGAATGGGCAAGCGCCACCTCCAGGAGGATCCGCCGGAGGATTCCCTCCTGTCCCGGGAAAACCCGAAGCACTGCCGGGCGGCGGAGGTCCAGCCCGAGGGGGACCTCCCGGCGCATCTCTGCAATCGACCGGACGGCGTGAGCGGCCCCTCGCAACGGCGGCGGCACCTCCTCAGGGTCCAGCGAGGACCAGCGCCCTTGAGGGGGACGGAGCGGTTCGGTGGTAAGCCCCAGCCGGACGTGCAGGAAATCGGGATCCTCCGGCCGGCGGAACCAGAGATCGGATCCGCTTCGCAGCCGGGCCTCCAGATCTTCCCACGGAGGGAAGAGCGTGCGCTCCCAGGCCTCCATTGCCTGACGCCATGCCTCCACTCCTTCGAGGAAACAACGAAGCCGCCGCTCTGAGCGGGCCAGGGTCTCCTGAAGCTCCCGGCGATATCGGGAGAGACTCCACCGGTGCTGGATCTCGGCGGCCAGGAAGGAGGAGCCCAGGGCCAGAGGGAGGAAGAGCAGCGAGACCCAGCTGGATCGCATACCGGTCAGGGGGCCGACCAGCCCGTAGACCAGCGCCATCAGCGCCCAGGGGGCGTGGAGGTAGAAAGGCGGCCGCTCGGGGGCCCGAGGCACCGAAGGGAGCTCCGGAGGCTCCGGGAGGCCCATCGGGGTCGCCGGCAACCGCCGCAACCCCGGCCAGATCCGCTGCACCGGGGCCTCCGGGTCCAGCATCTCTTTCCCATCCCGCTCCACCCAGCCCATAAAGCCTTCTCCTTCAAGATCCTGGAAAGGTGCGGAGGCGAACGCTCCTGGCTCCCTCGCTCCCCCGCTTCCCTCATCTCCGGGAGGTCTACCGCGGCAGCGTGAAGGGGATGGAAAACCGCCGTCCGTTGCGCCGGGGCGCGAAGGTCCGGATCTCCGGCGCCAGCCACCAGCGCTCCGTGGGCGGGACGGCCAGGCCGGGCTCGGCCGCCATCCGGGCCCGCCGCAGCCGCTCCGCCGCCCATCGGTCCCCCGTGGTGAGCGCATCCAGGACGACCCCCTCCCCCCGCCCCGGCGGATGTGGCGAAAGGATCCAGGCCTTCCCGTCCGCAATCACCCGGAAGCCCGGACCTCCCGGAAGCGGCGTCACCTCCTGCACCCGCACCCCCTCCATCCCGGCCCGGGCCAGCAGATCCGCCAGATACCCCCGCAGGTCCTCCGGCGGCCGGATCTCCCGGGCCTCCTGCTCCCGCCGGCGGGCCAGCTCCTGCAGCGCCCAGGCCTCCAGCGCCTCCCGGATCCGCCGCGTCTCCCGGGCGTTCCGGGCCCAGCCCCACGTGGTGGCCAACCCCAGCAGGGCAAAGCCGAAAATTAGCAGCATCCCCAGAGCCAGATCCCCCTCGGTCATCGCGCGCCTCCCCGAATCGAAGGTGCCACACGAATCATTCGTGGAATGCCTTTAGAAAGAACTTCGCCAGCCCCTTCAGGTCTTCCGAAAGCCGCCGCAGCTCCCGCGCCCAGGGATTGAAGGCCCAGGAAAGCGCCAGCAGCAGCATCCCCACCCCCAGCCCCAGCAGCCACCGGGGCCGCCGCAGGGGCTGCACCCCGAACACCACCCCGTCCGCCACCGTCAGCCGCCCCGCAACCGGAAGGCGCAAAAGCGCTGCCTTTGAGCCGGGCGGCAGCAGGAAGCGCCCGTCGGGCCCGGTGATCCGGATCTGCTCCTCCACCTGCACCACAGCCCCCGGGATCCCGGGCTCGTCGGGGTCCAGCCGGCCGTCCCCATCCCGGTCCAGGAAGACGATCCCCCAGATCGCCGAAGGCGTCGGCGCCGGCGCGGGCGGAGGGGACGGCGTCGGCGTCGGCGTCCCCGTCGCCGTCGGCGTGGGCGAAGGCAGGGGCGTCTCCGTGGGCACCGGGGTCGGCGTCGGCGTGCGGGTCCGCGTCGGAGCGGACGTCCTCGTGGCCGTCGGCGTGGACGTTGGCGTCTCCGTGGGCGGCGGCGGAGGCGGAGGCGGCGCGAAGGTGGAGGTCGGCGTTGCCGCAGGCGTCGGCGTGTTCGTCGGCGTGGGGGTCGGCGTATCCGTAGGCGTGGGAGTAGGCGTGTTCGTCGTTGTAGGCGTCGGCGTGGGCGTGTTGGTGGGCGTGGGAGTCGGCGTGTTTGTAGGCGTAGGAGTAGGCGTATCCGTGGGCGTGGGCGACGGCGTGAAGGTCGGCGTCGGCGTGGGCGTCCATGTCGCGGTCGGGGTGGGCGCCGCATAGCCCTGGATCCGCACGTAGTCCACGTGCAGGCTGGTCCAGTTCCCCCAGAAGGCACACCCATAACGGTAGTTGCCGATGTGGATCCCCCCGGGCCGCCCCGCCCCCGGCGGGATCGCCCCCGAGGCCCGCGGCGTTCCATCCATCAGGAGCATCCATATCCCGGAGGAGCCGTAGACCTCCAGCCGGACCGTGAAGAAGGCCTCCGGCGACGGCGGAGCGTAAACGTCCCCCTCGAAGACCGCCACCTGGGCGCCGCTGCTGTTGGCGTGGATCCGCAGGATGTCCTCCACGAAGGACCAGTAAGCGCCGCCGGAGCAGCCGGCCGGCGTGCCGGTCCCCACGGAGAGCAGCATTCCGAATGGCGTGCGCTCGGGGAAGCGCAGGCGGACCTCGACGGCATAGTCGGAGTAGGCGGCGGGGATGGAGACGGAGCGGGCAGCGAAGCCGGAGTAATCGTCCCGCCCCGGGCCGTCCGCGGAGGCGTTGTCGGCCCGGATCACCGTTGCCCCGCCGTCTGATGAAAAGGCGATCTCATCCCCGCCTCCGAACTGGTAGATGCTCCACCCGGTGTTCCCGTTGAAGTCGTCGAAGAACACGTCGACCCAGCCCGACTGGGCCCGGACGGAGGAAGGAACCACCGGGAGCAATCGGGTGATCCCCCCAATGAGGACGAATAACAGGAGGATTCTCTTGCTCCGCGTGACATCTCTGAACATCTCGTCCCGTCGCTCCATGCCCTGTCGCCTTTATCCTCCGAAAGCGATCCGGGTCAGGGCGGCCGCCAGCGCCCAGCCGGCGGTTGGGGCCGACATGGGGACGCGCACGCGCGGGGCGAGCCCCGCCCGCCATCCCCAGCCCATCCGCCAGGCCCGCAGGCGGGCCAGCGCCACCAGGGCCACCAGACCCACCGCCGAAGGCCCGATCCCGCCTGCCGCCGCCAGCCCCATCCAGACCTTGGCATCCCCTGCGCCGACCCCACCGGCCCGCCAGCCCAAGAAGAAAGCGGGCCACAGGATCAAGCCCGTCCAGTCCCGTGTGATCAGGGCCAAGCCCAACCCGGCTCCCAACACGGTGAGGGCGATCGGTGCCGGGATCCGCCCCTCCGGCCGATCCCACCGCCGATCCACCCAGAGCATCCCAGGGACCATCACCGTAAGGAACGCCAAGCGCATGCCCTCGGTGAGCTCGCTCATCCAGAGACCGCTCCGCTTAGGGTGTGTTCCAGTTCACGTAGCCGCCGCAGGTGGGGTCGGAGCACACCACCCCCTGCCCCTCCCGCACCGCCAGGGGCAGATACAGCCAGGGGATCTTCCCCCGCCACACCAGGGGGATCCACCACGCCTTCCCCTCCGGCCCCTGCACCTGCCCCCGATCTGGATGCAGATGCGCATAGGGCCGACCGAAGGGCTCCAGGGTCAGATCCAGGACCCCATCCCGCGCCTCCTCCAGGACCCACTCCTTGCGGGCCACGTAGGTCTCCGTCCGCCTTCGGCCCGGGGCCACGACGGGGGGATCGGTCCAGCAGTCCATCTCCCCCCACCACGCCCGGGGCAGGGGCTCGCAGATCGCGCGGGTTCCGGTGACGTCCCGCACGGTCTTTTTGTCGACCCGCAGGCGCACGGGCCATCCCCGCTGGAAGTAGCCGTTGAAGGCGGGCAGCGTCCGATCCCCGAAGGCCACCTCGCTCACCTGGCCGGTGGCCGGATGGGAGGCGTAGGGGAAGTTGATCGCCACCTCCCGTCCGGGGGCCACCTCGGCGTCCAGGCCGGCGGCGGGGAACTGCAGGAGACCGGGCAGGAGGACGGCCTCCATCATCCCGCTGGCGTCCTGCTGGAAGCCGCCGGGGGCGGTCCAGAGCTGGAGGCGCAGGCAGGCGGTGCCGGCGGGGACCTGGTGGGCCAGCAGTTCCGCCTCGCGCATCCCGCAGGGGAAGGGGGCGGCGCCGGGGCCGCGGCTTCCGCCCCAGGTCCACAGGCGCCAGCCGGAGTCGGCGGATTGGGGCCAGGGGGGCTCCTCCCAGACCAGGCGGGCGGTGGGGCGGAAGACCCCCCAGGGGTCCTCCCGGGCGACGAAGCCGACGGGGTAGGGGGTGACCCGGAAGCGGTGGGGTGGGACCTGGACCTTCAGGCGGATGGTCTGGCCGTAGTAGTCCCGCCAGGCGCAGGCGCCGGCGCTGTCCCCGACGCCGGAGCCCAGGGTGGGGTTCTCCAGGCAGTAGGTTTTCCAGGCGACGTTGGCGGTGGGGCAGAAGTCGGGGCCTTCGCCGAAGCGGTGGGTGATCTGGACGTGGCCGGCGCAGTCGATCTCTGCCTGGGCCTCGACGCAGGAATTGGGCCCGGAGCCGGGAAGGATCACCCCGATGCGGGTGGTCCCGGTGCACCGCCGCGCCTCCCGCCCCGAAGCCCCCAAGTCCTGCGTCTGACGGATCTCAAGGTCCAAGCAAGCGGGGTTCCAGCTGTCATCACACTGATCCTGGCCCTGGGCAGCGACGGGGCTGGGTCGGCTGGTTGCCCACCCGAACAGCAACAGGAGCGCCGAAAGCATTGCAATCCACCGCATCCCCATCTTTCACCTCCTGACCTCTGACCCTTCCGGGCGGATGATGAGGGTGCCGATGGGTTTCACGGTGGAGGGGTTGATCGTCTCCGGGAAGATCTCCTCCAGGCCGAAGCGGGCCAGCAGTTCCGAGCGCCGCCAGAGGGGCAATCCGAACAGTTTCGCCAGGTCCTCCGCCGAGCCCGCCGGCGCTGCGTGGATATCCCGAGGCGGAAAGGGGCGCTTGTAGGCAATCCGAACCCAGCGTCGAATCTTCAGATCGTAAGCTACTGCCAGGATGCCGCGGGCAACCTCTCCGCCTTCGATCCGGTAACGGGCCCAGATATCCTCCCGGCCCTCTTGGCGCGCCACCCCCCAGGCCAGGGGACCATCCGAATAGACATAGACCAGGATCGGGAAGTCGGGATCCCCGGTGGCGACGGCCGTGTAGGGCAGATAAAGGTGGTCAATCCGCTTCCCCTTAGCATCATAGTAGACATCGAAATTCTCTCGCTTTACAGGTTTCGCCTGGATCTGAGGCGCCTCCATTCCAGGGGCCCAGAACCAGGGGACGGAGAGCACCTTGTCCTCCACCGAGGGCGCGGGGACGTCGGGGTTGGGGACCAGGGTGTGGGCCAGGTCCCGGGCCAGCCCCTCGTAGACGCAGGCGGGCTCGATGCGCTGGGGCGGCTTGGGCAGCTGGATGGGCTGCCCCGTCTTCGGATCCCGCAGCGTCCCCTGGAGAGGAACGAGCTGCCACAGCCGGGGGTCCTCGGGGCACCGGGGGGCGGGGGTGCGGGTGGGGGCCTGGGCGGTGGCGGTGACGGCGGCGAAGATCGCCGTTTTCGTCAGGGGCGGCAGGGTGGGGGCGGGCCGCTCGCCGGGGAGGGCGGCCTGCTGGCCCAGCCAGAGGGCGAGCAGGTAGAAGGCGGCCAGGAGGGGGAGGGTGAACAGCAGGCCCCAGGTGGCGGGGCGCAGGCGGCGGCGGCCGTAGTGCTCATACGTGAGATACCACCACAGCTCCTTGAAGAACCACCGGATCCAATACATTGCGACCTCCTCGCCGGCTTTGAATCCATCTTGCGATCACTGGCCTTCCTGAAGGATCCCCTCCAGCACCGTCCCCTCGATCGCCACTCGGGTGGAGAGGGTCCCCAGGAACCCCCGGGTGGTCACCCGAGCGCGCGCGGCACAGGCCGGAGGGACAGACATGCAGGAGACCTCCTCCAGGACCGCGCCGGGGATCCGGGCGTCCGCCCAGATCTCCGCTACCCGCGCCGCCATGGCGGCGGGCTCCCCCACCAGATGCCCGTCCGCGTCCGGGGCGCTCATCTGAGCCCCATCCCGGACGGCCAGGTTGAGGACCGCCCGGGTCCGCTCGATGCGGATCTGGTGCACCATCAGGTCCCGGATCGCGGCCGTCATCGGCGCGAACACCACCGCCAGATACAGGGCCAGGAACGGCAACAGGCTCATGGCGGGATCTCCTGCCAGCCGGATTTCCAGTGTTCGATATAGGTCTCCTGGCGGACCCGGACGTCCTGTCCCAGAAACGAAAGGAGGGGAACAAAGAGCGTCGGGCGGGCGATCACGGTGCACACCACCCGGCCGCCCCAGACCCCGTCGTGCTGGACGGTGACGTCCACCAGTCGCCGGCCCAGCACCGCCCGGGCGGCGGCCTCCCCCTGGCGCAGCCCCTGGGCCCCGTCGGGGGTCTGGGAGGCCTGGGCCGCGCAAGCGTAGGCGGCCCAGACCGCGAGATTCGCCGTCCGCCCCCGCTCCATCAGGCCCAGGATCCCCCAGAACATCAGGGCGAGCACCGGCAGCGCCAGGGCCAGCTCGGTCAGGGCCTCCCCGCGGCGTCCGCGCATAGGTCCTCCCCCGTCACCACCAGTCCTGCGGCGGCCCGTCCCAGAACCGCCACTTGCGGAAGAGCAGCTGCAGGGACACCCGCCAGCGGATCGGGACGCCGTAGAAGCGCCCGCCGGTATCCTGGACCTCGTCCACGCGGGCCTCCAGGGCCCGGCGGGCCGGATCGATGGCAGAGACGATCTCCGCCGAGGTCACGCCCGGATAGGCCGAGGTCCGGAAGGCGGCCTCCGCCGCCAGCCGGGAACGGACGCTCCAGCGCAGGGCGTAGGCGCCCGCGTAAAGCATGTAAAGCAACAACAGGAAGAAAGGAACCATAGCCAGGGCGAAGGAGACCAGGCCCTGGCCCCGCTGATCCCGCCGCCGGCGCGCCCTCCCCATCAATCTCCTCCTGACGCCGCTCCCGTAGCCTCGTCCATCTTCTGGCCGCCGATCCGGAAGGCGTTGAGGATGCGCTGGCGGACGCCCGGCAGGGCCAGGGCGGCCACCACGGCGATGAAGAGGAACAGCAGGGCGAACTCCACCAGGGACTGTCCCTCCTCCTCCGTCAGAAACGCCCACAACGTCTGCATGGATCACCTCCGCTCACCGCGAAGATTTAGAAGCCGAGCAAGTCCTGGCCGCCGGCGAAGACGTGATAGAGCAGGACGATCATGTAGCCCATAATGGCCAGGATCCCCGCGGCCATTACGTAGGGCTCGACGGCCGTCACCCGCTCGGAGACCTCCTGCTCCATCTCGGAGCCCAGATCCTGGATGAGGGAGGAGAGGATGACCTCAAAACCGGCTCCTCCGGAGATGGCTGCGCGCACCCCATCCATGAAGCGGATCAGGTAAGGATCCCGCGGATCCGGGGCATGGAAGAGGGCTTCCTGAAGGCCGGCCTCCCCGCGCGCCGTGTAACGGGCGACCAGGAAGCGGGCCCAGTTGGCGAACACTCCGTCTCCCACCGCTGCCCGGGAGAGGGCATCATCCCAGGCTCTCCCTCCGCGCAGGAAGCCCCGGGCCGCCGCCAGCACCAGGAGCATGTTCGACCGAAACCGCCGCTTCCGGGCGGCGATGGCCGCCGCGATCCGTCGATCCGGAGACAGCACCCCGTAAAGCCCTGCCGCCAGCCCTCCCAGGATCCCCGGGATCAGGGTGCCCAGGAGCAGGCCGGTGAGCAGACTTCCTCCGATCATCGCCAGAAGGCCCAGGGCCATCCCCCACAGCCGCGCGGCCCACACCGCCGAGACCGTGGCGTAAGGCGTATATCCAGAGCGGGCGATGCGCTCGGCCAAGGGAGCTCCCCGGCGAAGCGCGATGCCCTCCCAGACAGGCAGCAGCGGCCACAGGAGGGGATAAAGCGGCGTCAGCCAGGCCGGCAGCGCAGTCCCCCGATCCAGCGGATCCGGGCTCTCCGGCCGGGCCCGAATCGGATCCGCCGACCGCAGGAGGGACGCCCACAGCCCTCCCAAGACCAGCCCGCCGGCAAGGAGCGCCGCCAGATCCGCCAGGCTCATCGGGCTTCCCCGCCGGGCAGGATGGGGTTCCCATAGCGGTCCGTGGGGATCAGGCCGGCGCCTCCCCGGGCGATGCCCACCGTCTCTTCCATCGAAAAATATCGATCCATTATCCACTGGGAAACCATCAAAGCCCCCCACCATCCGCCCACGATCAGGACGGGGCTGATCGGATCCCCGAGGAGGAGATCGCGGAACATCGGATCGGAGGCGATCAACAAGAGCAGGCCCGCCGCGGACATCACGATGATGAGATAGATCCGGCGTTGCATCCCGCGCCCCCGGGCCCGGGCGACCTCCAGGATGCGGCGCACCCGGTCCATCTCCTCCGCGATCACCTGAACGATCTCCGAGACCCCCGCGCCGCCGCTCATGAACACCTGCAACACCTGGGCGGCCGAGGTGGCCACCGGATGGGCGAGGGCCGCTGCCCACTCCTGAACCGCCCGGGTTCGCGCCTCCGGCGCATCGCCGGCCCGAGCCAGCCGCTCCTCCAGGTCCGTAAGGGCCCGACGGGCCACCGGTCCGCATACTTGCTTGGCCCGCGCGATGGCCTCCGAGCGCGGCGCGCCGGCCCGCAGCCCGGCTGCCAGCATCCGCAAGAAGACGAGGAGCTCCCCCGCCAGGAGCAAGCGGCGGGTCGCGGCCTGCTCCTGGGCACGGACGAAATAGAAACTGGCCCCGAAGAAGGCCAGCATCCCGGCGGCCACGGGACCCAGCCCCGCCATCAGGCCGATCAGCCCACCCGCCGCCGCCCAGAGGACCGCAAACTGCAAAAACAACGTGGGCGGCAGATCGATCCCTGCGGCCCGCAGCATGCCCTCCAGCCAGGGGCGGCGCACCAGTTCCCGCCAGCCGGACCGGATCAGAGCCTCCTCGGTCGGGCGGGCCAGGGCGGCCAGCGCCCCCGCCCCCACAATGGCACCCGCCAGCAATGCCACCGCGTCCCGCAGATCCATCGGATCCCCCCGATCTCTCACCAGACCATTGCGCCGGCCCCCCAGGGCAGATCCGTCAGCCCCAGCTCCTCCGCCGTAAAGCGCGGCCGAGCCGGCCGGGAAGCCGGTCGCAACCCCTCCCCCGTCCGCTGAAAGACCGTCCGCAGGGCCGGCTGATCGGAATCGCCCTCCACAAAGGGCAGGACCTCCGCGATGGCCTCCACGAAGCGCTGCCCTCCGTCCGGCCCCTCCCGGTAACCCATCACCACCACCGCCGCCACCGCCTCGGCAAACATCATGGCGATGGTTCGGACCGGAAGATCCCGGGCCTCCGGGTGGGCCTGGGCCATCTGGAGGTAACGCGACCACACCCGCTGGACGCTATCGGTGTGCATCGTGGTGACCTGGGGGCCGTGGCCGGTGTTGGCCGCCCGCAGGATCTCGAAGGCTTCTGGACCCCGGGCCTCTCCCACCACGATGCCGTCGGGGCGCTCCCGCAGGGCCATCACGATCAGATCGAAGGCCGAGAAGGGGACGATCTCCTCGCCCGGCAGCTTCTGTCGGGTGAGCTTGTGCACCACGTTCCCCGGGTCGCTATCCGGGCGGCCGTCCCAGAACACCATCAGCTCGTAGGAGTCCTCGATGATCACCAGGCGGAACTCCCGGCCCACCTCCCGCAACAGCGCCCGGGCCAGGGTGGTCTTGCCGCAACCGGTCGGCCCGGCGATGATCAGGGTTCCCCGCCGCCGGAGCACCCCCAGCAGATACCGAGCCGCCTCCGGGGTGAGCACCCCTCCCGCCACCAGATCGGATAGCCCGGGCGCTCGGCCGGGACGGGCCAGGCGCACCGTCAAACAATCCGAGGGGACCAGCGGCGGGGCCGACCAGGAGATCCGCACGGTCAGGAAACCGATGGGATCCGGGAGATCGATGGAAAAAGATCCCTCGGCGGCCGGCTTCACATCCCCCGGCGTGCGGATCCCGTAGCGCTCACACAGCCGGCGGATCCCTCCCATCAGGCGATCCGGATCCTGCACCTCCCCCCAGCGCGCCCAGCGCCCACCCCGGAAGACCCACAGATAGCGCCGGTGGTGAAGGGCGAAATCCTCCACCGCGGGGTCGCTCAGGATGGGAAACAGCTCCTCCCAGTCCAGAACGGCCAGGGCAGCCCGGGCCAGCGTCGCCGGAGCCGCCGCCGGCCCCAACACCTCCTGGGCCGCCCGCAGGGCATCCGCCACCCCTGCCGGACGTCCTCCGGTGTTCCGGGAAAGGGCCGCCCGAAGCGCTTCCAGAGGCAGCGCGGCCTCCGTAGGGAGAAGCGACTCGATGGTCTCCGCCCGGATCTCCGGGAACATCCTCCGCTTGCCTCCTCGTCCGGTCCGGTTTCATCGCACCCGGCCAGGCCGATCGCACCCCTCCTCACCGTCTCCGCCCTCCTGCTCATCGCGTGCCGGCTTTCCTCGTTCCGCCCTCATGGGCTCTTCTCCACCCACCGGGCCTGGTCCCCCGGCAAGGGATAGATCACGCGATCCTCCAGCCGCGCCACCCAGGACAGCGGGAAACCGAGCATTCCGGACCCATCCGCCTCTGTGCCAAACAGCAGGAACGATCCATCGGAGGAGCAGCCTCCCTCCACATAGGGGAGGAGGTGATTCGGCATGGAGAATCGTTCGTCCCCTCGGACGAAGGGGATCCGACCCTCCGCTCGGAAAGCGTCTACGAGCTGCCCGCGCGCTTCGATGGCGCCCAGCGGACGCACCGTTTCAGCGGACAGATCGGCGATGTAGAGCTCGCTATGTTCGAGCCCACCGCCCGCGGCGCCGCCCCACGGATGCCGATACACCGCGAAGTCCAAAACCACCCAGCGACCTCGAGCCCCACAGACCGGTTTCCATACCCTTGTCTCAACGATCCCTCCTCTCTCCGTGGTCCTGTATCGGATCTCCATCCGAACCCCTTCCGTCCCAACTTCCGGTGGGGAGATCTCCTCTATCTTCTGCGAGGGATCCGGCCGGAACAGCTCCGCGGGCAACGGAAGCGATCGGACGGAACCGTCCGATCGCTTCACGCAGAGGGAGCGGCCGTCCGGGCACGGCGACGCCTCCGGAGAGGCCGAAGAAGCCTCCTTCGGACCCACCCCCGAAGGCGCCGGGGCGCAGAACACCATCGGCGCCTCCTGCGCCCCCAACGTGGGCTGCACCGCCACCCGCGCGCACAACTCCCACCCATCCCCCGCCCGCCGCCAAAACGCCCTCTCCAGCCGCGTGATGTAAAGACCCACCTCCGGCACCGGCCCCAGCCACCGCTGCCCGTCCGTGAACCAGATCGCATACGTGTCCGCCGTATACGCCGTCCGCTCCTTCGCAAACTCCCGCACCACCCGCACCGCCAGCCAGTGATCCCCCGTCCGAAAACCCTCCGGAAGCGGCTGGGGACGGAACGCCAGAGGCGCCGGAGTCAGCGTGGGGAGACGGGTCCGCGTCGGAGCTGGCGAGGGAGAGGCCGCCGCCTCCTTCGCCGGAGCCGTGGCCCCCGGACGCGGCCCGGGGGATGGCTCCGCCGGGGCGCCGCACGCCCCCAGCAGCAACCCCACCACCAGTCCCACCGCCTTCCACCGCCCGCTCATGGCATCCCCCCTCCGGACTGGCCTTCTCCCTTCGAAAACGCCAGCATCCACCATCGCTCTTTCCGGGCCTGATCATCAACGGCTTCGAGGAAATCCTCCCAGCGGTAGCGCTCGGAGCGGTTGAAATAGGGGTTGCCGATCACCACATAGCGCCCCTCGGGCCCCTCCTCCAGCTTCTGCACCGTCACCCAGTGGGAGACGGAGTCTGAAGCCTGATGGGGAGTCAAAAGACCATCCCCAACCTGCAGGCCGCGTTTCTCTTGAATGCGCACCAGGGCCATCAGGGCCTCCCCGCGGCCGAGGCGCTCCTGCAAGCTCTGCCACAGCCCCTCCGAATCCTGTTCTCCATTCGGCACCCAAGCTTGCTCTCCCTTTAACCCCAGTTCGCCCGCCGCTCGGATCAAGTCATGGGTCCCGGTGTAGAAGCCGAGGCTCCCCTTGCCCGGACGGGCTTGGATGTTCTCGCGAATCGATTGCTGAAGCGAAGCATCTGCGGTGCGCAGCGTGCTGGCAATCGCCGCCTCCACCGGGACGGAGCGGCCCAGCACCGCGCTGGCGGCCATGCTCAGCCCCACCGGACCGCAGGCCGCGCTCCACGGAATGGACTCCGGCAACGGTTGTCCTTCCCGGAGCCCCAGCAAGGACCGGAGGGAAGCCTCCGAAACCCCCAGCTGGAGCAGCTGGGCCGTGGAGACGCGGGCCTCGAACTGGCTTTGAAGGGGACGTCCGGTGGCGTCCACGGCGCGGGGATACCCCTCCGGGCTCAGGGCGAGGGGCACGAAGGGCAACGCCCCGCGCTCCGCCGTAGGGGCCTCCTGCACCATCCGGGCTGCCATCCGGAAGGCCTCCTCCAGCCGGTCCATGGCCCGCTCCAGGACCTCGGCCATGCGCATCAGATACTCCGCGCCCCGTTGCCAGCGGGGATACTGCCGGACCCAGAAGGCGCGGAACTGTTCCCCGGGCACCGCCCGGGCGATCTCCCCCAGCGCGTTTCCGTGCCCCTGGGCTCGCTGAGCCAGGGTCTCCCATTCCCGGGCCCCCCGCCGCAACGCCCGGGCGATCTCCCGAACCGCCTCCGGCTCCACCTGCAGCCCGCGAGGATCCTGCGCGCCCATCGCTTCTCCCTCACAACGTTGGATCCGGCAGCGATCGCAGCATCTGCTCCACCTCGGCGACGGCCTGGGCGATCCGTTCTTCCCCGGCCGCAATCGCCCTGGAGAGCTGCAAGCCTTCCACCAGCCAGCGCTGGAAGATCTCCAGCCGGCGCTGGGCCTCCTCCAGGTAACCCCGAGCGGCCTCTCCCGCCCAGAGGCCCGGCAGCTCCTCCAGGAGCGCCCTCCTCACCTCCATCCCGATACGCTGAGGGGTTTCCTCCTCCAGCCCCCGTCGGTAGGCCTGGATCGCTTTCGGCCAATGCGTCCACTTTCGCGACGCCGGCTCGTCGTACGCCATGGCTCCTCCTTTGTGCCCTCAATATGCGCGCGGGGATCGCATGCGCCGCGCCTGCTCCTCCTCCAGGGCTTTCAGGTTGTTCAGGGCCTGGCGCAGCGCGGCGATCGCCGCGCGGTTTTCTTGAACGCACTTCCGCAGGTGCTGGATCAGGGTTTCGCCGTAAGCCCGCGCTGCCGCCCCATGCGGCACCCAGCGGGGTTCCAGCGGCTCGATGGACCGGCCCATGGTCGTTGTCTCGCCCTCCATCTCGCCCATGACCTGCTCCATCTCCGCGCAGAGCGCGAAGGCCTGATCGTAATCCACCTGGTAGATCCGTCCCATCCCGATCGCCTCCGCGAGGATGTCTCATTAAGATGATAGACAGTCGCCCCTCTCTCTCGTTGCCGCCCCGCTCAACGCCCGTTCCCATTTTTCCCATTTTTCTGAACGCGATCTCCGGTTCGAATGGGGCACCGCTTATCATCATGACGGAACCGGCCGCATGGACGGCAGGCGCCCTGCGCCCGGACCGGCTCCCCTCCGTGCGGCCGTTTTCATCCCGCCCGGAGGAGCGCCGGATGAGCAGGGACCGCATGGCGCAGGCCTTTGCGGACTTCGATCGCATCCAGCAACTCGTGGAGCGGGCCGCCACCCGTCTCTTGCGCGTCCTGGACCTCCCCTCGTGGCTGGATCCGGAGGATGTGATGCAGGAAGGGTTCCGGATCGTTTGCGAGGCGGTCGAGCGATGGGATCCCGAGCGGGCACGCTTCACCACCTATCTTTACCTCCACCTGGACCTGTTTCTGCGTCGGGCGATCCTGCGGCGCCTGAGAGGGCATGCCGAGTGCCCCTTGTGGGAGGAAGAGGAGGAGTCCGGGGATGGGATCCATGAAACGGTGGAAGCACGGGAGGAGCTGGAGGCGCTGCAGCATGCCCTGCAACGCCTGAAGGAGGAGATGCCCCTGGCCTTCGCGGTGGTGGTTCGCTATTTCGGGCTGGAAGGGCATGCCCCCAGCGCGATCCCGATGATCGAGCGGCGGCTGGGGTTGACCCGAGGGGAGGGCCAGGGCTGGTTGCAGAAGGGCCTGGACCGCCTGCGGTCGCTGCTCCAGGAGAGGGATGGGGAGGGAAGGGGAGGCTGAAAACAAAAAGGGCTGACCTCCCCTCTCAGGGGAAATCAGCCCCAGGTGAGACCATCTGTGTCCGCGCTCATGCAGCCTTGAGGAACTCCCGCATCTGGCGGACCTTCATCTGCTTGCGCAGGTAGCGCAGCGCTTCCGCCTCGATTTGGCGGATCCGCTCCCGGCTGAGGCCGAACCGCTGGGCGACCTCCTCCAGGGTGTAGGAACGGCCGTCCTCAAAGCCGTAGCGGAGGCGCAACACGCGGGCGTGGCGGCTCGGGAGCTCATTGAGCAGCTCCTCGATCTGCTCCCGCAAGAGCTGGTCCGCGACCACCTCATCGGGAGCCGGGCTCTCGGCGTCCCGGATCGCTCCCTCCAGGGTGGTCTCTCCCTCCTCGTCCATCGGCTCCTCCAGGGAGAGCAGAGGCCGGGCGGCGTTCCAGAGCCACTCCACCTTATCGGTGGCCGTGCCCATCCGTTCCGCCACCTCCTCCGGCGTGGCCGGGCGGCCGGCCTCCTGCTCGATCTGATGGGCGATCCGCTGTGCCTTGCGCAGCTGCTCCTGGGCGTGGATGGGCAAGCGGATGGTGCGCGCTTGCATGGCCAGGGCCCGGGTGATGGCCTGGCGGATCCACCAGGTGGCATAGGTCGAGAAGCGGCGGCCCCGCTTGGGGTCGAAGCGCTCCACGGCCTTCATCAGACCCAGGTTCCCTTCCTGGATCAGATCGAGCAGGGGCACGCCGAGGCCCTGATATTTCTTCGCCACGCTGATGACCAGGCGGAAGTTCGAGGTGATCAGCTTCTCCCGGGCCTGGCGGCCCTCTTCCACCAGCCGCTCCAGGCGCTGGCGGACATCGGGCGGGAGGTTTCCATCCCGGGCCAAGCGGCGGGCGGCCTCACGCCCCCGGGCCATCCGCATGGCCAGCTCCTTTTCCTCCTCAGCGGTGAGCAACGGATGGTCGGTCACCTCCCGAAAATACAGGGAGATCAGATCCCGATCCTCCGCCAGCTCGCCCAGGACCGGGAGGGAGGTTTCCTCATCGAGCTCGGCCCATTCCGCCTCCGCCTCAAGGGCCTCTTCGTCCCAGGGCTCGCCCCAGAGCTCCTCGTTTTCCAGCTCCTCCTCCTCATCGGGGAGGATCGGACGGTTTCGACGCTCCATTGTGACCTCCTTCCGGCGCTTCACAGAGAATCCGTGCCGGGAAACCGTGAAGCACCTTTCCGTATCCTATGGAACCCGCATCCGGCGTGACACACCTGCGTCTGTGGTCAGGCTGGGACCGCGTTTTGGGAAGAAATCAAAGAAGAAAAGATGGGCGAGCGGTCATTTCACCGTCCGCCCTTCCCACAGGGGTGCAGGAGGAGGATCTGGCGGATCCCGAACCTTCCAGTTGCGGGGGCGGGATTCGAACCCGCGACCTCCAGGTTATGAGCCTGGCGAGCTACCGCTGCTCCACCCCGCGGCGCGCCCATTCCCCTGGCAACGGCCTACTCTCCCAGGGGGTCGCCCCCCCCAGTACCATCGGCGCTGGCGGGCTTAACTTCCGGGTTCGGGATGGGACCGGGTGTTTCCCCGCCGCTCCAGTCACCAGGGGAATGGGGATGTTCCGGCATCTTAACAACTGAATTGTGGTAGGAAGGCCGGGTATCCGGCGTTGGGACGCCAGGGGGAACCCCTGACGGACCACCTTGGGGTGGGTCGAAGGGCATCCGGCTCACGCCGGGATATCGCCCCCGACCGGCACTCCCTAGAAAGGAGGTGATCCAGCCGCAGCTTCCGCTACGGCTACCTTGTTACGACTTCGTCCCAGTCGCCGGCCCCGCCTTCGACGGCTCCCTCCCTCCCCCACGCAAGGCCCCTCCGGGGAGAGGCCCTGGGTGGGGGAGGGTTGGGCCACCGGCTTCAGGCGTTGCCGACTCCCATGACGTGACGGGCGGTGTGTGCAAGGCCCGGGAACGTATTCACCGCCGTATGGCTGACCGGCGGTTACTAGCAACTCCGCGTTCATGCAGGCGGGTTGCAGCCTGCAATCCCAACTGAGCCCGGCTTTGATGGGATTGGCTCCCCCTCGCGGGTTGGCAACCCATTGTACCGGGCATTGTAGCGTGTGTGTAGCCCCGGGCATCAAGGCCATGCTGACTTGACGTCATCCCCACCTTCCTCCGGCTTGTCGCCGGCAGTCCCCCTAGACACGTGTAACTAGGGGCAGGGGTTGCGCTCGTTGCGGGACTTAACCCGACACCTCACGGCACGAGCTGACGACAGCCATGCAGCACCTGTGCCGGCTCCCCTTGCGGGGTCCCTTCCCTTTCGGGTCGGTACCACCGGCATGTCAAGCCCGGGTAAGGTTCTTCGTTTTGCATCGAATTAAACCACACGCTCCGCTGCTTGTGCGGGCCCCCGCCAATTCCTTTGAGTTTCAGCCTTGCGGCCGTACTACCCAGGCGGCGCACTTAACGCGTTAGCTTCGGCACGGAGAGCGTGGTCAGCCCCCCATACCTAGTGCGCATCGTTTAGGGCGTGGACTACCCGGGTATCTAATCCGGTTCGCTCCCCACGCTTTCGCGCCTCAGCGTCAGGGACGGGCCAGGTGGCCGGCTTCCCCACTGGTGTTCCTCCCGATATCTACGCATTTCACCGCTACACCGGGAATTCCACCACCCTCTCCCGCCCTCAAGGGCTCCAGTATCGAGCGGCCTCCCCGAGTTGAGCCCGGGGCTTTCACGCCCGACTTAGAGCCCCGCCTACGCGCACTTTACGCCCAGTAAATCCGGGTAACGCTCGGCCCCTACGTATTACCGCGGCTGCTGGCACGTAGTTGGCCGGGCCTTATTCGCCGGGTACCGTCCTTTCTCGTCCCCGGCAAAAGCGGTTTACACCCCGAAGGGCTTCTTCCCGCACGCGGCGTCGCTGGGTCAGGCTTTCGCCCATTGCCCAAGATTCCCCACTGCTGCCTCCCGTAGGAGTCGGGCCCGTGTCTCAGTGCCCGTGTGGCCGGTCACCCTCTCAGGCCGGCTACCCGTCATCGGCTTGGTGGGCCATTACCCCACCAACTACCTGATGGGCCGCGGGCCCCTCCCGGCGCGACCCGGTTCGTCTCCTCCCCGGGCCTTTCCTCGACGGGCCGTCCCCGCCGAGCGTATGCGGTATTAGCCCCCCTTTCGGAGGGTTATCCCCCACGCCGGGGCAGGTCACCCACGTGTTACTCACCCGTTTGCCGCTAAGAGGGCTCGGCTTGCGCCTACCCCCTCTCCGCTCGACTTGCATGTGTTAGGCACGCCGCCAGCGTTCACCCTGAGCCAGGATCAAACTCTCCGTCGGCTCATGCATCCCCAGGAGGTTGACCTCCCGGGGTGTAAGGTCCGACCGCAAGACTTCCGCCGGACGTCCCCGGACGCTTCCTACCACAATTCAGTTGTTAAGGTGCCGCCCCACCGCTTCGGAGACCCTTGCCCCTCGGGCAACCTCGCAGGGCATCAGGGCCTCCAGCGCATCTTATTTTATAGCACAGGCGCGGGCGTTTGTCAAGGCCCATCCCTCCGCGCCCTGCCGGGGGTCTGCCCCCACCAGGGGCGATGGCCCTCCGGCCTTCTCCAGGCCTATGTTATAACCGAGGACGGCCACGCTGTCAAAAATCCCCCCCACGGATGGAACGGTCGCCCCACGCGGCCTCCTTTGTCGTCTGACAAGCGGACTTCGCGCGATCGTTCCGCGATGCATCGCCCTCCGTCCCTCGTCCAAGGCAGGTCCGAATCTCCCACCAGGGGAACCGAAGCGCCCGCTCACCGGAGCTTTCCAAGCGCGCAGCAGGGCGACCGACCGCCCGCCCCCTGAGCCTGGGGCGGGATTTGACAAATCCGGCTGCAGATGCTAAAGTGGGAACAAATCAAGGGAAGGCCTCCGGGCAGCATCGCCTTCCAACGGAGAGCCTTAAATGCGATGAAGGGGAAGAGTAGGGATCCGGCGCCGCCCAGAGAGTCGGGGTTCAGGTGGGAGCCCGATGCGGATCCGGATCCTGAATGGGCCCCGGAGCAGCCGCCCGAACCGGAGCATTCCTCCGCAGTAGGCGCGGCCGGAGACGCCACCGTTATCGGCTGAGGGCCTCGTCCGGCGATCCCAACCGGGCGGCGCCTGCGCGAAGGAGAGGGGCTGGCTTCTCCTCCGGAGAGGCCAAGCCCAAGAAGGGTGGCACCGCGGGTTCACACAGGGCCCGTCCCTTCAGGGGACGGGCCCTGTCGTTTTTCCGGAGGTGATTGGGGCTCCGCATTCTCCTGGACACGAGGAGGTTGCGATGGGGAACAAAAAACGCGTGCTGACCGGCGATCGGCCCACCGGGCCGCTCCATCTGGGCCACTACGTGGGAACCCTGGCCAACCGGGTCCGGCTGCAGGACCAGTATGAGGTCTTCCTCCTCATCGCCGATTATCACGCGCTCACCACCCGACCCGAGAAGGCGGACATCCTGGCCTCCCGGGAATACATCCGGGAGATCGTGCTGGATTACCTGGCCGTGGGCATCGACCCCGAGAAGACCACCATCTATTTGCAGTCCGACGTCCCGGAGGTTTGCGAGCTCACCTTGCTCTTCTCCATGCTGGTCACCCTGCCTCGGGTGGAGCGCATCCCCACCCTGAAGGACATGATCCGGGACCAGAAGATCGAGAACCCCTCGATGGGTCTGATGCTTTACCCCATCCTCCAGGCGGCGGACATCCTCCACGTGAAGGCGGAGATCATCCCGGTAGGGAAGGACCAGGAATCCCATGTGGAGCTGTGCCGGGAGATCGCCCGCCGCTTCAACAGCCTCTACGGGGAGGTCTTCCCGGAGCCCGAGGCCCTGATCGGGGACGTGCCCACCCTTCCGGGGATCGACGGCCGGGCCAAGATGAGCAAATCCCTGGGCAACGCCATCTTCCTCAGCGATCCCCCTGAGGAGGTCGCCCGCAAGGTCATGCAGATGTTCACCGACCCGACCCGCATCCGGCCGGATATCCCGGCGGACCCCGATGCACCGCACAACGTGGTGTTCCGTTACCACGAGGCCTTCAACGACGACAAAGCCGAGGTGGAGGAGCTCAAGGCGCGCTATCGCCAGGGGAAGGTGGGCGATGTGGAGGTCAAGCGCCGGCTGATCGCCGCCCTTGAACGGTTCCTCGCGCCCATCCGCGAGCGGCGGGCGTATTATGCCGCGCGACCTCAGCTGATCGACGAGATCCTGGCCGCCGGCGCGGCGAAGGTCCGCCCCATCTCCCAGGCCACTCTGGCGGAGGCCCGGGAGGCGATGGGCCTGAGCGCCCGTCGCTTGGCCGAGCTGAAAGCCCGGCTGCCGTAAACCGCAAGGGGTGGGGCTCGGCCCCGCCCCTCTTTCCGAAAACCATGGCGGAGGTGCCCCATGAAGAGCGAGCGAACGCGTTTCCTGCTCTCCGAAGAGGACATCCCTCGGGCGTATTACAACATCCTGGCGGATCTTCCCTTCGAGCTGCCGCCGGTGTTGCATCCCGCCACCGGCCGCCCCATCGGCCCGGAGGATCTGGCTCCTCTTTTCCCCATGGCGCTGATCCAGCAGGAGGTCAGCCGGGAGCGGGAGATTGAGATCCCGGAGCCGGTGCGGGAGATCTACCGTCTCTACCGGCCCACCCCGCTGATCCGCGCCCGCCGGCTGGAGCGGATGCTGGATACCCCCGCGCACATCTACTACAAATACGAGGGGGTGAGCCCGGCGGGCAGCCACAAGCTCAACACCGCCCTGGCCCAGGCTTTCTACAACAAGCAAGAAGGGGTGCGGGGGCTGACCACGGAAACCGGAGCAGGGCAGTGGGGCAGCGCCCTGGCCATGGCCTGCCGGTTCTTCGACCTGGAGTGCACCGTCTTCATGGTCAAAGTCAGCTACCACCAGAAGCCCTACCGGCGCATCCTGATGGAGACCTTCGGGGCGCGGGTGATCCCCAGCCCCAGCCCGGAGACCGCTGCAGGACGCAAGGTGCTGGCGGAGAACCCGGACTCCCCGGGCTCCCTGGGGATCGCCATCAGCGAGGCGGTGGAGGCGGCGGCCACCAGCGGCGGGCGCCTGAAATACAGCCTGGGGAGCGTCCTCAACCATGTGCTGCTCCACCAGACCGTGATCGGCCTGGAGGCGAAAAAGCAAATGGAGATGGCCGGGGAATACCCCGACGTGGTCATCGGCTGCGTGGGCGGAGGCAGCAACTTCGCCGGGCTGGCGCTGCCCTTCATGCGAGATCGGATCGTCGAGGGGCGGCCGATTCGCTTCGTTGCGGTGGAGCCCACCGCCGCCCCCAGCTTCACCAAAGGGGTTTACGCCTACGACTACGGGGACACGGTGCGGACCACCCCGCTCCTCAAGATGTATACCCTGGGCCACACCTTCACCCCCGCTCCCATCCACGCCGGCGGGCTGCGCTACCACGGGATGGCGCCCATCCTGTGCGCCCTCTACGAGAAGGGCTACCTGGAGGCCGTCGCCTACCCGCAAACGAAAGTCTTCGAGGCCGCTGTCCGGTTCGCCCAGGCCGAGGGGATCCTCCCGGCCCCGGAGTCGGCCCACGCCATCCGCGCGGCCATCGACGAGGCGCTGCGCGCCAAGGAGGAAGGACGCCCGCGGGTGATCCTGTTCAACCTCAGCGGCCACGGCCACTTCGACCTGGCCGCCTACGATCAATACCTGCGCGGGGAGCTGCCGGATTACGAATACCCGGCCGAGGAGGTCCTCCGAGCCCTCGCCGACCTCCCCCGGGTCCCCGCCTGAACCCGAGGCGCGTGAAACCGCAGCCGGGAGTTTTCCACGGATTGTGGAAAACTCCCGGCCCATCCCCCAGATATGGGAGGAGGCCTTTCCGAAACCCCAGGATCTCGGGGCGGCCGATGGGGCCAAGGAAGGCGGCGGCTGGGGAAAACCGGCGTGAAACCTGTGGAAAAGAAGGTCATGCTGGGGATAACTTCTCCCCAGAAGCCATCCTTTTTCCCCAACATCCACAGCGCGCTGGCGATCCGCATCGGAGGATCCCCCATATATGGGGGCTGTTCGGTTTTCCACAATTTCCATGAGTTTTCCACACGCGCCTTTATTAAAGGGTTTTCCACACCCCCTCTTCATGCCCCAGAGGGCGGGTTCTCCCAGATCTGGTTGGGAGAGGGACCCTCCCCCGCAGATATACGAGGGCTCGAACGGGAGCCCTCGAGAT
Organism: Thermoflexus hugenholtzii; assembly: GCF_018771565.1. NCBI lineage: Bacteria > Bacillati > Chloroflexota > Thermoflexia > Thermoflexales > Thermoflexaceae > Thermoflexus > Thermoflexus hugenholtzii. The sequence goes on along the minus strand of NZ_CP076326.1, from coordinate 2,727,732 downwards.
CTCCACAATCCACAGCCTCTACGACGGCGACGGGATCTTCATAATATGAGGAATTGGGTTGTGAATTTCCGGCCAGGGCAGGCCGGGGGCATCATGCTCGTGCAGGTGGATCTTTCCGCATGGAGGGAGAGACGGATGAGCAACGAGACCCGACGGGTGCTGATCACCGCTCGGTTCGATCCGGAGTGGGTGGCCCGCTGGCAGGCCCGCTGGCCGGCGTTGCGCTTCGAGCTTCACCCCACACGCCATGCGGAGAAGATCCCGCTGGAGGTATGGCGGGAGGTCGAGATCCTTTACACCTTCAACACCCTGCCGCCTCCCGAGTGGGTGCCACGCCTGCGCTGGGTGCAGCTGCACTCCGCCGGGGCCGATCATGTGCTGGAGCATCCCCTGTTTCGCAGCCCGGTGGAGTTCACCACGGCCAGCGGCGTGCACGCGATCAACATCGCGGAATACGTGTTCGCGATGGCCCTGGCATGGTTCCACCGTCTCCCTCGCATGCTGGAGTGGCAAGCCCGGGGCCAGTGGCCACCGGATCGGGAGCGATGGGCGCTCTTCGTGCCGGAGGAGCTGTGGGGGAAGACCATCGGCATCGTGGGCTACGGCAGCATCGGCCGGCAGGTCGCCCGCCTGGCCAAGGCCTTCGGGATGCGGGTGCTGGCCATGCAGCGTGGGGAGGATCATCGGGATCACGGCTTCGTCTTCCCCGGCACAGGGGACCCGGAGGGGACGCTGCCGGATCGTTTCTACACGCCGGCGCAGCTGCACGAGATGCTCGCCGAAAGCGACATCGTGGTCATCGCCGTCCCGCTGACGCCGGAGACGCGCGGGATGTTCAACGAGGCGGCCTTCCGGGCGATGAAGCGAGACGCCTTCCTGATCAACATCGCCCGCGGATCCGTGTGCGAGGAGCCCGCGCTGATCCGGGCGTTGCAGGAGGGGTGGATCGGCGGGGCGGCCCTCGATGTCTTCGAGCAGGAGCCGCTGCCGCCGGAGCATCCCCTCTGGCGGTTGCCCAACGTGCTGATCAGCCCGCACGTGGCCGGCTTCACCCCCCACTACGACGCCCGGGCCGCGCAGATCTTCGAGGAGAACCTCGCCCGCTATATGCGCGGCGAGCCTCTGCTCAACCGGGTCGATAAGGCCCGGGGTTATTGACCCCGGAGGCCTGCCTGGCCTGAACGAGAGGGGGAAGGGGAGGCTTGCGGGCCCGCCTTCCCAGATCTTCGGGAAGACCTGGTCGGACCCGCCAGATATGGGGGAGGGCGGGAGGGTGATGTTCACGGAAGCCTCACGGGACCTTCACCGAACGGCCACGGAGGGAAGCCGGGGGCGGTGTTACCATGGCCTTGGCGCCTCTGGAAAGCCGGGGCGCGCCCCCTGCCGCAGGGGGCGCGTCGGAGCTGGGAGGTTGAACGCCATGACGGTCTCTCCGCAGGATCTCGCCGGGAAATCCCTGATCTGTGCGGACGGCGTGCTGGGGACGGTGGCCGAGGTGCTGGTCGACCCGGTGTCCGGGCGTCCCACTCATCTGGTCTGGCGGGAGCCGGTGATCCTTTATCAGGAGATCAGCATCCCGATCGCCTACGTGGAGCAGGTGGACGGCGAGGGGATCCGCTTGCGGGTCCGTCGGGAGGATATCGAGCGACTGCCGCGCTTCGTGTGGCGTTGAGGGAGGACCCTTGTCCGTCCTGGCGCATCTGCTGAGCGATCTCCTGAGCGGTGGCATCGCGGGATCCACGGGGTTATCCCCCACGCCCCCGCCTTCCCCCTATCACGTGTTCATCCCGGCGGTGGGGGCTCCTTCCCCTTCCCCGGCCGCCGCGACGGTGTCATGGACCCGCTTCCTGGAGAGCCCCTGGCTGTATCTGGCCCTGGGGGTCCTGATCGGAGCCTGGCTGGCCCTGCGGGCCCTGGAGCGCTCTCGGGGATCCCCGAGGTAATTCAAAAGGCCGGCGGAAGGAGCCTCTTCCGCCGGCCTTGTCGGGGCGGGCGGATTTGAACCGCCGACCTCGTGGTCCCGATCCACGCGCGCTAACCTGGCTGCGCCACGCCCCGTCGTTCCACCAACGGATTATATCCCCATCCTTTCCCCCTGGCAAGGTCCGGGCGAAGCGATCCGGATCTCTCCGGTTTTCTCCGCTCCACTCAAATGGGAAATCCGGGGAAGCCGCCTTCGCTGCGCTATAATGGGCGCAGGCCGTTGACTTCGTCCTCCGGAGGGCGCGATGGGGGGGATCGGACCGCTGGTAGAGGTGCGGAACGTCTCCAAGATCTATGGGCGGCCGCCCCGTCAGGTGGTGGCGGTGGAGCGGGTCTCTTTTGAGATCCGCCCTGGGGAGTTCGTGGCCCTCCTGGGTCCCTCCGGCTGCGGCAAATCCACGCTGTTGCGGATGATCACCGGCCTGGCCCAGCCCAGCGAGGGGGAGATCCGCTACCGGGGCCAGCCCCTGCGGGGCATCAACCCCTACGCCACCATCGTCTTCCAGACTTTTGCCCTCTACCCCTGGCTCACCGTGCTGGGCAACGTGGAGCTGGCCTTGAAGGCCCGGGGGGTTCCCCCCGCGCAGCGCCGGGAGCGGGCCCTGCAGCTGATCGATCTGGTCGGTCTGGACGGCTTCGAGCACGCCTACCCTCGGGAGCTCTCGGGCGGGATGCGCCAGAAGGTCGGGTTCGCCCGGGCTCTGGCGGCGGAGCCGGAGCTCCTGTGCATGGATGAGCCCTTCTCGGCCCTGGACGTGCTGTCGGCGGAGGCGCTGCGGGGCGAGCTGATGGAGCTGTGGCTTTCCAAGCGCCTGCCCATCCAGGCCATCCTGTTGGTCACCCATAACATCGAAGAGGCAGTGTGGATGGCCGATCGCCTGATCCTGATGGACAAGGACCCGGGCCGGGTCATCGCCGAGCTGGAGGTCCGGCTGCCCCATCCCCGCCGCCGCAAGGATGCGTATTTCCAGGCCATGGTGGATCGGGTCTACGCCACCATCGCCGGGCGGACGGAGGAGCAGGTACCCGGGAAGCGGCCGGGGGAGCCGGGCCGGGCCTACCGGATGCCCGAGGCCCGCATCAACGCGGTGGCCGGCTTGACGGAGAAGCTGCTGGAGGAAGGGGGCTGGGCGGACCTCTATCGCCTAGCGGAGGAGCTGCGCTACGAGCTGGACGACATGCTGACCATCGTGGAGGCGGCGGAGCTGCTGGGATTCGTGAAGGTGGCGGAGGGGGACATCACCCTCACCCCCCTGGGGGAGGCCTTCGCCGAGGCCAGCATCCTGGCCCGCAAAGAGATCGTTGCCGGCCGCCTCCTGCGCCTGCCCATCATCCGCTGGATTTACGAGACCCTTCACGCCGACGACGACGGACGGGTCAGCGCGGACTACTTCCGGGAGCAGCTCCAGCTGGACTTCACTCCGGAGGAGGCGGAGCGCCAGCTGGACATCGCCATCCACTGGGGCCGTTACGCCGAGCTCTTCGCCTACGATGAGGACGCGGATGAGCTCTTCCTGGAGGAGGTCCCGGCCCCGGCGATGGATTAAGAGCCCCTTCCGTCCCCCATCCGGAGGCCCATCTTCCGTTGCAACTCCGGCGCTCCGGTTCAGCGCGAAGGAGAGCAAAGTTCGGAGCTGAAGCCCATCCTATCCGGAGCCGGGCGCCCCTCCACGCCCGAGCAGCCGCAGGGCTTCCTCCACCACCCGCTCGACGGTGAAGCCCAGGCGCTGGTAGACCTCGGGGTAAGGGGCGGAGGCGCCGAAACGCTCCAGCCCGACGACGGCCTGGGCGTAACGATACCATCCCCATGGGATCCCGGCCTCGATGGCCAGGCGGGGGATCCCCGGCGGCAGCACGGCCTGCCGATAGGCCTCCGGCTGGGCCTCGAAGAGCTCCACGCACGGCATGCTCACCACCCGGGTGGGGATCCCCTGGGCCTCCAGCTGCTCCCGGGCGGCCAGGGCCAGGGCGACCTCCGAGCCGGTGGCGATGAGGATCAGGTCAGGCTTCCCGCCTCCGGCCTCGGCCAGGACGTAGCCTCCCCGGGCCAGCTCGGAGGCGGGGGCCAGGACGCTCCGGTCCAGCACCGGCACCTTCTGGCGGGTGAGGATCAGGGCCACCGGCCCGTCGCGCCGCCGCAGGGCCACTTTCCAGGCCTCGGCCACCTCGTTGGCATCCGCCGGCCGGATCACCCACAGGTTCGGGATGGCCCGCAGGGCGGTGAGGTGCTCCACCGGCTGGTGGGTGGGCCCGTCCTCGCCCACAGCGATGCTGTCGTGGGTGAACACGTAGATCACCGGCCGGCGCATCATCGCCGCCAACCGGATGGCGGGCCGCATGTAGTCGCTGAACACCAGGAAGGTGCCTCCGTAGACCCGGAAGGGGCCATACAGGCTCATGCCGTTGAGGATGCCCCCCATGGCGTGCTCCCGCACGCCGAAGTGGATGTTCCGCCCCTCGAAGCGGCCGCGGGCGACCGCCGGGAAGCCGTGAAGATACGTCTGGGTGGATTCCATCAGGTCCGCGCTGCCTCCCACCAGGTTCGGGATGACCCGGGCCAGGGCGTTGAGCACTTTGCCGGAGGCGGCGCGCGTGGCCATCCCGTCCGCCGAAGGTGGGAAGGTGGGGACCGCCTCCTCCCAGCCCTCCGGGAGCTCCCCTTGCCACCAGCGCGCCCACTCCGCCGCGAGGTCTGGATAAGCCGCAGCATACGCCTCGAAGCGGGCGCGCCACTCCGCCTCCCAGCGGGCGCCTTCTTCGATCAGCCTGCGCATATGGGCGTAGACCGCCTCCGGGACGTAGAAGGGAGGTTCAACGGGCCAGCCCATCCGCTCCTTGGTCCGTCGCACCTCCTCGGCCCCCAGGGGCGCCCCGTGCGCCTCCGCCCGGTCCTGTTTATTGGGGCTGCCGTAAGCGAGGTGGGTGTGGCAGATCAGCAGGGAGGGGCGATCGCTCACCTGTCGGGCCTCAGCCAGGGCCTGGGCCACTGCCTCCCGGTCGTGGCCGTCGAGGTCCAGCACGTGCCATCCGTAGGCCCGGAAGCGCATCGCCACGTCCTCGGTGAACGCCAGGTCCGTGGGACCGTCGATGGAGACCTCGTTGTCGTCGTAGAGGACGATGAGGTTCCCGAGCCCCCAGTGGCCGGCCAGGGAGGCGGCCTCATGGGAGATTCCCTCCATCAGATCGCCGTCCGAGGCGATGACGTAAACGAAGTGGTCCACAATGGGGTAGCCCGGCCGGTTGAAGCGCTCGGCGAGCATGCGGGCGGCCAGGGCCATCCCCACCGCGTTGGCGAACCCCTGGCCGAGGGGGCCGGTGGTGGTCTCGACGCCCCGGTGGGGATCGTATTCCGGATGGCCCGGGGTGATGCTCCCCCACTGGCGGAAGCGGCGGATCTCCTCCATCGGCATGTCGTAGCCGGAAAGGTGGAGCAGGGCATACAGCAGCATCGAGCCATGCCCCGCGGAGAGGACCAGGCGATCCCGGTTGGGCCAGAGCGGGTTGCGGGGGTTGTGGCGCATGACGTAGCGCCACAGCACATACGCGGCGTCGGCCATCCCCATCGGCATGCCGGGATGGCCCGAGCGGGCCTGCTCCACCGCATCCATTACCAGCGCCCGGATGGCATGCACGCACAACGCATCGATCTCCGTGTTCAGGCGAAGGGAGGTTTCAGGTCCCGCTGGGATCATCGCTGGCTCTCCTCCGGTGCGGGATGGGCCAACCGGCCTATGGAAGGCAGAGGCCCCACCCGCGGGTGATCCACGGATGTTCACTCCACCTTACCCCGGAACCCGCCGGAGGGGCAACTCCCTGTGGTCGCATGGGCGGCGCGATCTGCGATGTCGATCCGCAGCCGCATGGCCATCCCCGGCGGCGGAGCTCCGCAACCTCCAGACCAACCGTTCGATACGGGATCCGCGCGGGCCACGGCCTCCCGGGTTCCGAGCGGTGCTCGGCGATCCGTGCTTCCTCCTTGGGATCCGGCTCGGCGGCCATACGCGGTTGACAACTCCTTCCGATCCCGCTATAGTGTTTTCGAAACGCTCAGATCGGCGGACTTCGAACAACCGAATCCGGGCAACGGCGATGACGGAGACGAGTAGGCCCGGGCCGTCGGGCCCAGCGAGTCCGGGGCGGTGGGAGCCGGATGCCGACGCCGGGCTGAAGATCCCTCCCGAGCCGGTGACCGAACGCCCGCGATCCGGCGGGTCAGTAGGCTCACCCGGGGTTCGCCTCCCGTTATCCAGGGCGCGGGGATTGGACGGCGGATCCGGCCTGTCCCCGTCAGGAGCGGCCCGGCGCAGCCGGGAAGCAGGGTGGTACCGCGGGAGCCGTCGGCTCTCGTCCCTCCGGGGCGAGGGCCGATTTTGTTTCATGAGAGGAGGGATCCTCCGATGGAGACCCGATTGCTCTACCTCACGGACGCCTATCAGCGGACCTTCGAGGCGACGGTGGTGGCAGCGGAGGGAACGGCGGTGGCGCTGGACGCCACGGCTTTCTATCCGGGAGGCGGCGGCCAGCCCCACGATGTGGGATGGCTGACCGATGGCGTCCGCACCTGGCGCGTGACCGCCGTCCGCCGTCAGGGCTCCCTGGTCTGGCACGAAGTGGAGGGAGCGCCCCCGCCTGTCGGGGAGACGGTGCGCGGGGAGATCGACTGGGAGCGCCGCTATGCCCTGATGCGCACCCACACGGCCCTTCACATCCTGTGCGGCGTGGTCTGGCGGGACTACGGGGCCAAGGTCACCGGTGGGAACATGGAGCCCCTGCGCGGCCGCATGGATTTCGAGTTCGAAACCCTGCGTGGGGAGCTGGTCCGGGAGATCGAGGAGAAGGTGAACGCGGAGGTGGCCGCTGCCCGCCCGGTGCGGGTCTTCTTCATGCCCCGGGAGGAGGTCGACCGCCACCCCGACCTGATCCGCACGAAGGCCAATCTCCTGCCCCCAGAGATCCGGACCGTGCGGATCGTGGAGATCGAGGGGCTGGATATCCAGGCGGATGGCGGAACCCATGTGGCCAACACCCGGGAGGTCGGCCGGATCCGCATCGTGGATTACAAAAGCAAAGGGCGGATCAACAAGCGCATCGAGATCGCCCTCGATCCCAGCCCATAAGGATCCCGCCGACCGCCGCAGGGTGAAAGGCGCGCGACTTTCTGAAATCAGAAGATCGAATTCGGGAGGTGATCATGTTCGAACCGGTTCCGGCTCGTGTGAATTTCCCGCAATTAGAGGAGCAAATCCTGGCTTTCTGGAAAGAGAAGCGGATCTTTGAGCGCTCGATGGAGCAGACGAAGGGTGGGCCGCGATATGTGTTCTATGAGGGGCCGCCCACGGCCAACGGCCTGCCGGGCATCCATCACGTGCTGGCCCGGGCTTTCAAGGATCTGTTCCCGCGCTATAAGACGATGCGGGGGTATTACTGCCTCCGCCGGGGCGGGTGGGATACCCACGGGCTGCCGGTGGAGCTGGAGGTGGAGAAGGAGCTGGGCTTCACCTCGAAGGCGGACATCGAGCGCTATGGGGTGGCGGCGTTCAACCAGCGCTGCAAGGAAAGCGTGTTTCGCTACGTGAAGGAATGGGAGACCCTCACGGAGCGCATCGCCTTCTGGATCGACCTGAAGGATGCCTACATCACCCTGAGCAACGAATACATCGAGTCGGTCTGGTGGATCCTCCGCCAGTTCTGGGATCGGGGGCTGCTCTATCAGAGCTACAAGGTGGTCCCCTACTGCCCGCGGTGCGGCACGCCCCTCTCCGACCACGAGGTGGCCCTGGGTTACCGGGAGGACACGGAGGATCCCTCGGTTTACGTGAAGTTCCCGCTGCGGGAGGAGGAGGGGACGTATTTCCTGGTCTGGACCACCACGCCGTGGACGCTGCCGGGCAACGCGGCCCTCGCCGTCCATCCGGAGGCGACCTACGCGATGGTGGAGCAGGAGCGGGACGGCGAGGTCGAGCGTCTGATCCTGGCGGAGGCCCTCCTGGAGCAGGCGCTGCAGGGGGATTATCGGGTGGTGGCCCGGATGCCCGGGCGGGAGCTGGCCGGCCTGCGCTACCGTCCGCTCTACACCTTCCTCCCCCTGGAGAAGGAGGCCCATTACGTGGTCACGGCCCCCTTCGTCAGCCTGGAGGAGGGGACGGGGATCGTGCACATCGCCCCGGCCTTCGGCGCGGAGGATATGCAGCTGGGCCGGGAGCACGGGTTGCCGGTGCTGGTCACGGTGGACCCGCGGGGCCGGTTCATCGACGAGGTGACGCCCTGGCGGGGGATGTTCGTCAAGGACGCGGATCCCCTTATCATCGAGGACCTGCGACGGCGGGGGCTTCTCTATTTCGCCGGGATCTATCGGCATACCTATCCGTTCTGCTGGCGGTGCGGGACGCCGCTTTTGTATTACGCCCGGACCTCCTGGTTCATCGAGACCACGCGCTTCAAGGACCGGCTGGTGGCCTTGAACAAGACCATCCGCTGGTATCCGCCTCAGATCGGCGAGGGGCGGTTCGGCAACTGGCTGGAGAACAACGTGGACTGGGCCCTCAGCCGGGAGCGCTACTGGGGCATCCCGCTGCCCATCTGGGAGTGCGCCCGCTGTGGCCACCGGGAGTGCATCGGCTCCTACGCCGAGCTGCGCGAGAAAGTGGAGGCGGCGGGCTTCCGCTGGCCGGAGCCCTGGGATCCGCACAAGCCATATGTGGATGAGGTGCGCTATCGCTGCGGGCGGTGCGGGGAGCTGATGCAGCGGGTGCCCGAGGTCATCGACGTCTGGTTCGATTCCGGGGCCATGCCGGTGGCCCAGTGGCACTACCCCTTCGAGAACCAGGAGCTTTTCCGGGAGCAGTTCCCGGCCGATTTCATCTGCGAGGGGGTGGATCAAACCCGGGGCTGGTTCTACTCCCTGCACGCCATCGCCACCCTGCTCTTCGACTCGGTGGCCTTCAAGAACGTGATCTCCCTGGGCCTGGTCCTGGACGAGAAGGGCCAGAAGATGTCCAAGTCCCGAGGCAATGTGGTGGATCCCTGGGAGGTCATCAACGTCCACGGGGCGGACGCCCTGCGCTGGTATTTCTACACCGTGTCGCCGCCGGGCCAGGAGCGCCGCATCTCGGTCAACCTGGTAGGGGATGTGGTGCGGACCTTCCTGCTGACCCTGTGGAACACCTATCGGTTCTTCGTGACCTACGCCCGGCTGGACGGCTTCGATCCCCGGGCGGTCCCGGCGCCGCCGGTGGCCGAGCGCCCGCCCCTGGACCGCTGGATCCTGGCGGAGCTGCACGCCCTGATCCAGGAGGTCACGGAGGCCCTGGAGAACTACGACCCGACGACGGCCGGCCGGCGGATCATGGCCTTCGTGGACGATCTTTCCAACTGGTATGTGCGCCGCAGCCGGCGCCGGTTCTGGAAGAACGAGAACGACGCCGACAAGGCGGCGGTCTATCATACCCTCTACGAGTGCCTGGTGACCCTGAGCCATCTGCTGGCGCCCTTCATCCCCTTCACCGCCGAGGCCCTCTACCGCAACCTGGTGGCGCGGGTGAACCCTGAGGCCCCGGAGAGCGTCCATCTCTCCCGCTGGCCGGAGCCGGACCCGTCGCGGGTGGACGAGCGGTTGCGGGCGGAGATGCGGCTGGTGATGCGCCTGGCCAGCATGGGCCTGGCGGCCCGCAACGCCGCCCGGATCCGGGTGCGCCAGCCCCTGGCCCGGATCGCCTTCCGGGTGCGGAGCCCGGAGGAGGCGGAAGCGGTGCGCCGCCTGGCGGACATCCTCCTGGACGAGCTGAACATCAAGGAGCTGACCTTCATCGGGGACCTCACGGAGGTCGCCGATCCCGAGATCCGGGTCCGGCCGGACCGCCTGGGGCCGCGGCTGGGGGCGCGGTTCCCCCTGGTGCAGGAGGCCCTGGCCGGGCTGCCCGCCCGGACCATCCTCCGGGCCCTGCAGCGGGGGGAGACGGTGGCCGTGCAGGTGGACGGGGAGGTTGTGGACGTGGGGTCGGAGGACCTGGAGGTCCGTTACCGGCCGAAGCCGGGGTGGGTCTTCGTGGAGGAGAACGACTACGTGGCGGCGGTGTGGACGGAGCTCACCGACGCGTTGCGGAAGGAGGGGCTGGCCCGGGAGGTGGTGCGGCGGATCCAGGAGCTGCGCAAGCGGGCGGATTTCGACGTGGCCGACCGCATCGTGACCTATTATCAGGCGGATCCCGGGCTGGCGGAGGCCATCGCGGCCCACGCCGATTACATCCAGGCGGAGACCCTGTCGGAGCAGCTCCTCCCCATGGCGCCGCCCCCGGCGGCGGAGGCGGTGGAGCGGGCCACCATCGACGGGATGTCCCTCCTCCTGGGCGTGCTCCGGGTCGCTAAAGGGTGAAAGGCCCGGTCGGGGGAGGAAGCGGGATGCGACATCGGGTTCGGGGGACGCCCGCGGGCGTCCCCCGAATCGTATCGGTTTTTATTCTCGGGCGGGGAGGTGAACGGGCATGCCCTTGCGGTTTCTCACGGCTGGGGAATCCCATGGGCCGGCCCTGGTGGCCATCTTGGAGGGCCTCCCGGCCGGCCTTCCGGTGGATGTGGAGGCGGTGAACCGGGAGCTGGCCCGACGGCAGCGCGGCCTGGGGGCGGGGCCCCGAATGAAGATCGAGGAAGATCGAGCGGTCCTCCTGAGCGGGGTCCTGGAAGGGAGGACCACGGGGGCGCCCATCGCCCTTCAGATCGAGAACCGGGATCACGCCAAATGGCGGGGGCGGGCGGTGGCGCCGATGACGATCCCCCGGCCGGGCCATGTGGACCTGGCGGCGGCGATCAAGTATGGCTACCGGGATCTCCGTCCGGGCCTCGAGCGGGCCTCTGCCCGGGAGACGGCCGCCCGGGTGGCGGTGGGGGCCCTGTGCAAGCAATTCCTGAAGACCTTCGGGATCACGGTCGGCAGCTACGTGGTCCAGATTGGGCCGGTCCGGGCGGCCCTCTCGGAGGATCTTCCCTATGAAGCCCGGTTCGAGCGGGCGGAGGCGGACCCGATGCGCTGCCCCGATCCGGAGGCTTCGGCCCGCATGCGGGCGGCGGTCGAGACAGCCATGCAGGAGCGGGACACCCTGGGCGGGGTCATCGAGGGGGTGGCCCTCGGGGTGCCGCCGGGGCTGGGCTCCCACGTGCACTGGGACCGCCGGCTGAGCGCCCGATTGATGATGGCCCTGGGGAGCATCCCGGCGGTCAAGGGGGTGGAGATCGGGGAGGGGTTCGCCCTGGCAGCCCGTCGGGGCACGGAGGCCCAGGATCCAATCTTCCGGGAAGGGGACCGCTTGGTCCGCCGCACCAACCGCGCCGGGGGGATCGAAGGGGGGATCTCCAACGGGGCGCCGATTGTGGCCCGTGTGGCCATCAAGCCCATCGCCACCACCCTCACGCCCCAGCCCTCCGTGGACCTTTCCACCGGCCAGCCGACGGAGACCCGCTACGAGCGATCCGACTTCTGCCCGGTCCCTCGCGCCTGCCCCATCGTGGAGGCGATGATGGCCTTCGTCCTGGCCGATGCCCTGCTGGAGAAGCTGGGGGGCGACACCCTGGAGGAGTGTCAGGCTCGCTTCGAGGCCCTCCGCCAGGCCCGCCTGGGGGATCTCCCGATCGATGGGTCGCCCCACGTGTTCTGGCCGTGATGTTTCACGTGAAACACCGGCCCTGCCGGATCCCTCGTGGAAGGCCCTGGGTCCTCAGCGCCATCGGGTGAGGATGGTCTCCCGCTCAAAGAGAGCCACCGCCAGGGCGAGGAGGAGCCCATCGGCCGTTAGCAGGAAGAGGGCCACCCCCAGGAGCAGGGTCCCGCTCAGCCACAGCACCCCCATGCTCTGGGCGATGATCAGTCCCAGGAGGGGGAGGACCACGATCATGCCGATCTGCTCGGCCAGGCGGGGGTCGTTGACCCGGGAGGAGACGCTCAGCCCCAGCAGGGTGGCCAGCAGGGTGAGCAGCGGGCTGATCCCGAGGACCTGGAGCCAGGCGGTGGGACCCCAAAGGACCCGGAAGGCAGGGGCGGAGAGGCCGATGATCCCGGCGGCTCCCACCATGAGCAGATAGGTCAGCCCGCTGAGGGCGATCCCCGGGGCGGCGGCGGCGAGGGCCTTGCCGGCGAGCAGCTCCGCGGTGGTCACCGGGGTCGCCAGCAGGGGCTCCAGGGCTTTCTCCCGCTTCTCCCCGACCACGCTGTAGGTGGCGATGGTCATCGGGAGGGCGAGGGGGGCGATCCAGAGGATGAGCATGAACTGGGAGGTCAGGAAGACCTCCAGTTGCTCCCGGGGGGAGAGGCCGGCCAGCCGTCGGGCCAGGGCCGGGGGCAGCCCGCGGGAGGTCTCGGAGGGCGGCGAAGCCGGGAGCCCTCGGATGCTGAGCAGGCTCACGACCGGGAGGGCGGCGAAGGCGATCGGCAGGGTGATGAGCAGCATCAGCACATAGCGGTTGCGCAGGGCTTCATGCACCTCTTTCTCGGCGATCGCCGCGATCCGGGACCACGCCATCGAGGGCCTCCTTTCAAGGCGTGTCGGGGAGCTCGGGCTCCCCGCGCACAATCCGCAGGTAGATCTCCTCCAGGGAAGCCTCCACCGGGGCCACGCGCAGGATGGGGGCCCCCGCCTCCACCAGCCGTCGGACCAGATGGGGGGTGACGGCCCGGAGGTCGGTGACGCGGACCTCGATCTGGGCACCCCGGAGCCCCACCGCCTGCACGCCGGGCTGATCCCGGACCACGGGGAGGTAGCGGGCGGGGTCGTCGGCCACCTCGATGGCCACCGCCGCGCCGGACCACCGGGCCCGGAGCCGGGCGGGGGTGTCGAGGGCCAGCAGGCGGGTGCGCAGGATGGCCACCCGGTCCCCCAGGCGCTCCGCCTCCTCCAGGTCGTGGGTGCAGAGGAGGATGGTGCGCCCCTCGCCTTTCAAGCGTTGCAGGAGCTCCCGAACCTCCCGGGCGGCCTCGGGGTCCAGGCCGGCGGTGGGTTCATCGAGGAGGAGGATGGGCGGATCCGGGAGCAGGGCGCGGGCGAGGGCCAGACGCTGGCGCATCCCCTTTGAGAAGGTGGCCACAGCCTCCCGGGCCCGCTCCGCCAGGCCGAACGTCTCCAGCAGGGCCATGGCCCGACGCCGGGGATCCGGGACGCCGTAGAGCCGGGCATAGATCTCCAGGTTCTGGAGGGCGGAGAGCCGCTCCCAGAACCCGGGGGTCTCCGGGAGGTAGCCGATCCGTCGACGCAGGTCGTGTCGGGCTGGGGTCATCGGCTCCCCGGCGATCCAGACGCGCCCGGATGTTGGAGAAATCAAACCGAGGAGCAGGCGGAGGGTGGTGGTTTTGCCGGCGCCGTTGGGGCCCAGGAGGGCCAGGAGCTCCCCTTCCCGGACCTCCATGGTGAGCCGGTCCAGGGCGAGGGTGCCGTCATAGCGTCGGGTCAGGTCCTCGGTGCGGATCATCGTCCTCGGTCCTTTCGAGCTCCTGCAGACGCCGGAGGATCTCCTCGGCCACCGCTTCGGGGGAGCGGCCGGTGGTATCCACCCAGTGGGGGATGGCCCGGTAGGCGGCCTCCCGGGCGTTCCAGAGGGCCTGCAGGCGCTCGAGGAGGGTTTCCCCGGGCCGGAGCCGGAGGAGGGGGCGATCGGTGGCGTCGGCCAGCCGCCGGGCGACTTCGTTGAGGTCCGCATACAGGAAGAAGAGATGGCCTCCGGCGGCCAGGGCAGCCCGGTTGGCGGGGTAGAGACAGGTCCCCCCGCCGGTGGCCAGGACCCATCCCCGGGGGATGGACCATTCCCGGCAGAGGGCGGCCTCCATGGCCCGGAAGGCGGCCTCGCCGTCCCGATCGAAGATCTCGGAGATGGAGCGTCCGGCGCGGCGGGCGATCTCCTCATCGAAATCCAGGAAGGGGCGTCCCAGGCGCCGGGCCAGGATCCGGGCCACGGTGGTCTTTCCGGTTCCTACGAAGCCGGTGATCACCAGGTTGCGGAGGGGCATGGGGGCGCTCCCCGATCTCCGGCGGGCCTTCAGCGGATGGGCGGCGGGGCCAGCCAGTCGTAGCCGATGGTGGGGTCGTCGTGGGGGATGCGGCCCTCATCGGAAGGATCGTAGGTGCGGGAGGTGATGTAGAACAGGTGGACGGGGGTGGGGCTGACCACCTTGCAGCCGTGGGCCACCCCGGGGGGGATCTTCAGCACCCGCGGGGGGGCGTGATCGCCCAGGTAGAGCTCCATCGTCCGGCGGTAGGTGGGGGAATCCGGCCGCAGGTCGTGGAGGGCGACCTTGAGGGTGCCGGAGGCCACATACCACCAGTCCGTCTGCTTCCAGTGGATGTGCCAGGCCTTGATGACGCCGGGATACATCAGGGAGTGGCTCCACTGGGCGAACCCTTCGGCGAAGATGGGGTCGGTGACCCGCAGGATCTCCCGGAAGAACCCGCGGTCATCGACGTGGGTGATGAGCTCCTTCAGCTCCACGCCGGCGATCATCGCTTCCCCTCCCGGATCGGATGGCCTGGAGGTGCGCCACGAATCGTTGAGTTGTCCGCTTCGTGCGGTTCTGTTGTAGCACAGGCCGTGCCGGGGGGAAAGCGGATCGAAGCGGAAGGAGCGGGAAGGGCCCTCCGGGGGTTTGTGTGGAGGGGCGCGCGTGGAGGGGCCTGCGCTATAATAGAGGACGGAGGGGTGGCCGAGTGGACGAAGGCGGGTGACTCGAAATCACCTGTGGGCCCTTGAAGGCTCACCGCGGGTTCGAATCCCGCCCCCTCCGCTCAGGTCCCCCATCCGGTCTTCGACCGGACGGGGACCCCGAAGCGCGGGCGTAGCTCAGACGGTAGAGCGCCTCCCTGCCATGGAGGAGGCCGCGGGTTCGAGTCCCGTCGCCCGCTCTTCCGCCCCCTGGCTGGAGCCTCGCGGTCTCCTGCGAGGCTTTCGGATGGAGGGAACGAGCATGACCGGTGGGAGACCGGAAGGGTGCGTAAGAAGATCGAACCCCCCGATTCGGGGAGGATGCCCCAGCGCGCTTCCCTCACAGCCTCCACATGAGGCGGGTTCCCCACATGGCGGCGTCCCCTTTTTGATTCCCTCAGGTTTCATTCTCTGATGACCTGGACTCGCTTCAGCCTGCCTGTCTGGGAGGTCCCCATGAATGTCCCGGCCGAGTTGCTGATGGTTCTGATCCTCGCTGTGCCCCTGGGCTTTGTCGGAGGGATGGTTGTGGCCGCGATGCTGGCCACGCGCTCCAACCAAAACCTGCTCCGTGAGCTTCAGGGCTTGAAGGAGCGCGTGGAAGAGGTCCGCCAGAAGACAGAAAGCCTGGCCAATTTCCCTGAGCTTCGCGCCCGCCTGGACCAGGCCCGGGATGAGCTTACGCGGCTGAGCGAGAACCTAAAGAGCGTGCATGGCTTCCTGTCGGACACGGTGCATCAGCAGGTCACCCGGCAGATTGAGGAGACCCTGAAAACCCTCACCCGCCTGGAGGAGAAGCTGCGATCCACTTCGGATGATCAAATCGCCCGCCTTGAAGAGGAGATCGGTCGGATCAGCGCCATCCTCCTGGGACGCCGAGGGGGCGCTGCGGCGGAGCGCATTGTGGATGAGCTCCTCAGCGTGTTCCCGGAGGGATGGGTGCAGCGGAACGTCCCTCTGGGGGACGGGGTGGTGGAATTCGCCGTGGTGTTGCCGGGTGACTATCGCGTCCCCCTGGACAGCAAGTTCGTCGGCGCCGAGATTCTGGCTGAGCAGGACCATGAAGCGGACCAGAAGAATTTTCAAAAGATCCAGAAGAACATCAGAGAGCAGGCAAAGAAGATCGTTAAATACCTGAGCGATCCGAAAGTTCCGGGGTTCGGGATTGCGGCGGTCCCGGACTCCGTCTATGCCATGTGCCGATCCGCGATCCGGGAAGTGGCCAGTGAACATCAAGTTGTCGTAGTGCCTTACAGCCTGCTGGTTCCTTTCGTCCTCAGCCTCTATCTGATCGCCCAGCGTCTGGGGATTTCGGTCCGTTCAACCGACACTCCGCAGCTCATCGGAAGCACCCGCGATGCGCTACGCCAGGCTCGAGTGCTTTTGGAGAATATGGAAAAGGAAATCAACACGGTGAGGGGACAGCGGGAGCGAGCTCTGGATGCGCTGCGAAACGCGGAGAGAGCTCTTAACGCTCTTATAGGCGATGGGCCTCCTGAAGTTGGGGACAAGGCGTGATAAAGCCCCGCGGTTTAGGGGAGGGACTGGATAGGAAGGCATGCCCGGATCCGGGGAGGCGCCCGATGAGATCCTTTGCGGTGGGCGGGCTTCGCGTTCATGTCTTCGGCGGCTGGGGGGAGATCGGCGGCAACCAGCTGCTCCTGGAGGCCGGCGGCGAGGCCATCCTCCTGGATTTCGGGCGTTCCTTCGGCCGCTGGAATCAATACTTCACCGAGTTCCTGGCCCCCCGCAGCGCCCTCGGCCTGCGGGACCTGCTGGCCCTGGGGCTCCTCCCCCGCCTGAGAGGGCTCTATCGGGACGGCCCGGACGACACCCTGTTCCCCACGGCCCTGGAGCGGAGGCTGCTGGACGGCGCGCCGGACGCCGGGCATATCCGGGGGCTTCTGCTCTCCCATGCCCACCTGGATCACTCGGGGGCCATCGCGTACCTGCGGGCCGACCTTCCCATCTACGCCACGCCGGAGACCGCCGTCATCCTGAAGGCGATGCAGGACACCGCCTCGGCGGGGCTGGATGGAGAAAGCGCCTACCTCAGCCGGCGACGGACCAACGAAGAGGGCGTCCTGAAGGCGGACCCTCGGGCTTCCTACCTCCGACGGCCGTATTGCTGCTTGAGAGGGCTGCCGCAGGGGTTCCACCAGCTCTCCCCGGCCAAAACCAAGGGCCTGGAAGGTCATCCCTGGGAGGCGGTGGATCTCCCGTTCCGGGTGGGAGGCTTTCGGGCGCGGGCTTTCCCGGTGGATCACTCCGTGCCGGGGGCGGCGGCCTTCGCCGTGGAGACGGAGGAGGGCCTGGTGGTCTACACCGGGGATCTGCGGTTCCACGGCCGGGAGGGCGGGCGCACGGAGGCGTTCCTGCAAGCGCTGGAGGGAGAGCCGGTCTTCCTCCTGATCGTGGAGGGGACCCGCCTGGGGCGGCCCGGGGGCGCCCGCACCGAGGAGGAAGTGAAGGAGGCCCTGCATGCGGCGATCCGGAAACATCCGGGGGCTCCGGTGGCGGTGGACTTCGCCCCTCGCAACGTGGAGCGCCTGGAGTCCTGTCTGGAGGTGGCCCGGGATCTGGGCCGGGAGCTGGTGGTGACGCCGAAGGACGCCTATCTGCTGTGGGCGCTGTCCGACGTGGATCCCCGTTACGAGGCGGCGCGGAGAGGGGTTCGGGTCCTTCGGGAGACCCGGGCGCAGACGCAGGGGTGGGAGGAGCGGCTCTGGGAACGGGGCGATCTGCGGGGCGTGACCATCGAGGAGGTGGCGAAGGACCCGGGAAGCTTCCTTCTGGCCTTCGGCTTCTATGAGATCAACCGTCTCCTGGACCTGCGGCTGCACGCCGGCCTGGAGCCGGAGGGCCTTTACATTTTCAGCAACAGCTACTGGGCGGACGACGAGCAGATCCTGGACCTCCGGATCCTGATGCGGTGGCTTTCCGAGCTGAACTTCCGCCTTCTTCCGGAGAGCCTCCGGGCTCTTCCGGCGGATCCTATGGAGGTGGACAATCCCTATCACACTTCGGGCCACGCTCCGGAGGAGGATCTGGCGAGGCTGGTCCGCCGTCTCCGGCCCCGCCATCTGCTCCCGGTGCACACCCAGCGTCCGGAGCGGTGGATGGAGCTCCTGCGCGGGGAAAAGATCCGGATCCTTCTTTGATCGGGACGTGGCCTGATTGCGCCTGCAGCCTGTGCGGGATGCGGGATCGTTGACCGGGGGAGGGGCTCCCGCTTCGGACGGAATCGCGCGGGCGAATTCGTAGGGTGTGGTGGATCGCGGCATGGCGAGGTCCGCGTGTCCTGCCTCGGGCTGGTCTTCTGAAGATGGCGGGTCTTTTCCGTTCGGTGCGACCGATGAGAAAGCGCTCAGGCCGCCGGATCCGCAGGCGGCAGGGGCGGATGAGTCGGGCGCTCCTTGCCGGAGCGGTGCTGTTCGGGCTCTGCCTGCTGTGCAGCGTCCCGGCGGCCCTCCTGAGCCCGGCCCCGACGCCGGCGCCCGCGCCGACCTTCCCCTCCGCGCCGGCGCCCACTCCGGCGCCGCCCGCTTCCCCCACGCCGGTCCCGACGGACACGCCTCTCCCTATGCCGACGCCGGCGCCCGCCGCGGACTCCGAGGCCCTGCGGGCCCTGCCGGGGGCGGACTGCGTCCCGCCCGGCCGCCCCGTGCAGCAAGCCCGGCTGGTCCGGGTCCTCGACGGGGACACCATCGAGGTGGAGATCGAAGGCCGGACTTACCGGGTGCGCTACATCGGAGTCAACACCCCGGAACGGGGCCAGCCCTTCTACGCTGAGGCCACGGCCGCCAACCGCTCCCTGGTGGAGGGCAGGCCCCTGCGGCTCGTGCGGGACGTCTCGGAGACGGACCGCTATGGGAGGCTTCTGCGCTACGTCTTCGCGGGGGAGGTCTTCGTCAATCGCGCTCTGGTGGAGGGAGGCTACGCCCAGGCAATGACCGTGCCGCCGGATGTTTCCTGCGCGGAGGCTTTCCGGGCGGCGGAGCGGGAGGCCCGCTCGGCCGGTCGGGGGCTGTGGGGTCTGCCGGCGCCCGCCCCGACGCCGACGGCCCCTCGCATCGGGCCGACCCGGACGCCGGCTCCGACGCGGGCGCCGACGCCGGCGCCGGCGGGGAACTGTCATCCGGCCTATCCCACGGTGTGCATCCCGCCGCCGCCGCCGGATCTGGACTGCGGGGACATCCCCTATCGCAACTTCCCGGTGGACCGCCGCTACGGGGATCCCCATCGCTTCGATGGGGATCAGGATGGGATCGGGTGCGAGCGATGAGATGAAGAAAGGAGGAGGAGATGGGCGCGAAGAGTCCGGATCCGATCCGCCGGCTGGTTTACTGCTTCTCCTCGGGGATTTCCCCCTCCCAGGAAGAGGCGAACGCGGGCCTGGAGGAGGTTCCGGGCCTGCTGGAGGAGGCGCGCCGGCAGGGGATCGATGTGGAGGAGGTGGATCTCTCGAAGCAGGACGAGGAGAAGCGGAGGGCGCTCTATGAGCAGGCTGCTGCCGCGGCGGTGAGGAGCCATTGTGGGATCCACAAGATCTTCGGCTCCCGCCGGCGCGGATACGGCCCCCATTTCGGCCGGGAGGCGCCGGCTCTTCTGGTCTATCGGGGAGAGGAGCGCATCCCGGCTGAGGTGTATCCGTGCCGTCGGAGGGGCCGGGTGATGTCCATCCGGGATTTCCTGAAGGGGCTGCCGGAGGCGGAGCGCTCTTTCGAGCCGATCCGCCGGGAGGATCTGGCGCGCCTGGCGGAGATCGCCCGGGGGGCCCTGGAGGATTTCATTCGGCGCCACCCGCGGTGGGCGCCATATCGGGAGCGCCTGGCGGCCATCGCGCTGTGTCAGGGGGCGGCCTGCCACTACCTGGATGGGCGGACGGGGGTGAAGGACTTCGACGTCTGGCTTTTCTTCTCGGAGATCCCCGGTCAGCCTTTTCCTTATCGCTGGCATTCCCGGTATGACTATGGTCCCTCGCGGTTTGGCCGGACGCCGGGGTTTTGGGGTCTTGGGCGGCGGGTGGACGTGCTGGGGCGCTCGCTGAAAATTTCTCCGGATGAGGATCCGGCGCGGGCGATTTCCGGATATCTGGCGAGCCGGAGGAAATCCGCGCGCCATCTTTGGGAGAAGGCGGTGATTCTTCTCGATCCGCCGGAGCGGCTGGGGGAGATCGTGTGGGAGGGCCGATGCGGATCCGGGCAGCAGCCGGGGGACCTTGCCTCCCCGGCTCGCTGAATTTATCATAGCTTCCAAACAAAAAGCGCCTCGCCCGGTGGCCGGACCGGCGAGGCGACGGCGCGGGGCGTCCGGGCGCCCCGGCGGGAAGAAGTGTAGCACGAAGCGCCCGCCGCGGGCAAGCAGCCCCGGCGGGCGTTTGGTTTGTGAGAGCAGACGATGAGCCAAACAGAGGAAGTCCTTGCCCCGGAGCCTTCCGGGGCGAACTCCTGCTGCAGGGATCTTCGGAGGTGAGCGGCGATGCGGGACCTGGAAAGCGTGCGGAGGCTGCTCGCCGGCTATGCCGCCCTCAAAGGCGCCAGAGCGTTCTTCGAAGGCCTCGGCTATCCGACCATCGATCCCCTCCCCGAGGATCTGGAAAAGATCCCCCAGGGCGCCCGGGAGGCGATCTCGTCCGTCCATCGGATCGTCCACCTCAAGGATGGCTTCCCCTTCCGGATCTTCCACGTCGAGCTGCGCGGCGGCCTCCGGCGCACCGACATCCGGCGCTTCCTGGAGTCCTATTACCGCCATAACCCGACCGGGGAAAACCTCTTCGTTTTCGCCCCGTCCGGATCGGCGGACGAGCTGGCCTTCGTCTCGCCGCTGCGGCTGCTGGATCCCCGGGACCCACATAAGGTCCGCCTCTGGCTTCGCATCCTCCAGGTCCGCAGGGAGGCGCCCTACCGCACGGACCTGGAGGTCCTGAGCCGGATCCGCGCGGACGGCGTCCGGGATCCCTCCGAGATCTGGAGGCGCCATCAGGACGCCTTCAGCGTCCAGCGGGTTACCGAGGAGTTCTTCCGCGACTACCAGGAGATCTTCGCCGAGATCCAGAACCGTCTGGCCCGGACCCATCGGGGGAACGGCCGGCTGTGGGCCCGCGACTACGCCCACCAGCTCCTCAACCGCATCATGTTTCTCTACTTCATCGCCCGCAAGGGCTGGCTCCAGGGTCCGGACGGCGAACCGGACCGCGACTTCATGCGCCATTTCTGGGAAGCCTACCGGGGGACAGGCGCCAGGGACGCCTTCCATCGGGACTGGCTGGACGTCCTCTTCTTCGAGGCTTTCAACAACCGCTGGCAGAACCGGGCGGAATACCAGAGCCGCTTCCCGGAATGGCTGAGGCGGTCCCTCTCCCAGGCCCCCTTCCTCAACGGCGGCCTCTACACCCGGCGTCCCGGCCTGGACGACCGCCTGGAGCGCTGGCTCCCCGACGAGATCTTCGCCCTCCTTTTCGAAAAGTGGACCGACGGCGCCCCGCCGGGCTTCTTCGAGCGCTACAACTTCACGGTGGTGGAGAGCGGCCGCTTCGATGAAGAGGTGGCCGTGGACCCCGAGATGCTGGGCACGGTCTACGAGCGGCTGGTCAACGTGACCTTCGAGGGCGAGGGCGAGGACCTCCGGGGCGCCGCCGGCATCTTCTACACGCCCCGCACGGAGATCGACCTGATGTGCCGGCTGGCCCTGGTGGACTGGCTGGGGAACCGGCTCCCAACAGGCGCTAAATCCCTTCTCTACCAATGGGTCTTCGCCTTTTCGGAAGAGGAGAAGCAGGAAGCCGATGAAGCCATCACCCGGCAGGACCTTTGGAACTCATTGGACGAGCTGGTCCGCCGGGTCCGGGTGTGCGATCCCGCCTGCGGCTCCGGCTCCTTCCTGGTGGGGATGCTCCTGGTCCTGGACGACCTGCAGGCCCGCTGCGATCGGACGCTGGGCCGCGCCGACACGCCCTACGAGCGGCGCAAGCGCATCCTGCAGGACCAGCTCTACGGCGTGGACGTGATGGAGTGGGCCGTCCGGGTGGCGGAGCTCCGCCTCTGGCTGCAGCTGGTGGTGGAGACGGAGCTGCGATGGTGGGAGGTGAAAGCCCGTCCCCTCCTGCCCAACCTCAACCTCAAGATCCGGCACGGGGACAGCCTGCTGCAGACCCTGGGGGATCTGGACCTCAGCCCCTTCCGCCGGGGCGAGCTGAGCATCCCGGCGCACCTGAAGGGCCGCCTGACCCAGCTTCTGGGCCGAAAGCGCCGCTTCTTCCAGGGCGAAGCGCCCGGGCTCACCGAGGAGATGCTGCGCAAGGAGGAGCGGGATCTCTTCCGGGACATCCTGGCGCACCGGATCCATGAGCTGGAGAACCGGATCAAGGCCGACCGGGAGCGCCTGCGCAGCGCCCAGGCCCATCGGACGCTGCCCGGGATGACGGCGCGGCCGCCGGAGGAGGCGGAGCGTCAGCGCCAGGAGCTGGAGGAGGAGCTCCGGAAGCGGGAGGAGGAGCTGGAGCGCCTCCGGGAGGCCCGGAAGGCCCTCGCCCCCGACCGCCCGCCGCCCTTCGTCTGGGACATGGCCTTCGTGGAGATCTTCGAGGACGAGAACCCCGGCTTCGACATCGTCATCGGCAACCCGCCCTACGTGCGCCAGGAGAAGATCCGGGACTACATGGAGCGGTTCGACCGGGAGGAATACCTCCGGCGCCTCAACGAGAGCCTGCGGGCCATCTACCCGGCCTTCTTGGGGAAGAGCCGCCGGATCAGCGGGCGGGCCGACTACTACGTGTATTTCTACCTCCACGCCCTCTCCCTCCTGGCCGACGGGGGCGCCTTCTGCTTCATCACCTCCAACTCCTGGCTGGACGTGGACTTCGGCAAGGACCTGCAGGAGTTCTTCCTGCGCTTCGGGCATCTCAGGATGGTCATCGACAACCGGGCCAAGCGCAGCTTCGCCCAGGCCGACGTGAACACCGTCATCGTCCTGGCCGGCCCGCCCGAGCGCCGGCGCCCGCTGACCGAGGAGGAGATGAAGCGCCGCCCCGTCCGCTTCGTCGCCTTCCGTGTGCCTTTCGAGGAGGCCATCAGCCCCGTGGTCTTCTCGGAGATCGAGGACGAGCGCCTCTATCAGCCCCTGGCGGGCTTCCGGGTCCTGCGCCGCCCCGAGTTCCGCGCCATCCTCACCGACCAGTGGTCGCTCTATCAAGAGGGGCTGGCCGAGCCGGAGGAGGACGAGGCGGCCCCCTCCGGGGGGAAGGCCCGCCGGCGGGGGAAGGGCGCGCCGGCCCTGGGCGGCATGGCCCTTCGCCCCTACGCCGGCGCCAAATGGGGCGGCAAGTATCTGCGGGCCCCCGACATCTTCTTCACCATCCTGGAGAAGGGGAAGGACCAGCTGGTCCGCCTGGGCGACATCGCCGAGGTGCGCTTCGGGATCAAGACCGGCGCCAACGAGTTCTTCTATCTGGAGCCGGTGGGGCGGACGGTGAAGGAGGCGGCGGCGCTGCGGGAGAAAGCCCCGCGGGCCCCCGTTCGGGTGCGCAACGGCGCCGGCTGGGAGGGGGAGATCGAGGCCGCCTGGCTGCGGCCGGTGATCAAGTCGCCGCGGGAGATCCGGACCCTGCGGGTGCGCCTGGAGGACCTGCGCTACCTGGTCTTCATGCCCCCGGAGGACATCCGGAAAGCCATCGACCAGGGCCGCCAGCCTCCCCTCTCCCGCTACCCGAAAGCCGCCGCCTACATCCGCTGGGGGGAGAGGCAGGGATACCCCACGCGACCCACCTGTGCGAGCCGGGCATGGTGGTGGGATTTGGGAAAGCGAGAGCCTGCAAATTTCATATGGCCAATGATTCATAATGATCGGGCGATCGTTGGCGTCCATGATCATCGAATTCAGGTCGATCACAACTTGTTTGAGATTGCTGGAGAGGGACAAGTCCTTTTGGCTGCTGTGATGGTCTCAAGCCAACAGGTCATTATTCGAGAATTATTTGGAAGATCAAGTCTCGGTGAAGGAGCTCTTAAGACAGAAGGCGTAGATATTGTGCGACTATTGACTATTCATCCTCCCACAATAGACCAACCTCAAGCCTGGGCTCTTCTAAACGCATTCAACCATCTTTCTCAGCGTCCCATTCGCAGCATCTTCGAGGAGCTTGGCTTTCCTCTGTGTCGGGAGCGCAAGTGCGGCCACCCCGAGCACCCGTATGAGCATGTGCGGCCGGAGGCCCTCACCCTGGAGCAGGTGCGGGCGGCCTCGCCGGACCGGTTCGAACTGGACCGGGTGGTCTTCGACGCGCTGGGGCTCACGGACGAGGAGCGCGTGGAGGTCTACCGGGCCGTGGCGCAACTGGTAAAGGACCGCCTGGTCAAAGCGAGGAGCGTGTAAGCGGAGGGCGGCCGTGGATCAGATCCCGGACCTCATCGACAACGAGCGGCACCGGCTGGGGGACGTGCTGAAGGGCCTGCTGGCCAACAGCCCGGACCTCCGTCTGGATGTGGCCACCGCCTTCTTCAACCTGCGGGGGCTGGAGGCCCTGGAGCCGGAGATCGAGCGGCTCCGGGCACTCCGCCTGCTCCTGGGCCAGGAACAGGAGCAGGCCTTCGTCCTCGGGGAGCGGCTGCTGGCCGAGCTGGAGGATGCCGCCGCCCGGGGGGAGATCATCGCCCGCGAGATCCGGCGCTGGCGCGACTTCCTGGCCCGGGATTCCGTGGCCGTGCGGCGCTACCGGAAGGCCTTCCTCCACGGCAAGGCCTACATCGTCGATGGCCTCCCCGTCCTGGGCGCCGTGGGCATCGTGGGCTCCTCCAACTTCACCGGCGCCGGGCTGACCATCAACCGGGAGCTCAACGCCGTCCTCAAGCAGGCATCGGCCGTTCGGGAGCTCCAGAGCTGGTTCGAGGCCCTCTGGCAGGAGGCCGAGGACTACAAGGCCGAGCTCCTGGAGCTCCTGGAGCGCTTCACCCGGACCTACACCCCCTATGAGATCTACATCAAGGCGATCTATGAGGCCCTGCGGGACCGGCTGGACCAGGAGCTGGGGGAGCGGGATGCCAGGCCCTCCCCCATCGCCCTGACGGACTTCCAGCGCGACGGGTATCTGGCGGCCCGGGAGATCCTGGAGAGCTACGGCGGCGTCCTCATCGCCGACTCGGTGGGCCTGGGCAAGACCTACCTGGCCCTGCGGCTCCTGGACGACTACGCCTACGGGGAGCGGCAGACGGCCCTCATCGTCTGCCCAGCGGCGATCCGGGAGACCGTCTGGCGGCCGCTGCTGCAGCGGTTTTCCATCCCCTATGAGCTGGTCTCCATGGAAGAGGTCAGCCGCCGCGACTTCCCCGTCGACGAATACGCCCGGCGGTTTCGGGTCATCGTGGTGGACGAGAGCCACAACTTCCGCAACCCGGGCGCCAACCGCTGGGAGAACCTGTTCCGGGTCATCGCCCGGGGCGATCCGGACAAGAAGGTCATCCTGCTGACGGCCACGCCGGTCAACAACACGGTCTTCGATCTCTACCATCAGCTGCGCCTGATCACCCGGGACGACCGCGGCTTCCTGCGGGCCGCGGGCATCCCCGATCTCTGGGATTACTTCCGCCAGGCCGAGGAGAACAAGGAGGCCCTCTACGAGGTCCTGGAGGCCCTGGCCGTCCGCCGCAGCCGGCCCTTCATCCGCC
The DNA here is from genome assembly GCF_018771565.1 of Thermoflexus hugenholtzii. Classification (NCBI taxonomy): domain Bacteria; kingdom Bacillati; phylum Chloroflexota; class Thermoflexia; order Thermoflexales; family Thermoflexaceae; genus Thermoflexus; species Thermoflexus hugenholtzii. The sequence goes on along the minus strand of NZ_CP076326.1, from coordinate 2,702,413 downwards.
AGAACTACCCGGAGGCGGAGATCGACGGCCAGCGGATCCGCTTCCCCGAGCGGAAACTCCACACCGTCCGCTACAGCCTGAAGGACACCTACGGGCCGGATCTTTACCGGAGGATCGCCTCCACGATCGAAGGCCTCCTCCTCGCCCCCTATCAGGTGGAGCTCTACCGCAAGGCGCTGGTCGAGGCGCGCCGCCGGGCCAGGCCCATCCCGCTCTTCGAGGCCCCGGACGAAGGCGAGGAGGGCATGACGCGGCGCCTGCAGGAGGCGCTGGGGTGGTCGCCGGAAGAGGCCCGGGGCTTCCTGATGGCCGTGGGCCGCCAGACGGCCCTGGCCCACATCCTGCGGGTGCTGTATCTCAAGCGCCTGGAATCCTCGGCGGAGGCCCTGCGGATCTCCCTGCGCCGCCTGCAGCGCTTCCTGGAGCGCTTCCTTCAGGCCCTGGAGGCGGGGCGGCTGCTGAAGGCCGAGGACTACCGGCGGTGGCTCCGGATGGAGGGCGCCGACGAGGAGGGCCTGGAGGAGGAAGGGGGCTGGGAGGCGCTCCTGGCCTCCCTGCCCGCGCTTCCGGCGGACCGCTACGACCTCGCGAGCCTCCGCGCCGCCGTGCAGGCCGACCTCCGGTCCCTTGAGGGGATCCTGCGGGAGCTGGAGCGGGACCGCCCCGACGACAAGCTGGAGGCTCTGAAGCGGCTGCTGGCCTCCCGGGAGCTGCGGGGGCGGAAGATCGTCGTGTTCTCGTATTTCAAGGACACGGCGCGCTACCTTCACCGGCGCCTGAGCGGGGATCCCGCCCTGGCGGGCCGGCGCCTCGCCATCGTCGACAGCGACGTCCGGTCCGAGGAGCGGACGGAGCGGATCCGGCGCTTCGCGCCCCGGGCCAACGGAAGGCCGGATCTCCCCCCGGAGGAGCAGATCGACATCCTCATCAGCACCGACGTGCTCTCCGAGGGGCAGAACCTGCAGGACGCCGACGTCGCCATCCACTACGACCTCCACTGGAACCCGGTGCGCATGGTCCAGCGGGTGGGCCGGCTGGACCGCCTGGGCTCGCCCCACGCCGTCATCCACGTCTACAACTTCTTCCCGGAGGAGGAGCTGGAGGAGCTGCTCGGGCTGCTGCGGCGCCTGCGCGAGAAGCTGGACGCCATCAATCGCACCGTGGGGCTGGACGCCTCCATCCTGGGGGAGACCCCCAACCCGATGGACTTCAACATCCTGCGCCGGCTGGAGCGGGAGGATCCGGAGGCCCTCCAGGAGCTGGAGGAGGAGAGCGAGCTGACCGTCGGGGAGTTCCTCAAGCAGGACCTGCTCCGCTTCCTGAAGGCGGCGGGGGAGGAGCGGCTGCGGCGGATCCCCCTGGGCGTCGGGACGGCCCGGCGGCGCCGGGAGGGGCCCCGGGGGTTCTTCGCCGCCTTCCGCAACCCTCGGACCAGCCAGCACCACTGGCTCTTCTACGATGAGGAGCGCGACCGCATCCTGGAGCGGCGCCTGGAGGCCATCCGGCCCATCCGGTGCGAGCCCTCGGAGCCCCCCGCTCCCCTGCCGGAAGAGTTCGACCCCCGGCCCTTCATCGAAAAGCTGCGCCGGCATCTGTGGAACCGCATCCGGAGGGCCGCCCTGGAAGCCATCGAGCTCCCCGCTCCCCAGCGCCAGATCGTGAACTGGCTGCGCGCCCTCCCGCCCTCGGCGGAGCGCAACCGCCTGCTGGCCTACTTCGAGGCCCGCCCCCTCTCGGGGCCGGACCTCCAGGCCTTGCGGCGCCTCTGGCGGGAGCGCTCGACGCAGCCGCCGGAGGAATGGCTGAAGCGCCTGGTGGACTTCATGGAAAGCCATCCCCATCCTCCGTCCGCGCCCGGGGAAGCCCCAGGCGACTCCGCTCCGGAGCGCGAGGAGGATCTCGAGTGCATCGTCTGGATGCGGGTCTTGTGAGATCCGGATCGCTCGCCGCAAAGGATCCGGGAGATCCCGGAGAAGGGTCGAGAAGCGCTCCGGAGAGAGGAGATTGAATCGCTCCTCTTGAGGGAGGGCTTCGATGGCCGGGGCAAGAACGAAGGCCGTTTTCTCCGGCATGGCGTTGGGAAAGGAGGAAGCCATGGGCGGTCTGCCGAAGGTGATCGCTACGGTGAACTTCAAGGGGGGAGTGGGGAAAACCACCGCCACCTGGCTGCTGGCTCGTGTCGCCTCCGAGGAGGACCCGGTCCTGGTGATCGATGCCGACGCTCAGATGAGCCTGACCACAGCCGTGGAGCTTTCCGAAGAAACCGGGAGGTTCCCCGAGGATTTCGAGCGCTGGTTTCGAGCCCATCAAGAAGCCAGGCGAACCCTCTTTGATGCCATTGACCAGTTCACCCGAGGAGGAGGATACTTCGATTTCCCTATCGATGGACGGGTGGCTTTCCGAGTCCATGAGCGCCTCTGGTTGATCCCGGCCACCAGCGATCTTTACTGGCTCACGCTGGAAGTCTTCGACCGTGATCAAATGCAAGGCTTCGCTCATGCCCTGGTTCTCAAATTCGCGAGGGCCGGCGCCGGTTTTCGTTATGTGTTCTTCGACTGTCCGCCCTCTTTCACGGTCCTCTCGTATTCCATCCTAACCAACTGCGATTTAATTCTCGTGCCGGTTAATCCGGATGTGTTTGCGGATCGAGGGCTGAATATCCTGCTGGAGGGTTTGGAGCTCCAGCTGCAACCGCATCCCTTCCCCAAAGTGGCGGTCTTTATGAACCGGGCCCGCCTGTATCGTGGGGGATTCACGCGGGAGACCCGCTATTACTGGGAGCAGGTAGGGGCGATCTGCCGCAAGTGGCTCGAGAAGGGAATCCCCATTCGCCCGCTGCGGACCTTTCTGCCGGAGCGGGCGGATGTTCGCAAGAGCATTCCAAAGGGTGGAAGGGTTCCGGAGGATCTTCGTCAGGAGCTCCGCAAGCTATGGCAGGAGATTCGAGAATTCCTGGGAGGATGAGGGATGCGCGAGGAGATCGAGCGGGCGCGTCGGCTGCTGGATCGGATTGAGCAAGATGCGCGGGCTCTTCGGGCCCTGCTGGAGCGGCTGGAGGCAAGGGCAGAGGTGGAAAGGGATTCAGGAACGCAGTCCGCCCGACGAGGGCGGAAGCGAGAGGAGATCCCTGAGGATCCAGCCTTCTGGCGACAGGCGCTGGAGGAGCTGTTGAAAGATTTTCAGGAAAGGGGGCGGGAAGCGGTGCAGGGCTTTGCGGAGAGGCACACCTTGCGCTTTCTGCTTGCTTTCATGCAGGCGCATCACATTCCAATCCCTGGCAAAGGGCGGCCCTCGAAGGCCCAAATTGAGGAGGAGCTGTATCAACGTCTTCGAGAACGACGAGCGTTAGAGCAACCCGTGTTCTCCTCTCCTCCGAAATCTGAAAAAGAGGCGGAAAGGCCCCAGGGATTCGAGGAGCCGAAGGCGATGGAGAGTTAAACTCCCGCCCTGTGTTCCCTCTCGCAAGCGGAAGGGCCAACCCGATGTGGTGAGAACGGGCGGCAGATGGCCCTCGGGGAGATTCATCGGGTTTATTATGCCGCCCTCTAAGTCCCTGTGGAGTACCACCCGGAATGCGTGGAGATCGAGCTCCTTCGTAACTTTCCTTCCCGGGGATGCGGTATAATCTGGCGAAATCGCCGGAGATCCCGTGAGGGCGAGGATCCGGGAGAGGTCCGCCGGTTGAGGCGGATCGGTGTTCCCGTCCCGCCTGCGGTGCGGATGGCCTGCCGGTCGGAGGGGCCGGGCTCAGGGCGCAAGGCGCTTTCCTCGATCTTTCCCCCCATGGGCATCTCCGCTTTCCGGGGATCCCCCCGCGCGATGAATGGGAGCTCCGGAACCGGGTGTTCACCCCGGCGGAGGTCGCTGCGCTCGACAACCACGAGGCAGCCGGCAACCCGAAGCGCTCCCCATAGGGAGGCGCTGTGGTTCCCCTGGCGCCCAGCGCTCCGCCGCGAATTCGCCCGTTGACGACGGATGCGAGCGATCCAGAGCGGCAGCTCGGGCCTCATCGATTCCGTGAAAAAGGAGCGCGATGGGAAATCCGACCGGCCTTTCCCCAACCGCTTTCGAGGCTTCAGAGGAGGCCATCGCGGCCCGGATGCTCCAGGGCGATCCGGAGGCCTTCTCCTGGCTTTACGAGCAGTATTTCCCCCGCCTCTATGATCTGGCCTGCCGCATGCTGGGGGATCCGGATGAGGCAATGGATGTGGCTCAGGAGACCTTCCTCAAGTTCCTGGAAGGCCGTCCTCGCCAGCCTCCCCGCCATTTCCGGGCTTACCTCTACGCCATCGCCCGCCGGGAGATTTACGACGTTCTCCGAAGATCCCGCCGCCACGTTCGATGGGCGGAGGGGGAGCAGGAGGAAGCCGAGGAGGCAGAACCCCGAGCGCCGGATGAAGGGGCGGAAAGGGAAATCCTCCAGAGGGAGCGGATGGCGTTCCTCCGGGAGGCCTTGCAGGCGCTCCCGGAGGAGGAAGCCATGCTGCTGGATCTGCATCTCCGCCACGGGCTGACCCCCGCGGAGCTGGCCGTGGTCTTCGGCCGCTCCAGCGGGGCCATCCACACCCGCCTGAGCCGGGCCCGCGATCATCTCGAGGAGGCGATGGCTGCCTGGATCCTCCTTCGCGTGGGCCGGCGGGCATGCCCCACCCTAACGGCGATCACAGGAGGGCCGGAAGAGCCGCCCCCGGCCCTCACCCCGGACCTGCGCCGGGCTCTCCGACGGCATCTGGAGGGTTGCGCGGCGTGCCAGGAGACGCGCCGGCGGTATCTTTCGGCGGCGGAATGGCTGGGCGGGCTCACCATGCTTTCCCCTTCGCCGGAGGGCGCCCGGCGGGCCCGGGAGCGCCTGAGCCAGGCGGCGCGGGCCCTGACAGCGGGAGGGGTCGCCGTGGGGGCGGCAGGCGCGGCCGGGTTGGGCGTCCTGAAGGGTCTGGGGATCGCGCTCCTGACGGGCGCGGTGATACTGGGCCTGGCCGCCGCCGCCCTCGGGCTCTGGATCACGGGGTCCGGATCCGCTGAAGTGCGTGTGGAGAACCGGAATTGCCCCCCGCTGGTGGGTCCCTCGCCCGCCGTCCGCCTGCTCCGGATCCTGCCCAACGTGGAGGTGCCCGTTCGGATCGAAACGGGCGCGACAGAGATCGCCCGCATACCTCCGGCCACCCTCACCCTCCAGCGCCGGGGGGAGGGGATCCGGGTGGCGGCCTATGGGATGGGCTTCGATCTCCCCATCGAAGGCTTGACGGCAGCCGAATGGGATGGGGCCGATCTGCCCTCCGGACCCCATGCCATCTCGCTGCGCCCGGGGGAGCGGCACATCCTCCGGGTGCGCTGCCGGTAGCTTGTAAGATCCCCCGGGCTTCGGGCGTCTCATGAGTAGAGCGCCTTGACCGCAGGGCCGCAGCGGCGGATGTCCTGGTGGCCGTCTTCCAGATCAGGTGGGGTCGGGAACGAACCCAAGCGTTCCTTCAGTCGTGGGAGTGATCCCTGTCACCGGGTTAGGAGGATTTTTGTCTAAAGTCCAGCTGAAAGGAGGGGTCCGATGTCCATCGCGCGTGCGCTTCGTTTCGGAGTGTGGCTGGTGTTTCTGGGGGTCCTCGGCGCGTGCAAGGCTCCGCCGATCACGCCTCCCGGGCTCACCCTTGTGCCCCTCACGGCCACCTGGACGCCGTCGCCGTCTCCGACGGCCGTGCCCACCTCGACCCCGTCGCCGACGGCGACGATGACGCCGACGCCCTCCCCGATGGCCACGGCCACCTGGACGCCGACGCCATCTCCCACCGCGACGAAGACCCCCACGCCCTCCCCAACGGCCACGGCCAGCGGCGCCTTTGATATGGCCGTTCAGAAGACGGCCCAGTGCAATCCGTCCACCGGCACCTGCACCTTCAGCATCACTGTGGTGAACAACGGCCCCGGCTCATACACAGGGGGTGTGCCCGTCTGGGATAGCATCAGCCCAACGGTCCCTTTCACGCTTACAGGATTCGGGGGCAGCGGCAACCCTATCTGCTATACCAGCGGGTCGATCGTGAACTGCTCTCCCCATTACCCGGTCACTATGCCGCCCGGGGGGATCGCCTATCTAACCGTAGTGATGCAGATCGGGGCGGTGGGGACGTTCCAGAACTGCGTGGGCCTACTGCTGCAGGATCTCAATCCTGCCAACAACCAGGCTTGCATTCCCTTTACGGTGATGCCGGCATCCCCTCCGACCGCCACGCCGACGCCCACGCCCTCCCCAGCGGCCGGCGGCGCCTTTGATCTGGCCGTTCAGAAGACGGTCCAGTGCCCCAGCCCCCACTACCTCTGCAAATTCACGCTGGTCATCCGCAATAACGGTCCCGGGACCTATAGCGGTCCCCTCACCGTCACCGACCAGCCCAACCCGTCCTGGTCCACGCTTCTTGCCTCCGGGGGCTACGCCGGAGGCCCGCTCTGCTCCCAGATCAGCAGCACGGCGAGCGTATTGACCTGCTCCGCGCCCTCGGTCACCCTGAGCCCCGGCGGGGTTTACACCTTCACCTTCGACGTCTACTTCGGCCCCGGCGGATACAGCCAGACCTTCCAGAACTGCGCCAGCCTGCCTGGGGACAGCAACCCGGCCAACGATCAGGCCTGCATCCCGGTCACGCCGTAACCCGGAGTGGAACATCCGCTTCAGGAGGTGCCCGATGGGACGTTTTCGGATCGGAGGGTGGATTCTGATCCTCGGGGCTCTGGCGGCGTGTCTGCCGTCGCCCCTGACCCCCGGGACGCCGTCGCCGTCTCCGACGGCCGTGCCCACCTCGACCCCGTCGCCGACGGCGACGATGACGCCGACGCCGTCCCCAACGGCCACGGCCACGTCCACCCCGACTCCCGCGCCGACCGCGACGAAAACCCCCACGCCGCCGGCCCCGATGTCCTCTCCCTCGGGATCGTCGGGGGGTGAGGCGCCGCCGCTGCCGACGATCCCCGGGTGCGATCTTGCCGCCAACTTCGGCCTTCTGGAGGCGCCCACGCCGGGGAAATATGTGGTGACCTTTGGGATCCAGAGCGTGGGGGGGACGGACTGCCCGGCCCCGACCACGCTCAGCCTGAGCGTGCCGAGCGGCGCCATGTCGTTCACGGCCGCCTCTCCGGCCTACGAATACAACGGCAGCGCCGGCTGGAGCTGCAGCGGGACGACCTGTGTGGCGGCCGGCAACATACCGGCCAGCCCGCCGGGCTTTTATGCGGCCGGTTTCCAGACGGTGGCGACCCTCTCCTCGGGGTCGGCGCAGCTGTGCGCCACCGTCTCGAACAGCGCGGATGGGAACGCGGCGAACGACACGTTTTGCCAGACGCTGCCGTGAGGTTCGAGGGCGGCGGCCGTTTGGCGCGGATGAGGAGATAAGCCCGAGAATCCTGAAAGGAGGGGCCCGATGTCTATCGCGCGTGCGCTTCGTTTCGGAGTGTGGCTGGTGTTTCTGGGGGTCCTCGGCGCGTGCAAGGCTCCGCCGATCCCGCCCCCCGGGCTCACCCTTGTGCCGGTCGCTACTCCCACTCCCAAGCCGACCATCCCGGCGACGGCGGTGGCGGTCGGCAACCCCACCCCGCCGCTGGACGGCCAGTCCACGGCCACCCCATCCCCTACGCCGACGCCGCCGTGCGTCCCGCCTCCTCCGGGCCTGGTGGCCTGGTGGCCGATGGATGGAAATCCCCTCGATCTCTGGGCCTCCCATAATCCATCGGCGACCAGCGCGATCACCTTCGTTCCGGGTATGGTCGGTCTAGGCGTGACGTTTGGCACGGGTGGCTACATTGAGATCCCACACTCACCGGCGCTGGCCAATCAGCAGTTCACCATCGACGCGTGGGTCAAGCCGAACGGCGCGCCCCTGGGGCCGGCATCGAACAACGACTTCTGGGGTGCCGTCATCGTGCAGAAAGGATTGCCGCCGTCGACCGGATACACGAACGTCCCGATCTCGCTTGCGTGGAGCGCGCAACAACAGAAGTTCGTCTTTACGTTCGGCGTCATGACCACAGAGCGGATCGTTTCAAGCTCAACTTTCCCGGCAGGGACGTTCTACCACGTAGCGGCGACCTATGACAGCAGCACCTTCAAGCTCTACGTCAACGGCGCGCTTGAAGCGCAGATGGCGCTGGTCAAGACCATCCTATACAGTCCCGCCATTCCCTGGACCATCGGATCGACGGCGGCTCCGATTCGTGCCGTCGGCTATCCGCGCACGTTCAACGGCGTCATCGACGAGGTGGAGATCTTCAACCGGGCGCTCACGCAGGGTGAGATCCAGTCCATCTATAACGCCGGTCCAGCGGGCAAATGCAAGCTGATCCCCACACCGACGCCCACTGTGACGAAGACGCCCACGCGCACCCCGATGGCCACGGCCACTCAAACCCCGACCCCTTCGCTGACGCCCTCCCCGACGGCCACCTCGACGCCGGCCGGGATGTGCGACCTCGTCGTCGATAAGCTCATGCAGCCGACGAGCAACCCGGCGGTCTTCACGGTCGTCGTGACGGTCAGCAACGCCGGATCGGGGCCGTGCCCCGTCGGCACCCAGATCTCCGACACCGCCAACCCTTCCGGCTCCATGAGCTTCAGCGGACCCCTGGTCTTCAACCCGTCGGCGGCGGCGGCCGATTGGTCCTGCAGCGGCGCCTCGTGCGCCGCCGTCAACCCGCTGCCGCCGGGATACTTCATCCAGATCCAGTTCACGGCGACCGTGAACCAGAAGCCGGCGACCAATTGCGCCGGCGGGGTGGTGCCGCAGAACGCGGACGGGAACCTGAAGAACAATCGGCAGTGCGTGACGGTGCCGTAAGCCGCTCCGAGGAGCGGTCGGTTTTCCCGGAGCGCTCCGGAGGGGGAGGCCGTTGCCGGCCTCCCCCTCCGTTTTCCTGGGAGATGTGGCAGTGAGGGAGCTCGCGCCTGGGCGAGCATGGGGATGGCGGGCGGCTCCTCCCCTCCAGTGATCGGAGATCCGGACGCCGGTCAGCAGCCTGCAGTGGCCCTCGTGAACCGATGACCCAACAAGGGGAGAGAAAGATCGATGCGGGCGGCGCGGCTTCCCCCACGATCCCCGGCCGCCTCGAAGACGGAGGGTTCAGGGCCGGAGCCCTTCCGGTTGTAAGCCGAAATTCATTTCGGCATCCTTATGTTTGTTGGTAGGAGCGGCTTTAGCCGCGACCCTTTGCGTCATCGAGAACCAGGGGTTCGGAGTTTATCGGAGCGGGTTTCACTGCGACCCCTGCGTCATCGAAGGCGGAGGTTCGGGGCGAAAGCCCCTCCTACAAAAACCGTCTTTTTGTAGGAGCGGCTTTAGCCGCGACCCTTGCGCCATCGAGAACCGGGATCTCGGGGTTGCCGAAGCAATCTTCACCGCAACCCTTGCACCATCGAAGGCGGAGGTTCGGGACGGAAGATCGCGGCTCTTCCTCTCGGAGGATCGGAGATGGGGTGGAAGGCAACTGCGGGCAGTTGCCCTGCTTGAACCCCATGGCGCAACGAGAGGGGGGGTGGTCTCTGTCCCTCTCCGATCATTCAAGGACATGAGCCTGGCAGGCTTTCCTCGAAGCTTCCAGAAGACTACACTAAGAAAGGGCTCAACCCGCGGCGGCGGCGCGGAGAGGTGCTGCGCGCCGCCCGGTCCGTTGTCCGCGGGCCCGGAGGGTGGGCGCCTGGGCGGAGGATGATGGCCTGGCTCTGTGAGGAGGCTCGGGCGGGATGGTCGCGGCGGCAGAGGATCGAACTCTCCGCGAAGGAGCGTGAAAGATGCGCGAAGCCCTCGCCATCGAGATCCGCGATCTGGTGAAATCCTACGGTCGGGTGCGGGCGCTGCGCGGGGTGAACCTGGAGGTGCGCCGGGGGGAGATCTTCGCCTTCCTCGGCCCCAACGGCGCCGGCAAGACCACCACCATCCGCTGCATGCTGGATTTCATCCGCCCCGACGCGGGGCTCCTCCGGGTGCTGGGGATCGACCCGCAGCGCGACCCGGTGGCGGTGCGGCGGCGGGTGGGATATCTCCCGGGCGAGCTGCACTTCGATGAGAACATGACCGTGGAGGGCGCCCTCCGCCTCTTCGCCGCCATGCGGGGGAACACCGTGGACTGGGCCTACGTCCGAGCGCTGGCGGAGCGGCTGGATCTGGACCTGCGTCCCCGCATCCGCAACCTGTCCAAGGGCAACAAGCATAAGGTAGGGGTGATCCAGGCCCTGATGCACCGGCCCGAGCTGCTGATCCTGGACGAGCCCACCCTGGGGCTGGATCCCCTGATGCAGCGGGAGGTTCTGCGGCTGATGCGGGAGGCTCGGGACGCGGGGGCCACGGTGTTCTTCGCCTCCCACATCATGAGCGAGGTGGAGCAGGTGGCCGACCGCGTGGGGATCATCCGGCAGGGCGTGGTGGTGGAGGTGGCCGGGACGGAGGATCTGATCCGCCGCGCCGTGCGTCGGGTGCGCATCCGGTTCGAGGGGCCGGTGGATCCCCGGCCGCTGACGGCTCTGCCCGGCGTGCAGCTCCTCCGCCGGGAGGACGGGGAGGAGCTCCTGCTGCAGGTGGAAGGGCGGATGGATCCCCTGATCAAGGCCCTGGCGGCCTTCCCGGTCCGGGATCTGGAGACCGAGCGCCCGAGCCTGGAGGAGATCTTCCTGGCGTATTATGAGCCGTCCCCTGCGTCTTCGGAGGCCTATCCATGAAAGCGGTCTTTCGTTACACGCTGTCCGGATTCCGCTGGGCGATGGTGGGCTGGGGGCTGGGGCTGGGGTTGCTGGGGGGCTATCTCATCCCCTTCTATGACACGATCTTCGAGCAGCGGGCCCAGTGGGAGGAGCTGCTGCGCGCCTATCCCCGGGAGCTGCTCGTCTTCTTCGGGGAGATCCAGGACATCGCGGATCCGGCGACGTATCTGCACGCGGAGTTCTTCTCCTGGCTGCCGCTCATCCTGGGGTTTTTCGCCATCCTCGCCGGCAGCGCCCTGATCGCCGGGCTGGAGGAGGGAGGACAGCTGGATCTGCTCCTCGGGCAGCCGGTGAGCCGGTGGGCGTTCTTCGCCGCCCGCGTCCTGGCCTTCCTGGTGGCCACTGTGGGGATCCTGGGGCTCTCGTATTTGGGCCTGATCCTCGCGCGGCCGCTCTCCCGGCATCTGGGTCTGGGGCCATGGGAGATGCTCACGCCTTTCCTCTCGATGTTCGCGCTGCTGTGGCTGTTCGGGAGCTTGTCCTTGTGGCTCAGCCTGGCGCTGCCCTCCCGGCGGGTCGCGGCGGCGGTAGCGGGGACGTTGCTTGTTGCGGGGTTCTTCCTGACCGCGCTGGCCCGGCTGGATGAGCGGCTGGAGCCCGTGGCCCGCCTTTCGCCTTTCACATACTATCAGGGGGGAGAGGCTGTCCGTTCCCTGCGGGTGGACTGGCTCGTGGGGCTGCTGATCGCCTCGCTGGTCTTCCTCCTGCTGGCGGGGTGGTGGTTCCAGCGCAAGGACCTGCGGGTGAGCGGCGAAGGCACCTGGGCGCTCCCCCTCCCGCGTTCCCGGGCCTTGGCGTGAGGTGAAAGGAGCTGCTGCGGTTTCATTTGGAAATCATCCTTGGGGAAGCTGCCCTGCCGACTGGAACGATCGCTTCCGCCGCTACCGCCCCTGGGGTTCGGCGGGACTGCAGCGGGAGTGAAGAATTCCGCATCTCTCGACTTCCTCGAACCAGCGCTCATCCGGCCTGCTGGATAAGAAGCTGACGAAGCCATCCCAGCAGGTCGCCGGGAGTGCCCACCCGTAAAGGAAGCGCATCGGGCGGGAGGGTCAGGAAGTGGCGCGCATCGTGAGTCACCAGCCAGTCTGCCCTGGCCTCCAACGCCTCTGCCAGGATCCCCGCGTCAGGTGGATCAGAGATCCACTGGAGGGCCTGCTCCGGGGCTTTCGGGCTGGCCTCTGGGGTCATCTCCACGTGGGCTGCGTTTAGCAGGAGGGCCAGGTCGGAGAGAGAACCGGGAGCTTTGCGGCGCACGACCTCTTCGCATTCCCGCAAGACCTGGGGCCTACCATCAGGCGCAGGTAACCGATTTCGCCCAGGCGCAGGGCCATCCGCGCGCCTCCCTGGGGTGAGAGGACGGCGGCGAAAATCACGCTGGTATCCAGGAAGACCTTAGCGAACGGCGGATTCACTCCGGATCTCGCGCAGGGTGTTCAACATAGTCTCCAGGTCGATGCCCTGGGCGCGCCACTGCGCGGCCAGCTGGTCCGCCAGGCGGTCTGTCTCCAGAATCTGGGGGACCAGGACCAGTGCGCCATCCAGGTCCAGGAGGGTCAGGATGCTGCCCTCCCGGATCTTCAGGCTGCGGCGCACCGGTGCGGGCAGGGTGATGACGCCCCGCTTGGTCACCCGTACCGGATAGCTCCTCATCGCCCACCCCTCCGCTGATGGGATTCCTGCATCGCAGGGTATCTGAAAATCCGTCCGTGTCAATGTCGGTGCATCGAGTGGTCCGAACGGAAAGACCAGCGGGTGAGCGGCGAAGCACCTGGGCGCTCCCCCTCCCGCGTTCCCGGGCCGTCCGGACAGCCCGGGATCGGCGGACGCATGCATCTTTGTGATATCATTGGGTTTGAGGGATCTGATCGGCAGGGGCGGAACCGGCGGAGCGGGCGATGAGCGTTTCGCGAGCGCGCTTGCGGGCCCGGGTGCTGGAGCATCTCCGGTCCCTGGGGTTTGAGGTGGATGCCGGGAGTCGGGGCCTCCTCACGCTGCGGGCGCCGGAAGGGAAAGATGCCCTGCGCCGGCTGCATGCGGAAGCGCGCCGCTTCATCCTCCGCGGGCATCAGGAATGGATCCGCTGGGCCTGGCCGAGGCTCTCCCCCTACTTCGCCCGGGGAGAGCAGATCATCCCCGAACGGATCCGGCCGGTTCTGGTGGAAGTGGTCGAACCGTGGCAGGCGGATCTCTTCCGCCTGGCCCGCCTCACCTGGTCTCTTCCCTATTCCAAAGGCTATGGCAGAAGATTGCGCTTCCTGATCCTGGATGCGGGAAACCGTGCGCCGTCCGGACATCCTTTCCTCATCGGCATCCTGGCGCTCCAGTCTCCTCCCCTTTCCTTCCCTCCCCGCGATCGGCGTTTCCGGTATCCGCCCGGGCGCAAGGTGGAGCTGGTCAATCAGACCATGGACATCCAGACCCTGGGGGCGGTGCCGCCGTATAGCGATCTCCTGGGCGGAAAGCTGGTCGCCCTGGCTGCGGCCTCGAACGAGGTGCGCCGGGCCTATCAGAGGAAATACGGCGGCCGTCGGACGGAGATCGAGGGACGGATCCTGCCTGCGCATCTGGTGGCGCTGACGACGACCAGCGCCTTCGGACGGTCCAGCCTGTATAACCGCCTTCAATATCGCGGCGAGCCGATCGCGATTTCCCTGGGTTACACCGAAGGCTACGGGACCTTTCATCTGGAGGTCCTGTATCCGCTCTTTCGAGAGTTTCTGGAGGCTCAGGGGGTTTCCACGAAAGGCGGCTATGGGGTGGGGCCGCGGATCAAGTGGCAGACCTGCGTGCGGGCGCTGGAGCGGCTGGGGCTTCCCCGCTCTCTCCTTCGGCATGCGCTCCGTCGGGAGGCCTTTCTTTTCCCGCTGATCCACAACCTGGAGGACTACATGGAGGGGCGGGCGGCGGAGCCCCTGTATCGAGATCTCCCCTTTGAGGATCTGGCCGCTTACTGGCGGGAGCGCTGGCTGTTGCCCCGGGCGGGTCGGGTGAACGGATGGCATGCGTGGGAGCCGGAGCGCCTGCTGGATCTCCTGATCGTGGACGAAGGAGGATAAAGACGATGATCCCGGAGGCGGAGCGGCCTTTCGCAGAGCTCCCGGCGGGCCTGGTGGAGGAGCTCCTCGAGCAATCCGGCACGCTCAGCCATCGCGTAGGGGAAGAGCTCCGGGCCCTCCGGGCTGCACGCCAGGAGCGCCGGCAGGCGCTCAGGGAAAGCGGTCTCCTGCAACGAGAGGGCGACCTGCCGGCGGTTCCCGTCCCTACCACCTGCGGGGTGGATGGAGCATACGCGGTGGAGCGGCTCATCGCCACGGACCTGGTCGCAGCGGTGGCGGTGGCGGTGGAAGGCCTGACACCTCCCTCAGAGACACGGCACTGGCCGGAGCCCCGGCATCGGGCCTACATGCAGACGGAACGACATGAGGAGGAAACCGGCACGCTGGCCCGCGCGGTGATGATCGGCATGGAGCTGGAGCTGGCCGTTCAGGCCCCTCACGATGTGGTCTTCCTGGATGGCTCCCTCACCACTCCCCTGATCTACTTCAACCAGGCAATGAATCGGGCCCGGGAGGCGCCGGATCTTCGCTTGACCGAGTTCCTGGTGAAGCATATGGAGGGTTACCTGCTTGCCTATCGGGATGTCCTGAAGGCGCAGCGAACCGATCGGGCATGGATCGGCGTGCCCAAATACTCGGTGCGGCGGGAGATCGGGAGGCAGCTCGGATGGCCGGAGCGCCTGGATGACCGGGCGCTGCTGACCGGATTGCTGGAGCCTGGGGAGTTTACCGCCCCACGTCCCTTAGAGCCTCCCCGGCAACCCTGGCATCTTCAGCTGGAGCTGCTGCCCGGTCGCATCCGGCCGGGTGCCGAGAAGCTGCGGGATGAAATCCTCAGCCTGCTCAACGAGATTCAAGTCGCTTATTACCGTCCCCGCGCCTGGCTGCCGGCGGTCCGGCTGGAGATGAGCCGCTCCATTGCAGGGAACATGGCCCGGCTGGCCTCCGTCATCCAGGCCCTTCGCGCTCAGTGTAGCGCCCCCGGGATGCTGGAGCCCTACCCCCTTTATCTGGCCGATCGGATGGTGAAGCATCTGAGTCGAGCGATCCCTGCCCTGCGCCAGGTGATGAGCCAGCAGCTGGCCGAAACCTGGGCCGGCGATGTGGATGACATCTTCCTGAATCTGCACGGATACCGCACGGAGGGCGGTCGATAAAGCTCTCCGGGAAAGGAGGCCGCACGATGGCGAACCATTCCCTGGATCAGCAGATCGATCAGGCGGAGCGCATCGGCGTGGTGGGCTCACCGTCGTCTACCTCCGAGCTGGCGCTGGACATCCTGGCCAGCGCGGTGAACCGCAAACTGGTGGGCGAATTCGCCCTCTTTCGATTCCAGCAGGATGGCAAAAGCCACTATGCGCTCGGACAGATCACCGAGATAAGGCTGCGGAACGTCTGGCATGAGGACCCCACCATGCGAAGCCTGATCCGACAGCGCGGCCGGGTGGATGCGGTGAGCGAGCGACAGGACACCCATCAGGGAGAGATGGTGGTCAGCGCGGTCTTCTGTCGTGATGGGAACACCTACCGCCCCAGCATCCTGGGCACCGTCCCCGCTACCGGCACACCCGTCTATCGGGTGGACGATCCGATTCTGGAGGCCTTGCTGGCTCCCTATCAGCGTCAGCTGTTCTACCTGGGGCGGGTCTACGGCTCCACACCGAAGCTCCCCCTTTGGTTTAAGCACTTCGACAGCGGCCCGGACGGTGCGGGCGAGGCTTATCATCTGGGGATCTTCGGGAAGACGGGCTCCGGCAAGTCGGTGCTGGCCAAGATGATCCTCCTGGCCTATGCCCGCTATCCCCAAATGGCCTTGCTGGTCCTGGACCCTCAGGGTGAGTTCGCCAAGGACCTGCGGGGGGAGCCCACCGGAGAATTCAGGCTTCCTATGAAGCAAATCCTGAATCGGCTGGGCAAACCCTTTCAGGTGGTTGGTGTTCGGGATCTGGTGCTGGATCGCTGGGAGCTTTTCGCACGCATCCTGTATGAGAGCCCCTTCTTTGAACAGCTCAGCATCCCAACGGGCGAAAACCGGGAGCGCGCGTGCAAGACCCTGGCCGACCGGCTGGAGCGTCAACGTGTTCGCTTAGCTGACCTGTATACGCGCGAGGCTTTCCAAGCGGCCTGGACGCTTCTGGGAAAAGAGTCGGTTCAGAATGTGATCTACCCGTCACGCGACGCACGAGAGCGATTTCGATCCATGCATCAGAGCGCGGATGCCAACGAGTTCTACACGCGTTACTGGCTCCCGGTGGCAAGTTTGTTCCGTGAGGACCGACGGGGGGCCCAAAAGGTGGACGCCTTGCTGTATCCGCTTTTCAAGCGAGAAGGCGGGAGTCGGCCTCTGGTGGTCATTGACCTGTCGGAGGAGCGTGCCAAAACAGAAGGCCCGGATCCCTCCTCCCTGCCCCTGTTCCGAAGCGCGAACGCGCCCGCTGAATCGTCTGCGATCTTCTGGACGGAGACCGTTCAGGCTCTGGTCATCAAGCGGATCCTCGAGGGGATCCTGCGGGCGGCGGAGTCGGCTTATCGGGAGAGCCGCAGCCTGAACACCCTGGTCCTGATGGACGAAGCCCACCGGCTGGCGCCGCGCGAAGACCCCGATGATTCGGAGAAGAAGGCGGTTCGTGACCTGCTGATCGACGCGGTCCGCACGACCCGCAAATACGGTGTAGGGTGGATGTTCATCAGCCAGACGCTATCCAGCCTGCATCGGGGGATCGTGGATCAGCTGCGTATCTTCTTCTTTGGTTTCGGGCTCGGGATGGGTCAGGAGTTCCGCGCCCTCTCGGAGCTGGTCGGGGGACGGAGCCGGGCGCTGGATCTCTATCAGCTGTTCCGGGATCCCCACTCCGCCTTCGATGCCGCCTCCCGGGAGTATTCGTTTATGACCACAGGCCCTGTCTCCCCTCTCTCCTTCGCCGGAACCCCCCTCTTCTTCAACGCCTTCAACCGCGTCGAAGAGTTCCTGGAGGCCAACGGATGGGCGGACATCCACCCATCGTGACGGGCTCACAGTGTCCTGACGGATTAGGAGGTGGAAGGCTCTCGCTGTGATCCCGCAAGGAGGAGGCAGAGGATGAGCACGGGAGAAGTGCTGGTGATGGTTTTCGGCCTTCTACGAGGTCTTTTGATGCTTGCCGGAACATTATTCGTGCTCGGGGCGCTGGCGATGACGCTCGCCGGCCGTATGGCCGGTATGGATCCCAGGGATCGGCGTTGGGGAAGGGTTCGGGGCATGCTGATCCAGGGGCTGGCGCTCGGATCCCTCGGGCTCCTGGGGGGGATCCTGGGGGCTTCGGTTCCGGATCTGCTCGGCCTTCCCATAGGGGCTTTGATTCTGCTGTGGATCCTCATCCTGGGGATCAGCCTCCTCGCTTTTGGGCTGATCCCCAGGAACCCGGGGGCTGGAGAGGCGGGCGCATCGACCCGGGCGATGGCGATGCGGCGAAAGCGGATCCTGATGGCGGTCACCCTGGGTGGCGGCCTGCTCCTGATCGCTGCGGCCCTCCTCCTCGGCGAGAGCCGCGCGCTGGGCATCGGAGGGGCCGGATTGCTCGCCCTGGCCTTGATGATCCGCCTGGGATCTGACCTCCTGGATCGGATCGCGCGGCGAGGCGAGCGCGCCGTCCGTCGGGCCGAGAGAGGGGCCTATGCGGAGGAGCAGGTAGGCCGCATCCTGGAAGAACTGGGCGATGGCTTCTTCGTCATCCATGACCTCGAAAGCCCTTACGGGAACATCGATCACCTGGTGATCACCCGTGAAGGCCGTATGTTCCTCCTGGAAACCAAGTCCCATCCCGGACGGATCACAGCCGATGGGGATCGCCTGTTGCGAAATGGACGCCCGATCGAGAAGGATCCCATTCAGCAGATTCTGCGGAACATCCTGTGGCTCAAAGGGCGGCTCCGAGAGCTGATCGGGCGCGAGCCATGGATCGAGGGGGTGGTGGTCTTCTCCCGCGCTTTCGTGCTCGCGGATCTGGTCGTCCGCGGCGTCCGGGTGCAGAACATTCGTTACCTGAGGCAAACCTTGCAGAGGCCCGGTCGGGGAGATCCCGCCCTCTGGGAGGCACGAGAGCGTATCCGGCAGGCATTGAAGGGAAAGCCTAAGGATTGAGGAAAAAACCTTCAAAAGCCAGGAGGGGGCCATGTCCAAAGCTCAACAGTTTCACATCATACACGGCAGTGAAGAGCATCTTGGTCCGCTTGCTATGCTCGCCGCAGGGATTCCTGCAGAGAAGGTTCCCGGTGGAAACTGGTGGACTATTGACGCACAGGCTCGTCCCGGAGATCGTGTGGTCTTTTATATCAGGCGTCCTGTTTCTTGCCTTGTCGCGATCGGAACGGTGATCAGCCCTCCCAGGCTTCAGGACGATCCCTTCGAAGGATGGTATGGCCGATACATCGCCGATATCGCCGATGTTCAGCTGCTCTCGCGTCCGATCCCTGTGCAGGAGATCCGTCAGCGATTCCCGAATTGGGCTTACTGGCGCCAGCCTCGGGCCCACATCTGTGTGCCTCCGCAGTTCGCCATGGAGTTCTGGAAATACGTTCTCTCTCATCTGTAAAGCGTGCGCGCGAGGGTGGAGGCGCCGGGAGAAGAGGGCTCACTCAGGAGACGGGCGCGCCCCTCCCGGGGCCCAAGCCGGTGGGGATCGGCGCGCGAGCCAGAGGAATCCCAGCGCGGCCAGGAGGGCCATCCCGGCCCCGCCCCACCAGATGGCCATGGGCCCGACCTGATCGTGCAACAGCCCTCCGATCACCGGCCCCACCCCGAATCCCAGCCCCCACGTGAGCCCATACACGCTCATATACCGGCCCCGCGCGGCCGGAGGGGCCAGGTTCGCCGTCAGGGTGGTGGCCGTGGGGATCATCAGCATCTCCCCGATGGTGAGCAGGACCATGCTGAACAGAAAGGCCGGGAAGCTCCGCCCCAGGGCCACGCTCCCCACCCCCAGGGCGTAAAACAGAGCGCCCACGGCCAGCACCGACAGCGCAGGGAAACGGCCCGCCAGCCGGGTGATCCCGTATTGCAATCCCACCACCATGGCCGCGTTGGTGGTCATGATGAACCCATACAGCCGCTCCGGCACCCCGTAGTTCTCCTTCACGTAGACCGGCAGCAGCACCATCATCAGCGCATAGGCCATCCCGGCCAGGGTGTAAAGCCCGCAGAAGGCCAGGAACAGCCGATCCCGCAGGACGATCTCATACCCTTCCCCTCGGCGGAGCGGACGAGGACCTTCGGGGGTGGACGGGCGGGTCTCCCGCACCCGCAGGAGCACCAGCGCCGCGAAAAGGATCTGGGCAAGGCCACCCAGGATGAAGGCCAGGGTGTAAGAGGCGGAGACGATGAAGCCCCCGATGGCCGGGCCGACGGCCACCCCCAGATTGGCGATCATGCGCAACAGGGCGTAGGCGGAGGCCCGTTGAGAGGGCTCGATCAAGTCGGCGACCATGGCATCGCCTCCCACCCGATAAACCGGGCCGAACCCTCCCATGAGGGCCATCAGCGCCGCCCACGCCGCCAGGGAGGCGGCCGGGATCATCCCCAGCATGGCCAGGCCGGAGCCCAGCAGGCCGATGACCATCGCCCCCTTCCGGCCGAAACGATCCACCACCAGACCCGCGATGGCGGTGGTCACCAGACCCGTTACTGCGTTCAGGGTGAGCAGCATGGTGATCTGCGTCAATGGGGTGGCCAGACGCTGCCGGAGATACAGCGTCAGGAAAGGCCAGACCATGCTCCCGCCCGTCGCGCTGATCCATGTCCCCCAGAACAGCAGCCAGAACGCTGGGGGGTAACGCGCTCCGCCCAGGAATCGGGTCACGGGTGAGGCTCCTACAAGGCGATGATCCTTGTCACTCGCAAGACGAGGTGGGAGGAAAGAGCAGAAGATCGCGTCGGAGGAGACATCCTCCAGCGACCGTTGCCCGGGACCTGCGCCGGAGTATGCCCCACCGCCTCTTGGCCTGACGCGACGCCTCTCTCCATTTGCGCCTCGCGCGCCTGAGCGTAGCACATCTTCCAGGAGAACTGAAGCGCTGGGGAGGCCCTTCCGGTGGCCTCCCCAGCGGCTTCACTCCTCCCCATCCTCCCCGATCACCGTGAAGGTCCGGGGCGCCGGAGGGGGCAGAAGGGGCCATCCCCCGCGGTGGGGCTCCGGCGCGGGCGGCCCGGGCATCCAGGCGATCCAGGAGATCCAGGGGATCGTTGGGAAGGGAAGCCCGAAGGGCCCCCGGCCTGGGGGGGCCATCCCCCAGCCGTTCGCCGGGGCGGCCCAGGGCGCTCCGCTGGTGATCCCGGGCGCGGGATCGCGTTCCACCCAGGGTGCCGTCACCGGTTCCCCGACCCAGACGGCCGGCCGGGGCCGTGCGGAGAGCAGCAGAACGGCCACCGGGATCCCCAGGGCGAGCCCGGTGATCACCGCCAGCCCCCACCCGCCGAGATGAAGCCCCACCCAGATCGCCCCCGTGATCCCGAAGGCGACCGCGCAGAGCATCCCGAACAATCCCAGCCACGCCGTCCGCATCTGTGACCTCCTGTTCGAGATCGCGAACCGCAAGCCGCATGCGAGCGTTGTTCATCCCCTCTCATTCGCCGTTCTCTGCCGGAGCACGGCGCGGAGCTCCTCGGGCGCCAGATACGCCGCCTGGAAACGGGTGACCGTTCCGCCCACCACCGCCAGGAAATCCCCCTTCCCCTGCAGACGCTCCGCACCGGTCCCGCCGATCCCCGCCGCCACCCGCGCGTCCTCCGCCGAGACCACCCGTCCGACCAGGCGGGCGGGGAAGTTGGCGGTCAGCTGCCCGCCCAGCAACGCCGCCGACGGCTTCTGGGTGCAGGCCAGGAGATGAATCCCCGCCTCCCGGCCCCGCTGGGCCAGCCGGGCCAGCAGCGCGCCCACCTCCCGTCCTCCCTGCTGCACCAGATCCCCCAGCTCATCGATGACGATCAGCAGGCGAGGGGTCGAGATCCCCTCCTGCGCGCGACGCTCCATCCGCCGGACCGCCTCCTCCAGGCATGCGGCCGCCTCCGAGGGATCCCCCGGGACGAAGGCCTGCACGTGGGGGAGCTCGCGGAAGGCCGCGAAGGCCGTCCCCTTGGGATCCAGGAGCATCAAGGCGAGCTGAGCGGGCCGATGGGTCAACACCAGGCTGGCCAGCATCGTCCGGGCCAGCGACGTCTTGCCCGACCCCGTGGTCCCGGCGATCAGGATGTGGGCGACCTGCGGGCTGGTCAGGCGGATCAGCAGCGGCGCGCCGTCCGCGGCCAGCCCGAGGAGGGCGGTGTAGAGCGGGTAGCGGGCCAGCGTCCGGCGGACCTGTTCCATCAGCGGGAGGAAGCGCACCGTCTGGGGATCGGGCCGGGGGATCTCCAGCTGCACCACCGGCCCCTCCCGCTGGATCCGCACGCTGGGCACCCCGAGGGCCAGAGCCAGCTCCTCCGCCAGCCCCTTCAGGCGCGACCAGCGGACGCCGGGGGCGGGGACGATCTGAAAAAAGATGGTCGTCGGCGTGAGCCGGCCGCCCGTCACCCGCCCGGGCGATCGATGCTGCCAGAGCACCTGCTCCACCAGATCCGCCTGGGCCTCCAGCCACCGCCGCTTCATCCGGACGCCTCCTCTCCGCCTGCGAGGAAGGGAGCGCGGCGCCGCCTTAAGGTGCTCCACGAATCATTCGTGTGGCACCTTTTATCCAGTTAGGCCGCCGTGATGCTCCCCAGATCCCGCACCGGCCCGAACCGGAAAGCCACGCGGCCCTCCAGGGTCCACGTCTGCCAGTCCATCCGCACGGGCGCCAGCTCCGGATGGGCGGGCCGCAGCCACCACGTCCGGGTCTCCGGATCCTGAACCAGCTGCTTCAGGGTCATCTGGTTGCGGCCCTTCACCCGCGCCACCACCAGATCCCCGGAACGGACTTCCTCCGGGGAGACCGGCTCGACCAGGACGATGTCGAAAGGACGGATCCCGAGGCCGATCATGGAGTCCCCCCGCACCCAGAGGGCGAACCGACAGCGCGGAGGGACCCATGCGGTGGGGAGCCATAGATCCCCGAGCTCCTGCGGCACCACCTCATCCACCTGATCCGGATGGGAGGCGGGGACCACGCCTTTCAGGGGGATCGAGATGCGGGAGGCGGAGCGATCGGTCGGGCGCCACGTGCGATGCTTGCCGGGCTCCTGCTGGACCCGGCCTTCCTGGGCCAGGGCCCGCAGGTGATAGAGGACATGGGAGCGGGAGGAGAGCCCCACGTGGCGCCGGATCTCCTCCAGGGTGGGGCCGTAACCGTGGGTCTCCCAGTAAGCCTCCAGGAACGTGAGCAGCCGATCCCGAAGGGCCATCGCCGCCTCCGATTAGAACAAATGTTCTAATCCCAGCATAAAGGGTTTCCCGCGTTTTGTCAAGGGGGGCGGCCGCCCTGACGAAGCCCTGCGACGCGAATTCGGGTGCCACACGGATGATTCGTGGAGCGCCTTCGATCTCTGGATCTCCGCCAGCCAGAGGGGAAGATGCGGATCCAGGCTGCGGAGCGAACCTTCAGCGCCGAAGGCCGGTTGTCCGGCCATCGCTTCCCTGCTAAGATACCCTTCTCGGAAGCGGGCCCCTGAGCAGCGCGCCCGGGAGGCCCGTGGGTGGATCTCTGTCAGGAGGATCCGGGGATGAAAGTGGTCCTGCTGCGGGATGTGCCGCACCTGGGGCGGTCCGGCGAAGTGAAGGAGGTGGCGGACGGCTACGCGCGCAACTATCTCATCCCGAAGGGCCTGGCCGTCCCGGCCACCGAAGGGCTGATCCGCCATGCCGCGGAAACCCGTCAGGCGATGGAACAGCGGCGGATCCGCCAGCTGAGCTCCGCTCGGGAGACGGCCGCCCGTCTCCAGGGGGCGACGGTCACGATCCGGGCCCGGGCCGGCCAGGGGGATCGGCTCTACGGCTCCGTCACCTCGCAGCAGATCGCGGAGGCCATCGCCCAGCAGCTGGGCGTGGAGGTGGACCGCCGCCGGATCGAGCTGGATCAGCCGATCCGCACCCTGGGGACGCACCCGGTGACGGTGCGGCTGGGGCCTGAGATCACCGCGCAGGTGCAGGTGGTGGTGGAACGGGAGGGATAAGGTGGGCATCGGGGATCGCTTGCGCGCCGCCCGGGAGGCCCGGGGGTTTTCTCTGGAGGAGGCCGCGGCGCAAACCCGCATCAAGCGGGCCTATCTGGAGGCCCTGGAGCGCGAGGCCTTCTCCCTCCTGCCCAGCCCGGCCCACGCCCGCGGGTTCCTGCGCCGCTACGCCCGCTGGCTGGGGCTGGACGCGGAGGCCCTCCTCGCGGAATGGGACGGCGTCCCGGGGGCCCTCCCGCCGGCTCGGCCGTCTGCGATGCCCTCGATGTTCGAGCTCGCCCCGATCCCCGCCCGCCCGGCGGTCCCCTGGCGTCGCCTGGCCGCCCTGGGGATCGCGCTCCTGATCCTCGCCGGGCTCTTCGGGGTCGTTCGAACCCGCTGGCTGCCTCGCCCCGGCGCCCTCCCGCCCTCGCCGACCGGCATCGCCCCGGGCGCCGTGGCGCGCCCAACCGGCACGCCGCTGCCGGCAGCCGGCGCGCCCCTTCTCCGGCTGGAGGTGACCGCCGCCGAGCACGTCTGGGTCCGGATCCTCGCCGACGGGCAGGTGGTCTATCAGGGCCTGCTGCGGCCCGGGGAGACCCGAACCTGGGAGGCCCGCTCCACCATCGGCTTAGAGACCGGAAACGCCGCTGCCCTTCAGGTGAGCCTGAACGGCCGGCCGGAGGCTCCCCTGGGCGGGCGCGGGGAGATCGTCCGCAAAACCTGGTCCCGCTCGCCGTAACGTGGGGGGAGAGGAATGTCTCGTCGCGCCGGGAGGCGTTATCATCTGATCACCCTGGGCTGCGCCAAGAACGCCGTTGACTCGGCCAGCATGGCCCAGCTCCTGGAGGGGGCCGGCTATGAGGCGACCGAGCGCCCCGGCCGGGCCGATGTCCTCATCGTGAACACCTGCGGCTTCATCGAGGCGGCCCGCCAGGAATCCCTGCGGGTGTTGCGGGAGCTCGCGGCCCGGAAGAAGAAGGGCCAGCTGCTCATCGCCGCCGGATGCTTGGCCCAGCGGTGGGGGGCCCGTCTGGTGGAGGAGGTGCCGGGGATCGACGGCGTGATCGGCACCCGTCGCTGGATGGACATCCTGGAGTTCATCGAGGCCCTGCGCGGGCGCTCCGCCCCGGAGCCCCTTTTCCACATCCCGGACGAAGGGCCGATCCGCCGGGAGGAGCGGGGGGTGCTGCGGGCCGCGGTGCAGGGGGCGAGCGCCTACCTGAAGATCGCGGACGGGTGCCGCCGCCCCTGCGCGTTCTGCGCCATTCCCCTGATCAAAGGCCCCGCGGTCAGCCGGCCGCCGGAGGCCATCTGGGCGGAGGCCCGCCGGCTGGTGGACCAGGGGGTGCGGGAGCTCATCCTCATCGCCCAGGACACCACAGATTACGGCCATGATTTGGGCATGCGGGATGGGCTGCCCACCCTGATCGAAGGGCTGGTGCAGCGTGTCCCCGAGGTGAAGTGGATCCGCATCATGTATGCTTACCCGGGCGCGGTCTCCGATCGCCTGATCGAGGTGATGGCCCGCTACCCTCAGGTCGCCCACTATCTGGACATCCCCCTGCAGCATGGCCATCCCGCTGTGCTGCGCCGGATGCGGCGCCCGGCGAACATCGAGTGGGTGTATCGCACCGTCGAGAAGCTCCGCCGCGCCATGCCGGACATCGCCCTCCGCACTACCTTCATCGTCGGCTATCCCGGCGAGACGGAGGAGGAGTTCGAGGCGCTGCTCCGTTTCGTCCGGGATCTGGAGTTCGACCGCATGGGCTGCTTCACTTACTCCTATGAGCCGGAGACCCCCTCCGCCCGCCAGCCGGGCCATCTGCCCGAGGAGGTCAAACAGGAGCGTTACGAGCGCCTGATGGCCGCCCAGCAGCCGATCTCCCTGCGCAAGAACCAGGCGCTGGTGGGGAAGACCCTGGAGGTGCTGATCGAAGGCGTGGGGGACGGCCTGAGCGTGGGGCGAACGTATCGGGACGCGCCGGAGATCGACGGGCTGGTGCTGGTGGAGGGGGAGTGGCCCGTCGGGCAGTTCCTCCCCGTCCGCATCACCGGGGCTATGACCTATGACCTGATCGGGGTCGTCGTCAACTCCATCTCCTCCCCAGACGGCTCTTCCCGGCCCCCGAGGGCCACGCGGGAGCCGTCCCGGTAAACGCGCCCCGCGGCCGCTCAGGTGCGAAGTTTTTGCCGCCGTGTCCTTCCCGCATTAAACTGAACATCCCTTCAAGGGGGAAGCTGGGCGGAGGGAAGGGCGATGGGCGGCCCCCGGTTGCGGTATTTGATCCTGGATCTGGACGATACCCTCTACCCCCGGCGCTCCGGGCTGATGGATCTCATCAGCGAGCGGATCGGTCGTTATATGGTGGAGCGCCTGGGCTTTCCCCCGGAGCAGGCGGAGGCCTTGCGGCAGCGTTACTACGCCCAATACGGCACCACCCTGCGCGGGCTGATGGAGGAATACCACATCGACCCTGAGGATTATCTGGCGTATGTGCACGATGTCCCGCTGGAGGATTACCTCCAGCCCGACCCGGCTCTGGACGCCATGCTGGCGCGCATCCCGCTGACCAAGGTGATCTTCACCAACGCCAGCGAGGAGCACGCCCGCCGGGTGCTCGAACGCCTGAGGGTCGCCCATCATTTCCCGATCATCCTGGATGTGCGCCGCCTGGACTACTGCAACAAGCCTGACCCGGAGGCCTATCGGCGGATCCTGCAACACCTGCGGGCCCAAGGCCCCGAGTGCGTCTTCGTGGACGACTCCCCCCGCAACCTCCGGCCGGCGCGGGCGCTGGGGATGATCACCATCCTGGTGGATGGGGACGCGACGGATGGGGTGGACTTCCACGTCCCCAACATCCTGGGGATTGAGCCGGTGATCCTCCGCCTGGTGCAGGAGCGGAACGGGGATCGGGAGGAGCGCCCGCGGCTCCGCTGAGGGCATCCCCCGCGTGGGTCGAAATTCATTTCGACCCGAACCCTAAAGCCCGTGAACGGCGGATTCCGATCCCCGCCTGCCCGATCGGGAGATCCTCTCCTTATCCCAGGGGTTTGCCCTCCGAGAGGGACCAGAGGGCGGGGGGGACGAGCATCCCCTGCCGCCCGATGAGCAGCCCGACCCGCGCCCGCTGTGCCGCCTCCAGGGCCCGATGATCCAGGGCCCGTCCGAACACCACCGGCAGCACCGGATCCCCCACCCCCTGGGCCTGCAGGCGCTCGCGGGCTTCCGGGTGCCGCAGGATCCGCTCCACGAACTCGGTAATGGAGCGGGCCCACACCTTCGCTTTGGCCGAGACTAACAACCAGGCCTCCCGGCCGTCGGGCAGGCGGGCCCGGGCCAGGCCATCGACCTCGCCGAGGCCGTCCAGGGTGATGGAGACCACGGGGGTCAGCAGGGTGCCGCCCTGCTGGGCGATCCATTCCTGGAGGGCCTGGACCATATGTTCTTCGGTGATGGGGCCGATGATCTGGCCGAAGTGGTCCAGGGTGCGCTGGAACTGTTCCTGGCGCAGAAGGACCTGCTGGAGGATCTCCTCCGTGCGGCGCTGGGCTTCGGCCAAGGCGCGGACCTCGGCGCTGAGCTCGGCGAAGCGGCGGTCGGTTTCGGCGCGGTGGGCGACGAATTCCTCGTAATGCCGGCGCTGGGCTTCGGCCAGTTCAGCGAAACGGCGGTCGGTTTCAGCGCGATGGGCGGCCAGGGATTCCTCGGTGCGGCGCTGGGCTTCGGCGAGTTCGGCGAAGCGGCGGTCGGTTTCAGCGCGGTATTCAAGGAACTCCTGGCGGTGGGCGGCGAAAGATTCGCTCAGGCGGCGGACGGCTTCGGCCAGTTCGGCGAAGCGGCGGTCGGTTTCGGCGCGGTGGGTGACGAATTCCTCGTAGTGCCGGCGCTGGGCTTCGGCCAGTTCGGCGAAACGGCGGTCGGTTTCAGCGCGGTGGATGGCGAAGGATTCACTCAGGTTGCGGATTGCCTCGGCCAGCTCGGCGAAACGGCGATCGGTTTCGGCCCGATGGGCGATGAACTCCTTGTAGTGCTGCCGCTGGGCGCGGTAGAGGGCCAGGATGAGGCGGGCGGCCCGCTGAAAGCTCCGCTCCATCCGCTCGGGCATCCGCCGCACCTCCTCCGAGGCCAGCAGGGCCCACAGGGGCTCCCGCCACTCGGGATGCGCCCGCAACAGCTCCGCCAGATCCCGCAGATCCTCCACCGTCCACGCCATTCGAAGCCTCCTCCCCTGCCATTTTAGTGAGAGGGAAGGTGAGCGAGCAAGGTTTCATGGTTTCTGCGCTAAGCCGCGGAACGGCTCCCTGAGCGGCGGGCTTCCTCCAGGTGACGGAGCCAGGCGCGGCCCTGGCGCGCCGCCCCCCAGTCCACCAGCCGGGGCAGCGCCCGGTTGATCCAGATGGCTGGGATGTAGCGCGCGGGGATGACGATCTCCGGAACCGGCCGGCGCAGGGCGCGGGCGATGGCCCGGGCGATGACCTCCGGGGCCAGCCCCCCCGGCACCTCCCCCGGATCCACCTCCAGCCCGCTGGCCGCCCGTCCGAACTCCGTGCGGACCGGGCCGGGGCTGATGACCGTGACGTGGATGCCGTGGGGCTCCAGCTCCCGCCGCAGACCCTCGCTGAAGCCCACCACAGCGAACTTGGTGGCGGAGTAGACGGTCAGCGGCGGCGTCGAGATGTAGCCCGCCACGGAGGCGATGTTGAGGATGTGCCCGCGCCCCAGCCGCCGCATACCGGGCACCACCCGCTGGGTGAGGTGGATCATGGCCAGGATGTTCACCTCGAACATCCGTCGGACGACCTCCCACGGGGTGTCCTCCACCGTGGCATAGTAGCCGAAGCCGGCGTTGTTGATCAGCACCTCCACTGGCCCCCAGCGGGCTTCCACCTGATCCACCAGGGCCTCGCGGGCGGAGGGATCGCTCAGGTCCGCCGGGATGGCCAGGGCAGCGCCGCCCTCCCTCTCGATCTCCCGGGCCAGGGCCTCCAGGCGGTCCTGGCGCCGGGCGGTGAGGACGACGCGCATCCCCTGGCGGGCCAGCAGGCGGGCCGTGGCCGCCCCGATCCCGCTGCTCGCGCCGGTGATCAGCACCACCCGTCCCTCTCCCCCTTCCATAGGCCTCCCCTCCTTACGGAGATCTGCGCTTTATTATTTGAGCCGGATCCCGGGAAGGCAACAGATGGTCCGCATCGGTTTGACGGCCTCCTGCCTCCCCTTTAAAATGCCCCCCGTGGGGATCCTGCGATGGGGGCGTGGCTTCGCGATGCAACGCGATCGGATCACCGATGACATCTACGTCTTCACCAGCGACTTCTACGCCCAGGTCAACGCGGGGGTGGTGCTGGCCTCCGAGGGGGTGGCGGTGATCGATACCCTCCCCTTCCCGGAGGAGACGCGGGAGATCGTCCGGCTGGTGAAGGCGCTGGCGGAGGGGCGCCCGGTTTACCTGATCCTCACCCATTACCACACGGACCACACGTTGGGCGCCTGTCTCTTCCCACAGGCGGTGGTGATCGCCCACGCCCTCTGCCGGCAGCGCCTGGAAACCCATGGGGAACAGGCGCTCCAGCAGGCCCGGGCCCAGGATCCGAGCTTCGCCGCCCTCACCCTGCGCCTCCCCGATGTCGTGGTGGAGGAAGGGGATCTCCTGCTGCGGCTGGGCAACAAAACCCTCCACCTGTTCCACGCCCCCGGGCACTCCCCGGATGGGCTGGCGGTCTACGTCCGGGAGGACCGCATCCTCTTCACCGGGGATGTGATGATGCCCATCCCCTACATTGTGGATGGGGATGTGGATCAGACCATCGCCACCCTCCAGCGGATCCGGGATCTGCCGGTGGAGACCATCGTCCCCGGCCACGGCGATCCCATCCTGCGGGGGGAGGCGCCGGACGTGATCCAGGGGCACATCAACTACCTGACCGCCATCGTCCGGGAGGTCCGACGACACATCCAGCAGAAGAAGCCGCGGGAGGCGTTGCGGGAGATCGATGTGGAGAGCTGCGGGATCCCCCGCATCGCGCTGAACGGCCTGGCGCCGCAGCTCCATCAGCGGAATCTGCTCGCCCTCTACCAGCGCCTCAGCGGGGAGACCTCCCCGTCCCGCAAGGGGCGCGTCGCGAAGACCACCGCCCGATCCTCGTCGAAGAGCGCATGAGCGTCTGGGAACGGGCCCGACGGCGGGGCCGCTTCCTCGAGCTGATCCTGGAGGACAAGCGGGCGGAGCTGGCCCGGCGCCGTCGGGTGCTGGACGAAGGGGTGTTGCGCCTGCAAGCCCGGATGTGGCCCGCCCCCATCTCCCTTCGCGCCGTCTTCCCGGATCGGCCTGCGAGCCCCCGTCCGGTGGCCGCCCTGATGCGAGCCGCGCCCTTCGAAGGGCTCCTGCGCCCCGGGTATGACCCGGTAGGGCTGGCCCTCACCCTGGCCGCCGGCGGCGTCGCCGCCCTGGTGGTGATGACGGACGCTCGCTACTACCAGGGCCGTCTGGAGCATCTGGCGGCGGTCAAACAGGCGTTGCTGCGCCGGCGGCTTGACCTCCCCGTGATCCGCCACGATTTCTTCCTGGATCCCTTCCAGGTCCTGGAGGCGCGGGCCTTCGGGGCGGACGCCATCTGGATCAGCCTGACGATGCTGAGCCCCTCCGGCCTGCAGGCCCTCCTGGAGGCCGCTTCCGAGTGCGGCCTGTCGGTCCTGGCCGAGGTCCGCACGGAGGAGGAGGTGGAAAGGGCCCGGGCGGCGGGCGTGGAGGCCCTCATTGTCCAGCGGCGGGACTGGCGCACTTTCACGGTGGACCCGGCGCTGCCGGCCCGGCTGCGCCCCGTCCTCCCGGAGTCGGCGCTCGTCCTGCTCGCCGGGGGGATCCGTTCGCCTCAAGAGGTCGCGGAGGCCGCGGCCCTGGGGTTCCACGGGGTGATCCTGGAGGAGCCGCTCCTGCGGGCCTCCGATCCCGTGGCCTGGCTCGCCGGGTTGGGGTTCCGGCCCGAGGCGTCCCGGAGGAGGGAAGCGGGGTGAAGGATCGCCGATGGGAGATCCGGGAGAGCGCCGCGCCGGCGCCGGAGACGATGCAGCGCCTGCCCCGATCGTTCTTCGCGCGGCCCACCCTGGAGGTAGCGCGGGACTTGCTGGGCCGGCGGCTGGTGCGCATGGTGGGGAAGCGGCGGATCTCCGGGCGCATTGTGGAAGTGGAGGCCTACATCGGGGAGGACGATCAGGCCTCCCACGCCGCCGTCGGCCGGACCCCCCGGAACGCCGTGATGTATGGTCCGCCCGGTTACGCCTACGTGTATTTCATCTACGGTCAGCACTACTGCCTCAACGTGGTCACCGAGCGGGAGGGGTTCCCGGCCGCCATTCTGATCCGGGCTCTGGAGCCGGAGGAAGGGCTGGACTGGATCGCCCGTCGACGGCGGGGGATCCCCATGCGGGACTGGCTGCGGGGGCCGGGGCGCGTGTGCGCCGGGCTGGGCATCGACCGACGGTTCAACGGCCACGATCTATGCGCCCCCGACGCCCGGCTGTGGCTCGAAGCCGGCGAGCCGGTCCCGGAGGAACAGGTGGCCACCAGCCCCCGCATCCGGGTGCGGGGGGATGTTTTGGCCCGCACCCGGCCCTGGCGCTTCTACATCCGGGATCATCCCTGCGTGTCCGGGTGATCGTCCGCCCGGATCAGGGCTGGACGATCCACTTGCCCTGCATCCCCAGGTCCCAGTGGGCCCCGTCGTTCTCGAAGCAGCCCATCTGCCACTCACCGGCCTTGTCCGCCGGGACGGTGAAGATGAGGGTCACCGGCTCGCTTCCGGGCTCCAGGACGACCATGAAGCCGTGCTCTTCCTCCTCTTCTTCCATCAGCTCCCGGACGTCAATGGCTTTCCCGCCTCGCTCGGCTTTCACAGTGATCCCTTCGAAGAAGTTCTGATGGAAGCCCGCGGGCCGGCCGTTTTCAGTCTTCAGCTCCCGGCCGATCATCAGCTCGTGGGTCTCCTTGCCCTGGTTCACCAGGGTGAGGCGCACCTCCTGGCCGGCCTTCACCGTGATGGTGGCGGGATCGAAACGGTATTCCTCCATCTTCAATGTGATGCGCTGGGGACCGGCCGGGCCTGCAGGCGCGCACGCGGCGAGGAGCAGGCCGAGGATCAGCGCCACCGCGCTCCACCATCGGACAGCCATCATGGGAACCTCCCCGGGAAGAGGGTTTTCGGCAGGGCCTTTTTGGGGTCTCCTTGCCGGCCTAATTGTAACAACATCCGGCATCTTAAACCGAAGGAGCCCGGATCAACGATGCGGGCGGCCTGGGGTCGGGGGTGGAGGTTCGGGGTTCTGTCGCCCGGCTTTCTCCCCGGGCGAACGTCCGGATCCATCGGGTTGAGAGATCTTGACGAGTCCCTCAAGCCTTTCTATCATTCCCTTGCGACCCGGGTTCGGAGCCTCGCCGGGCGCGGCGCGGAGGCGGAGAGCGAAGCGCGTCACTCCGGGGAGGCTCCGGATGGGCTGGGAAGCGTAGATCCTTTGCCATGAGGCGTGGAACCGATGCCGCCCCTTCTGGATGTTCGGGATCTGGAGGTGCGTTTCTTCACGCGGGATGGCGTGGTGCATGCGGTGAACGGAGTCTCCTTCCAGCTGAACGAAGGGGAGACGCTGGGGATCGTTGGGGAATCGGGCAGCGGCAAGAGCGTGACGATGCTCTCGATCCTGCGCCTGATCCCCCAGCCCCCCGGCCGCATCACCCGGGGGCAGGTCCTCTTTCAGGGGGTGGACCTGTTGAAGCTGGATGAGGCGGATATCCGTCGCATCCGCGGCTCCAAGATCGCCATGGTCTTCCAGGACCCCATGACCTCCCTCAACCCCGTCCTCACCATCGGGCGCCAGATCACCGAGGTGCTGGAGACCCACCTCAACATGTCCCCCCGGGAGGCCCGCGGGCGGGCGATTGAGCTCCTCCGGATGGTGGGGATCCCCAACGCCGAGGAGCGTCTGAACGACTATCCCCACCAGTTCTCCGGAGGGATGCGGCAGCGGGTGATGATCGCGATGGCCCTGGCCTGCCATCCCCAGATCCTCATCGCCGACGAGCCCACCACCGCCCTCGATGTGACCATCCAGGCTCAGATCATCGATCTGGTGAAGCGCCTGCGGGACGAGCTGGGGATGGCCATCATCTGGATCACCCACGATCTGGGGGTGGTGGCCGGGCTGGCCCACCGGGTGGCGGTGATGTATGCCGGCTACATCGTGGAGGAGGCACCGGTCCTCGAGCTGTATCACAACCCGCGCCATCCTTACACCCTGGGCCTGCTGGGCTCCCTCCCCCGTCTGGACCGGCGGGAGCGCCGGCGGCTGGTGTCCATCGATGGGATGCCCCCGGACCTGCTGGAGCTGCCGCGGGGCTGCCCCTTCGCGCCGCGCTGCCCCTACGCCATCGATCGCTGCTGGGAGGAGAACCCCCAGCTGGAAGAGGTCGCCCCGCATCATCGGATCGCCTGCTGGGTCGACGTCACAACCGGGAGGCCGCGGTGAACCGGAACGGACAGGTGTTGCTCCGAGTGGAGAATCTGGTGAAATGGTTCCCCATCACCCGGGGGATCATCTTCACCCGCACCATCGGCTACGTCCACGCGGTGGATGGCGTGTCGTTCGAGATCCGGCGGGGGGAGACCCTGGGGCTGGTCGGGGAATCCGGTTGCGGGAAGTCCACCGTCGGCCGGACCATCCTGCAGCTGCACCGGCCGACGCGCGGGCGGGTGATCTTCGATGGGGTGGATCTGACGCAGCTGAAGGGGGGCGAGCTGCGGCGCATGCGGCGTCGCATGCAGATCATCTTTCAGGATCCCTACGCCTCCCTGAACCCGCGGATGACGGTGGGCCAGATCATCGCCGAACCCCTGGAGATCCACGGGATCGCCCGGGGCAAGGAGGCCCGGGAGCGGGTGGAAGAGCTGTTGCGCCTGGTCGGGCTCAACCCGGTCTTCGCCGACCGCTACCCCCACGAGTTCTCCGGCGGCCAGCGCCAGCGCATCGGCATCGCCCGCGCCCTGGCCCTCCAGCCGGACTTCATCGTGTGCGACGAGCCCATCTCCGCCCTCGACGTCTCCATCCAGGCTCAGATCGTCAACCTGCTGCAGGAGCTCCAGGAGCGCTTCCATCTCACGTATCTCTTCATCGCCCACGACCTGGCCATGGTCCGGCACATCAGCGACCGGGTGGCGGTGATGTATCTGGGCAAGATCGTGGAGCTGGCGGACCGCATCGAGCTGTATGAGAACCCGTTGCACCCCTACACCCAGGCCCTGCTCTCCGCCGTCCCGGTGCCGGACCCCGCGGTGGAGGCCCGCCGGCAGCGGATCATCCTGCGGGGGGAGGTGCCGAGCCCGGTCAACCCCCCCAGCGGGTGCCGGTTCCATCCCCGATGTCCTATCGCTCAGGAGATCTGCAAGCGCGTGGAGCCCGAGTGGCGGGAGGTCCGCCCCGGCCACTGGGTGGCCTGTCACCTCGCGGAATAGGGAACGAGAGGGAACCCCCGGGGCGGGCCGCGCGGCCCGCCCCGCTCACCCACCTCATCCGGAGATTCGAAAGCGGGGGTCCTCCCGGAGCATCCGCCGCAAGCCCTCCTCTAAGGAGACTTTCGGGCGATATCCCAGTCGCTGTGCGGCTTTGCGGAGGTCGGCGCACAGCCGGGCCACTCCCCCGTCCTGGGCCGGGCTGTGGACCACCGGGACGCGTCGGCCCACCGCCCGCATCACCATCTCCGCCAGCTCGTTGATGGAGGTCTCCCGTCCGCTGCCGATGTTGAGGATCTCCCCGTTGAGATCCGGACGCTGGCCGGCGGCGACCAGGGCCTCCACCACATCCTCCACATACACGAAATCCCGCGTCTGCCGGCCGTCCCCGAAGATCACCAGGGTGCCTCCCTCGATGGCCTGCTGGAGGAAGCGGGTGGTGACGGGGGCATGGGCGACGGGCAGGGGCTGGCCCGGCCCGTAAGCGTTGAAGATCCGCAGCACGACGACCTCAAACCCCCACAGGCGCCCCAGGGTCAGGACGAAGTGCTCCGCCGCCAGCTTGGTTACCGCGTAGGTCGAGCGCGGACGGGGCAGGAGATCCTCGTGGACCGGCTGCACCGGCTGATCCCCATACACGGCCCCGGAGGAGGCCAGCACCAGCCGCCTCACCCCCGCATCCCGCATCGCCTCCAGCAGGGCCACCGTCCCGCCCACGTTCACGTCCTGATAGATGCGGGGATACAGGATGGACTCCGGCACCGAGACCCGCGCGGCCAGATGATACACCAGGTCCACCCCCTGCAGCAGGGTCCAGAGCCGGGGGACGTCCCGGACGTCCCCCCGGTGGAACACCACCTGCGGATCCAGGCGCTGGGGATCCCCAGCGCTGAGATCGTCCAGGACCAGCACGGTGTGGCCTTCGCGGACCAGGCGGTTGGCCAGGGCGGAGCCGAGGAACCCGGCTCCTCCGGTGATGAAGATGCGCATGCGACCTCCCGGATCCACGTGCGAGGGGATTGGGTCGACTCATCGCGTCAGCAACCAGCCCACCAGGGCGTCCATGTCGTAGAACATCTCGGTGGGCCGCACGTCCTCGGGGACCGGCTCCCGATAGCGGTTCAGCCAGACGCAGTCGATCTTCAGCTGGAGGGCCGGCCGGATATCGTGGAGGAGGCTCTGAGCGATGTGCAGGATCTCCTCCCGGCGGGCGCCGTAGCGGGCGCAGAAGGCCAGCCAATGCTGGGGGTTGGGCTTGTAGGTGCGGGTGTCCTCCGCGGTGATGGCGCCATCGATCTCCAGGCCGTGACGCCGCACCGTCTCCGCCAGCAGATCCCGGTCCACGTTGGAGAGGATCACCCGGCGGAAGCCCAGCACCCGGAACGCCTTTAGGCCGTCCACGGTGTCGGGGAAGGGCGGCCAGCTCGGGAGGCTCTCGGCGAAGCGCCTTGCCTCGGCCTCGGACAGGGAAACCCCGAAGCGGGCGGCGGTCGCCCGGGCGCTCTCCATCAGGATCTCCCGATACCGCCGGTAAGGGCCTGACTCCAGGCGGTGCTCCTCCTCCACATACACCCGAAGCAGCTCCTCCGGCGCCGGGTCCACCCCATGCCGGCGCAGGAGCCCGCCGAGATGCTCGGCAAGCCCCGTCCGCCAGTCGATCAAAGTTCCGTAACAATCGAGTGTGAGATAGCGATAGTCGCGCATCGGGCAGCGCACCCCCTAAGGAAGGATCCCCATCCTGACAGGGGGACCGCATCGCTCCGTCCCTGTCGGGTCCGGCCTGCGGCCTTCACTCGTTTTACCGTCTCAGCCGGTGATCCGGAAACGGCCCGGGGCGGGCTTCCCGGATCCTAAGGGAGAGATTCCCCGAATCGCCCTTGTCCAGGATAACATGAGGGGGTCCGGTTGCGAAGGGCCGGAGGTGGGCTCCTCGGCTGAGCGGGATCTGGATCTCCGGAGGGGCATCGGATGCAGGAGGAACGGGAAGTCCAGGCGCTCCGCCCGACCCGGGAGCTGGACATCCGGGGGGAGGTATGCCCGTATACCTACGTGAAGACGCGCCTGGCCCTGGAGGAGCTGGAGGTGGGCCAGGTGCTCCGGGTGCTGGTGGATTACGAGCCGGCCACCCGCAACGTCCCCCGCAGCGTGGCCGTGCAGGGGGACGAGGTGCTCCGGGTGGAGCCGATTGGGGAGGGCGCATGGGCCATCTGGATCCGGAAACGGAACCCCTCCTTCTGACCCCGGCGGATGCGGGCCGCATCCTCGCCCACGTCCAGGCGGAGTGGCCCCTGGAGGCCTGCGGGCTGCTCGGAGGCATGGGCCGCCGGGTGCTGCGGGTGTATCCGGTCCGCAACGAGCTGGCCAGCCCGGTCCGCTACCGCGTCCACCCCGAGGATCTCATCCGGGTGGTGCAGGAGCTGGAGTCCCGGGGCTGGGAGCTGGTGGGGATCTATCATTCCCATCCCCACGGCCCCCCAGTCCCTTCTCCGACCGACGTGGCCGAGGCCTATTACCCGGAGTCCGTCTACCTGATCGCCGCCCCGGTCCAGGGGGAATGGCGTCTGCGGGCCTTCCGGATCGTGAACGGCCAGGTGCGGGAGGTCCCCATCCGGCTGGTGGAGGATGTCTCGCCGTGAGCGACCGGAAGCGAACGCAGATCCCAACCCGTCGGGGCCGGGTCGGCGCGGGCGGGGTTGTCCGGTCCCCATCTTCCTCGCATCGCGATGACACGTCCTCCGGAATCCTTTCCCTTAAGAAGGGCTTGGGGCGGATCCTGCTGCTGGTCTTCCTGGCCGGGTGCGGGGCCTGGGGGGAATCCGCTGCGCCGCCGGATCCTACCCCTATGGGGGCGCCTTCCCCGGTCCCCTCGCCGACCCCGACGCCGGCCCGCTGGCCGATCCGTCTGCATCCGGCCCTTCCGGAGGAGGTGCGGTCGGAGATCACGCAACGCCTCGCCCGGGATCCCCGCTGGGGGGTCGGCGATTCCGGGGTGGAGATCGGTCCCGTCTCCCCGGACGCCCCCGGGCGTCTGGGGGTGTGGATCTACGCGCTGGCCGCGCCGTTCCCCACCGTGACCGACGGGGTTTCCTTCGCCGCGTTGCGGGCGCGCTGGCAGGGTCAGGCCAGCCTCCCTGGGCCTCTCTTCGTCGCCCCGGAGACCATGCGGCTGTTTGCGGCGTGGTGGGGGCCTCCGGATCCCCAGGTCGTGATCCCGGTTCCGGAGGCGGAGCTGGTGGATCGCCTGTGGGCGACGCGCCCGGCCTGGGCCCTGGTCCCCTTCCACCGCCTGGAGCCCCGGCTGAAGGTGATCGCGGTGGACGGCCTCTCCCCGATGGAGCGCGGCCTGGATCCCCGGCGGTATCCGCTGGCCGTGGGGTTCGGTGTGGAGGCGGTTCCCCCAGGGTTCCCGGTGGTGGAACTCCGGCGGGCGGTGGGCGAGCTCACGAACCGGGATGAGGGTCGGATGACGATCCTGGCGATGACAGGGGTCACCGCCCTGGTGCGGGGCACGGCGGTTCAGATGGAGCGTTACGGGGTCCTGTTCCCCGCGCGGGACATCGCTCCATGGCTGCAGGGGGCCGATCTCACCCACATCAGCAACGAGGTCTCGTTCTGGGAAGCGTGTCCGCCTCCGCGGCCACGGAGCGGGGTGGTGTTCTGCAGCGATCCCCGTTACGTGGAGCTGTTGACCTACATCGGCACGGACATCGTGGAGCTCACCGGGAACCACCTGGCGGACTACGGGAAGGAGCCGTTGCGGAAGACGCTGGCCCTCTACCGGCGTCTGGGGATGCGCTATTACGGGGGTGGGGAGAACCTGGAGGAGGCCCTGCGGCCGCTGCAGATCGAGCACAACGGGAACCGCCTGGCCTTCGTGGGTTGCAACCCGGTGGGCCCGGATTACGACTGGGCCACCCCGACGGAGCCGGGGGCGGCCCCGTGCGTGCCGGAACTCCATGAGGCCGTCCGTCGCCTGCGGGCGGAGGGATGGCTCCCCATCGTCACCCTCCAATACTGGGAGTTCTACGACTACGCCCCGACCCCTCAGCAGGTCCAGGACTTCCGGTTCTGGCGGGATCTGGGGGCGGTGATCGTCAGCGGCAGCCAGGGCCACCACGCGCAGACCTTTGAGGTGGGGCCGGGGTGGTTCATCCACTACGGGTTGGGGAACCTGTTCTTCGACCAGGTAGATCCCATCGGGGTCCGCCAGACCTTCATCGACTGGCATGTGTTCTATGAGGGGCGATATCTGGGGGTGGTGTTGCGGACGGCCTTCCTGGAGGATCTCGCCCGTCCACGCCCGATGACCCCGGAGGAGCGTCGGGCGCTGCTGGAGCAGCTGTTCGCGCTGATGCCGGAGTAAGAACGCTTGGGGGCACAGGTCTCAACCTGTGCCCCCGGTGCTTTATGAGGCCGCCGCGCGGATGGGGAGGCGCTGGAGGGCTTTTTCGATGCGCTCCAGGGCCTTCTGGATGTTCTCGATGGAGTTGGCGAAGGAGAGACGCAGGAAGCCCTCGCCGTATTCCCCGAAGGCCGTGCCGGAGAGCACGGCCACCCCGGCTTCCTCCAGGAGATAGTGGGCCAGCTCCCGGGAGGACATCCCGGTCCCTTCGATGTTGGGGAAAGCGTAGAAGGCGCCTTTGGGCTTCAAGCAGCGGAAGCCGGGGAGGCGGTTGAGCCCCTCCACCATCACCTCACGGCGCTCCCGGAAGGCGGCCACCATGCGATCGACGTCGTCCTGGGGGCCGGTCAGCGCCGCGATCCCAGCGATCTGGGTGAAGGCGGCGGTGCAGGAGTTGGAGTTGATCATCAGTCGGGTGACGGCCTCGGCCAGGGGTTCGGGCATCACCCCGTAACCCAGCCGCCAGCCGGTCATGGCGTAGGTCTTGCTGAAGCCGTCCAGGATGATGGTGCGCTCCAGCATCCCGGGGAAGCTGGCGATGCTGATGTGCTCCCCTTCATAGAGGATGCGGCTGTAGATCTCATCGGAGAGCACCACCAGATCGTGTTTCAGGCACAGCTCGGCGATGGCTTCCAGGTCCTCCCGGGTCAGCACCCCGCCGGTGGGGTTGGCGGGGGAGTTGAGGATGAGCATGCGGGTGCGGGGGGTGATGAGGCGGGCCAGCTCCTCCACATCCACCCGGAACTCGTTCTCCATGCGCAGGCGCAGGGGGACGGGGCGAGCGCCCACAAAGCGGATCATGGACTCATAGATGGGGAAGCCGGGGTTGGGGTAGATGACCTCGTCCCCCTCCTCCACCAGGGCCAGGATGGCGAAGAACATGATGGGCTTGCCGCCGGGCACCACCACCACGTGCTCGGGCCCGACCGGGATCCCCCGGGTGCGGCGGATGTAGTCGGCGATGGCCTCCCGCAGGGCGGGGATCCCGGCGGCGGGGGTGTAGTGAGTCCATCCCTCCTCCAGGGCGCGGACGGCAGCGGCCTTGATGTGGGCCGGGGTGTCGAAGTCCGGCTCCCCGATCTCCAGATGAATGATCTCCCGCCCCTGGGCCTCCAGGGCCTTGGCCCGCGCCAGCACCTCAAAGGCCGTCTCCGTGCCCAAGCGGGACATCCGCTCCGCCAGCCGCATAGACGCCTCCCGTTCCACAAGCAGGTGGGGGTTGCTTCCTTCCAC
Source organism: Thermoflexus hugenholtzii (assembly GCF_018771565.1). Lineage (NCBI taxonomy): Bacteria > Bacillati > Chloroflexota > Thermoflexia > Thermoflexales > Thermoflexaceae > Thermoflexus > Thermoflexus hugenholtzii. The sequence continues at coordinate 2,663,396 of NZ_CP076326.1, read as the reverse complement.
ACTCCGCATTATGCCTTCGGAGCGATTCCCTCACAAGTGAGGGTTGTCAGATGTTACACCGGAGTTTGGGGAGACGTGCCCCGGGAAGGGCCCGGCCTGTGTTACAATCTTGCGCAACGCGGAACCCGTGGCGTGGCAGCGCCATCGATCTCCCGCTCTCAGGAAGCGCCAGCGAGGATGAGGGATGGGTCCGATCCTGGAGGTTCACGAGCTCACGTTCCGTTATGCGGCGCGGCCGCAGCCGGCCATCCATGACCTCTCGTTCGCCCTGGAGGAGGGGGAGATGGCCTTGATAGCCGGCCCGAGCGGCTGCGGGAAGAGCACCCTCCTGCGGGCGTTGAACGGGCTGATCCCCCGCAGCTACAAAGGGGAGCTGCGAGGCACCATCCGCATCGGGGGCCACGATCCCCGCGCATGGCCCATGGCCCGGCTCTCCCAGCAGGTGGGAACCCTGCTTCAGGATCCGGAGCGTCAGATTGTGGCCGCCGACGTGCTGCACGATGTGGCCTTCGGGCTGGAGAACCTGGGCTGGCCACGGGCGAAGATCCTGGAGCGGGTGGAGGAGGTCCTGCACGCCCTGGGGATCGCCCATCTGCGTGATCGTCCCACGTTCCAGCTCTCCGGGGGGGAGAAGCAGCGGGTGGCCCTGGCGGGGGTGCTGGCCATGGCCCCGCGCATCCTGTTGCTGGACGAGCCGCTCGCTTCCCTGGATCCCCAGAGCGCCCAGGAGGCCCTGGCGGTCTTCCGCCAGCTTCATCGGGAGGGTCATACCATCCTCCTGGTGGAGCATCGGGTGGAGGATGCCCTCCAGGCGGGCCCCAGGCGGGTGCTGTATTTGGAGGACGGACGCTTGGTCTTCGATGGGGATCCAGAGTCCTTCTTCGAACGTGTGGATCCGACCGCGGTGAAGGTTCCATTCCGGGTCTGGCTCCAGCGCTGGTCGACGCTGAAGGGGCGCCCGACGCCGGGGGTGGAGATCCCCCCGGCCTCTCCTAACGCGCCCCCGCTGGTGGTCTTCGAGGACGTGTCCTTCGGCTACGGCGATGGCCCGGACGTGTTGCGGGGGATCCAGGCGGAGATCCGGAAAGGGGACAGCCTGGCCATCCTCGGCCCCAATGGCGCGGGCAAGACGACATTGCTGAAGCTGGCCATGGGGCTGCTCAAGCCCCGAAGGGGCCGGGTCTGGGTCGGAGGAAAGGAGACGCGGGCGCAGACGGTGGCCAGCATCGCCCGCACCATCGGCTATGTGTTCCAGAGCCCCAGCCATATGCTCTTCGCCCCCACGGTGTGGGAGGAGGTGGCCTTCGGGCCCCGGAACCTGGGCCGCCCTCCCCATCAGGTCGAAGCCGACGTCCGCTGGGCCCTGGAACAGGTTGGGTTGCTGGACCAGGCCCGCTCCTCCCCATGGGCCCTGAGTTTCGGTCAGCAGAAGCGAGTGACCATCGCTTCGGTCCTCAGCATGCGGAGCCGGATCCTGGTGATGGACGAGCCCACGGCGGGCCAGGACTATCAGACCTGCATGCGCTTGATGAACGCCATCGCCGAGCTGGTCTTCGGGACGGCCCAGGCAGCGGACGCCCTGGTGTTCATCACCCATGATCTGGATCTGGCCCTCTCCTTCGCCAATCGCATCTGGGTGATGGCGGATGGTCAGCTGATCGCCGACGGCCCCCCGGAGGCCGTGTTGAGCGATCCGGAGGTGATGCGCCGGGGGCGGTTGGTCCCGACCTCTCTGCTGGAGGCGAACCGCCAGCATCTTCCCCGAACCGGCCGCTTCATGCGGGCCGATCGTCTGTGCGCCTGGCTCCAGGGTGTTGATTGAGTGTAAGGAGCGATTCTTTATAATTGAAGAGAAGCCAGCCCTCTTTCTTTGAGAAGGTGGAGCATCCTTATCTCAGGAGGCGGCCATGGCGCGCAAAGCTCTGACCTGGTTGATCTTATTGATCGTGGTCGTCCTGTTGATGGCGCTGGCCAGCCTGATGACCGGGCCGGAGGGAGTTCGGCTACAGGGCTTCGGCTGGCTGCTCTGGGTGGCCATCGGGGCCGTGATCGTCTACATCGTCTACTTCGCCACCGCGGATCATCCGGCCTGGCAGATCGGCACCCGTGAGGTGGTGTATATGGCCATCGGCGCTGCCCTCTACGGCGTCTTTTCGTATCTTTTCAACGGCACCGTCTTCGTGGTCCCCTCGGTGAGTCAGGTGGCGCTGCGCCCGGCCATCGTCTTCCCGGTCTTCTTCGGCTACGTCTTCGGGCCCGCTGTCGGCTTCTTCACCGGGGCCGTGGGCAACATCCTGGGGGACTTCCTTACCGGATGGGGGGTGTTCCCCGCCTGGGACATCGGGAACGGCCTGATCGGCCTGGTGGCCGGGCTGCCGGTGATCCTGGGGCGTGAGCGGGCTTTGAACATCCTCACCGGCCTCGTGGCGGTGGTGGGCGTCGCGCTGAGCCTGTGGGCGATGACCACCGAGATTGAGAGCCCCTTCTTCGGCGGACCCCTCAGCCCGCTGATGCGCTGGGTGCCGCTGATCGGGGCGGCGCTGGTGGTGGCCCTCCGGTTCGCGCTGGGGCGGAACATCGCCCTGGCCTCGGTGATCGTCTGGGGAGCGGTGGCCAACATCGTGGGCATCGGCTTCGCGGCCATCGCCGACATCTGGATCAATGGCTATCCGCCCGCGGTGGCCCTGCTCGGGGAGTTCGTGCCGGCAGCGGGACCGAACATCCTCCACGCGGCCATCCTCACCCCGTTGCTGGTGGGCGCCTACAACGCCCTGCAGCAGCAACTGGGCCGGGGCGCCGGGGTGGCATGAGCCAGGGTCCCCGCGTCTGGAGGAGGAGGGCCTGGTGCTGGTGACATGGCCCTATCGACGGCGGGGCAGCTTCCTGGAGGCCTTCGACCCGCGGGCCCGTCTGCTCGCCGCCCTCTCGTTGATGCTCTCCACCCTCTTCTTCTGGGACGTGCGGGTGCTGGCGGGCCTGTGGGGCCTGGCCCTCCTCTACTTCCGGCTGAACCGGCTGACCTGGCGGGAAACCCGTCGGGCTTGGCTGTTCACCGGCTTCGTGGCCTTCGTGTTCGTGTTCATCACTTTCCTGACCGGCCGTGGAGGCTTCGAAGTCTATCAGACGGAGCGGCTGCTGGCCCGCCTGACCCTGCCGATCTCCCTGTTCGGATGGACCCCGGCCATCCCCATCACGGTGGAGCGCCTCTTCTTCGCCCTCAGCCAGATGTGCCGGATGGGGACGGTGATCACCGCGGCCATCCTGATCCCCTACACCCTGGATCCCTCCCAGTATGGCGTGGTCTTCCGGGGCCTGGGTCTGCCGGACAAGATCGCTTACGCCATGGACCTGGCCTTCCGCTTCATCCCCACCCTGGGACGGGACGCCATGCAAACCATGGATGCCCAGCGGGCTCGGGGGTATGAGCTGGAGAACGTGCGCGGCGGCCCCATCGCCCAAATCCGGCGCCTCGCCCCCCTGGTGGTCCCGGTCACCCTGCACGCCCTGATGGCCGCCGAAGACATCATCGACGCGATGGACCTGCGGGCCTTCGGCGTGGGACGCCGCACCTGGCTGACGGAGCTGCGGTTCCGGCGCCACGATTTCCTCCTCCTGGGCCTCAGCGCCGCCCTGTTCTTCGGGTCCATGGCCGCCGCCGCCCTGGGCTTCGGCCGGTTCTGGACGCCGTGACCTCACGGATCCTCGTGGGAAAGGGCCTGTCGGAACCACCGGAAGTGCCCAGGCGTCTCTTTATCGGAACCATGGGCTGCCGCTGGCGGGAGGAGGCAAACAATGAGGAAAGCGATCCTGGCGGGTCTGCTCTGTGTTCTTGTTTCCTGCGCCCCGAGGCCACCGGTGTCTCCCTCGAACGGCACCATCATCCCCACACCGGCCTTCTGGGAGTCCGTCACCCCTATCGGCGAGATCCTCGCGGATCCCTCGGGCTACCAGGGGCGGGAGGTGACCATCCTCGCCTATTACCGGGGGTGGGATCTGCTGGGGGAAGCCGGGGTGGGGCCGCCCCTTACCCGCAGCGACGTCGCCGTCGCCGACCCGACCGGCTGCATCTACATCGTGCCCGCCGGGGAGGAGGCGCTGAAGGACATCCCCCTCCGCCCGTTCGACCGGGAGGCCACCGAAACGCTGCTCCGGCTGCGCGGACAGGTTCGGCGGAACCCCCGCGGTCAACCCTACATCCTGGTGACGAAAGGGGAAGTGTGGAACGGGTTGCCGGCCCGCGTCCTCCTGCGGGTCCGCCGAACCGGTGGCATCGCCGGGATGGACCACGAGCTGATGGCGATGGCGGACGGCACGCTCTATTTCCTGGATCGGAAAAACCGTCTTCATGTTCGCTGGAACACGACCCCGGATGCGGTCGCCCGGGCGGTGGAAGGCCTCCGCCCGTTCCGGGATCAGGAAGTGGGCACGCCGGTCCCGGACGGCTTCGCTTACGCGGTCACGATTCAGGAAGGGGAGCAGATCCGGAAGGCGATCTTCCACGAGGGGGCGCTCCCGGCAGCGGCGGATCCGGCGCTGGCCCCGATCCGGGAATGGCTGAGGGAAGCGATGGAGCGCGCGCCTGATCCCACCTCAACCCCTGCCACGCAGCCAGAAGCGGTGATGGCGGCGGTCCGGTTCCTGGCCATGCAGCTGGATCTCCCCCCCGAGGCGATCCGGGTCGTCGCATGGGAGCCGGTGGACTGGCCGGACGCCGCTCTGGGATGCCCGGAGCCGGGGAAGGTGTATGCGCAGATCCTCACGCCGGGCTACGTGGTCTTCCTGGAAGCCCGCGGGGAGACCTTCCGCGTCCACACCGACCGGACAGGGGAACGGGCCTGTCGCCCGTGAGCCGGCTCAGGGGAGCCGAGCCGCGAGCCATCCGAGAACCAGATGGGGGGTCAAATAGGCTTCGATCCAGGCCGCCAGCAGGAGCAGCGGGATCGCCAGCCCAAAGAGCTTGATCCAATCCGCCAGAGCCAGCAGCAGGCGATCCCGCAGGCTCCGGGGATGCGGCGGGGTGAGCAGCGTCAGGCTCAGGCGTAACGCGCCCGCGAACACCAGGCCGACGGCGGGCAGCTCGACGAGCCCGTGGGGGAGCACGGCCAGGATCCCCGCCATCCCCAGCGAGGGATCGATGGTGAAGAGCATGCGGAGCAGCATCCCGATGAACCCCATCAATCCCACCGGGTAGAAGGCCACCCACAGGCCCAGGCTGAGGGCCCCCAGGAGGGTGTTCACCAGCACCGCCCGCAGGTTGTGGATGAAGATCCCCCACGCCGTCAGCGGGAAGGCCAGCGAGCGCGAGAGGTTCTGCCCGCCGGGCCCCAGCCGTTCCAGGATCGCCTCCGCGGGGAGGGAGCCTATCCCGGGCGTCAAGGACCACCCGAGGGCGAACCCCATCAGCCCCAGGAGGGCCAGGGTCGCCAGCGCCCCTCCGGAGCGGCGGATCGGCCCCCAGAGCCCATCCCATCCGCTTCGCGGCAACCCCTCGGGATCTCCTATCCGTAGCGCCTGCCAGAACCCCCGCGCCATCCCCCGCAGATCCAGGGTGTCGAACTCCGCGCTGAGCAGCTGCTCCCGGTTGAACAGGGCGACTCCCATCCGGACCAGCAGGACGGCGTAGGCGAGCAGGATGCACAGGATGATCATCAGCATCCGGTAGCTGCCCCAGAAGAGAAGGGACGATTCGAAAACCAGCAGCATCGAGAGAGGGAGGATGATGAAGCTGGCCAGGAGGTTGGCTCCGCGCACGCTGTAGGATTGGGTGGAGATCACGATGGCCCCTGCCACCATCACCACCGCGTGCAGGCTCAGGATGCCGTAAAGGGAGAGGAGGAGCGCCGGATCCGGAGGAAGGGCGCGCCGCGCGATGAGGATGAGCAGATATAAGGTGACTCCGAGCAGCGAGGTGACGGTGGGGACGATGAGGGCGGCCAGCCCCTTGCCGACATAGAGCTGCAGGTCGCTCACGGGGGCCGCCAGCAGCGGCTCCAGGGTCCGCCGTTCCTTCTCCCCCACGAAGGTCTCCAGAGGGATGATGAGACAGACCGTCAGGGGCAGGAAGCCGGTCGCCAGGGCCAGGAACGGCAGCAGGCGTTCCGCCACCAGCTGGGCGCCGAACTGAGCCATGTAGCGGGTCGCGGCCTCCGCGGAGAGCAGGGCCAGCACCGGAAAGATCAACAGGAGCAGGACCAGGGGCGAGACCAGCCGCCAGTCCCGCAGGATGTCCAGCAGATCCCGCCGGAAGATCACCCACGCCCCCCGCAGCCAGCGTTGACCTCGCTTTCCCAGATCCCGGAGCCCCGTCCCCTCGTTCACGAGCGGCATGCGTGCTCTCCCTCGGATCGGGCCGCTGGATCCGGTGAAGCGGGCGGAGCGGCCCCGTTCAGGATGCGGAGGTAGAGGTCCTCCAGGGGGCGAGGGACTTCGGACAGGGAGACCACCGGCAGGCCGTGGGCCAGCAACGCTTGCAACACCCGCGGGTTCTCCCGCTCCGGATCCGAGGCCCGGTAGCGAACCCAGTGGCTTCCCCATTCCACAACGGCGAGGCCCTCCGGGAGGAGCTCCAGGACCTGCCCCGCCGGCGCGGCGAGACGCAGCTCGTAGACCGGCGGCCCCAGGAAGCGGTCCCGCAGCGCCTGAGGGGTGCCCTCCACGATGATCCGGCCGCGGCAGAGGATGGCGATGCGGTGGGCCAGGGCCTCGGCCTCGTAGAGATTATGGGTGCACAGCAGAACGGCATGACCTTCTTGCGCCAGGCTGCGGATCATCTCCCGGGCCACCTGGGCGCTCTGCGGATCCATCGCCGAGGTGGGCTCGTCCAGCAGGAAAACGGGCGGCAAGGGGAGGAACGCTCGCAACAGCGCCAGCTTCTGGCGCATCCCTTTGGAATACGTGGCGATGCGCTGGTGGAGGGCGCCGCGGAGCTCCAGGCGGTCCAGCCAGGCCTCCAGCCGTTGCTTCAGGAGCGGACGGGGGACCTCGTAGAGATCCGCGAAGAAAGCGAGATACTCGTAGCCGGTCATCCGCAGGTAGAGGCCGGGCAACTCGGTCAGCAGCCCGACCCGCCGGCGGACCTCCTCGGGCTGGCGCAGGACGTCGTAGCCGGCGACCAGGGCCCGGCCGGCCGTCGGCCGCAGCAACGCGGCCAGCATCCGGACGGTGGTGGTTTTGCCGGCGCCGTTGGGGCCCAGGAGGGCCACGATCTCCCCCGGGCGCACCTCCAGGGAGACCTCCTCCACGGCGGTGATGTCCCCAAAGGTCTTGCGAAGCCCTTCCGCCTGGATCACGGTGAACGCTCAGAAGGGGAGCGAGCGTGAAGCATCCGCAGCGCCCGTGCGGCCCGCTGCAAGGCGGCCAGGTGGGCCAGGAGGGCGAAAAGCAGCAGCAACGGCCCATACCAGCCGGTGAGGAGGGCCAGGAGGATCAGGAAGAAGCGCTCCAGCCGGGTGAAGAAGCCCTCCCGGAGGGAGAGGCCCAGCCCCTCCCCGCGGGCACGGGCGTAGCTGACCATCAGGGCGCCCAGGAGCGCGAACCCGGCCACCCATCCGCCCCACGGGGCGCCGGCCCGTTGCCAGGCCGCCCCGATGCCGAGCAGGATCGCCCCATCGCTGTAACGATCCAGCGTGGAATCCAGGAAAGCCCCCGCCGGGGAGGCCTTGCCGGAGAGGCGGGCCAGCGACCCATCCAGGGCGTCACAGAGCCCGCTGAGGGCCCAGAGCGCCGCGGCACCCCATCGGAGCCCCAGGCCGACCAGCAGCCCGGCTCCCAGGCTGAGCAGGAAACCCAGGACCGTCACCGCGTTCGGATGGATCCCCAGCGAATCCAGCCCGCGGGCCAGCCGGGCCAGGATCGGCTCCGCCCACGCCCGCCATCGCTCCGCACCCATTCTCCGTCCTCATTCGCAAGAGATCGATCTTTGTAGGAGGGACTCTGGCCCCGAACTTCGGTCTTCGATGAGGCAAGGGTCGCGGCGAAAGCCTCCTACAAAGCAAATTTTTCGTAGGAAGGGCTTTCGCCCCGAACCTTGGTCTTGGTTTCCGATCGCGCGGCTGGGCCCCGGCTCAGTAGGGCTTGGCCAGGAGCCGATAGCTGTTGGGCTGGCGGGCCTGGAGGACCTGAAGCTCTTCCCGCTGGCGACGGACCTCCTCCAGGTCGATGCGGGCCACCACGTAGCCCTCCATCGGCTCATCCAGGGAGGCGAAGACCTGACCCCGCGGCCCGAGGATCATGGAGTCGCCGACGAACTCGTAAGTCACCTCCTTGCCGACGCGGTTGGCCGCCACCAGGAAGAACGTGTTCTCCAGCGCCCGGGCCCGGGTCACAATCCGCCATTCCTCCCGCAAGGGCTGCTCCCAGGCCGCCGGGACCGCCAGGAGCTCCGCCCCGCTGAGGGCCAGCACCCGGGCGGCCTCCGGGAACAGGAGGTCCCACCCCAGCAACACCCCCAGCCATCCGAAACCGGTCTCGAAGACAGGGAACCGGTAGCCGCCCCGGAAGAGCAGCCGCTCCTCCCCCTTCAGGTGCACCTTATGGTAAACCCCCAGGGTTTCCCCATCCGGCCCGATCACCACCGCGGAGTTGTAGAGGATGGTCTCCACCCGTTCCCGGACGGCCATCCCGAACACCACGTGGACCCCGAACTCTCTTGCCCGCTGGGCGATGCGGTGGGTGGAGGGACCGGGGATCCGCTGGGCCCATTCGGTGAAGCGGGCGCCGCATTCGTAGCCCGTGGTCACCAGCTCAGGGAAGACGATCAGATCGACCCGCTGCTCGCTGGCGACCCGGGCGATCCATTCCGCCATGCGGGACAGGTTGTCTTCCATTTCGTTCAGACGCGCGTCCATTTGCACAGCTGCCACGGTGATTTCGCGCATGGATTCCTCCCGACGGGATGAGGGGCTCCGGTCCCCTTGGATCTTTATTATTATAATGAACTTGAGGGCTGGGGGCCTCACGGGGCGGATCCCCAGCCCGTTTGATCCTCCGCTCAACAACGGGGTGCCCAGCACGGGTTTCCGGCGGTTCCGGAACATGGCGACGCGCAAGCCGATGGTCGCCCTGGTGGGGCGGCCCAACGTGGGGAAGTCCTCCCTCTTCAACCGGCTGATCGGTCAGCGGCTGGCCCTGGTGGACGAACGCCCGGGGACGACGCGGGATCGCCTCCACGGGGAGGTGATCTGGAACGGCTTCGCCTTCACCCTGGTGGACACGGGCGGGCTGGAGGTGTTGCCTCCCAAGGCGGAGGCCGGCCTCCGGCCGGCCCAGCCTCTGGCGGAAGACTCCGCCGCCTTTATCCCTCAGATCCGCGCCCAGGCCGAGATCGCCATCGCCGAGGCTGACGTCCTGGTCATGGTGGTGGACGTCCAGGCCGGCCTCACCGCCGCCGACGAAGCCGTGGCGGAGGTCCTGCGGCGGACGCAGAAGCCGGTGCTGGTGGCCGCGAACAAGGCGGATAACCCCGAGTTACGGGAAGCGGCGGTGGAGTTCTACCGGCTGGGATTGGGGGAGGTCTACCCCATCTCCGCCCTCCATGGCACCGGCATCGGCGAGCTGCTGGACGCCATCGTGGCTGCCCTGCCGGGCCTGGCCGAAGCGGAGGAGGAAGAGGGCATCCGCATCGCCATCGTCGGGCGCCCCAACGTCGGGAAGTCCTCGTTGCTCAACGCCATCCTGGGGGAGGAGCGGGTGATCGTCAGCCCCATCCCCGGAACCACGCGGGACGCCATCGACACGCCTGTCGAGTGGGAGGGGAAGAGGATCATCCTCATCGACACGGCCGGGATCCGCCGGCGGGGCCAAATCCGGCCGGGGATCGAGCGCTACAGCGTCCTGCGGGCCCTGCGGGCCATCCAGCGCAGCGACGTCGTCCTCCTGGTGCTGGACGCGCAGGAGGGCGTCACCCATCAGGACGCGGTGATCGGCGGGATGGTGGTGGATGAGGCCCGCAGCGTGATCCTGGTGGTCAACAAGTGGGATCTTATGCTGGACGAGCGGGGACGGCCCCGGGTGAAGCCGGAGGAGTTCATCCAGCATATCCGGGGGACCCTGAAGT